>JAAERP010000145.1 GCA_024230215.1 Fuerstiella sp. | reverse complement strand
TGGTTGCCCTCAGGTCGGCGTTCCTGAATGCCGAATTCGCGTGGCGTCTTCGAGCCAATCACGAGTGTGGTCTCGACGATCTCCGGGTTTTGTTCGGTGCCAGTGACCTGAAGGCTGGCAAGCGGCTTGCCCGAGAAACCAGCCGGCACCTGGTTGACGCGCTGCGGGTGACCAATCTCAACGAAATGACGGGAAGGATCGGAACCTTCAACCGTGCCGGCACGAATTCTGAGTTTGTAGGTCCCCGGTGAAAGATCTGCGGGATCTGGCAAGACATCGATGCGCTGGATTGCCCAAGCCAGCTTCAAATAAGTGCCGCGATCACTGTTGGGAAGCTCAAGGTAGTGTTTCATGTAAGCATGAGTGCGACCATATCCACCCTGAAAAGAAAAGGAGGCGGCGTTGGCGTCTCTGAAGCCAAATTTCTGAGCATCGGGAACTCCCTTGAGCAGGTTGGCGTTCTGATACAGCCTGATGCTGTCAGTAAGATCGTCGAGTTTGTATTTCTCGCGAAGCTGCTCCATGACCTCTAGGTTTTCAGGCCGGAGAGCAGCTTTATCCACCTCCGCCTTCCACTGCAGGTAACGCTTCTGAGTCTCCGCCTGCGTCGCCATGTTCTTCCGGCTTTGCACATTGACGGTGTGCTCCGGTTCGACCCGGAATAACTTGGTTTCCTGGCCTGATACTGCTTGACGCTCGAAGGATTCATCAATCGCGCTGTGACCCAGCTTGAGATATTGTTGGATCTGATCGCTGGAGATGAACTGTGCAGCACCCACCGTATCGAATGTGCCAGACCCACCATCGTTTGGCAGACTGCTGACATCCACTTTGACGCCGGTGAGTCGTTCGATAGTGTTCAGGTATTCCCGGCGGTTGAGACGTCGCATGGTGATCTTGCCTCCCGAGTCCGACAACGCACGTCGCGCGACGACCATGGTCTTGGCAAGGTCATCAAGAAAGTCTGCTTTCTTCGTATTGCCTGGTTGCTCAGAGTCTTCTGGCGGCATTTCCCCGGAGTTCAATACGTTCAGTACCTTCTGCCAACGTTCTGCCTCTTCGATGTTGGTAATCCGGAACGGCAGTTTCTCAAGATCGACTTTTCCTTCCTGTGT
>JAAERP010000144.1 GCA_024230215.1 Fuerstiella sp. | reverse complement strand
CGATCTCATCCTTTGGCATGATGACGGGTGATGTAATCGCACAGGAACGCGGAGGGCGCGTGGGTGACGATCGAAGAGATGGCGCTCGTCGTGAACGTCCTGAACGCGGGGAGCGAGGCGGCGATCGCGGACGACGCCCCCAATTTGGCGGGCAGGCTGGACAGGGCGGCTTCATGCGCACACTTCCGATCGTAACCGCGCTTGATGCCGACAGTAATGGGGAAATCTCCGCCGAGGAAATCAAGGGCGCTGTTGCTGCCCTCAGGAAGCTCGACAAAAACAAGGACGGCAAACTGACAGCAGAGGAACTACGTCCGAGCTTCGGCGGGAACCGGAGCGGCAGAGGTGGCAGTGGGATTCCCGATCGCTCTCGTGTACCTGTCACCCAATCTTCAGAGTCAAACTCGTCGACAAAGACAGGAAAAGATGAGGCCTATCTTAAACAACTTTGGTCTTATGGGCTAATCAGCAGGCGTACAGGCAGTTCGTTGATAGAAGCAGGCGGCGAACACAGAATGGACAAAAGCAAAGTATCCTACGGTTACAACGTCGTCACTGATAGAAACGGTCGACTTCTCCGCCCGGGTGGCAGGCCTTTGCAGGGTGGTGAACAGTTGAAGTTGACTCAGGAATATCAGAAGGACAAAAACGTGCGCGAACTGGCCAAGGTTTATACCATAATGGCCCCGATCAGGGACGCCATTCTTTATAATTTTAAACAGACCTCAAGGGAAGAGTGGCTGAACCTGACTAAGGTTCTGGCGATCAATGACATCAAGACAACCAAGACGACGACAATTGGGCCGCGAAGCGTTCTTTCAAGTGAACAGGTGTATGATTATGTCGCCCGCGGACCACGCGTGGGCAGCCCAGTTGCGAGATTCCTGGATGAAGCGGAACTGGAACTGAAGTGTCTGGCTTTTGTTGATCTGAAATCTTCCGCCAAGGCCGTGCAAGCAATGGCGCAGCATTGTGAGGAACATAATATTGACGCTGGCTCCGGCATAAAATTGCCATAAACCAAAATAATTCGTCAGTCATCGGTCGAGTGCATACTGTCCCGGCGTGCCGGCTAATGATAAAGGATGGCTTGATGTACCATTGACCCCAATGGAACGTGCGTTGCGTGCGTTGCGAGGAGATCCAGTTGATCGACCGGCAGCCATAACGCCAACCAGCATTGTCAACGTCGAGTTGATGGATTACTCGGAATCGCCGTTTCCAGAGGCGCATCGGGATCCGGAGAAAATGACAACTCTGGCTGAGACAGGGCACACGGTTCTAGGCTATGACACTATCATGCCGGTCTTCACGATCATTCAGGAATCGGTGGCGTTGGGATGTGAGGTGGACTGGGCCGAGAAGGACAACTGGGCGACCTGTCGCGGTCGCTTGGCGGAGCGGCCGGAAGACCT
>JAAERP010000143.1 GCA_024230215.1 Fuerstiella sp. | reverse complement strand
GCGGGCAAGGAGCATGTAGAAGACCGGAGCTAATATGAGCACGAGTGCTGTGGCAAAGATCAGACCGAAGCTGAGGCTGGTGGCCATCGGGATCAAGACTTGCGCTTGCCGCGATGTTTCCAGCAAGATCGGCAGCATGCCGCCGATCGTCGTGATGCTCGTTAACAAGACAGGGCGACAACGGCGCCGTCCGGCATCGACCAAAGCCTCTTCCAGCGACAAGCCGTCGGCGATACGCCGATTGATGAAGTCGATCAGCACAATCGAATCGTTGACCACGATCCCCGATAATGCGACCAGGCCATAGATGCTGAACAGCGTAAACGGCAGATTTTGAATGATATGCCCGCAGACCGCGCCGATAATCCCGAAGGGGATAATCGACAGCACCAGAAACGGCTGGAAGTAGGATTTGAATTCGATCGTGAGCAGAAAGTACATGGCGACCAGCACGGCGATGAAACCAAGAAGCATGCTGAACATCGATTCGTTGGTCTGTTCCTGCTGACCCTCCCAGAGCACGCGAAGATTTGGATAGTCGGCGGCCAGTTCCGGCATCAGCGTGGCTTCCAAATCCTTGGTAATCAGAAACGCATTAGCGGACGCTTCGTCGACATCCGCGGTGATCGTGATCGACCGCATCTGGTCCAGCCTATGAATCATCGAGTAGCTGCGGGCGGTCGTGATTTTTGCCAGCTCCGTTAACGGGCGTTCGGCGCCGTCGGCCGTCCTGATCCGCAGTTCGTCAAAATTAGCCAGCGATTCGCGCTCCTGCCGAGGATAACGCACGCGAAGTTGCACTTCGTGGCGACCACGCTGCAACCGCATCGCTTCTTCACCGTAGTAGGCCGCGCGAACGGTACGTGAAAGTTCCGCCAGCGAAACGCCCATCGCTTTCGCTTCTTCTTTTACCGTCAAACGATACTCCCACTTGCCGGGACGGCCACCCGCCGTGACATCGTGCACGCCGGGGTACTCCTCCAGGCGAGCCACGCACTTCTCGACCGCGGCTTCCAATTGTGGAATGTCTTCGCTGCGGGCGAGTAAGGAAAACTCG
>JAAERP010000142.1 GCA_024230215.1 Fuerstiella sp. | reverse complement strand
TCAAGCAAACAGGAGCAAGGTGGCGAGTCAGACGTGTCAACCGAATGGTCGGACTCTGCGCAAATATGTACAGCAAACAGTGGAATCAATACTGGAAGTCGCTCGTCGCCTGAAATACCGTAATCCTTGAGCGCACCCATGACGCCGCCAGTTGCGATCGCGTCTGGAATCAGCACGGTTCCTCCCGAAATCGCTTCAATATTGAGGGCGCGTCCGCCGCGTCCGTCCAAAATTGTCAGGGCACAAAGATCAATGCTACTGCCGCCACCGTCAGCACGAATCGTGTTGGGCGTGAAAATACTGTCGCTGCCGAGATAAGATGTAGCAACGCTGAAATCGAGTGTTCCGCCACCCGACGCAAACAAGTTGACGTGATCAAGGGAAGTTACGCCGCTAACATCAATGACTGAATCGTCTGCGGTAATATTCACCAATCCCGAGACGGCGCCCGCCAGAGCGATAGTGCTCCCGCTAACAGCTTCAACGTTGAGTTCACGACCGCCGTTCCCATCCACCATCACCAATGCACTCAGGTCAATGCTACTGCCGCCACCGTCAGCACGAATCGTGTTGGGTGTAAAAATACTGTCGCTGCCGAGATAAGACGTGGCACTGCTGAAATCGAGTGTTCCGCCACCCGACGCAAACAAGTTGACGTGATCAAGAGACGTTACACTGCTGAAATCGAGCGTTCCGCCAGCAACGGCACACAGGTTCGCATCGTAAAGGTCGATTGATCCGGACGCTTGAACAGTTGATGCACTGCCGTCCGCCGTAAGTGATGCATGAGACACGACGAACGAGTCTTCGAAAACTGAAGACGCCTTTACCGTGATGGCACCGCCCAGGAGTTCGAATGCTTCCTTGCTTTGAATACATCAACATTTTCTTCAGAAAGTGCTCTAGTCCGTGCCACAAATTCACCTAGCAGAACAGGTGACATCGCAGTGATTTCGCCACAAAGCATTGTGCGACTGCCAACGACGACCTGAAGTCACAGATGCAATCGACAGAATCACTTTCCAAGGGGACCATTGAATGACATCTCATCGTCTTTTGATTCTCTTTGACCGGCGTCGCGGAAATGCTCTGGTTCTGGGTGACGGAAAGATGCCCGACCGTTACATGGTTCATGCTGTGATTGACGCTGGGTATGTGAAGGGGGCTAAGACCCTCGCTGCCAATATTTCCGCACGGCCTATCGGCAGCACTGCACCCACCAACGCAGAGCTCGTAGTGTACGCAGCAGCCTTCAGCGACAAGATTGACTATTCGCAGCATCTGGAAGCCAAGGTTGTCGAACTGGAGTGATTGCAGATGTGACTCGCTGATGACTACGGGGATCGAGGATCAATCTTTCTCATTGATCTGCGGAGCCTCCGACCAATCGGATGTCTCTACGATTTCCATTGTACCCGGATCGACGTCACGCTCTGGATCGTGGAAACCAAACACTTCGAAACCGTAGTCGCATTGCCCGTTTGTGAGACAACTCACGACGGGACCATATGGATCAGCAGTGTTCGCAGGGAATTGCGACGTGAAAACCATCGACAACAACAACGACAACAGCGACTGGCTTACGAGTATCGACAGAATCTGTGGTATCAGCAGCAGGTCCAGGCAGCGATGAGTTCGCACTCAGCCGCGTCGACCTATTCCAGCTATCAAACGTATCAATACACTGTCCCGTACTGGACAACTGAGACTTATGTGACATACGAAATCGTTTATTACTGATGGCAATGCCAGATCACAATTGAACAACAAAACGGATGCCCTACGTCTGTCGTCACTTCAACCCTGCTTCAATTCCGTGAATGCCATAGCCATAGCATTTTTCATGATCAGGGCATCGTTGGAGTAAACGACCAGTCGTGCGCCCTGGCGGATGGTTCGCACGGCCTGTTCGGTCCTGCCGAACCAGCACCCGGCGGCGACGTGATGACGATCCGCTGTGTCGATAATTTTCTGCAGCATAGCAATCGTGTCAGGGTGATCATATTCATTGGGAATACCCATATTCACCGTCAGATCGTTGGGACCAACGAAGACGGCGTGAACCCCCGGTATCGAACAGATCCTGTCCAGGTTTTCGACGCCCGCGACGGATTCAATCATGGGTATGAAGACGGTGTCCGCACATTTCGTTTCAGTAATGTACTTCCTTGTGGCATCGCTGGGCCATGCGCCACCAGCCAGTACCTGTTCAAGAGCTTTCCCCTTGAGTGGACGATACACGGCTGCGGCTGCCAGACGCGTGGCGTGTTCGTAGTCTTCCACGTACGGGACCACAACTCCGTCAAAGCTGTCGCAGACCTTCGACACGTCGTCGGGGTCTCGACTGTGAGTTCTGGCAAGGCAGGCGATTCCTTTTGCGGCCAGCGCGTATCGCACGGGAAGAAATTCTGCCAGGTCCAGTGCGTTGTGTTCGGCCGTCACGATCACAAAGTCCAGGGCATTCGGCGGCAGAAAGTCCACCATGGCCGGTGTGACGGAATGCTGCAGCAACGTGCCGTAGACGGTTTCGCCCTTGATCAGCTTGTTCTTCAGCACGCGTCCGCTCATCGTTGGTTCCCTGGGAAGTAACAGGGTCGGGAGTCGTTTTCGGATGGAGGACGCCCTGACTCAGACATTATCGATCCGAAAAAGACTCCCGACCCTCTGTTAATAATTAGTGCTGCAACAACGACAGTGGATTGTTGCGGGTCTGCAACGGCAAATCAATCGGGCCACCGACACGATGAGATTCAAAGATCGCTGCAATCATTTCCACGATTGACCGGCTGTCTTCGGCAGAACATTTCGTGGGACGTTCCGTTTCAATGCTGTCAATCAGATCGGTAATGGCCGCCACGTGGCCGCCTTCGTATGTGCCGTCCGTGCGAGGCTCCGGCTGGCCGATGCCAGCGGACGTAATCGTTTCCCATGCTTTTCCGGTGCGCCCTGGTGACCAGCTGCTGTCGCGCAGGATGAACGCGGGTTTCAAATAGCCACTCTGCATTTCAATGATGCCTCGCGACCCCATGACTTGAAGACCAAAGCGTGTCGGACTGCCGCCGGCGCCCCGTTTCGAAGCGAAATGGCCGTAGATGCCTTTCGCGAACGCGTACCGAGCCTGCACGTGGTCGCCAGCCAGCAGACCTATTCCTTCGGGCCCATCGAAAACGTCCGCTTTGGCAACGGCGTGTTCTTTGCTGGTCACGGTCGCCGTGCATGAATGAGCACTGCCGCCGGCGATACTTCGCATCAGGCCAAAGACATGTGAACCCAACACCCAGAGGTCTTCTCCGCCGCCACGTCGATCCTCTTTGCCTCGGCCCCGCAATTCCAGAACTTCGCCAATTTCACCGTGTTGAATCAGCGACAGCACAGTGTCCAGTACGGGAGAATATTGCGACACATGCGCGATTCCGAGTTTCAGGTGCCGCATCTCCATAGCGCGAACAACCTCGTCGCATTCTGTCAGATTGCGACAGAAAGGCTTTTCCATGTAGACGTGACAACCGGCGGTTGCGGCGGCCAGCAGCATGTCATGATGCTGATCAATCCAGCGAGGACAGATGCCGACGACATCGAGCTTTTCCTTTTCAAGCATCCTGCGATAGTCGGCGTACGCGTTCGGTGCAGCGGTCCGTTTTTGAGCCACCGCCCGGCCACCATCCTGCGGATCGGCAACGGCAACCACTTTCACATTCGACAGCTTCGTGAATGCAACATCAACGCCGTGTCCGTAGTCGCCTCTGCCCGTGCTGCCGATGATTCCGACTCGATAGATTTTCGCCATAGATCAGCCCTTGCTGGAATATCCGTGAACAAGCGTCTGGTTGTTTTTTTGTGTCTGGGCTGTTGCTGCCGATCGTGATTGTTCACACTTCCGGCAGAACCCACGGCTTCCGATACACGAACCGCGTCCGTAGTGCGTTGGCTTCGTCGTCTCCGATAAATGTTTGTGATGCGGGATCAAGCTTCAGAGTCCTGCCGACGCGCGCGGCGATGTTGCCGGCATGGCAGAGGACAGACGCGGGGTGTCCAACGGTTTCCAGATCGCAGTACGGTTTCTGCCGAGACTTGACGCAGTCGATGAAGTTCTGCACATGCGGCCCCTCGTGACTGTCGCCTTCGCCCTGCCCCAGGATCTGCCCTCCACGGCTATACGCTTCCCAGTTTGAGTTGCCCATGACGATATAGCCCTTGTCACCAAAGACGGCCGCTCCTTCTGAGTGCCCCAGATAACGGTACGGCGCCCAGACACGCATTTCGTAGGTCAACATTTTCGTGTGGCTGCCGGCACCATACTCATAGGTCACCTGCATGGTGTCCGGAAACTGCTGTGCGTCATCAAAGTACCACTTTCCCCCGTGGGCCGAAATGGAGGACGGCATACCAACCTGTTTGTCTCCCTGAGCTGTGCAGGCGGCGTTCAGCAACGCGACGGCCATATCCAGGCGATGAACGCCGTCGTTGCCCAGGTCGCCGGTGCCGTAGTCGTACAGCCAGCGCCAGCGTCCGTGAAAGCGGTTTACATTGAACGGACGTTTGGGGGCCGGCCCGATCCACGTGTCGTAGTCGACACCAGCGGGAGGCGTGCCGTCTGGCGGAAACCCAATCGCCCCCTGTTTCGAACTCTCCCACGCCTTGGCAACGACGCAGCGTCCCAGTTTTCCGCTCCTGACGAATTCGATAGCCGTCTGCAGACGCTTCGTCGACCGATGCTGCGATCCCATTTGCACGACGCGTTCATTCTTGCGCATCGCGGCCACCATCCGCATACCTTCGACGATATTGTGACCATCCGGCTTTTCGACGTAGACATCCTTGCCAGCCTGGCAAGCCAGGATCGTGGGAATAGCATGCCAGTGATCCGGCGTACCAACAACGATGGCGTCAATCGAATTGTCGTCGATGATTCGTCGAAAGTCGCTTTCGCCACGCGGTCGACGCTTCTGGTTTTTCTCGGCGGCCGACAGACCTTTCGGAAGACGATTGGCATCCACATCTGCAATGGAGACAACCTCGACGGACGCATTCGAGGAAAAGGAATTGATCAGCGACAGCGCCCGCCCACCGGCGCCAATAATGCCGACACGAACACGTTCACTGGGCTGAGCCCAGGCGGCACGCGTGGATTGCGCAGCTACGAAACTGCTGATTGTCGTTGCGGAAGAACACTGCAGGAAGTTTCGGCGAGAAGGCTCAGCCATAATACCCTCCAGATGCGGCATGGCCGCCAGCACAGAACGAGAGTCCGGAATCGCGGTCTTTTCAACAGACAGCGACTCTTCCACAGGACGATCTTCGCAGATTGGCACTTTACATCAACCAATCACAATCATCGGCTTTATTTCTGACTGAGATCCCCATGGATCTGCTGGACCGTTTGCCTGGTCATGACAACTGGAATCCGCGACAACTGCGAGACTGGACATAGCCACGGCACGTCTTGCCATTGTGGAAAAATCGGTACGCGATTGAAACGAATGGGACGATCGCCGGGTGGATCCCATTGACGGCGTTGAGAAGACGTTTGGTGGAGCGATCGCGCATGTTCTGACATACAGCATGCATCATCGGGCACAGGTTCTTTGTACGCCGCGTCTGATCGGAGTTACTGATCGTCCTGAAGGAGACGTTCTGAGTTGGGAATCACAGATTGTGATGTAGACGATGCCTGGTAATTCTGACAGACGGGTGAAACAATACCTGACTTCCACCCAGGTAGGTCAACGCCATCACGTTCCATTCGCTAAGCCATCAGCTCTGCAATTAAGCGTCTCCACCTTGGTTCCCCCGCTTTCGATACAAGTTGGACCATGAACGACAACGACATTCCCGACATCGCAGCCGCCACCTCCATGCTGCGTGGCGCCATCGGTCAGATCGAATTCGCCCGGCAATACAATCTGGAGCTACTGGAAGCGACTCCACGCGAACGCTGGTTCGAAGTACCGGAGGGACTGCCCACCAACATCGCGTGGCAGGTCGGACACCTGACCGTCAGTCAGTACGGATTACTGATGTTCCGCATTCGGGGGCGCAGACCGGAAGATCTGGATTTGATCCCGGGAAAGTTCCGCAAGGCGTACAGCCGACAATCCGTTCCGAATCCAGACCATACAACACAGCCATCGGCGGACGAACTTCACGACCGCCTGAATCGCATCCACGAGTTGGCGATATCCGAGTTGCAACAGGTTGATCCGTCCGTGCTGCTGGAACCAGTGGACATGCCGTACGCGGCCTTTCCCGTCAAGCTGGGAGCCATCATGTTCTGCCCGATGCATGAACAGATTCACTCCGGGCAGATTGGCCTGTTGCGACGCGCACTGGGTCTGGCACCGGTGAGGTGAACGAGGTCCCGCCGACAATTGTGGCGGTTGATTATTGCGCCGTATTGAACTGAACGTCCACCGGTAGTCCCTTGAGGTTCTGTTGCGAGATTTCAACAGTCTTAACGGCAAGTCGGCCAAGAACGTGGTTTGTAGAGTCGAACCAGGCTTCCAGAACACTCACAGCCTGGGGCGGTGCTGCCAAATCGTCCGCACGTTCCTGGTGTCGCGAGACGACGATCAGGATGCAATCAACATCCTGCGGTGACGTAAGTTGATAACTTCCATCCTCTTCCGCCAGCCCAACAGCACCACCCAACGCTGACAATGCAGCCACGGTGGCAGCAAGATCCAGGTTTCCTGCTGGCTGTTTGAGACTTCGCGCGTTCAGTTTTATGGTGCCTTGTCTGTCAACCGGCAGTAACAACGCGATTGCGCCAGAATCCGGAAGTGTGCGACCGGATGCAGCCAGGTACTCAATCGTTCCCTGAATACTGATACCATTTCCGACCGGGCGAACAGGAATGGGCACGTCCATCTCCGGCAGCGGCAGCGCGTCCGGCGTTGCGTCGACAGAGCCGGTAACGTCAGCTGATCGTTGGCCAACCCACCAGCCAACAGGAATCCCCAGCAGCAGCATCGCGATACCGCTCAGCAATGGAAAAGTCATTGATGACGGTCCGCGACTGACCTCGCGCATATCTCGCAGCACATCTATGGAGACCACACCGTTGGGCTTCTGCTGCTCAAATGCAGCAAGTTCATTCAGCGATTCGACAAGTGGGATCGGTGCATCAAATTCGATGTCTGCTTCGGGGGCAGCGGCGTCGCAGGTGATCTCAACATCAACCGGTTCCGACATCGCAAGTGGTTCCGGCAAGACGACGTCGGGGGCCGCGACCTCAGTGCCCTGCTCTGCCGCCGGCTCCGTGCGTTCGGCCGCTGACGCCTGGTCATCCTGGCCAAGAACGGAAAGTTCACTTAGCGCTGAAAGCAGCGCCGAGTCACGTTTGACTTCCGACTCCGGGTTGGGAAGTCGGCGGGTGCGGCCGTCAAGTTCCGGGACTCGCAGCGATCGACCGCATTGTGGACAGTCCACGACGGCGCTGGCGCGGGATCGAGAGATGCCCAACAGTTGGTGGCAGTGTTTGCAACGAAACTTGATCGGCATAACAGCAACTGACGGAGTGCCTGAAATAGAATACCGGATGGCGGTATCCTACACAGATGCTGCGGACACTTCAGCTGTCGCCGAACTTCTCTGAATTAATTACTGGTTAACCGGTATAACGACCGCTCGCTGATCAAGGGACTGGATAGCATCCGCCCGGCCATCCGTAAGTATGCTGGAGGAGTTTTCGAAGAAGTCATTCATATCCACGATGGCTGGCCCCAGAAGAAACAGGAACACCGATGGCATCAGACACAATGTCGTTGGAAACAGCAGTTTGAATGAAGCTGCATTTGCCTGGGCGTCCGCCCGTTCACGCAGACTGGCCCGCATACTGTCACTGTAGTCTCTTAACGCCTGCCCAATACTGGTGCCGGTTGATTCTGACTGCGTCAACAGCGCGGCAAAGGACGCGACTTCCGGTGAATCGACGCGCTGTGAAAATCCACGGAGTGCATGGTTCAATGAACCGACCCGCGCCTGTTGATTAACGATGCCCAGTTCCTGCGACAACGCCGGGTGAACGGCGCTGATTTCGGCACCGATGCGACGCAGAGATGCCGAAACGGTCAGTCCCTGACTTACTCCCATGTTCAGCATATCGAGCACGTCGGGCAGACCACGTTCAATGTCGATTTTTCGCTCACCCGCTTTGGATGTCACTACCAGAGGCGGCAACGCCCAGATCAGCACTGGTCCCAGAACAACAAAGCCCAGCAGGAATGTCTCTAATCGCGATGGAGCCAGCAACAGCGAAAATCCGCCGATCACCAGAGTAAGAAATGCCAGTACAAAACGTACAGCGTTCAAATTAATCCATGCAGCGCGGGAATGATAACCGGCTGCTGCGAGATTCTGCCGCTGAGTATCACTTCGGCTTTCAGACTCAGGAAGCATCTCGGCCAGGGCAGGTGTTACGCTGCCGAACACCATGTCATCTTCGGACATGGGCAGTTCTTCAGGTTTCGGCGGTGTCAGAACGCCATCTGCTTCACTGTTCAGAATTCCGTCAAAGTCTGCGAACAGCCCACCGTGGTTCCGGTGATCAGTCGCAGGAGCATCACCGGTTGCCATCTCCGCTCCCTGAGGAGTTTCGCTGGATTCCGCCTGTAAGGAAATGGCATCATGCGCAGAACGATGCTCTGGAGAATCAACCACCGCGGAGACGATCAGTTCCGGCGGTTCATTGTCAATCGTCGGAAGAACGATGTTGGAAGAACTCGCGGATGAGCGCAACTCTTCGTCACTTTGCTCTGAAGCCGAGGGAGTGCGTTGCGACTCAGAGGTTGACTCACCAGACGACTTTTTCAGACGACTGAGAAAGGAAAACAGCCGATTTTGTCGACCACCAGCGTCATCGGACTTTTCCGATCCGCCTCGAAACATCCTATAGAGGCCGTATCCGCAACTAAGGACAGCCAGAGCGATACCAAGCCAGTTGAGCATAACGTTTCTCCGACCACCTCAGCCGACAATCCAACGGGATGTCGGTAATCCAAATGCTGTCACAGTGGCCATGACGTCAGTCATCAAGACTGACGTCCGTCCTAAAAACGAGCACTGCGATTGAGAATACGAACCACAGCAAGACCACCAATAATCTGCAACCCAATTGCCAATCCCACCGACAGACGCCCCCAGAATGAGCTGAGCAGGTCTGAGATATAGTCTTGGCGATTCAAGGAAAAGAACAATACGACCAGAGGCGGAACAACCAGCATCAGGAGCGCCCCCAGACGGCTCGCGACTGTTGCCGCGCGCATCCGATTGACGAAGTGAAGTCGGTCACGAACTGCAGTGGCCAGTCGCTCCAGAACCTGAACCAGGTCACCGCCTGTGTCCTGGTTGACTCCGACTGCGGAACTGAACATCGTCAGCGTCTTGACACCCGTCCGGTCGGTCAGATCGCGAACAGCAGTCCCAAGGTCCATTCCCAGTTCCGTTCGTCGAACCACCAGCCGAAGTTCGTCACCAAGCGGTGCTGGTGTATCTGCTGCGACAGTGCGGAATGAATGTACGACGTTTCTGCCCGTGCGTGCTGAACGAGCAAGAGCCTCTGCCATGGCGGGCATCTGCTCCATGATCAGCTTTTGGCGTTTGGCCCGCAGAACAAGGGCAATGACGATCGGAACAGCCCCCCCAAAGAAGAAGCCAAGGGCGGCCAGCACAATATTCTCAGTCAGGACGAACAGAGTCCCGCCAAATGCAGTGCCCACCAGCAGGCACAGCATCAACCAGACGGCAGGCGGCGTTTCGATACCCGAATGCAGCATCAGTCGATCAAACGAGCCGTTCACGGCATCGCCAACACTGTCTTTGTTGCCAGTGGAAAACCGTACATCTTCCTTCAGAATTCCGTGGAATTCTGAACGAGAAACGCTCTGAAGTGCCTTTGCCTGTACAGCCATTAATGTTTCTCCCGGAGCGGGCTGTTCCGCTGCCAATACACCATTGTTCAAACTTTCCGAAAAGAGCCCGGGTGACTGCTGAGATTATTCAAGGTCGTCTGAATCGCTGCGAATTGCTCCGGTCATTTCCAGTTCGCGAGGCTCAAACAGAGGTTTGTAGCGGGATACATCGATCCCGGTGAGCGCCAGGCGACGCAGGCTGACCGGTTCATAACCCGTGGCGAAAAATGCTCCGGACGCCTTGCCATCTGAATCCAGCCCTGATGCTCGATAGACAAACAGATCTTCAACCTGATAATCACCGTCCTTGACGCCCGCCAGCTCTGAGATTCGCGTAATGCGACGTTCACCAGTGTGCAGACGAGTCATGTGAATCACAATATCGACTGCGTTTGAGATGTATTGCCGAACGATGGCGGACGGCAAATCTGTCCCTGACAGAGCCACCATCAGCTCAAGACGGTCCAGTGTTTCGCGAGCACTGTTAGCGTGAACCGTACTCATTGATCCATCGTGACCTGTGTTCATCGCCTGCAGCATGTCGAGGACTTCGCCACCGCGGGATTCACCAACAAGGATTCGGTCGGGACGCATTCGCAGAGAGTTGCGAAGCAGGTCGCGCTGAGTAACGGCCCCTTTGCCTTCCATGTTCGGAAGGCGAGTTTCCAGCGGAATGACGTCAGATTGCTGAAGTTGTAATTCTGCTGTTTCTTCGATCGTCACAACGCGTTGAGTGTTCGGGATGAAGCGGCTGATACAATTCATCAGCGTCGTCTTTCCGGCCCCCGTACCTCCGCTCACGATTATGTTCATGCGGCTGCGGACAGCAAGAATCAGGAAGTCGGCCATCGCCGGAGCAAGCGCATTGTGTTCAATCAGATCTTCCAGCGTCAGACGCCGATTTCCGAACCGACGAATGGAAACAGTGGGACCACATAGCGCCAATGGTGGAATCACGGCATTAAAACGGGATCCGTCGGGCAGTCGAGCGTCAACAATTGGGTTGGATTCGTCAATTCGTCAATTCGTCGACCGGCTCGTCCGACCAGTCGCTGAATGAACTGCATCAGGTGGGCATCGTCCGCAAACCTGACGTCAGTACTTTCCAGTTGCCCGCGACGCTCAACCAGTACAACGTCCGGTCCGTTGACCAGAACGTCGGTGACACCCGGATCCTGCATCAGTGGTTCCAGCGGGCCGAACCCATAAATCTCGTCCATGATCTCATGGACCATGGCGTCCCGCTGTGAGCCGCCGAGATTCACGTACTCGCGAGAGCAAAGGAACTCAGCCAGACTCTTCAGCTGACTTCGGAGTTCGTCCTCGGTCATCGATTCCGCACGGGAAAAGTCGATCACGTCGACCATCTGACGATGCAGACTGTTCTTCAAACGCTGAAAGTCCCGCGTCGACGATAGATTGTTGTGGGAGGCGGCAACCATGAACATTCCTCAGGTGATCATCTTCAGTTCGAAAGAACTTCTGCGCAATCACGCACAGGTTCTATCGAGACAAGCGGGCAGGAATTATTAGATTCATGCCCCACGGGCCTGCAGTCGGATTCAGGCACCTATTGCCGAAAGTCCGCACATCAACACCTCTCCTTACAATCCGTTTATTCAGCAAGTCTGATTTTCCAGACATACCGATTGTGCGGCGTGGTCTCGTTCGCTGCGGAGACAACAGCAGTCGGTGTACTGAGAACGGTTGGCTGAAGGACAATTCGTATCTGCTGATCAGATATGTCTTCAAGCCGTATGATTCTGGCCGCCACGACTCGCAGAATCTGGTGATTCGCCGCGGTCGTGTGCAGCGATCTTCCTGCGACGTCCGATTCCGCAGTCGACTTCAGGGCAGACTCAGAAGCGTCGTAGAGCGGGAATATTCTGGCCGAGCCGATGAGAGGTCGGATGACCTCCGCAAGCTCACGCACGTCGCCCGAATCTATGGGAACCTGACCAGCGGCAGAGGGAAAGACCAGAACCCCATCGCCATCTGCGGACAGATGCTGCTGTCCAAGTCCCGCAGCAAACTGAGCCAACGCATCCTTGACGGACGTCTGCGTGTTCCACGAAACCAACTGAGCGATTCCCGGACCGCCAGGTGTATCTCCCGACTTGATCGTCAGGACCAGTTCTGACAGTCGGTCGGGCCCCGACCTCACGGCATCAGTTGAATCGTCCCAGGTGAATCTGTCCTGGCCACGATCGGTTTCAATCTCGGTTGACCAGCAATGTGTCGTGTTGCAAGTCGGGTCATCGGGCAGAGCCAGTGGGACGATCGGCGTGGCAGACTGAGGACCAGGGCGAAAACCAACGATCTGATTTTCCAGGATCGCCTGGGAACGTTCTGAAATAATCCCGTGGGTAATTCCGATCAGGCTGCCCAGCACAAAATTCCCGGAAGACTCATTCGCGTCGTGATTGGCCACGTTGACGTGAACGCGTGGGGGAAAAGTTCCGGAGTCCGGGGCGCGACCAATGTGAGCAACAGCAATCGCTCCCATCTCGATCGTGATATGCCCGGGAGTCAGTTGAGGCACACCACAATCGGCGGCGTAGACCTGCCCCATCTCAATGGCTGCATTTTGCGCATTAAGATGCCATGCGTCGACTTCAAAATCCTGTCGACTTCTGCGCAGGATGTCGTCCGTCAGTAATCGTCGTCCAGCCGCTAGTGCGGCCGCCTGAGCACAATGATGTGAATCTGAGCGAAGACTGCTGAGGTAACCGGTGTTGGCTACAAGAGACACGCAACAGATGCAGCTGACCATCACCAACAGAGTCCAGACGGTCAACGTACCGCGGCGCCGTGGAGCTGTGCACTGCTGATCAGTGGATCTTCGTTTCACGTTCGAAGACTCCTTGTTTTGAATCCGTCATTAAGAACAGGCCGATCCTTTCGGACGCGGCCTGTTGTGGCATACGAGTCACCCGCCGCGGAGGTCCAAACGGAAATACTCTCGTCAGAATCCGATTCCACTGGCTAAGGAAGCCTGTTGATTTCTCTGCCCGGTAGCAGGTTGATCGACTGAAGTTGAGTCCACGTCGATATCGCCGCTGCCGTTCTGTGGAGTACCACGCCCTCCGCCGCCACCCGGATTTCCATTGCCGCGATCAACAGATCGGCCATCTTTATCGTAATACGCATTGCGGTGCGTGCCATTACGATACTGCTCGGTCAAAAAAGGTTTTTCGTCCTCTTCCGGTTCGTCGATACCCAGAATCTCGCTCAACAGGACACGGTCACTCTTGGAAGCCTGAATACTCAGACCACCGTTGCCTGGACCATCCGGGTTGTAGGTGAGACTGATCCGCCCCTTTTCCTTCGCGAGAACCATCACCTTCTGTTGCTGCGGAGTCAATTCGAGGGTGACCTCATTTTGACCCGCACTGACGGACGATGACTCATTTCCGTTCACGGCATAAACTTTCACACCATCGAACAGTTGTAGTGTCATGGCGTCACTGACTGAATTGGCACCGTTGTTCGAGCGTTCAACCGTCATGAGAACGTCAACATAGCTACCTTCCTTGACGAATCCACTAACGAGGTTGGTACTGTTGCCCACGGGTGCGCTCAAGGATTACGGTATTTCAGGCGACGAGCGACTTCCAGTATTGATTCCACTGTTTGCTGTACATATTTGCGCAGAGTCCGACCATTCGGTTGACACGTCTGACTCGCCACCTTGCTCCTGTTTGCTTGAG
>JAAERP010000141.1 GCA_024230215.1 Fuerstiella sp. | reverse complement strand
TTCGCTCGGTCACGGCCGACAAATGTGTTTCGGGTCGCACGGTTGCTTGCAACCAGTGTTGCGCAGCAACAGGTGGGTGGAATTTGCAGTATCGATCGACAGAGATTCGTTCTGTTACAAACCTCTCGTGCCTGCGGCACCCAAAGGTTGCAAGCAACCTGGGCTACCCCGGCAACAAAGAGCCACAGCGACGCAGCTCCGGCAGTCTGAAACAGGGATCGCAGTTGCCGGAACAGCGCTTCGCTCGGTCACGTCTACAACGCTGTTTCGCTCTCATTCGCTAAGGCTGGTCGAGAGATTCCGGGATGTCTGCGGAACTTTCCTCGACGGGCTCTGCCTGAAAGCCAGGAGTCACCGATCCCGCCGTGACGTCTTCCGGCAGTCCAATGGATTTCCAGTGGATGTCCATCTGGTCGATTCTCCACTGGTTGTCAATCAGGACCACTCTGGCGAATGAATCATCACCAGTCGGATGTTTCAGTTCCGCCGAAGCGATACTTTGCGTCTCGAGGATTGTAGAGACGTCGACATCGCGCAACGGGAATTCGATCGCGTCCAGAATGGAGAATATGCTGAACGTTTCGAACAGAAACATCATTCTTTCGTGGGACTCCAGCGACTCCAGTTCGTCCAGAATCTCTTCCTGTCGTGCGGTATCAGGTTCCTTGCTGAAATCATTCACAAGCTGATGTCGGCGTTGACTGCCGGCGTCACCGCTGCTCCGTTCTGAGTGCTCATGGTAGGCCGGAGGCATCGCAAGGAGAGTCTTGTTTACAATAAGTACGTCAAGATCCGTCGGGCTTCGGCGGTCGCCCAGGTTCGGATCCGTTAGAGCTGCGATTTGTATTCGAGCGTTCGATTCCGCAGCCCACCTGATCAGACAGCGTGTTGTGAAACAGTCCAGGAGGGCGTCCCACTTTTCCAGTTGAAAGGCCGCGTTTGCGTTTGCAAAGGCAGTGAGTGGACCGGGCTCGTGGTCAAAACGGGCCAGTTCCGACGGAATACTCGGAGCACTTGGAGAGACTGTCGTTCGCTTGCCGTTGCCGATGCCGCATTGAAACCATCTGCCTTTTCGAATGATTCGCACTGTTCGCAGTATCCGGTCATGGACACCTTCCGTCGCTGCAGGTTGTGCCCAGCCCAACAGCCCCGGCGCGGAAGCGGCCGATGATATTCCGCCCATTTCACCTTCATAGTCATCACCGAGCCCAAAGGCCCCCCCGCTGAAGCCTCCCCCGCCGTCGCCCATGCTCATTCCCATGTATCCACTCAGATGCGTACCGGTCACGGGAAGCCATTGGCGAAGCTCTCGCTGCTGATCAACGTTCAGACAATCATCCAACTGTGTCCACAATTCGTCTTCCAGACGTTGCCACTTTAAAGGGAAACAATAGACCGTTGTCTCAACGGAACCGTCGTCCCGGACGCTGATGAGGGAATGATCGGCTTCGAGTTGAATGTACTGCTGGTGAAGGTCGGACAGAATCTGATTGACCTTGTCACGCTTATCAGCTGTCAGCTTTCCAATGTCGGCTCTCAGTGTCACTGTGTCTTCAGAAAACTCAAGAATCGGCCGTTGTTCCTGCACCGCTCCGGAGCCCATGCCCATGTCCATCATTTCACCCAGGCCGGCCCCCAGCATGTCTTCACCGCCACTGCCAAAATCAGACATTCCTTCCATCGACATGTCTGCACCGCCATCGCCAGAACCCATCATTCCACTTTCGTTGTCATAACTCATCTCAAAGTCCCCATCAGATGCCTCATAGTCCGATTCGCCTGCCACCGGAACGGGGGTGTAGTCTTTTTCAGCGTGTGTTTCATTGCGGTCCGGAACGTCAATACGCAGGATGCCTCCAGGCATAAATGGAAAACGAGTTGAGACCAGCGTCAGGACAACACCAGCCAGCACATACAGCAACGGTCGCACGACGGTCCAGTGTTTTCGGCGACTTGCGGCGGACACTCCCGGACTGCGAATTGCGTCCATGTCTGTGCGGACCTGGCTGGCCTGTTGATATCGTCGATCAGGCTCCTTCTCCAGCGTCCGCAGAACGACTTCGTCCAGTCGGGCATCAAGGTCTGCCTTCTGCGAAGGTGGCTGAAAACGTCCCAGCGGAAGTTCGCCGGTCAGTAATTCGTAAAACACCACACCCAGGGAATAGATGTCGACTCGATGGTCGATCTGCGGCTGGCCCTCGATTTGTTCCGGCGCCATATAAGCTGGTGTTCCCATCAACTGGTGAGTCTTCGTCAGCGTTGGCAGATCGGCCGGCTTGCCCAGCAGTTTGGCTAATCCGAAGTCCGCAATTTTGACTCGTCCGCGGCGGTCGATCAGAATGTTCTCTGGCTTGATGTCCCGATGAACAACGCCTTCGTCGTGAGCGAACTGCAGTGCGTCACACAGTTGTCCCACGACCGCCAGCGCTTCCTTTGATGACAGCCGTTTGATCGGGTCAGCCAGCGATGCCTGCCGCAAGGTAACGCCATCGATGTACTCCATCAGCAGAAAATAGACACCTTCACGTTGCCCGAATTCATACACTGTTACGATATGCGGATGGCTGAGCGAAGCGAGCAGGCGGGCCTCACGAAGAAAGCGTTCCGTGAAACCAGGATCATGAGCTGCCACGTCCGGCAGCACTTTCAACGCGGCAGGCCGGTCCAGCTCCTTCTGTCGGACCCGATAAACCGCCCCCATGCCTCCCTGCCCCAGCAGTGATTCGATGTGTAGCTGCGGAAACCTGTCGACCAGGAACTCAATCGCAGGTGGACTCCAATTCTGAAACACGGCATTCCCTGCGAACGTGGACGGTTGCATTCCCTGCTGCAGCAAACAGGCCGGACAGAAACTGCGACCATCTTTGGCAACCATCTCACCGCCGCACGTGGGGCACTTTGATTCCTGATTATCCGGCATGATTGCATTCCTCCGCGTACACCAGTCTTCCCCCGACAACCGGTTCGTAAACCGCAGGGCGCTGGCATGGATTGTAACATGAGCGTGTTCTAAACAGGACGCCGGCGATCTCACAGAGGCTGGTTGAAACTCCTGCCCACCCAAATGAGTCGACTGATAAAAAATCGATTGCCGCCAGTTAACAACCTCTCTAACATCAACAGAAGTATTCGGCATCGAACGTTACGCACAATTTCAGAAAATTCTCGGCGGACACGAGAGGTTTTCGTTGAGCACGCCACTAATCAACAATTCTTCCGCTCCGTCGGCCAAACGAAAATTTGCGACGACCCGCTGGAGTCTGGTGTTGCAGGCCCGCGGGAGCCAGACGGAATATGCGCATATGGCGTTGTCGGAACTGTGCGAAGCCTATTGGCTGCCGCTGTACGCATTCATCCGACACCGCAGCGGAAACGCGCACGATGCTCAGGACTTGACTCAGGAGTTCTTTACACAGCTGCTGTCAAAGAATTACCTCAACGATGCTGATCCGGACCGTGGCCGATTTCGATCATTCCTGCTGGCGTCGGCAAAGCACTTTCTGTCAAACGAACGCGACCGGACTGCAACATTGAAACGAGGCGGCGGTGTCGTGATCGAGTCGCTGGACTGGCGACGGGGTGAGTCGCATTTTCGGGACGAACCAGCAGACACGATGACGGCCGAACGCCTGTTTGAACGCCAATGGGCTCTGGCACTGCTGGATCGCGTGCTGGACCGGCTTCGGTCAGAACAAATGGCGGCGGGAAAATCCAGAAGCTTCGAAGCGTTGTCCGGCTTCCTTTCAAGCGATCGAAGTTCGATCGACTACGTGGCAACGGCTAAGGCCCTGGGAATGTCTGTGGACGCGACACGAGTGGCCGCACATCGTCTTCGCAAACGCTACCGTCAGCTGTTACGCGACGAGATCGCTCAGACGACAGCCACAGCGAATGAAGTTGATGATGAACTACGTTGTCTGTTTACAGCGCTGCAGTAGTTGGACAGCCCTGTTTATCTGAGCGTATCACGCTCAATCTGTACGCGAATACGTTCTGATTTCAGAAGCAGCAATCGCGAAGCGGCTGCCAGATAAGGACGGACGGCATCCCGCGGTTGCTCACCGGGTGAGGGGGCACGTTGCGGGACTTTCAACCCTTCTTCAGCCAGTCGAATCTGATGGTCGTATTTTGCCAATAGCTCAGTAAATAGACCTCTCTTTGCATCTTTGGACGAGGCATATTCGAGTTGCACCAGGATGAGGTTGATTTGGGCCTGAACTACATCAGCGCGATCAGCAAGCTCCCTTTCAACATACGCCTCTATCCTTGTAACACCCTCTGCAAGCAGTTGCACACGTTCCTGCTGCAGCGCGACGACGTCACTTTTGGCATCGACGTCATCCTGCCGTTGCGACCGGGCGCCAGAGCAGGCGAAGACAACGACACTTGCGATCACACAGGTAGACAGTCTTTGATTCATGATGAAGTTTCCTTGAGTGCCTGGTGACCAGAGCAAGGCCCCTCGAAGGGGCCGTAATAAGCGATTCGCCAGCGACTGGACGTTTAATCTGACTGACAGCGGCGGCGGTGTTCATATTGGTGCAGAACGCTTTTTTGCATCCCGGATGGGTCGGCGACCTGGACGACGGTACGGACATTGCGCTGTTGCGGCTTGCCACCAACGAAACAACAGTGACTCCTGCTCCCATCAATACGAACACTTCAGAAGTTGGTCGCACTGCAGCCCATGTGCGTTATGGAGTGACAGGCACCGGGGTGACCGGGTACGTTGATCCCTCGGGCACAAAACGGGCTGGCAACAATGTTGTCGATCTGGATGGCGGTTCGGTCGGGGGCTATAACGACAAAGTCCTGTTCGAGGATTTCGATAGCGGGTCAGGGGGCGACAACTGGTCCGGATCCGCAACACAACTGGACCTTGAATACCTGATCGCCCCGGGTGACAGCGGGGGCGTCATGTTCATGAATTTCGGTTCCGGTGGCGTGCTTACCGGGGTGCACTCGTTTCTTGCCGCCGTGGATGGAAATCTGGACGCGGACTACGGTGACATCGCTGGATCAACTCGAGTTTCCTCGTACGCGTCATGGATCACAACAACGACGGCGGGCGCTGCCGGCGGCCCGGTTGCGCCCGAACTGGCGTCGTGGATGATCTGGATGGTGCTGTCCACCGGCCTTCTCTGGACGTCTCGGTCAGGTGTCTCAGCATAATCATCGACTCCCGGCCCTGTTCCGCTTTCGGCAGGAACCGGCCTACATCACTGGAGTCTGTGTGGCGGGTCGAATACGCTGGGTAATTCGATTTCCAGACACGCAGGAGAAAATGATGGCTGGCCATTATCCGCAGAACGACGCGTTATGCAGCGATTCCATGGCCACTGTCTGGCCTGGACAACTTCGGCTGATCGCTTCCTCGCTGGTAGTCTTTGTCGCTTTTGACGCAAACGTCAACGGCGACACCGTTCGCGTCCCGGCAGATCACGCAACGATACAAGCCGCCATCGACTCAGCATCCACAGGGGACACGGTTCTGGTAAGCGCGGGAACCTACCAGGAGCGCATACGCATCAAGGCTGGTGTCGCAGTGCGGAGCGTCGGCGACGATGCAAAAGGAGAATCAGGCCTGCAACGATCCGAAAGCACGATCATCGATGGAGGCGGGGCCAGCGGCACCGCAGCCGGCGTTTTGATGGCAGAAGGTTCTGTCCTTGATGGATTCACGGTGCGGAACGTTGGACTCTACGATGATGAATCATGGAATCAGCACCACGCCACTCAGGGCAACCAACAGGCTCACGAGCACATCGGAGCACCGGGTACGCCCGGCATCGGAATCACCGGCGTCAACTGCCATGTCTTAAACAACGTTGTGCACCATGTCGGATACACGGGCATCGCGATTCAGGGCGTTGACGGAAAACGCTGCCAGCCGCTGGTCACACGTAACGTCTGCTATCGCAATATGGGTGCCGGCATCGGATCCATGAACAGGTCTACCGCACTGATCGAACACAACATCTGCTTCCAGAACTTTTATGCCGGCATCGGACACGACAATGCCAGCCCAACAGTGCTGAATAACGATTGTTACGAGAATATTCGAGCGGGTATTGGAATCAGCGAAGGAGCCTGCCCCGTCGTACGTGGAAACAGATGTCATAAGAACCGACGCGCGGGTATTGGCATTCGCACAGGCGGAGAAACGCGGCCGGTAGTCGAAGGCAACGACTGTTTCGAAAATCACATGGCCGGCATTGGGGCAAAAGCAGAATCATCACCCGTCATTCGTGGGAATCGCTGTTATAGAAACAAGCTGGCAGGCATAGGGATACGCACACGCGCGACGGCCACAATCACGAACAACATCTGTTATGAGAACGACGAGACGGGTATCGGTCAGGAAAGCGACGCCGTCACAACGCTGGTTGGTAACCAGTGCCATCACAACAAGGAATCAGGACTCGGTTTCGCGGCCTGCAGTGCCGGACGGTCTGTCGTCACAGACAACACCGTTTTCGAAAACGCGAAAGTCGCTGTCGGCATCCACTCCGGATGGACGGTGATAATGTCCAAAAACAGACTGTCGCGAACGGGTGGCGTGCCTCCGATCATGATGGTGTTTGCCGGTGCGGAGACAACGTTGACAGACAACGTCATCGAGGGCAGCGGTGTCGCGGGCGTTCGAGTTGCGGGCACGGTGCGTCTTGTTCACAACGAACTGGTCGGTGTGTCTTTACGAAAAGGAGGGCCCCCGAACTTTGCCGTCTGGGCACTTCCCGGTTCTGACATAACAATGACCGACAACACCGCGCGTAACTGGCGGCACGCCCTGCATGCCACGGAGTCAACGGTTCATGCCAGCCATAACAGAATAGAGAGTTTCCTTGGTGCTGCTATTGTCGTAAAGAAGGCGCCGCGTTCTGTCTGCATCGTCCGTAATACCGCAATCTCAGCGAATCCCGATGACAAAGTGGTTCTGTTAACCGAGGCGAGTGGAATACTTCGGGACAACACGATCGTTCCTGCGGAAACGACCGGTGCAGAAGGCAGGTGACGAAGAATAAATGACAGTGTATTCCGGCGACCTCGCCGACCGTCCGCAATGTGTCGAATTGCGTTGCGACAGAGGCAATGTTGTTGTCGGATTCAGGTCGTCAGCTGTACAATCCCGGCACGGCACAGTCATCGTCATGAAACATTGAACGATTCACGTCCTGAAGAAGGTGGTTGAGATGATTCGATTTCTGTTTTCACTCGCTTCCGTTGCAATGGTGTTTTTCCTGGCGTCAGCAGACAGTAATGCCTCCGATGATACAGACAGTAAGACAACTCCGATTGAGTTGTTCGAACAACGCATCATGCCGATCTTCAAGTCGCCGATGCCATCCAGTTGCGTGCAATGTCATCTGGCCTCGATCGACCTGAAGGATTACATCCTGCCGTCACATGAGCAGACGTTTGTGGCTCTGCGCGACGAGGGTCTGATAGACGTTAAGAACCCGGACGACTCAGAGATCCTGACCCTGATCAGGATGGGGGAAAAGGATCTGGACAAGGGGCAAGACTGATCCACGCCAGGACACGCAAGGCAGAGTACGACGCGTTTGCCGCATGGATCAAGGCCTGCTGCAGTGACCCGAAGATTCGCGATCTGCTACCGCTGGAAGGAGTTGTCCCGGCAAATGTCAGGAAGCCTGATTCAGTCGTCGAATTCACACGTAAGAATCGGGTGGTCGATTCGTTCGCCCGCAACGTGTGGTCGCAACGCATGCGATGTTTTCCGTGTCACACGCCTCACGAACTGGACGAATCCAATCCAAAGCATGAAAAGGCCATCGCCAGACACAAAGAGCTTGAGAAGACATACGGTCAGCGGATCAACATCTTTCGCGATACGCCCGAGACAACTTTGCGGAATCTGATGGTCAGCAGCCGCAAGCCGCGTGCCGGTCGACTGCCCCTGATCAACGTCGCTGATCCGGCGAAGAGTCTGCTGATCCTGAAGCCGACATCCAAGCTGCCGAAGAAAGACGCCGACGGTAAGTTCGAAAAGCCTTCGCACGCTGAGCCCGTTTCTCACATGGGCGGACTGAAGATGCACGTCAACGATCAGTCATATAAGTCGTTCATGGCATGGATTCAGGATTACTCCCGCGTCATCGGTGATCAATATGCGTCCGCCGATGATCTTCCGCTGGACAACTGGTATCCGTCGATGCAGGTGCTCAGGCTGAAAAACGCGCCGGAAAGCTGGAAGGTTCTGACAGGCGTTCAAATGTTCGTCCACGCATGGAACGATACAGAAAAATCATGGAGCGACGAGCCGGTAGCCTTTACCCAGGGCACGGTGACTCCCCGAAAGATGGTCAATGGCGCGCTGTTTCTGCTGGCTCCGGCTGACGCGGGCGGTCAGGACACCTGGGATCGTGAGGGATCCACTCTGCCGACAGGCAGATACCTGATCAAAACATACGTCGACACGAAGGGGCGACTGGCTGACAACCCGGCGGCGTTTCTGACGGAAGCCGACTACTTTGGGCAGGCAACGGTTGAAGACACCTGGAACGAAGGGTTCCGTGACGCAAAGGTGCTGGACGGAACGCTGCTACAGAAGTAGTGCGTCATTCCATCGATTTCACTGGCCACGGATAAGACTCGTGCTTAGCGCACGCATTTCGGAACGATGGCAAACGTCCAGGGGAGTCTAGAGATCCAGCACACGGTCCATTTGAGCAGCGATGTCAGCCAGTCGCTTTCGGTCCCCGCCTGGCACTTCTGCCGTGGCCCAGCCTCGATAGTCAATCTTCAATAATTCCTTGCGGACCTTATCCCATTCGACACTGCCTTCGCCCAAGGGCATGCCAAAGCCCTTACGCATGCCTTCATTCATAGCGACGTTCAGGTCGTATTCTTTGATGTCCAGTTTGGCGACGCGTTTGCCGAGCACTTCGATCCAGTGCTGCGGCCAGCCCCAGCGAACCACATTGCCGACATCAAAATAAACCTGCACCCACGGGCTGTTCAGTTCATCAATAAAACGCACCATTGACAATGGTTCGATCAGGTACGACGCCCAGACGTTTTCGACAAGAATCTGAATCTCATTCTTTTCCGCATGATCCATGGCCCTGCGAATGATGTCCTGAGTCTCTTTGTAATTCTGCATGTAGCCGATCTTTCGATCGTATCTGACCACATGCAGCACACTGGTTGCGCCAAATAATCTGGCCTGGTCGATGGCACCGGCGATGTCCGGATTACTGGAATTCACGACACCGTGAATGGGTAATCCCGTGGTCTCACTGGCCTTCGCCAGTTCTTTGACCTGCCCGGCATCCGCCGGCTTCAACTGGGCTCGAGGTTCGACACCGTCAAACCCCAGATCCTTCAGCATCTTCAGCTTGTCCAGGGCTGACAGCTTCTCGGTGACCATGTGGTACTTCACGGCCTTGCGAATTCGATCGGAAAACTCGCCTGACCGATTACCTGCAGCGGCTGAAGGCGACAGGTTTCCCGCTGCTACAAGTCCTGCCGCTGCGGTGAGCGTCTGCCCAACAAACGTGCGACGCTGAAGGGGGTATGACATCAATAACTCCAAATCGGGAACTTACACAGCAGAGAAGATTGAATCGGACAGCACACCTGTACTGCCAGCGTTACGGCGGCAATCCGCCGCATCGGGAATGAAAACGAAAACGGGTACATCATGGTGCACGATTGTAGCGAGCGTGCCCCACCGTTGCGCGGCCTGACTTTTTGCGTCCACTTCGTGAGTCGAATCACGTGCCGTCTACGGTGTACACAGAGTGCCGGTGTCGCAACATCCCTGCTCACAGCAACCCGCGCCGCGACAAACGACTTTCCACTCACAAACACATTTTGTACCGCACTCATACTCTTTCTTTGAGTAGGTGTTGACGTGCCGAATTCGACCGGCCGTCAGTCTTGAGCACAGTTTTTGCATCAGCCCGTTTCGATGGCAGCCGTCGTCGCCGCACTCATCGATGCCGGATCCCCCGAAAATCCTTTTTAATCCGCAGCATGGCAGCGTTACCGGGGGAATGCAGACCGGCTTGCACTGTGTTTCAAAGCAGTGCCGCGTGGCCTTGACCATTTTGCATTCCGGTTGACAGATCAGGCGACAGGAATCTGCACAGCCTTCTGGCGTGCACGGGCCACATTCGGCAAAAACAGCGCTGCAGAAACACATCGTAGCCACGACCAACGTGCCGGTTCTGAACAGTGACATGGAGTTCCTCCTGAAGTCAATTCCAGTGCCGTTCTGATAAACCGACACCAGTGTCGTAAAGACCTTCCGTGATCCCGTCTGACTTGAAGCCCTACCGGAAGGAAGCGCTGCTATCATCCGTTTATTCAGATTAATCGGTGCATGAGCCCGGAAGAATTGCGAGCGTCATGTTGTGAGAAACGAAGCTTAACATTGCAGGGCCGCTTGTGCGGGCTGTTACGGGAATACGAATCCGCATCGTTGTGCGCAAAATATCGATATGGACGATCAGGTCGGTTATTCCGCCGCAACATCGGTACCAGCCGCCCGAACACGAAGAATTGGCTAAAGTTCGGCGGTTTACTGGTCCTTGTACTTCAGTTTCCAGCCGGGTTCCGTCACTGGTGCTGCAGATGGCGGCTTGACCAGTTCACCGTACAATTCGGGACGCCGTGCTTTCAGATATCGCTGTCCACTGCTGTGTTTCAGTGTTTCGTCCGTACACAGGCCGACGACGACTTCATCGCCAAGTCGTGTGCATTCCGTTACCACCTCTCCGAATGGATCGATGATCATGGAGTTCCCGTTGCGCACCTGGCCGTCGTCCAATCCGATCGGATTCGTGAAGACACCATAGACGCCATTCTCGTACAGGCGTGTTGGCAACCAGCGCATCAACCAGCCACGCCCCTTAGGACCGAGAAATTCCTGACGCAGTCGGGCAGGATCACGCTCGCGGTTGTGCCATAGCGACGGATCCACAAGCCCACGTCCCGGCATCACCGACGGCAGGCAGCCGGTGACATGGGGCATGAAAACAATTTCTGCCCCCTGCAGCGCGGTAATGCGAACGTTCTCCGGCAGATTGTTGTCGTAGCAGATCAGAATGCCACAGCGACATCCCTTCAGATCGAAAACAACGAATTCACTGCCTGACGACAGAAATGGGTTTACGAACGCGTGCAATTTGCTGAACCGGGCAATCAGTCTGTCACCATCGACGCAGACGTACGTGTTAAAGATGTCGTCGCCCCGCAGCTCAAACAATCCCGCCAGAATCGGGACACCACAATCAGCCGAGATCTTCATCAGCTCACGCACGCTGGGGCCATCGGGCACCGGTTCAGCCAGTTCCAGTAGTTGATCTTTGCTGAACTGCTGAACAAAAGTGTACGCAGAGATACAGCACTCGTGAAAACTGACAACCTCGGCCCCTGCCTTGACCGCTGCTTGTGCCAATTCACGAATGCGCGAAAGATTGAACTCTTTGTCGTCGTTTTTATGTTCAAACTGAGCGGCAGCGATACGGATATCCCGCATGAATTGTGGCCTTCGTGTCTGTTGTTTTGTATTGCCGCGGGCAGTCAAACAGTTGCCGGCTGAACTTCCGTTTCGTCGGTGACTGTCGAGGCCGGAAACGTGACTGGTGTCTGCTTTGCCGCAAGTAACTCACCTAATCGCACAACGTCGGCTCGAACACTCGTTACGAGTTCCGGTGTCAGCGTTTCAGCACCGAATCGTAATCGATTAAACGCAGCGGCGATGCGTCGCGGCAACAGTTTGTCGTCGGCTGTCAGAAGACAGTTGTCAAAGAACATTGCCGCTGCACCCGCGTTTTCCTGTGCTGTCCTGTGGTCGGGCAACGGCAATCCGTTTCGTGAGCACAGGTTTCGAAAGTTCTCGTAGAATCGGACCATGCTGCGTTGCTGACGTCGATCGGGACGCATCCAGTCCCTGAAACGACGAAACGGTGAGAGCATCCAGCTACTGGGATTCTGCCGAATGATCAGGCCGACGATCAAGAGAATAACGAACGTCACAATCCCGGTCTGCAGACTGAACCATTTCTTCGGCTGCAGAACGACTTCCTGATAGAAAATCACTAGCGCTGCCCACAATCCCTGCTCACGAACTGTTTCCAGAGCGTTGCTGGCCGAATCCAGCAACGGCCGGATCATGGCTTCCTGTCGCTGTGGACTCATCTTCTGAATCATGTCAAACCAGTTGTCGCCGAACGCCAGACGCAGATCCATCCACCAATCAAAGGACTGTGCCTGACTGATTTCTTCCAGACGAGCTGCAGCGGGGGTCGGATCCAGCGTTTCCCACTCGTAATCGACATAAGCTTCTACCCAGGTATGAGCGTGCTTTTGCCTGACCTCTGAACGTCCAGAAACGGTGTTGACTTCACTGCCTTTGTATCCATTAACAACTCTCGCCGGTACCCCCACTGCCTGCAGCATCAGAGCACACGTCGACGCGAAATACTCGCAGTGACCGACCTTCCGGTTCATTAGAAAATCTTCAACCGGATCCAGATTGTGATCGGCAATATCGACAGTCAACGAATAGTTGAAATCGCCCGACGTATTGAGGTGTGCGAAAATACGTTCGACACGTTCACGTATAGATACTGCACCCCCATCTTCCGCCGTACACAACTGAACTGCCTGTTGAGTCAGCCTGGGCAGTGAAGTGTCAAGGCCGCGAGTGATGCAGCAACGCTCCGCATATTCACGGCTGTCGGGCCGACGCGTCGGGAAGACCTTTCTGACTGCTTTCTCGAATTCCGATGGGTTACGGCGGCGCTGGCCGGGGCCGTGGATGCGACGACCCGGATCCGCTTTGCACCAGACTTCAAAACTCAATGGCTGGGACCGCGACCTGTCCTCGCGAATATCATGAATGAGAGAATACGAAAAGCTTCGCTGATTGATTCTCCCATTTCGCTCTCGATTTCGGGCGTTAACAACAGGCACGGGGGCAAAAGCAAATGTGCCAATTGGCGGATCCTGCGAAATATGAATCTGAAAGTCAGATTCCCGTGGCCGCAGATCGTAAACGCGGTGTTCGGTATCGCCCGGTCCGAGTCCACTAACTGTGCTTTTGGTCCATCGACCTTTGCTATAGTACCCCAACGCATTGCCGCGAAACAGGATTTCATCCAGTTTCATCGCTGATGCAAACTGATCCGGGCTGACGGAATTGCCGTTGTGCAGGTCGTTGATCTCGAACTGCAACACTCGGGCATCAGACTGCATGATCTCACCGATTTCTCCCAACTCCACGTTGTCGGTGAACCCCGTCTGGTGTGTCAGCGCGTTGCGGGATGATTTCATCTGTGGCAACGTTCCCTGATTGACCCAGACGCGTGGGAAGGCCACGAATGCGACCAGGCCCACTCCCAGAGACGCGACAAACGCAAACCCCACAATGGCCCTGAAACGCCAGCCGATCCAGCGTTCATCGGAGTCCACCTGCAATCCGTTTCGAATCAGGATGACGCTTGACAATCCTGCGTCCTGAACGATGTTGAAACTGTCTTCGACGCCACCTGACGATCGTGCCAGCCGCAGCTGCGCCCGATAGAGTGTAAACACAGAAAGTGTCCACAACATCGTCAGCAGCATAAAGACCAGTGCCGCGCCAAACGACGGGTCGGTGGTCAGTACGGACGCCACCGAAATCTGCAGAATACTGAGGGCCGTCAGCCACCAGAACTGACGGATCCCTTTCTTCAGCAGTAGTACCACCCACGTGAGGTAGACCAGTAGATGAGCGCCCGACAGAAGTTTGCCCAGCAGGTCGCTTCCCCGGAATTCGACAATAGCGGCCATGAACGCGATGATGCCCAGCGCATTGGCGCCCAACAAGGGCAGGCAAATCAGCTTTTTCCGATCGACCAGAATGTAAGCGAACAGTGCAACGACAGGCGTCAGCGCTGTCGGCCATATGTTCTCTTCCGCATTCGCCATCACTAATGACGCCGCCGATACACAAAAGACAATGCTGCGGTGAAAAGTTGATTCGATGTTGACGGGCCTGTTCATACGGCCTCCTCCATCATCAGTCCGGCAGCATTGTCTGCCGTCGCCGAACGCGCACTGCCGTTGTCGCCATGCTGCGTCAGTGGCGGCGGCGACTGTCGATCGTCTCCAGCTTCGTCCGGTAATTCGATGACTGCCGCCATCGCCGACAACGATGCTTCGACAATGGACGTGTGCGAGGCAAGGTCAAGCCGTTCAAAACCGGATTCACGTGATACCTTCGCCAGTACGTCCGCTGCGTCCGCAGGGCGAGGCGTGATCAGGATGATTCGTTCATCGTGGAGCGCATGTTCCGCGACAACCATTGTGAAAACGTCTTCCAGATTCGCCATCGCGGAAGGCTGGCACGTCGCCAGTGCATCCAGAGCCTCTTCACGAAACGCTCCGGGAGAACGACTGGAAACCAGACGTGATTCCTGCGCCGCCATCGCCAGCACGTAGTACCCTCCGGACGAAGACTTCGTTTGATCGACACAGATCGTGGCCGCCAGGCTGACCGCCATTTCGATGGCTTCGTGGCTCCACGCGCTCGACCTGGGCAGATCCAGAACGACAAGCGAGTCTGCGTGGCGATTCTGTTGATACTCGCGAATCATCAGCTGACCGCGTTTGGCAGTCGATTTCCAGTGAATGGAACGAGGGTTGTCGCCCGGACGAAACTCACGAATACGATGAAATTCGTCATCAAACAAACCCATCCGCAACTGCGTTCGCTGGCTGGCTTCGGACAATTCCTTCTGTTGCCTTTGCCAGGCAGGAAGCAGCGTGCCAACCTGTGGATGAACAACCAGTTGTGATGTCTGCGAATCGATCTGTCCTCTTTCTCCGATGCCGAGCGGAAACCGGGAACTGACTCGCATTGGTCCCAGCAGATATTGTCCGCGGGTGGCGAATCGAAGCTGATACCGGCCGGTCCGTGAATCGTGTGCCGGAATTCGCAGGAACGTGACGGTCCCCTCTTCGTCGCGACTGCCTCTGGACAGCTCGCCACCCGAAACGCGGTCCCGCACTTCCAGCAGGTGCGACGCCAGGACGCGTTTACCGTTGGTGACCTCAATCTCCACGACGACAAACTCGCCCACCATCGCGTGACGAGGAACGCGGCGGGCCAGCGAAACGTTTTTCAGCATGACATAAACGATCCAGCCATTCAGAACAAATGGTCCGGCCATCATGCCGAACACCAGCAAAGGCATGTTCCGATGCCCCAGCAGCGCACCAACGGCAAGAGTCAGCATGATGGCAAGGTACACAACGCCCTCGCGAGGAATCACCACGCGCGATCGCTTTCCTACGCGCGTCAACAGCCGGCTGAGTCGTCGGCCGAACAGAACGTTGCCGCTGCCCAGCAGCAGTGTGATCACCGCCAGAATGAGAAGGACCTGCTGCGACAGGGGGCCGAATTCGGGAAACTGTATCGGCAGCACGAAAGCGCCAAGGAAGCACGCAAAGGAGGCCAGCAATTGCGTCAGCGCCGTCGCACTCAGCGAAAACGACGGACGAAACGGGCTACCTTCAGGTGATGACATACTTCAGGCTCCGGTAACAGCGAGGCGACCGCATATCGGACCAGCCCCTGACTCCCCAGGAATCGGAGTGTACAGGAACAGGAACGATGGCGGCCTGAGTTTTGTCTGTCAACTCACAATCAAACGCATTTGATGACGCTGCCACAGTCCTGTACCTTGCTGGGGGCGCCTGCAGCGGGTGTCTTTTTCGGCTGGAAAACGTGCCCCGACGAATACTGGTCATTCACAATTGAGTCGGGCTCGTTTCTCTCCTTATCCCCGACCGACGAGCGGCATCTTTGTGGCCATGACGGTCATGAATGGCACATTGGCATCCAACGGCAGGCCGGCCATGTAGACGACAGCGTCCGCGATGTGATTCACGTCGATCGTGGGTTCGGACGCCAGTGAACCATTGGCCTGAGGTACCCCGGCACTCATTCGGGATGTCATGTCAGTGCCGGCGTTGCCGATGTCAATCTGCCCGCACGCAATATTGTACTTGCGACCATCCAGAGACGAGGATTTCGTCAGTCCCGTGATCGCGTGTTTTGTCGCCGTGTACGGCGCAGAATTCGGCCGCGGCGATAATGCTGAAATTGAACCATTGTTGATGATGCGTCCACCGGCCGGCGACTGTTCTTTCATCTGCCGAAAGGCGGCCTGGGTACACAGAAACGCGCCCGTCAGATTGACATTCACAACCTGCTGCCACGCCGCGAACGAAACATCTTCCAGAAGATCCCCGGGGGCGCTGACTCCGGCGTTGTTGAACAACACGTCGACTCGCCCAAAGGTCGAGGAAGTCTGAGCGAATAACTGCTCGACTGACGATGGATCCGTCACATCCGTCGGAATCACGGCGGCCATGTCACCGGCGTTGACCAGCGAACAGGTTTCGTCAAGGGCGTCCTTCCGGCGCCCGGCAAGAGCAACACGAAATCCCGCGTCTAACAGAGCCAGACTCACCGCTCGACCGATTCCGCTGCCGGCGCCTGTGACGATTGCGACTCGTGATGACTGATTCAATGTTAGTGATTCCCGATACCCGTGTGTCTGAACCGATGACGTCAGTTAGGGGAATTGTACACAATTCCGAATAGGGCGGCGAAGCAGCCGTGCGCAATTGCCCGCGTCTGCCGAATCAACGCACTCAGCCGCAAACAAGCTTCCAGCACAACGATCACAGCGCCGGCGTCCTCGTGGCGCACAGGTAAGCTACGTCCGTCGTACCATGTTCTTGGGAGGACAAGGCCAATCGCCCACAACGTCGTCGCAGCAGGAGAATCTTACCGTTGGCGAATGAGTGTGATGCGTGATGCATTGTAAGTTTAGTGGCTGTAACGCCTTGCGTCAAAATAGGTGATCTTCAGATAAGCCGGAACTATTACGGACGCGGAGCGTCTAAACTCAGTATTCTATCCCGCCATTTCTGCTGCAGCCCGCACCCACCCTGATCAAATGTCTGAACCATCCCCCGAAGAACTGTTGTCCGCCGAATTCGATGAGCTGGCGTCCACAGAGCCGACAACAGGCCGATCGCCGCAGGAAACAGAAGTGCGTCAGCAGTGGCGTTATCTTGGAGATTGTCTGCGAGCCATACCGACGCAGCCAGGTGGTCAGATTTCCGCAACGGTCCGCAGTCGGATTGAATCGTCTCAGGCAACAGTAACGCGGGCAGGAGAATCTACTGCGGCAAACAGCACTGCTCAAAGTCGCAGAAACGTGGTCGTGGTTCTGGCGACCGCTGTCGCGATTGCGATCGTCGCTGTGCCTATTTCCGGGCTGCTCACGCAGACCGATTCAATACCGGCCTCAACCATCGCAGATGCAGGTGGCCAACTGCCGCACGACTCCGTTTTGCCCGCGAACTCTCGGGACTGGCAGGTCGTAGTCGTCACTGTGTCTGAAATTCAGCACACCGCACTCAGCAGCAAGTTGCGTCAGTCGATTGGGCAGAGTGGACTGGAGATCCAGTCACTGTCCCAGACCGATCTGAATGGTGACCAGACGATGGGGGTGTTGATGTCGTCCGCCGACACGTCGTGGGAGCTTCTTGACGTGTTGGACACTGAAGTCAAGGACGGCGTTCGGGGAGACGTTCAAACGGAATGGAATCCGCAGCAGATTGGCGACTTCAATCGTGACGAGTTGCTGGCTCGCCTGACGGAATCAATGAAGACACCCACTCGATCGGACATACACTTCGGTGAAATGTTCGTTGTGGTGCCGAGAAACGGAACGCTGGTGACTGAAATCGCTCAGCTGAATGCGGGCGAACATCAAGACGCCGATGGAATCGGCGGCAACCTTGCTGCAGCAAAGGTGAAACCGTCAATGCGATCACGTGCCGACAGTACCAATACTGTGTCGCCAACCGACCGGAGTGGCCCTGTCGGTGGTCGACCGGTTCTGGTTCTGTTTCAGAAGAAACCAGCCCCCGAAGACTCTCAGGGCGAACATCGGCCACGCCATGGACATTCAGGCGTCGACGTTCTGCCTTTGACGGGGTAGCGGGGCTGCCGAGCTATCCTGCAGCGAAACGATGGCGGAAGTCGTCGCACTTCGGTGAAGCTCGCTCTAATTATCCACGATTCTAAGTCTGGTCGAATCGATTCTTGACACCGTTTCTCTTGTCACGACGGCCAGAGAGATCTGGAGCGTGTTGAATTCGTTCAGCAACTCTTTGACTCGAAAGTGACAGTCAACTGAAGACGACTGCTGCGGGTCACGCTCGACGGTACTGACGGAAATGTCGCAATCATTCAACGCGATTTCAGGCACGTCGCGGTCCGCCACCACGATGATGCTGACAATCGATGTTGGTTCAAGGCCGCTGGGTCTGTGAAACTTTCGTCGAATCCGGACGATTGCCCCATCAGACATCTCGGACAGCGACGCTACATCGAACGGCAGAATACAACGTTCCCAGGTGGAGCCGTCATCAGCGGAAAATTCCCACGGACCGGCCAGTCGAATATCGTGAGGCATTGAAATCAACCCGTTACAGGGGCCAACAACGGCAAGTTACCAGCTTTGCCACTGTGAGTCCAAATCGTTGCTGTCCAGACACCGTACCATGAAGCGGACTCCTGCGTAGCCGTCCTGCACCGATGGGTACAGTGACGTGGACAGGTCGCATGATTCACCCGCGTCAACCTGCCGCATATCCGCGAACGCGTCGCGATAGACATTGGCAAACGCTTCAAAGAACGCCTCGGGATGTCCTCCCGGAAGCCGGCAGGCAGCAATCGCGGTTGGGGAAGCGTGCGCCGCATTGGGGTCGCGTTCGTAGATGCGAACGGGTTGCCCCAGCGACCGGACAAATAGTTGATTAGGCTCTTCCTGACGCCACGTGAGCGCAGCCCTGGTCCCATCGACTTCGATCGACAAGTCGTTCAACCGCCCGTGCGTAACCTGGCTCCACGTGATCATCCCCGTTGCGCCCTGACGAAACCGGATCATCGCATGTCCGTAATCATCAAGCTCGTGGTGATCAGAATTCGACTGCATGCCGCTCAGCAGTTTTTCCGGCTCCAGGCCCGTCACAAAGCTCGCCAGGTGAAATGCGTGTGTCCCCACGTCTCCCAGCGATCCCGCTTTGCCGTTCTTTTCGGGGTCTGATTTCCATGCGCCTCGATCCTGCTGCGCACCAGGTTCCATACCGTGCATCCAACCCTGCACATAGGTGGCTCGCACAGCGATGATCTCCCCCAGTTCTCCGTTGGCGATCATCTCGCGTGCCTGCCGCATCAGCGGGTAGCCCGAATAATTATGCGTCAGGGCGAACACTCGACCGGTGTCCTGAACGGCAGCCACCATTTTCTGTGCGTCGTTCAGGTTGGTTGTCATGGGCTTGTCGCAGACGACGTGGAAGCCGGCCTCCATTGCTGCGCACGCGATTTCGCAGTGAGTAAAATTGGGCGTCGCGATCGATACGAAGTTGACGCGTTCGTCCTTCGGTCGGCGGCTCTCATTTTCCAGTAGTTCCTGGTAGGAACCGTAGGCGCGGTCGGGCGAAATGCCAAATTCAGCGGCGGCCCGTCGGGAACGTTCGGCGTTGGACGACAGTGCGCCGGCAACAAGCACGGCTTCACGGTCGAGTGTTGCCGCGGTCGCATGAACTTTTCCGATAAAGCCAGCTCCTCCGCCCCCAATCAGGGCCATGCGAAGTGGCTTGCAGCGAACGTCTGTCATTTCAATTGTACTTTGACTGAAGAATTTGTCTTAACCCCTGGTGGAAAAACCGAGGGTGCCGCACTGAATTCGAGTGTGGTTACAGATCTCACATTGATCTGCGGAATTCAGCGTAGTCGGAAATATTGTCGCGGTACGCGTGTGTCACGTTGTCCCACGCGTACATTCACGTGGCAGTAGAAGAACGACAGGCGTCAGCTGCCACAATCACCGGAGCCACAACCCTCACCGCCACAACCACCACCGGATGTCTGCTGTACGATGCCGTCAGCCTGGACGGGTTGCACATGAACAATTCCAAGGCCGGCCGCTGCCGCCAGAAGTGCCAGTCGAGTGGTTTCCGCATTCTGCCCGTTCAGGACGTATAGAATGAGATTTTTTTGATCCAACGTCCATTCGAGGTCGATCAGCTGCACTTTCAGTCCCCAGTCCTGGACGCGAGTCTGCCAGTCAAAGAACTCACGGTCTGCATTTCTACGGTTCCCGACAAATCGGTCCTCGTCTGCAGAAGTCGACAGCCGCAGTACCTGGCCGGTCATCGCTTTGTCATCGCTGACGACGGCGTTGCGAACGAGTTCCAGCAAATGACCAATCTCTGTCCCGCGATCGGTATCCACAACAACTCGCCTACCGTGAAGCTGACGTTCAGCGATTGCCTCTACAACTTCATCCGGAGCGGCGAATCTCGCGACTTGAGGCACCACACCGTATCGGACAAGCACGACGGCCGCCGGTAATTTGTCCCACTTTGACGATGAGGTCGTGTCAATTGTATTTGTGCTGATCATATCGCAACTAAATCTTCACTGGGTCAACGAGCAATGCATCTACCGCATGCTGAGTCATCACGATCGGACAGATAGACGTTTTGCTTTGCCTAAAACCCTCGAGCGAATGGTATAGGCGGGCTGGGGGAGCGAGTCACCTGGTCAAATCTGCTGCACAGACCTGACAGATCTTCTTCGATCGTACTCGCACACTGGCCTCCTGCACAGTCACGACGTCCCCGGTTCGACCAAAACGAGCTGTCGATTCCGGAATCCCGCCCTTGTGCAACGCGACTTCGTGGAATTCGAGGTCGTGATTCTGAAGCTTCAGTTCAGGATACTTGTGTTCCCTACGATCAAATAAGAGCGATTCCCGGCTCAATTGACATCAATATCGGCATGACATGGGATTGCTCAATCAGGGTTGGCTACCATACTGCTCGGTTCGCTCACTATACAACACATTCGGAGAGAATTCGTGAAAGCGTTGGTTAAGAAGGCTGCGACGCAGGGGCTGTGGCTGGAAGATGTGCCGGAGCCGGATGTTGGTGTCAACGACGTCCTGATCAAGGTTGACCGCACTGGTATTTGCGGAACAGATGTCCACATTTATCAATGGGACGCCTGGGCGCAAAAGACGATTCCGGTGCCCATGGTGGTAGGTCACGAATTCGTCGGTGAAGTTGTGGAAGTGGGCTCCAATGTGCTTGATTTTCACCCCGGCGAAGTGGTGAGCGGAGAAGGACACGTTGTCTGCGGCCGGTGTCGCAACTGCCTGGCCGGACGCCGACATCTGTGTAACAGCACCGAAGGTATCGGGGTTAACCGACCAGGTGCGTTTGCGGAATATATTTCGCTGCCGATGACCAACGTGTGGCATCACGCTGCCGACATTGATCGGGACATTGCTTCGATCTTTGATCCGTTCGGTAACGCCGTCCACACAGCTCTTTCGTTTCCGGTACTCGGTGAAGATGTTGTGATCACTGGCGCAGGTCCGATTGGGCTGATGGCGGCAGCAGTCGTCCGCCATGCCGGTGCCCGCCATGTGGTGATAACTGACGTCAATCCGTGGCGTTTGAACCTGGCGAACAGGCTGGGCGTCACCAGAGCCGTCGACGTGCGTTCAGAATCTCTGGCCGACGTGCAGAAGCAACTGGGGATGGTAGAAGGCTTTGACGTCGGCCTTGAAATGTCCGGCAATCCGTCGGCGTTCCGGGATATGCTGGGGAACATCTGCCACGGCGGCAAAGTCGCAATGCTTGGCATTCCGGCGGGAGAAATGGCCATCGACTGGAACACCGTTGTGTTCAACATGCTGACCATTAAGGGGATCTATGGTCGCGAGATGTACGAAACGTGGTACAAGATGACGGTGATGCTGCAAAGTGGCCTGGACATCAGTCCGGTGATCACGCACCGTATGAAGTACACGGATTTTGAAGATGGTTTTCAAGCCATGATTTCGGGCGAGTCCGGCAAGGTCGTTCTGAAATGGTAAAGACGCAGATCGTTCGACAACTGCTGCAGATCATTCCCGTCAGCAGCAAACGGCATCGCGAGTTACTGTAGTGCGACATGCCCACGACCAGATTCGCACTGTGACCGGGGAACTCAATCAGTTTATTTACTGTTGTGAACTGTTATGGCTCGTGGGCATGCCATTTTCTCAGGCCGAAACGCGTCTGTCACGGCCACGAATCAGCGTAAGACGCTGTAATGGTCTGTGTTCTCTGGTCGCCAAAATAATACCGGCAGAACGAATGGTGAGTTTCTCGACCGACTTAGATCCGCTTTTGCCCAGGAAAACACTGTGTCAGACAGAACAAACCCGGAACTCCCGGAACCATTGGATGTAATAGCAGTCGGGGCCCATCCTGACGATGTCGAGATCGCTTGCGGAGGCACACTGGCAGCGATGGTTCGCCGAGGACTGCGTGTGGGCATTGTGGATCTTACGGATGGAGAACCAACCCCACTGAGTCCAGGGCCCGAAGTTCGACTGGAGGAGGCTCAATCGGCAGCCGGGGTTCTTGGTGTCCAGGTGCGAGAGACGTTGGAGTTGCCGAATCGACGATTGTTCGATGGTTTCGAGGAGCGAGTGGAACTGGCGAAAGTGTTCCGTCGCTATCGACCGAAACTGGTAATGGGCATCGCTGACAAGACACCGCTGGCGTCGCCCGACCACTGGCAGGCCATGCAGATCACGGATGCGGCGATTTTTTACTCGCGACTCACAAAATGGGATGAACTCTTCGAAAACCTGCCGGTTCATCGTATTCAGAACCAGATTTGGTATCCTTTGGGCCTTCAGAACCTCAGCCTTCCTGAGGGAGGAGGCCGGTTTATCTCCGATATTTCAGAGACCCTGGAGATTAAACTGGAGGCCATTCGTGCCTATAGAACTCAGTTTCCGCCAACGAAACAGCGAGTTTTTCAGCTGGTGGAAAGCCAAAATCGTCTGTTGGGAACCTCAGCCGGCTTCGAAGCCGGTGAGATGCTGATCAACGCCACGACTTTGGGAATCCGCGACGTGTTTGGGACAATTTGTGAAACGAAGTGACGGTTCCGCCCAACGGTGACTTGAATAACCAGAAGACAAGCATCCTTCCTTTGAAGGATTTTCCGGATCGATCAATGGTTTCCATTCGAACAGGCCACGTCAGCATCACGGGCAACTTCCGTGAGAATAATGAAGACAGCTACGTCGTTGATGAATCGCAGCGATACTTCATCGTTGCAGACGGTATGGGCGGGCAGAACGCTGGTGAAAAAGCCAGCGCTCTGGCTGTTGAATTGATTCCCAAACAGCTGGAACAGTTGCTGAAGTTTGATGGAGGCCCAAAGGCTGAGATTGTTGACGCCATCGATCAGTCGGTCGATTACGCGAATTTAGAGATCATGTCGTTGAGCGAGGTCGATCCGACCGCTCGAAACATGGGGACAACGGTCGTGTTTCTTGTCCGCGCGGGCGAGAATTTCTACATCGGCGGCGTGGGCGACAGTCGCGTCTATCTGCTTCGCAGCGGCGATCTTCAACAGCTGACCAAAGACCATTCTCTGACTCAGGCTCTGCTGGAAGCCGGTACGATTAACGAAGAAGAGGCGAAGACTCACCGGTATCGCAATGTTCTGTATCGCTACCTGGGAACAAAAGACGGTTCGTCCGGAACAGACGCCAGTGAAATCAAGCCGGAACCTGGCGATCGATATTATCTGTGTTCGGATGGCGTGACTGACGGTATCGACGACGGAGCGATTCAGGAACTACTTGTCTCATCCAACGATCCTCAGGAAATTGCTCAAAAGCTCGTGGATGCGGCACTGGAAGGCGGCTCACGCGACAACATCACCGGCGTTGTCTTAATCGTGGAATAAGCCGCGCCCGAAGAAAACAGCAGCCAATCATTCAGGAGAGGCTGCGAGTATTTCGGTTTCGAACATCAGACACGGTTGCGGGCGTAGCCACTCGCACAACAACGAAGCCAGCTGCATTGACTGAGTTCAGACGTGTTCTGTCTAACGTCATTCCACCGAATCGCCGATGACTTCCGACATTTGCAGCTGCTTCATTTTGCGGTACAGATTGGAACGATGCAGCCCCAGCAGCTTGGCAGCATCTGTCATGTTGTTGCTGACCTGATTGATGCTGCGGCGAATGAACTCCTTCTGAAATTCGCGCGTGGCACCATCAAGGCCGAGATCCAGTGACAGCTGAGGACCGCCCACCTGATCCGGACTTAAGATAAATGCCAGGTCGTCGGCGTCGATACGATCCTTGGGAGCCAGAAAAGCAACTCTTTCCATCAGGTTTCGGAGCTCCCGGATATTTCCCGGCCACGCGTGTGCCTGCAGGCGGCGGCGAGCGTCGGAAGTCAGTTGCAGGCCCGGTCGTCGAGCCTGAGCTGAAAAACGACTCAGGAAATGTTCGGCTAACGGAAGGATATCTTCAGGACGATCGCGCAATGAGGGCAGGTCCAGCGTCACGACGCTCAGGCGATAATACAGGTCCTCACGAAATCGCTTCTCACGGACCGCTTCGGTCAGATTGGAATTAGTCGCCGCCACGATCCGAACGTTCACCGGAATCGTCTCTGAACCGCCGACCCTGGTGATGATTTTCTGTTCAAGCACGCGGAGCAGTTTCGCCTGCCCACCGAGGCTCATGTCACCGATTTCGTCCAGAAACAACGTGCCTCCATCCGCGCGTTCGAATTTCCCCTGACGAGAATCTCTGGCATCCGTGAACGCACCCTGCTCGTGACCGAACAGTTCGCTCTCCAGCAACGATTCCGCGATCGCAGCACAGTTTAAGGCCACAAACGGGCTGTTCGCTCGCGCACCACCAAAATGGATTGAGTTCGCCACCACTTCCTTACCAGTACCGCTTTCACCAAGCACAAGCACGGGCAGATCGGTCGAAGCCAGGCGACCGATCGTGTCTCGTAGAGCCACGATGGCGGCACTTGTGCCTACGATTTCAACCTGGCTGGTGACCTTCTCTGCCAACTGGTCGCGACTTCTGTTCAACAGGCTTCGTTCTCGTAGATTCCGCAGTGCGACCGCAGCCTGAGTTCCCAGTTGCTGCAGACAGTCAACGTCGTCTTCCGAAAATGCGTGGTCACCGTTGCGATTGATCGCCTCAAACGCTCCGACAATCGTGCCGTCAGAATCTCGCAATGGCACACACACCAGATTGCGAGTCCTGTAGCCACTTCGCTGATCAACCTCCTTGTTGAACCGAGGGTCGTCATAGGCCTTAGCCACAACAATGGCGATGCCGGTCCGCAGCGTCTCACCAACGATACCTTCCCGGGCAGGCAGCCGCAGGGAGCCGTTCTTGACTCCCAATGCGGGCCGAGCTTCTACTTCGTTACGCTCCTGGTCCCATAGAAAAATGCTGCTGCGATCACAGTCCAGCAGCCGAGTGGCTTCGTGTGCGATCAGGTCCAGCAGGGGAGCCGTTTCCTCGGCGCCGGACAACTTTGACGCGATGTCCAGTGTCGACTTCAACCGATCAACCTGTCGGCGTGATTCTGCCTGTTGTGCCGCCAGCTTTAGCGCCAGGCCAAACGACTGAGTAGATAACACGCCCGTCGATAAAAGGTCCGGCCCGGCGTTTCGAGTGGCTCCTACGAACAGGTCGCCCACGCCGTTTGTGCGATCCAACGGAAACGCGAATGACGTCCAGCCTTCGTTGGCCTTATCAATTCCAGCCGCTTCGCGGTCAAGTGACTCGTCCCACATCTGCGTCATCGACTTACCGAGTGAATGACGACCGTGTTCCGCTACTGTATCCCACGCCGGGCCCGGCACCCTCCGTACAACCGCGATCCACTGTGCGGCGAGCTCTGTGGCGACCTGCGGCAATTCACTGGCAAGAAAGCTGGAAAGCGAAACCGCTTCCATTGCGGTGGCCAACTGACGTCCGCACAGTTGAATCAATGTGCTGCACGCATCGCCGCCAACTGCCTGTTGAGTTTCATTCGATCGTGTCCAGTTTGTGCCTGACAAGACGACTTTCCTTAATAACCATCAAATTGACATCAATTCCCGATCGCCGCGCCATCGACCTGACACTGCGAAAGGGTAAACACCTGAGTCAAAAAGTCAATTGGAAATCGTTTGTGTCCCAAATGTCTCAATCTGACACGCCGCGGTGAACAAGTCGACAACACCTCTCGTGAGGATTTCAGGGGTTATAACGGCGCGTTTTGCCCTGCCAGTTCAAGGAGCTGAGCAGGCAATTGCTGACGGGTGTCCCGTACCGGCACTTTCTGCGCAAAGTCAGTGGACTGCAATCAGGTGCTTCGCCGATAGCCACTTAGTAAGCAGACGGCGCGCATGGACCATCAGGTGATCGTGAATGTGTGCCCGACCGTTTCACGCTGAAACCGGATTTCGGCGACGACCCGGCTCCCAGTTGTTGGTTCCGCGTCAGTACCGCGACGCCCCACGTTTGTCTCCACCCTCAATCGAATGCAGTAATTTAATGGCTCAGACAACCACTGCCCCATCACGTTCCGGTTCACGTGTACAAACTCCGCTCGAAACCTATCTTCGCGAGATCAACGAGACGGCGTTGCTGACCGCACAGGATGAAAAGGACCTGTCTCGCGCCATTACCGCAGGCGATGCGGCGGCCCGCGATCGCATGGTGCGAGCAAACCTGCGGCTGGTCGTGAACATTGCTCGCGGCTATTCCAATAAAGGGCTGCCTCTACAGGATCTGATTGAAGAAGGCAACCTGGGCCTGTTGCGTGCAGTTGAAGGATTTGATCCGGATATGAACACGCGGTTCAGCACGTATGCCAGCTATTGGATCAAACAATCCATCAAGCGAGCCTTGGTCAACACCGCCAAGACGATTCGCGTTCCGGCTTATATGGTGGAGCTATTGTCCAAATGGCGGCGTGCTTCGGCCAAGCTGGCGGAAGAACTCAAGCGCACTCCCACTCCCGAAGACATCGCCCAGGAGTTGGAAATTCCGCAGAAGAAACTACGGATCGTGAAGAGGGCGATCGCGTTGTATAACGCGTCTCCACAGTCCGAACAGGACGAGTCAGGACTGTCCCTCGGTGACATTGTGCCTGATGAACGCACCGTTGGTCCGGAAGACGAGCTGATCAACAGCGACAATCTGAAGCACGTCTTTCGCCTGCTGGAGGAAATGGACACGCGGAAAGCCACCATCCTGCGAATGCGTTTCGGTCTGGACGATTGCGAACCTCGAACGCTGAAGGAAATCGGCGAGTCGATAGGCCTGACTCGCGAGCGTGTCCGTCAGATCGAAGGCGAAGCCCTGCGGAAGCTGCATCGAAGTCTGGATGGCGAATAGTCCATCAACGGTCGCATTCAGCCCGCCTGGTCTAACCGCGAGGGCATCGTTCCGCGCTACCGGCTGCTGTTACCGCAGTTCTATGTACGATCGTTCACAGGCAGAGCCCCGGTCTCTTCACGAGACCGGGGCTCTGCGGGACCTAACAGCTGCTGCGCGAGAATTTTCTTCTATCGTTGCGAACGCAGATCACAGCCCTTCACCACCTCTTAACGCAATTAGCTGAGAAGCCGTGCGGAAGTAGATGGACTCGTTCGCCACAGCCGGGGTTGCAAAACAGTCGTCCGGAAGTGGATTGCTGGCCAGCTGAGCGAAATTTCGGCCGGCGGCAAGCACGATCACATTGCCACTCCGATCGACACAAAACAGCCTGTCATCGATGCAGATTGGCGAAGCGTAGAACTTGCCTCGGACTCGCTCTCGCCAGACTTCCTTGCCGTTTGTTGCGTTAACGCAGGTGACGATTCCTGTTTCACAGGTCATAAACAACAGTCCATTCGTGTAGATTGCGGTCGGGACCAGAGGGATCGATTTTCGCAATTCGAAGATGACCTCCGCGTCTTTGTCTTGTTCGTTGGGCGGACGCACGGCAACCAGTTTATCACCCACGATTCCCAACCCGTGACTTCCGATAATCAGATCTCCGGCAAGTACTGGTGACATGACGGTTCGTGAGCGTAACGCGTCGTTCAGTTCCCAGTTGACGTTTCCGGTTGCAGGATCAACTCCTGTCATGCCGTTGCCCGTACCGAAGAATACGATTTCCTTTCTGCCGTCGTCGAGTTGGCGGACGCAGGGAGTCGCATAGCCGGCGATGACTGTATGACGAGCAATTTCCCAACGGATCTTTCCGGTTGCCCGATCAAACGCAATCGCAGCACTTCTTCCGGGCCCCGTGATCTCTGTGCCTTTCGGCAGGAACCGTGCCATCACTTTTGGATCCATTTGATCGTTCAGGATCACCACAAGGTCATCGACGATAATGGGACACGGAGCTCCTCCCCATGCGGACTTGTACTCTCCCAGGTCACGGTGCCATACCTCTTTACCATCATTGTTTAGCGCGACAAGCATGAAGGAGTCTGGCGATGTCCAGGCCGCGACCACTCCATCCGCGTCAGCTGCCGGAGTCGATGAGGCATAGTTATTGTCACGATGAAGCTCAGCGGGTGTCGAGGTATATCCTCTTCGCCAGAGCAACTCACCATCGGTCGCGTTGACGCACAGAACGAAGCGTTCTGCGGTTTGCTCATCACCGGACAGCAGATAGATGCGATCGCCGACGACAATCGGCGAACCGTGGCCCTGTCCAGGCAGGTCGGTCGTCCACGCAAAGTCGTCGGCCGTCCACGATGTGGGGATGCTTTTCGCGTCGCTGATCCCCGTTCCGTTGGGTCCGCGAAAACGCGGCCAGTCGGCGGACTCCGCGACGGTGGACGTCAGAACGACGCTAAACAGCAGCAGTGGTTTCATGTCAGAATCTGCAATAGCGGTACGGCAGCAGGAACCGGAATCGGTGTGATGGTTAACGGACGACCTGGACGTCTTCGTTCAGTACTTTGCCGGTCACTGCGTGATGCCGAAAGATTGCGACCGGATTTCCCCGGTCCCGCGTTACCTCAACGCGCAGGAAGCCACCGACGATATTGAGGTACTGATGCATGTCAGAACGGTTCTTTTCGCTGAATCCGCTGGCATGTTTGTTGGTTGTCGGTCCACAGGAATACTCGCGAACACCTGTGCGAGGATCGACGGAAACATATTGCCAATGCCGGTCGCCGCAGACGACATACATGTTCTTCTGTCGGCCGATGAAGTCTCGAAGCTGGTTGCCTTCATGCGTGAACCCCACGTTTGCATGGTTATCGTTCTTGTTACCGCGATCCGGGCCGACAACGGGAGTCGGGCTGATGAGGATGCGGAATGTGGCATCGGACGCCTCGACCGTGTCAAAGAACCACTTCTTCTGTTTCGTGCCCCAAATCGTCTTCTCAGGGCCGTCTGTTGCTCTGTTTGGGCTCCTGAAGTCACGGCCTTCGACAAGCCAGATCTGCAGGTCTTTTCCCCAGCGGATCGTTCGGTAAGTCTTTGTCCCCATTGGGACCTGCTCAGGGAATAGCGCGAGTCCCTGTTCCCAGGTCAGATCTCCATAGGTCTGTCCCGGCCAGCAGTCGTTCCTCAGGGTGTCATGATCGTCCTTCATGAAATAGCTGGCGGTATGGTTGTGGAAGTTGCGTTGGTAAGCCATCGCGTAAAGACGATTCCACTTGAACCGAGCCAGATCAACGTTGTCAGCGAAGGGCTGAGCTTTGTCGTAGTATTCAATGTCCCCGGTGTGAACAAAAAAGTCGACACCCAGTTCCTGCATGCGCGGATAGATCTGGTGACCGTTTGCCGGATCGTCGCGGCGCGGATAATCCTGTCCCGTAACCACCGAGAACCGAACGGGCACGGCCGCGTCGTGCGTCGGAGCTGTCACGAAGGACCCCTTCACCGTCGAATTGATCTCGCCTCCGGCTTCCGGACGCGCTTCGGCAATGAGGGTATACTTCGTTCCTGAAGTGAGACCGGAGAGTGAGAATTGGTGCGTGTAGTTGTGATTGGCGGCAACCTCCTGCCAGTCGGTAGTGATCAATTCGGCGCTACTGTCCTGGGGCCAGTAGCGAAGACGGACAGTGCCCGTCGTACCGGGCACTGCGCCCTCCATCGCGTCCAGGTTGTCGTATGGCAGCGACCTTCGTTGTCTGTCGTTGTTCTTCGGGAATGGCTTCCCGTCAGCGTTCCGCTCGGCGGCTGCAGTCAAACGCGTCCAGATGATCGCGGTGTTCGCAGACACTTCACCGATCTTGATACCGTTGGCCTGGTGCGCGGCGTTCGCTGAGACGGTAATGAACATGACTGCCAGTACGGTCAGCATCACGGAGTTCTTCATCATTCTTATTTCTGTTGATGGTCAATAAAAGTCCGCACCCGTCGGGCAACGATTCGCACCTGCCTGTGCATAGCCAGAGACCCGGTCTCTTTCAGATCCGTATCGTGTCCAGTCTGGTTTCAGCGACTGATTCGAAACACACGCCCCATCCCGGGGACAGGATGGCGTGCGGTTTTTAGTCATTTCCTGGACGGCGGGAAGCTGACTGGGGGTTTCATTTGCCACCCCTCGCCGCTCAATGATTTGAGAAACGCGACAAGATCCTGCTTGTCCTGTTTGCTCAGTTTCAGGGGCTTCATGCGTTCGTCGAGGTACGGATTCGGGATTCCTCCCTTATCGTAATACTCAACCACTTCTTCAAGTGTCTTCAGCCGACCGTCGTGCATATACGGTCCCGTGTGCTCGATTTCGCGAAGAGTGGGTGTCTTGAATGATCCCTTGTCTTCTTCACGCCTGCTGACGACGTAGCGACCCAGATCGGGTACTGGCTTGTCCATGCCTATACCGATATTTTCATACGAGCCATCCGTGAAGTTGAAGCCCAGGTGGCAACTATCGCAGGCCGTCTTGTTGAAAAAGATATCCTTCCCGCGAATTGCAGCAGCAGACATCGCGTCTTTGTCACCGTTCTTATAGCGATCGAAAGGCGAATTGCCTGACATTATGGTGCGTTCAAACGTGGCGATCGCTTTGCCAACATCTTTGATCGTAAAGTCTTCGTTTCCGTACGCTTTGCTGAACCGAGCACGGTACTCGGGAACTTTATGCAGCCGGTCTATGCACGTCTGATGCGCCCGTTCCGGATCCTTCTCATTGGTCATTTCGATGGGACTCGCAATGGGCCCGATGGCCTGAGCCTCCAGCGAAGGAGAGCGGCCGTCCCAGAACTGAGCCGTGCTGTAGCCCCGGTTAATCAGGGTTGGCGCGCTACGGCCTCCCTGTTGGTCATTGATCCCTGTCGCAAAAGCGGCACCATCGGTTAAGCCAGCCTCTACGCGGTGACAGCTGGAACAGGACACAGTGCCATCCGACGAAAGACGCTTGTCAAAAAAGAGCAGCTTGCCGAGGTAGGCTTTGTCTTTGGAATAGAGATTGTCGTCCGGATAGTAGACCGGTGGCAGCCCCAGAGGCGGCGTGGGTTCTTCATCCTCACACTGCCCGGTGACCGCACACGACACGACTGCGCAGAACATAAGCAGGCCGACGGTCTGGGTCGGGAATCGTTGATGTCTCATGTTTAGTTTTCACCTGCCGGCTTCAGGTAGCCCTGAACAAAGATTGCCTTCTGGCCATGAACTTCAGACAGAGATCCGTTCACCGTCACAATGTGCGCCATATGCTCGATGGCCGCTTTCCGAAAGGTAGTCAATCCATCACGGCGAGAGTTGTGTTCTTCGTCGATCAGCATGTAGAGCGAACCGTCTTTGGCCAGAAGTCCAACCGGCTGACCGTTAGCTACGCACTTCTGTCCACATGAGCGATGCTTGTCGCCATGTTTGCCAACCTGCAGATAACAGGACAGGTCGACAATCTCGCCCACGACAGAGACCGGTTTTGCATCCAGAGGCTTGCCATCGACCGCCGACGCCACTGTTTCAACACTCCAGGGACGACGGGCTGAGGTCTTATTACCAAGTTCTGCGGACGGCTTATCGTAGCTACCGGCGGTTGGGCCGGACCAATCCGGAAACAACACGTCGGGGGCGTTGACTGCTGCGAAGGACACGCCGCCGACCAGCACGATAATGCCCAGCATCTTTGTGGCCAATGCTATCTTGTTTCGCTTCATCGTCGTCTTTCTGTTCTCTGGGATCTGGCGGGAAGTTGCCGATAAATTGAGGGGAAAAAGTCTAACCGTCTCGTTGATGAAATGAAACCATGAGGCGTGCATCACCTTTCAACCTTTCAACGGGTGCGCTCAAGGATTACGGTATTTCAGGCGACGAGCGACTTCCAGTATTGATTCCACTGTTTGCTGTACATATTTGCGCAGAGTCCGACCATTCGGTTGACACGTCTGACTCGCCACCTTGCTCCTGTTTGCTTGAG
>JAAERP010000140.1 GCA_024230215.1 Fuerstiella sp. | reverse complement strand
CTCAAGCAAACAGGAGCAAGGTGGCGAGTCAGACGTGTCAACCGAATGGTCGGACTCTGCGCAAATATGTACAGCAAACAGTGGAATCAATACTGGAAGTCGCTCGTCGCCTGAAATACCGTAATCCTTGAGCGCACCCTGCTGACAGAGTAGATGCTGAATTCGGTGTCAAAGCCTGTTGCGACTGCATACGATACGTAACTCCGATTGTCGGTCGTTGCAGCTGTGCAACAAGGCGGTCGCCTCTCCAGGTCGCACTACCGATTACAACGAAGATCAGTTGCCTTGACGAACCACAACGCCACGCACGACGTCCGCATCGTCCGACTCCTGTTTCGCATGGGCGTCGCAACTCTGATTCTACTTGCGGGAATCTGGCTATTTTACGACAGCATGGCCGCCCAGAAAATTGCGACGTCGCTGGCGATGCCGTGTGGAATTATCTGGTATCTGCTGTCGTGCAGCATTGTTGCAGCGCGTTCGGTGGGGGCGATAAGACTTACACGGACGCTGGTTGTTGTGTGGCTGATATTCACCGGCCTCGGCAACTATTTTGTCGCAACATGGCTGGCCCATAGTCTGGAAGACCCATATGTGGAAATCAGGCCGTTGGACCAGCAGCCATTTGATTACGTCATCGTCCTGGGAGGCGGCGCTTCACAAGGGGCCAATGAGCGGCACCAGGGCAATGGCTCGGGCGACCGACTGATCCTGGCCGCCCAACTCTATCATGCGGGTGTAGCTCAGAATCTGATCTGTACGGGCAAACGAATCGCTTCAATGAACGCGTCGTCGTTCGATGCATCCGAACAATCTCAGGACATTCTCATCCGACTGGCGGTCCCGGAATCAGCGATTGAAATCCATGGCGGGCGAACCACATCCGAGGAAATGAAAACACTTGGTGAACGTTTTTCCAACTCTGGTCAACGTGTTGGGTTGGTGACATCAGCGTGGCATCTGCGTCGAGCCATGCGTCTGGCAAAACGCAACAATCTGTTGCCGCAGCCATTGCCGGCAAACTTCATAACCGGCCCGGCATCCAGAGAGCTAACACCCGGAGAGATCATTCAAAGTTTGATCCCACAGTCCGGTAACATGGCAACCGTTGCAAAAGTGGCCAAGGAGTACCTGGCGATGCTGGTGGGCCGATGACGGGATCGTGGTTGGCGGCGAGTGCTGAGTGGTAGTGCTCGAGACTTCCGGCGCAACTCGCACGGGGAACCCCATTGCAACTTGAGAACGGATGAGAATGTGCCTACGATCCGCAACAGTTCATTACCATTTCGGAAGCAACACAGCGGCAACGAATCATGAGTACCGGGAAAGTCGAAGGCAAAGTCCACGTTATTGAAGAAACGAAAACGTACGGACAGAAGGGATTTCGCAAGCGATTGGTAGTTCTTGAGCAGGATACCGGTCGTTTTACGAATTACCTTCCCATGGAATTCATCCAGGATGCGTGCGACGACGCTGACCAGCTGTCCCTCGGTGCCGAAGTGGAGATCTCCTTTCGATTGAGCGGCCGAAAGTGGCAACGTGATGAACAAAGTGAGGTGAAGTACTTCCTGAGTGCAGAAGCTACCGGCTTCCGAATTCTCAACGCTGGCAACAGCCCTGTTGACGACGCACCGGGCGCGGCTGATGTTCCGTATGGCGAAACTTTCGCCTCTGATGAAGACCCGCCGTTTTGATCGTACGGTATTATTCCTGAATGTGTGAGCCGGACTGACTGCAACATGGCTGCTTCGTTCGAACGGATTGAATGGCGGACGACGGTCCTCATTCGGATGGGGGTCGTGGCTGCTCGCTCGCCCCAAGCATTTTCTGGCGAAGCCGTGTCAGAGTTGTGGAGATACTCCCGCAACGATCGTTCATCTGATCAAGAATTCGAACGACCTCAACTGCGTCCTCAGCTTTAGCTGCATCCAGCAGCTCACGATACATGTCCAGACGCACGCGTTCGATTGCAGCAAATCCCTTAGTCTGCTGCAGCTGACGAAGAGCAATATCAGCCAGTTTCCAGTTCTTGTGTTCCACGGCTGGCTCGAACAGCCATGACCAGCTGAATCCCTGAGCGGTGACGCCCAGTGCGTCGGTCAGAACAGCAGACGCCTGACCCCGCAGTCCTTCGGGATCCACGGGACTACGTCGTGTCACTGCATCCGGCGCGAGCTGCTGTATCTCGTCACAGACCTGCAGTACTTTGTACCACTGCCCCCGACTCCGCAGGATGAGGGCGTGATGCCAGAGCGCGTCGACAAGCTTTTCATCAGAATCCTGATTCCGTGCCAGCTGAATCCAACGCGAAACGAACCTGGCCGAAAGACCCCACCGCTCTTCCGTCAGTGGCACAAGCGTCAGAATGCGAGCCGTGTTCAGTTCGGTAACGGTGTCCGGTTCAATCGCTTCCAGCAGTTCGAAGGCTCGCTTCCTGTTCTTCTCTGGCTCATGATGATCGACACGGTCGAGGTAAATGGCGACTGCAAATGCGCCCACGCGAGCATGCTGCTGCACGTCGCGAATAAATCCCTTCGAAGTAATGGCATTCTCGTAGAAGAATTGAATCTTCAGGCGATCGTCCACATCTGCAAGCCCCAGGTCCAGCAGCTTTCGGGCGATGACAGTGCTGAGGGTTGCTTCCGGATGTGCTGCAACAATCGCAAGTCCGGTCTTCAACAACTTGGAATCTGCAGAATCCGCACCAAGACCAGACAGCACGTTCAACAGTCCGTCGGCAGACGTAATGTTCTGTTGGACTTTCAGAAAATCAAAAAATGCCTGTTCCGTATTCGGCGGCAAAGTCCGGCGCCGACTTCTTAACAGGGGCAGAAATTCGCTCCGAAACTGTGCCAACAGACTAACCAGCTTCTCAAAAGACAATTCCGCACCATCCACAGACAGGGCTCCGTAGAAAACCCGTTCGCCGCCGGAATTCAGGTCGTGACAGACTCCAACGACGAAATCTGCAAGTGCCATCCATTTCTGTCTTTCGCCGGCCGAAAGGTTTGTCTGTTCGACGCACCGAATGGCGTCGTCTTTCTGTCCCTTTACAGCGAGTGCCAGTGCTTCGACGAGTGCGAAGTCAACGTCGTCAGGAAACAGCTGCAGCGACGCTTCCGCAAGATCGATCGCCAGATCAAAGTCGGCAAGACTCAGCGCCAGAATGCTCGCCATCCGCCGCGCCCCGTGGTGGTAGCTGTCCAGTTGTATCGCCTTCCTGAAGTGTTCGAGCGCGGGAAGCGAACCTTCCGCACGCAGGCCGGACAGGAAATATCGATCCGCCTCGGCCAGATGCTCAATTTCAACGACCTGCAGCAGAGTGGCGGGGGCTCCGTATTCTTCAACGCCCAACAGGGCCAGCTGCGCCTTAAGAAGGCCGACATTGGCATTGTGCGATCCCTGCATGATGTTCTGCTGGGCCGCGTGAAGCTGCGTAGTCGCCGCCCCCAGATTCCCATTGACGATTTCGCAGGCGGCCATTCTCAAATGCAATGGAGCGGTGTCCGTAAATCCACGATCAATCGCGTCCTGAAAGCGTTCCACGGCGATTTTGGTATGCCCCTGCTGCTGAGCCAACTGACCGGCCGCAGCGGCATCCTGAGCCAGCAGTTTCAGAGTCATTGCTTCTGCTTCGGTCGCGCGATTTCGCTGGCTGACAACATTCAGATACTGCAACGCCCCCCCAAACGCGAATCCCGAGACCACCGTCAGCAACAGCGCCATCGTACTGGCACCCGGATGACGTCTTGCCAGACGCGCAAGCTTCTCTGCAGAGCCAACAGGCCGTGCCAGGATGTGTTCATTTCTTGAAAATCGTCGCAGATCTTCCGCCAGTACGTGTGCGGACGGGTAGCGATCTGAGGCGGTTTTTGACATTGCTTTCAGGCAAATGGTCTGTAGATCAGCGGGGATCGTCCGATTCAGCTGGCGAGGCTCTGCGGGTTGTCGGTTAACAATCTGATTCAACACCGCAGTCGCCGATCCGGAAAACGGAAGACTGCCTGTCAACAACTGATAAAGAATAACACCCAGAGAATAAACATCGGTGGCAGGACCAGTATCGTTGATTCCGGCGGCCTGTTCCGGCGACATATATGCCGGCGTCCCCATCATATCGCCATGCTCCGTGAGCGTTGAATCCTTTTCCAGCAGCGAGGCCAGTCCAAAGTCGGTGATCAGTGGTCGGTCATTATTGTCAAACAGGACGTTCGCCGGCTTCAGGTCGCGATGTACGACACCACACTGATGAGCGTAGTCGACTGAATCACACAGCTGAACCATCCAGTCGGTGGCAGTCGCAGGATCTTCGGTGGCGACGTGAACACGAGCCACCATGGTTCCTCCGTGAATCAACTGCCCCACGATAAACGGCCGCCCGTGAGACTCACCAAACTCATAAACCTGAACGATCCCTGGATGCGACAGCCGCGCGGCTGACTCTGCTTCTCTCATGAATCTGCGAAATGGACGGGAATCCGGGTCGAACGGCGAGCGTGAAATCTTGAAGGCGACATCCCTCTTCAGCCGCAGGTCTGTTGCTCGATAGACATCCGCAGCCCCGCCCTGGCCAATCTTCTCAATAATCTCATACCGCTGCTCAATTGTGGCCCCTTGTAGACTGCGGGGTAAGCCGTTGTGGATCGAGCTCCATGAACTTAAGGGACTCTTCTGGTCGTTCGAGTCCCCCAGTTCCTCTTCAAGACAGGCATGAAGCTGAAACTGATTCTGCAGTTCCCCGGCAATCTCCGGAAAACGAGTCAGGTATGTCTCCGGACTCGACAACTGCTCGGCCGCTCCTTCCTCTTTCCGAATAAGGAATTCGTTGTAGACGATGTCCACCTGCCTGTCGGGTACCTGCCGCAACTCGGGAAACCGTCCAAATATGTCTTCTGCTGACGGAAACTCAGACGTCCCGACCTTCTTCCACTGGTCCTCAAGGATCTGCTGACAAAGCTGTTCCAGGGAATCTCGCCCGCTTTGGCCGTTCCGTGTCACGGCAGAAGCTTCAGTATCACAGGGCTCGCTGCATGAATTCTGAGAACTGCCCGACACAACGAAACCTCTCAGGGTTCAATACCCAGTTCATTGATGACACGATCACATGTTCGGGCCAGCGATTTCCTTACAGACTCTGCAGTGCCTCCGACCTGTTCGGCAACGACGGACCACGGCTCACCGTCCCGCCGCAAAGCGGCGATCTCCCGTTCTTTTTTCGTCAGTAGCTGGGACACTCTGGAAATCAACTCATCCCTCTGCAGTATCTGACTGGGCGTTTCCGTCTGTGCCACCGGATTCACGGCACTGAGGCTCACGATATTTCCGTCGTGAGCCGGCTGTCGTACCTGCTCTCGTCGATGACGGTCGATGACCTTGTTTCTGGCCATCTGGCATAGTAAACGCAGCAATTGCTGAGGGCGGTCAAATTCCAGCTCACCCAGGGCCGCTTTGACGAAAAACTTCCCAAAGACGCTCTGACAGATATCCACCGAATCCAGTGTGCGCCGTAATTGCGGACTGGTAAGACGAAGACGCACTTCGCGACGGATTTCCGGTTCATAGAGGCGCACCAGTTCAGCAGCCGCTTCCTGTTCACCCGCGCGCACTCGAGCCACCAGAGCATCAAACCGTGACTGGTCTAGTTTGGGCATTTGGCTTTCGCATGATTACATGCGTTTCATGCTGCCTTGTGGCCGCGAAAGACGCTTTTCAATTGCAGTTTCGCTACTCCCACGAGCCAGCATCGTTCACGACAATATCAAAATTGCGCTGGATAGGTCGATTTACAGCTCAACGACACGAGGGGCGCGATGTCCGTTGATAACTGTGATTGAAATCAAGCTGAGCCCCAAGGGTACCCCGTCTGCCGGGTAGGGTCAAAGTCTGGCCGCGGTTTTGTCCGCAGAAGTCTCCAGAGACATTCGGTCACACCGCCGTTGTTCCGGAGCTGTCCGACCGGCTTGCCGTCAGGTTTTCATCCCCGCGATGTGTCATGACAAGACGCCTAACCTTTTCGCGGATGTTTTCGACCGTTTTGTCCGCCTGCGAAATTCGATGCGTTCATACCTTCAGAACAGGCGTGCACCGTGCATTCGATACGAGAAGCCGGGACTCATCAGGACATGTCATGTTCCAAATATACGACACCAGCCTTCAACAAACGCCAGCATCACGATTTTGCAGGTTTCAATCAGTCGATAAGTCCAAACTGCCAGGAGCCGTTTCATGTACGAATTTCTGAAGTCACTCATTCGTCGACCCAGCCGCCAAACTGCTTCTCGTCGCCGCAGGTCGAATCCATCACGCATCGAAAACCTCGAAGACCGCTGCCTCCTGGCGGCTGCTGTCTGGGATGGCGGCGGTGCGACTTCGAACTGGAGCGATGCTGCCAACTGGGACAACGACGTTGTTCCGGCCACCGGCGATGATGTCACCATCGACCTGACGGGATCACCGTACACGGTCAATCTGGACGTGAACATCGCGTTGGGCCAAACGACAGAACACCTGAGCAGCTTTACTTTGAACTCAGCCAACGCCACCCTCTCCGCGACCGGCCGAACGCTGACCGTCAATGGTGGATCCAATGTGACAGCCGGTGCAGTAACGTGGGACAACTCCGTGTGGGCAGGGACGGGGACATTAACCGTTGGGGCAATCGCTTCTGTCGACATGCGTGACACGACTGGTGATGTGAATCCGAGTGAGATTTCTGCGAGCCTGATCAACAACGGCAGCATGCTGGTACGGGGGTTCGACAACGCGTTTTCCGGTTCCGTCGTCAACGAGACAACAGGATCGATCACGATTCAGACAGAGAACGTGTACGGCGAAGGTTCTCAACTGACGCTGGCCAATGGCATGACCAACCGTGGCACCGTCACCCTGCATTCGCAGAAGACGACCACAGCAGGGCTGGAATGGAATCTGCTGACCAGCACCGCCGGAACAATCGTCAATGAAGTCGGTGCTCTGATCAGAACGACCAACACCGGGATCGCCAACGGACTGCCAACCATCCCCCACTACATCAATGCTGTGTTGGATAACCGGGGAACAGTTAGCTTTACCAGCGGCAAGGCTGATCAGCGAATTAACAAATCAGGAGCAGATCATTTCAACAGCGGGCTGATTGAAGTCACTGGTTCCTCGTCTCTGTACATTCATCTCTTTAACTCGTTCGACAACAGTGGTTTGGTCGATACGGGGATCCATCCTGCATTCTTCAGCAGCGGCGGCAGGTACACGAATCGGGTATCGGGTGACATTCAGTCCGATGTTCACGCCAGATTCAATACCGTCACAAGTGTTTTGGGCGTGGGAACGATCAATACCGACGTCGACGTTATCAACAGCAACTTTGACCCCGGCCTGTCTCCGGGAATCTTGAATATTTCTGGAAACTACCTGCAGAACTCCAACAGCAGCTTGACGATTGAGATCGGAGGCACTTTGGCCGGAAACGGTGCCGGATTCCATGATCAGGTGAACGTTAATGGTTCGGTCACGATTGGCAGCAACGTCGCTCTGAATACGGCTTCGTTCGGTGGTCACGTCCCGGCTGGCGGCGATTCGTACTTGATTATCAACAACGATGGCACAGATACGGTCAGCGGAACATTCGCAGGATTAGCCGAAGGAGCGGTGATCAGTACCGACTTTCTTGGCTCTGGCGAAACCGCCACGATCACGTACGCCGGCGGAACGGACAACAATGATGTCGTCATCAAGATTGTGGACATCACGCCTCCCAATCCGCCATCAACTCCGGATCTTGATCCCGTCAGTGATTCGGGATTGTCAAACACCGACGACCTGACCAACGTCACGACTCCAACGTTCTCAGGGACGGCAGAACCTGACAGCACAGTGGAATTATTCTCTGACGTGACAGGTTCTCTGGGAACTGTGGCCGCCAACGCTACCACAGGAACATGGTCAATCACCAGCGGAGTGGCTCTGGCTGACGGAACGCACCATATCACCGCCATCGCGACAGACACAGCGTTGAATGTCAGTGCCGCCTCGGGAGTTCTGACAGTCACCATCGATACGGCCGCACCCGCCACTCCCGGAATTCCGGATCTGGATGCGAGCAGCGACACGGGTTCGTCCAATACTGACGACATCACCGCCGACACAACGCCCACAATCTCCGGCACAGCGGAACCGAACGGCATCGTCGAAATCTTCGACGGAGGAACGTCGCTGGGAACAACGACGGCCAACGGCACTGGAGACTGGACATTCACCGCTTCAACACTTGCCGATGGCCTGCATAATCTGACCGCCGCGGCCACGGACGCCGCCGGCAACGTCAGTGCCGCCTCGGGAGTTCTGACAGTCACCATCGATACGGCCGCACCCGCCACTCCCGCTACTCCGGATCTGGATGCGGGCAGCGACACGGGTTCGTCCAATACTGACGACATCACCGCCGACGAAACGCCCACAATCTCTGGCACAGCGGAAGCGAACGCCACCGTTGAAATCTTCGACGGAACCACGTCACTGGGAACAACGACTGCCAACGGTACCGGAAACTGGTCGTTCACGGCACCAAACCTGGCCGACGGCCTGCACAACCTCACCACCACAGCCACGGACGCCGCCGGCAACGTCAGTGTCGCCTCGGGAGTTCTAACAGTCACCATCGATAGGGCCGCCCCCGCCACGCCCGCTACTCCGGATCTGGATGCCGGCAGCGATACGGGTTCGTCCGATACTGACGACATCACCGCCGACGAAACGCCCACAATCTCTGGCACAGCGGAAGCGAACGCCACCGTTGAAATCTTCGACGGAGCTACCTCACTGGGAACAACGACTGCCAACGGTACCGGAAACTGGTCGTTCACGGCACCAAACCTGGCCGACGGCCTGCACAACCTCACCACCACAGCCACGGACGCCGCCGGCAACGTCAGTGCCGCATCGGGAGTTCTGACAGTCACCATCGATACGGCCGCACCCGCTGCACCCGTGATCACACTGCCAGGTTCGGGCAGTACGACGTCGGACACTACACCTGACATCGCCGGAACAGCGGAAGCGGGTGCCGCAATCGTCGTAATGGAGGGAACCACGGCGCTGGCCACCAGCGGTGCCGATAGCGGTGGCATGTGGAACACGACATCATCAACGCTGGCTGACGGCTCTCACACCATCCTGGCTCACGCAACCGACGTTGCCGGGAATCAGTCGGCAGACTCTGTGTCTGTAACCTTCACCGTTCAATCCGGTGGAACCAACGAAGCTCCCGAAATCACCAGCGTCGACACTGATGCAACGTTTGCTGACAAGGCTCTGCCTGGTGAAACGGTATCAGTGTCAGCCTCATTCACGGACCTGAATGTAGGGGATAGTCATACGGCCGTCATCAACTGGGGAGATGGTACGATTTCAGTTGGCGCAGTAGATCAACAGACTGGCACAGTCAGTGGCAGCCATCAGTATGCTACCGGCGGATTGTTTACGGTCTCCGTTCAGGTCACGGACAACTCAGGTTTCTTTGATGCAGAAGCGACAACATCGGTAGTGACTGGAGTCCGGCTGACCGACGAAGGTGTCTTGCAGATTGTCGGCACATCGGGCAAAGACATCGTCAAGGTGCGGCATGTCGGTGGTGGCGGTGACGGGTGTTCGGATGGTGGCAGTGATGGTGGTTCGGACGGTGGCGGTGATGGAGCACCTGCTCAGCTGAAAGTCATCACCAACTTCGACATTGGGCACGGCCACCACGGTTCCGATGGCGGCAGCGATGGAGGTTCGGATGGAGGCAGCGATGGAGGTGCGGATGTCTATTTCTTCGATCCTGATCTGGTGACATCCATCCACGTTGTGCTGTGTGCAGGTGATGACCATGCGGATATTGGGGGCGGCAGCGATGGAGGTTCGGACGGCGGATCTGATGGGGGAGGCAATATTCCGGCGTTGATCGAAGGCGGTGACGGCCGAGATCATCTGACGGGCGGATCCGGTGACGACACTCTCATTGGCGGAGCTGGCAGGGATACGCTCAAGGGGCGCGCAGGTGACGACGTGATTTCTGGCGGATCGGGCAAAGACAAACTCGACGGCGACAAAGGCAATGACGTGCTCATTGGCGGGTCCGGCAGAGATTACCTGAACGGCGGGAAGGGAGGTGACTTACTGGTCTCCGACATCTGGGTCTTCGAAGACACTGTCGCAGAGTTAGACGCTCTGCGTGACGTCTGGACCGCCCCGGACACGTACGAGAACAAAAGCGACGCCCTAACCGCTGCTAATGATGGCCTGTTGAACTCAAGCACACTGACAAATGACGCTGACAAGGACGTCGTGAAAGGGAACAAGGGGCGGGACATGTTCTTTGCCTCCTGCAACGACAGGGTTAAAGACAAAAAATCATACGAGGATTTGTTCACCATCTGAGTCTCCAACTGCCCGAATGCCGGTCCGAGCCAGCCGCTTCATTTCGACACTCCGTTCACCGACATCTCCCACCTGAACTGACCAGACTTCGGAATCGAACGATCGTTTCCGGCGAAATCTCAATGCTAACTTCCGTCCATTCCACTCGGTCACTCTTCTGGGGAACGTGGGCTGTATGCGGACGATGATCCCGGCGGATCTGCCCACGACGCAGTGCAGCGAATTCGACAAACACTGGACCGTGGTGTTCCGGGAAAAGGCGCTATTACGTCGCCCCATCAGCATCAACTTATGTGGAAAGACGTTCCAATCGCGGAGGCCACAGACGTTCGCCTGAATTTCTGCCTTCGTCGCCACCGTCGGAGCTGATTTCCGGTAAGGGACGTGGTTTTTCGCACGTTGGAGTTGCCGAATCACGAGACTCGGAGTGATAATGTGACTGCCCTACCTGGGTTTGAGTTGAGACGCAGTCCTGCCTGCTTGAAGAGTACCCAGCATTCGAAAATGACGTGAACCCGCGTTCACCTCTGAAGAGCTCCTCGATATTCGCACGGTTGCAACATCGCTGTAGCGACTGAAATGCTTGACGGGATCAATCGTTCCGACAACGATGCGGGTCTGACAACTCGACGGCACAATCCATACCGGCCATCCAGTAAATACAGATATCGCCAGCCAACGAGCCGGGCCGCAGGAAGCACAACGACATATTATTACAGCGTTTCACGCTGACTTGTGGCCGTGAAGAACGCATTCCAATAGCAGTTTCGTTACTCCCACGAGCCAGTATCGTTCACGACAATAAGTAAACTGCTCTAGTTCTCACAACTCAGGGGAGAGTTTTATGCGTCAACGCCACACACCGTTCAGTCGCAACGGATTCACATTGATCGAGTTGCTGGTGGTCATTGCGATCATTGCAATTCTCATCGCCCTATTGTTGCCAGCGGTTCAGCAGGCGCGTGAAGCCGCCCGACGAACTCAATGTCAGAACAACCTGAAGCAAATTGGGTTGGCCTTACACAACTACCACGATCTACACAATACACTCCCGCCAGGATGGGTGGATCAAACCACGGGAACGTCGGCCAATTGGGGATGGGCCGTCTATCTGCTTCCTCAGATCGAGCAGGCAAACCTGTACACTCGTCTGCAGGTGGGAAACCCGCAGAGTCTGGGAATGGCCCTGGATGACGCAGCGAAGCTTAAAGCCATGCAAACTCCCATGAAGGCTTTTCGCTGCCCATCTGACACAGCACCGGAAATCAATGACCGTCATACGTTGCATTCGGCCAACGGTGTGGAAAGCAGTGTGGCGACGTCCAATCTTGTCGCCGCCGCGGGTGGAGGAGACTGGACGGTGGCTGGCAAGGTGACCGGATCGTTTGGGCAGAACAGTCGCGTTAACCTTCGAGACATCACTGACGGATCAAGCAATACGATCGTCGTGGGCGAGCGGGCGTGGGAGTTATTCATACCCAATGGTGGAATAGCTCAGTGCAGCGCCGCCACGTTGTACGGCATGAGTGCGTCGGCAGCAAACGGAGACATGCCGCGAATGGCGCTGGCAAAAGGGCTGTATGGCATCAACGAAACGCTGGACGACACAACGTCCCAGCCAGTCATTGATCGATGTGGCCGAGCGTTCTCAAGTCGACACGTCGGAGGAGCTCAGTTTCTGTTGGGAGACGGTTCCTGCAGATTCATCAGCGAAAACATCGAGCGTGACCAGGACGGGACAAACGGAGATTTTGTATTCCAGAATCTCCTGAACATCGCAGATGGAAATACCATCGGAGAATTCTGATGGCAACAGACATCGGCGTGGCGAAGTTCCACAGGGAACGACGTCCGAGAGGTTGCCCAGGCTGGATACAGCGTTTCACGCTGATTTGTGGCCGCGAAGAGTGATTTTCAATAGCAGTTTCGCTGCTCCCACGAGCCAGTATCGTTCACGCCAATAAGTAAACTGTTCTGGTGGGCAGGAGCAAGCGGCCCGTCACACGACTGCAGTGCGAAATGACGCCTCGCTGCGCGGGCACTTCTGGTGCTTTCACGACTGTTCAACGTCAGGGACTCAGACGCCGCAGAGTGACAGAGGCAGTCGGTCGTTTGACCGTCTTTGAGATCCATGGCTGCGCCACGGCAGTAATTCGCGTGAGCTGATTGGGAGCAAGTCGCAGCAATCTGATGGCCTCGTCGTGAATTCGTTTGGACTGAGTCAAAGCCCGGCTCCACGCACTTTGCGACGGTGTGGTCGTCCAGACCGTGATTTCCACCACATAATCGTCGCGCCGCAGCATCGGTCCCACGCCAGTTAACGCCGCCTTCAGCTCTTCGTTGATCAATGTGCCGGCAGACGTTGGCGGCAGCTTTGCCAGAATATCAAAGGTCACTTCACCCTTCACATCACGATCCTGCTTCAGGTTATTGACCTGACGCAGTTGTTGCAGAAATCGCTGATAGTCGTCCTTGGTGCGGTCGATGATGCGAATGCTGTCTGATTCGTCGTCGGGGCCCTGTGCGTCCATTTCCGATGGACGGTTTTCCGGATCCGGGACGATGTACTTTGGGCCAACCTCATTCTGTTGAAATGCCTGAGCCGACATTTCCCCCTCGACCTTTCCTGCCAGTCCAAACTTGTCGACGGATTCCATGAATGATCCGGTCCCGGCGTGAAGATTAGCCCCCGTCTGTTCCTCGGCCAGTGTGTTCAGGATGATGAAGAATGCCAGCAGCGCGGTCATCGTGTCGCCGAAGGAAATCAGATACGACTGATTTGGACCGGGGGGTTCGCAATTATTTTCGCACCTGGCCATAGCGGCCTCCGATAGGGATCCGTCGGAACTAGAGCAGTTTACTTATTATCATGAACGACACAGGCTCGTGGGAGTAACAAAACAGCTATTGAAAATCACTCTTCGCGGCCACAAGACAGCGTGAAACGCTGTAACATTCCAAACGCTGCTGCGCTACCTCACCGATTGACTTTGGCTCAACAGGTACTGAATTCGACCGCTTCGAACCTGCGACGGATCGGCGATCCCCACGGCCACTCGCCCTGGCACCTGCCCTGGCACAACGCCCAGGCCGTCAGCATCTGTCAGAATGGCCGCCATCTGCACACAGAAGTCGGCTTGCTCAGGGTCACTTACCAGAATCTGCAATGTCAGGGGTTGAGCCTTCAACTGCTGGGCAAGCATTCTCAATTGAGTCACGGCCTGCTCCGTAATTTCTCCCTGTTCATCCCGCATCATTGACATGTTCGTTTCAATTTTCACTCGGTTTGCGTCCGCCAGCATGTCTGGTTGATCCAGGGATTTCAGTCCGCGTGATACCGACTGCAGAGCCGGGGCAGCGTGCAGTGGCGGTGTTTCTGAACCTCGAATACTGATCGCCGCACTGTTGGGACGTGTACGCAGTACGATAGCATCACTATCCAGCAGATCTTTGGCCTTGCTGGCTGCACCGGTCGAGCCACCTCCGCCGAATGACACCATCTGCACCTTGGCAAAGAATTCCGGTTCATTGCTCGCAAACGTCAACAGCAGAATAAAGAATGTCATCATCAGCGTTATCACGTCGCTGTACGTCATGAACCACGCAGGGATTTCACCTTCAGGTTCAGGGCATTTGCACTTTTTAGCCATCGATTCGTTCCTCAGCCGTTTACGCTGCTTCCTTTTGTGATGCTTCTCGGATCTTCGGTGACAGATGCGAAAGCAAACGTTCTTCCAGAGCCCTCGGTGGCTGCCCTTCCACCAGAGAAACCAATCCGGCAATCATCAATTCACGAATCATCGTTTCTTCCTGCGCACGCACTTCCAGCTTGCCGGCCAGAGGAATGCAGAACATGTTCGCAATAACCGCACCGTACAGCGTTGTCAGTAGAGCGACCGCCATACCGCCTCCGATCTTACTTGGGTCGTCGAGGGTCTTGAGCATCTGCACCAGTCCGATCAGCGTTCCAATCATCGCGAACGCCGGTGCCGCAGCAGCCACGGAATCGAGGATTTTCTTGCCGTTGGCATGGCGCGCATCGATGGCCGACAGTTCTGTTTGCAGCGCTATCGTCAGATCCTCCTTTGAGGCACCGCCGACAAGCTGTTCCATGCCGCGTTTAAGAAATTCATCGTCGACGTTGTCGACCGCATCTTCCAGGGCCAGTAGTCCGTCGCGTCGAGCGGTCGTCGCGAACTCACGAAACTGAGCAATGACTTCCTCCGGAGTAACGATCTTCACCAGGAAACACTTTTTCAGCACACTGAAGGTGCTGAGTGCCACCTTCAGCTGGAAGTTGATCAGAACGGCGGCGATCGAACCACCGACCGTGATCATCAACGACGGAAAGTCGATGAAAGGCCCAAGTCCTCCCCCGAGTATGATCGAACCGAGTACCAGCCCAACGGCCAGCACCAGTCCTATGACTGTCTAAATATCCATCAAAACGCCTCCCTGCGATCAGCTTTCTCACGAACGAATTCGCTGCCCTTTCGCCCGGTAAATCTGTCCCAGAATCTCCGCAACGGCGCGGAAGAATTCTGTTGGTATTTCCTGCCCCACGTTCACACTGCGAAAAATCGCTCGTGTAAGTGGCGGTCTTTGCATCACGGGAATCCGATTCGTTCTGGCAATTTTCACGATGTTCGCCGCGAATGATCCGGCTCCCTTGGCAACCAGTTTGGGTGCCTTCATTTTTCCGGGGACATACTGCAATGCCACGGCGAAATGAGTCGGATTGGTCAGGATCACCGTCGCGTCCGGCACCGCTGCCACAGATTGATTCTTAAGAGCCTCGCGCTGCTTGCGCCGTACGGCCGCTCGAATCGTCGGATCTCCCAGTTCGTCCTTCTGTTCCTGCTTGATCTCCTGATGACTCATCTTCAACTTCTTTTCGTGCTGCAGCCATCTGGAGATGTAGTCGACGGCGGCCAGTGTGAACGACAGGAAAGCCAGCGTCAGACAGATTGTCAGCCCAAGGTTCCAGCCAAAGCTGAACAAACCGTTCACGCTGACAAAATTCGCCGCCGACAGTTCTGCCCGACGAAACCACAGGATGCAACAGCTGACAGTCAGCAGCAACACGACCTTGCTGATCCCCAGAACGCCCTTAATGGCAGACTCCATGGAGAACAGCCTCTTCCACCCTTTCATGGGCGAAATTTTTTCAAGATCAAGCTCCATCGGTTTCCACGAAATCATGAAGCCCGACTGCGAAAACCCCACGAACAGGCTCACGCCAAACAGGATCAACAGCAGGCCTCCGCAGGCTCCCGCGATTTCCAGTGACAGCCAGCGAGCACCCAGTTGAGTGTGCAGAGTTGTCCATTCCGGGACCGGCGCGTCCATCAGCCAGACTTTGAAGCTGGTGAGAAACCGCTGCCCGAGTGCTCCACCCGACCACAGCATGAACAGACATCCCGCCAGTATGGCGGCCGCCGCTGAGATATCCGGACTGGCAACAACCTGCCCGTCTTTGCGAGCCTCTTCGCGGCGACGCTGTGTTGGTGCTTCTGTGCCTTCGTTTTCCTGTTCAGCCATGAACCCAGCTTTCCGACGTGATCTGGTTCAGAAAATGCTCCATCGCAGTGAACACATCAGGTAAGAACAGAAACAGGCCGGCGAGACCGACGACCAGACGAAGCGTCATGCCGTACGTCATGAAGTTAAACTGTGGGGCCGTTCTCATCGTGATCAGCATGGTGATCGAGATGACGAACATCAGAATTCCGATGGGCGCGATCATCAGAAAACCCTGGTGTTCCACCTTGGAGATCGAATACATCACTGTATCCCATGTAGGCAGTGACCAGGCTCCGACAATGGGGCGTGTGGCAAACGAACTGCCCAGCATCATGAACATCGCATGGTGAAGATTCAGTCCGAAGAACAACAGCACACCCAGAGCTTCAAATCCCTGCGACACAACGTTGGACTGCTGGTCATCTGTGGCTGAAGTCAGCTGAGCCATCGTCAATCCCATTTCCTGAGCGATATACGCACCGGCGATTCTTCCGGGAACCAGACACAATCCAAACAGCCACGCCAATGAAGCACCAACGGCGGTCTCGCGTGCGGCGAGCCACCCAATCTGCAGCCAGACGCCTGCTCCTGTCGAACTGACCTGCAATTGCATGGCCGTCACTCCCGCAAAACGCGGCGCGACCGCCAGGCCGACCTTCACCGTCTTCGGTATGCTTTTCCCGGCGACGGGTGGCAGAAACGCCACAAACGCCGCATTGCGAAACAGCACCAACGTGCAGGATATGACAAGAGCTTCAATCAACGTCCATGTTTCCTTTGCTACTGCGTGACCAGAACCATTCGTTCCACCATCCGCATGGTGAACGACGACGTCAATGTCAGCATCCACGGCAACGCCACCACTAGCACGACGCCCACAGCCACAATGCGTGGTGCAAACGACAGCGTTTGTTCCTGAACACTGGTGATCGTTTGAAAAATGCTGACGACCAGCCCCACGATCAGACTGATAAACACGGGCGGACCGGCCAGCCACATCGCTGTGATCAGAAGGTCCCGACCGATTTCCACGACTTCAAGGACATCCATGATTCATCACCGCCTCTTTGTTGCCATTTTGACCGGCCTCTTCCGCGCCAGGTATTTCTGGAGGATTTCGCCCGCCAGTTTTTCGTCATTCATAGCTTCCAGGATTCCCGCCGAATCACGTTCTTCCAGCTGAGCAAGGATCTCGACAACGTCATCGATCCTGCCATTGTTTGCCATTTCCCGAAGCATGCTCCCGGAAGCTTCCGAACTCATGCCCGCGAACATCGCAGATGCTTCCTTATAATTCGCTTCACGGTCGACTTCGGTATCTCCCGCCTCTCCTGTCGCCGCTGGATTCTGGGCGGCCTTCTGCCGATCGATTTCCATTTTCTGTTTCGTCTCGTCCAGTTGTTTGAGTACGTCTTCGCTCTTGATTCGCTCCTGCTGGGCCTGAGCGAGCAGTTGGTCTGTGGCAATCCGCTGGTCACGTGCCTGCGCCACCAGGCCTTTAATTTCCTGCTGCTCGCCATCGATATCAGCCAACACCAGTCGGTGCTGAGCTTCGGTGCGCTGCAGAGATTCTTCCCGCTGACGAATGACCGCTTCCCGAGCCTTCAGCCCCAGGCCGTAACGGACAATTTCCTCGACGCTCATTTCGCCAGGTCGCACGGCGACCGGCAATCCATCTTCGGCGGCGGCCGGTAACGGGTTAGTAACATCCACCGGAGACGCCAGCGCAGCAGTTGACTGAGTCAGTGGATCCGTTGGTTGACTGGCCGCCTCCTGTTCTGCGATATCCTTCGAACGCAGAAACCATGTACCACCCGCGGAAATGCCAAGGATCAGCACGCCATAGAGTCCGAATATCAACATTTTCTTCATTACATCACCTTCCCACGAACTTCCTGTTCTTTGTGCGATCTTTGCGGTCATCCCAGGCAGACTGAAAAGGCTCTCTCCGCAGTGTTGCGTGACGAGAGGCCTCCTAAGCCCGGCATGACGCCTCAGTCTCAGTCAGTTTCCTGACATCGTTCGACCAGTTCTTCTTTTGTCGGTTCTGCCCGCACCGGTCCAGGACGATTGTCCTGACGCCCGGATCGCTGTCGTCGCCGACTGTTTGTGTCCTGTCGTGTGTTCTCTTCCTGATTTCGTTGTTCTTTCCGGTACGTTTCGAATTCTCGGTCCCGAAAATCATCCACAATGTCCAGTTGCGTTTTCGCATCGGCGACGACAGCCACCGCCTGGCGGACGGCCGCCGCCGCTTCCTGTTGTCGTCCCCGAGCTTGATTCAATTCCGTCTCTGCAAACAACGCTGCACTTGACAGTGACTGCAGCATTGTTGCTGAAGTGCTGCCGATCATTTCCTGGACACTGCGGTTGTGCAGCGACGTGAGTTGCTGATGCAGAGATTCCACTTGCTGATCCGCTTTCGTTTTCTCGCCCTGACACACGGCGGCCTTCAGCTTCGCAAGCTGCTCCGCCTGCTGCCGAACTCGTCGAAGTGATTCAATTCTTGATTGGAAACGTTTCATGATTCAAAAAGGCCATGCATCGGCGAGGCTCTGGATTTGTTCGAGTGTCTGCTCCCATGACGATTGTTCGTTGACCTCCTGCTGCAGAAACTTTTCTATGGCGGGTATCAGTTGAATGGCTCGGTCAACCTTCGGCGATGTCCCGACACGGTAGGCGCCGATCTGGATAAGGTCCTCCATCTCCCGATAGGTCGCCATCATGTTGCGGACTTTCGTGGCAGCGACCTGATGGCCTGGCCCGGTGACATCACGGAACAGACGACTGATACTCCCCAGCGCATCGACTGAGGGAAAATGTCCGACAGTCGCCAGTTTGCGAGATAACACGATGTGACCGTCCAGTATCGAACGAGCAGCATCGGCGATGGGTTCGTCCATGTCATCACCTTCGACCAGCACGGTGATCAGCCCTGTGATTGTGCCCTTCGCGCCGGCACCCAAACGTTCCAGCACGCTGGCCATCAACGACTGCACGGAAGGCGGATATCCTCGATTGCCGGCCGGCTCGTCCAGCAGCAAACCCAATTCCCGCTGAGCCATGGCCAGGCGAGTCACACTGTCCAGAAAGAACAGCACATCCAGACCCTCGTCACGAAAGCTCTCTGCAATGGTGACCGCCGTTAAGACGGACTTGATTCGCATCAGTGGTGTCTGATCCGAGGTCGCGACGACCACGACCGACTGCTTCCGTCCCTCAGTGCCCAGGCAATCTTCAATAAATGGCCGCACTTCACGACCTCGTTCCCCCACCAGGACGATGACGTTGACATCCGCGTTGGTTCCCTTGGCAATTTCGCCAAGCAGCGTACTTTTTCCAACGCCACTGCCTGCAAACAGGCCCACGCGCTGGCCTCGGCCAATGCTGATCAGTCCGTCGATCACCCGTTGCCCGGTGGTGAGTGGTTCCTGAATACGAGTACGATCCATTGCAGCAGGAACCGTCGCTTCCTCCGGCCGTGATTGCGGGCAGCGTATTGGTCCCAGTCCATCGACCGGGCGCGCCAGTCCATCCAGCACTCGGCCCAGCAGCTGTGTTCCGACGGGCACACGGCGTTTCTGCCCAAGCGCGGTGACCTCAAGGCCAGGCCGCAGGCCGGCCGAGCTGTCGAAGCACATCAGCTGAGATTCATGGTCATCGAATCCGACCACTTCCGCGGTCAGTGTCTGTCCACCGGGCAAACGCAGACGGCACGCCTCGCCCACCGCTGCCGGCAGCGACGCGCGCAGCAGTCCTCGTGCGCTACGCAGTGTGCCGACGGTCCGGAAAGCGGCGGAATCCCCGGCCAGCCGGGTCATCTGCTCGACGTTCAATCTGAGATTCATTCAGGTTCTCCATCCAGATCCGGCGAATATCCGCCAGTCTGTCATCAAGGTCCATCACTAGTGTTGTGCGAGCCGATTCGACTCGGCAGTTTCCTCGTTTCAGCTCGGTATCAGGGGCAACTTCGACCTCACTGTCCACCAGTTGGCCCGCCTCTGAGTTTTCAATCATTTCATTCAGCAAGGTCGCATCTTCCGGATTCAGGAAGATGCGCACGGGCTGTTCTTTGTGAAGGTGGCGCACCATCGACGCCACCAGGTCGTCCACCGCAAAGACGTCGGCGTCAATAGCCGCTCCCACAATCCAGGACGCCGCGGTAATCGAAAGTTCCACCGTCGCCTGCTGCATCTCCGCCAAAGTCTCCCGGTGCTGCTGCTGCAGTTCTTCGATGGCTACACCAATATCGTTCAGCAGTTGCTGCAGATAATTCAACTGCTCAGCAATCAGCTCCTCTTTCGACGGAGCTGCGGGTGTTTGTTCCTTCGCAGAACGTTCAGACGACGACCGCGCGGCGACGGACACCATTCGTACGGATGATGGTGAACGCGACAGGGTAATACGATAAGGCTGCTGCATGACCGGCCTCCTATTCGCCTTCCTGATCGATTTTCGCAATTAGTTCGGCCACCGTCTCTCGCGCGCTGGTGACCTTGGACTCGGGGACACGGGTCATGAACTGCAGTTCTTCCTCGATCGTCAGGCGCGCTCGGCGGGACAGATTATCCATGATCGTCTCAACGATTCCCTCCTCCGCCCCGAACAATGCGGTTGTCAACGTGGTGCCATCGATTTCTCCCAGGACCTGTTGAACTGCCTGCGGTTCCAGCGTGACAATGTCGTCGAACCGGTACAACCTCTTCATCAGCGCTGTGCTGAGGCCTGCATCTTCTTCTTCGATCGCTTCCATCATGGCTCTGCGATAAGTCTTCGGCACGGCACGCAGAACTTCGCTCAATCGATCCGCATGGTCGCGACGATCCTGCGGCCCGGACGGCAACGTGGCGCCTCGCTGAACTGTCGCCCGGGAAATTCGTTCCACCAGCACCTGCGGTGCATTCTGTTCCTTTGACAACTGACGGACGACGTCCTCACGCAGGTCATCCTGAAACAGACTCAGCACATTGGCGGCCAGTTCGGGCGGGATGTTGTTCAACAGGATCGCGATCGTGCGTGGCTGTTCCGTCTCCAGCGCGCCGGACAGCTGCTGAATGCTAAGCAGCTTTAGATCCTTCATCGCATTGCCGGGCAGTCGCACCTTTGGCTCACGTTCGTCGGCCTCGTCGTCCTGCTGAGCGGCCGTTTCGTCGTCAAAGACGCTCAGGTTGCCGGGGGATGACTTCAGGGCAAAATCAAAGAACCATTCAAAGTCCTTCAGCAGAGCGCGTTTTTGCTTCGTTCTCATGCCCTGCATCGGATCAACCTGGATCTGTGACCGAATTTCCTCCGCATACTCCGCAGGCATATGCGACAGAACTGCTTCGGCGGTGTCTTCGCCGAGCAGCTTGAGTAATGCCACAGATTGTTGTTTTCGGTCAGTCACGACAGTTTGTCAGATGTTAAGCTTAAACAGTGTTTGTCACCCAGGATTTCGATCGGGGTCCGGCGTTTCCATCATGCCGCTCTGGAAGCGGGCAACGGTGAGTCAGGTGTGTTCGTTTGATCTTCTTCCGCCCCCAGCCACCCAGCCAGGATCTTCGCCGCGACTTCGGGGTTCGATTTCGCCTGGTCAGACAACGTTGCCAGCCGCTGCATTTCCTCCACAGAAAGCGCCTGCTCGCCTGATGGGTCCGTGACCATGACGGGCTTCATTTTCTTCAGCAGCAAAAAGCCCAGCAGAAAGGCGATGCCAGCAATCAGCGATGTCACAACGGTCTGAATGATCGGCTCGTACTGCTCATACAGGCTCAGGATGCCGGGCGCTTCCTCGACGGGCAGGCCACCCCCCAGTACGGCATTCACGACCTGAATCTCATCGCCGCGCACGGAATCGTAACCGACCGCCTGCTTGATAATTTCTTCAATCTGTGTGACGTCTATCGCTGCTGCGACCGGAGCCGGTGCTGCACCGCCTTCAGCGCCTTCAGCAGCTGCAGGTGCAGGTGGTGCAGGCGGTGTCAGGTCAACGATGGCAGCAACCGTCAGTCGTACGATCTGCCCGGGGTTTTCCCGAATCACTTCCTCCGTGCTGCCGTTTTCGAATGTGGCAGAGATGATTTCCTTCTCATAAACCGGTTCCCTGGTGCCGCCGGCCCCACCGACGCCTCCACCCAACCGGCCGGCATTGGCATCAAATCCCACTTCACCCGCGGGCAGGACGCCGCCGGTCTGAGTCACAGTTTCAATGTCTTCCGACATCTTGACCTTGCCGTCCGGGTCAAACGCCTGCTCGGTTCTGGTGGATTCCCGAAAGTCGATGTCCGCCGTGACACGGACAACGGACTTCCCGTCTCCCAGCAGCAGCGTCAGCATCGACTCTGCCTTGGCAGCCAGACTCAATTCAACGCGGCGTCTGAATTCGAAGTGGCCGTCCATCGTTGATCCGACGCCATTGGACGCGTTGAATTGTCGACCGTTTGTATCCATCAGCGAAATGCTGTCCGGTGACAGACCTTCCACGGCAAGTGACACCAGCGAAATGATACTTTCTGCAGTTGTGCCGGTGATACCGGATGACGTCGGGGTGATGATGATGCTGGCTGTCGTCGGTGTCTTTTCGTCCACGAACGGTGAAGGATCAGGCTTGCTGATATGCACTGTGGCTGAGTGAATACCACGTATCTGGGAAATGGATCGTTCGATTCGCTTTTCCAGTTGCCGACGACGCCCATCCTCTTCTGCACTTGGTGAGCCCGGAAACGCCCCGGACATACTGCCATTCACTTCGTTGTCCGGTTCCCAGACGTCTTTCAATGCCAGGCGAGCACGACTGACGTTGCCGCGAGGAACTGAGATCGCTGAACCGGAAAAGTTGAGTTCGGGGTCGAGTTGTTCGTTTTCCAGAATGCCCACAATCTCAGCCGCACGCTGCGGTGAAAGCTGATTCAGCAACACCACATAGTCGGCTCGAGTGGCCCAGATGAACGTACCAATCACACCGGCAACGCACGCGACAGCAGCAGCACTGATGCCAACGCGCTGCGCATTGGTCCAGCGGCTCCATAGAGTCTGGATCTGTTGTTTGAATGTGTCGAACAATGCCATCATTTCCTACCCTACATCTGCATTCGCATGACTTCCTGATACGATGCGATCAGACGGTCTCGAATCTCCATTACCAGTCGAAATGCCAGGTCTGCCTGGGAGGCCGTCAGGACTACGTCGTGAATGCTGTCGGTTTCTCCCGTTATTAGTTGCTTGACGCTCTCCTCGACCTGTCCCTGTTGATTGTTAGTCTCCTGAATGAGGTCCTTGATCATCTCCGCGAACGGCAGTTCCTGACCACCTTTGCCCACACCCGCTGGCTGAGCAGCCGACGAGCCGGTTCCGACTGAACTGATTGCTGAAATTGGCAGTGCCATAATTTCGACTGTCGCACGATTCGCTGTCTCAAATTCCCACTGTGTCCCAAAGGCCAACTGCCGCAATATCCTGATGCAGCGTCACACGGGCACACTGACTATCCCAGTCCACGTAGCAGTGACAGTGCCTGTTCGGCCATCTGTCGAAAAGATTCCATCGACTTCAGGTTCGCTTCATAGGCCCGACTGGCAGTCACCAGATCGACCATTTCATGGGGAAGCGTCACGTTTGGCATCACGACATAGCCGTCGGCTCCAGCATCCGGATGGCCAGGATCAAGCACCCGCGGCAGCGGAGAATCGTCCGTCGTGATGCCCAAAACCTGGACACCACCAAGCTGTGGACTGTCCATATGTCCCTCCGGCGCCATCTGATTCATGGCGGACTGGAAACTCACGCGTTGGCGTCGATAGGGACCACCGCCCGCTGTACTGGTTGAATGTGCGTTGGCGATGTTGTGCGCCACGACTTCCATGCGGAGCCGTTCCCCCGCCAGACCGGATGCACTGATCTGCATGCCGGAAAGGATTCTTTCCAACGACATTTCTTCCCCCCTAATTAGCCTTTCACTTCTGGCCAACCGCCGCTTACGGTCCGCCTTCCATAGCTCGTCTCATTTGATTCATATCCGTTCCAATCAGCTGCAGATACAGCTGCTGCAACATGGCGTTCTTGTTCAACAGTCCGAGTTGCTTATCAACATCAACGTTATTGCCGTCCGCTCGTGAGACCAGGCCTGGTGTCTGTGTCACCGAAGTCGCTGCCGCGCTGCCCAATGACTTTTCTTTTTTCGTAATTTCTGCTGCCAGAGCATCTTCAAACTGCAGCTCAAGACTCTTGTACTCAGGCGTATTGGCATTAGCGATATTGTTACTGATCACTTGTTGCCGCTGCTCGGCAGCGCCAAGCAAACGTGTCAGCAATTCGACTTTATTACTCTGGATAGCCATGTCATCTAAATCGGATCATGTCGTCTGACTGATGCAATCAATACAACCCGCAAAACTTCGCGCGACGGCGATCGCGCATCGCGGTGCAGTGTTTTCCCTGGTGCCGTGAGGGGTATCACTCAAACGCCGATCCCTCGACACAGCATGCCTGGCAGATTAGATTTGTATAGGTGTTCGGGCCGGACGCGTCACGAAGTCAGGCATTCAGTCTTCCACAAGAGCCATCCTTATGTCATCAGATTCATCCGTATCACGACGAACTCTGCTTGCCGGTGGAGTCGCTGCGGTGGGCACATCCGTGCTTGGCGCCGAGAGCTCAGCAGCGACCGCCTTCGACGAAGCTCCGTGGATTGATGCCCATTCGCATATCTGGACGCCGGACACCAGCCGCTTCAAACTGCAACCGGGTATGACCGTCGAAGATCTGGCGCCGAAGAGTTTCACGGCTGACGAATTGATGGCGATCGCTCGACCAGCCGGCGTCGGGCGAGTCGTCCTGATTCAGCACACCTTATTCCATGGCTATGACACCTCGTACCTGACGGACGCCTGGCAACGACACCCGGAGCTGTTTCGCGTCGTGGGCATGGTCGACGATCTTCGTCCCAACGCAGGCAGGGCCATGCGGCAACTTCTGCAGCAGGGCGTCACTGGGTTTCGCATCGTGCCACGCACGGGAATCACGGATTGGCTGCAGACCGACGGCATGACGGAAATGTGGAAGACTGCAGCAGAGACAGGGCAGTCGATATGTTGTCTGATCAATCCGGTCAACCTGCCCGAAGTCAGTGCTGCCTGTGGCCGACATCCCGATACACCCGTGGTTATTGACCACTTCGGCCGAGTGGGAATCGACGGACAGATTCGCGACGGCGACGTAAACCAACTGTGTGCCCTTTCAAAGCACACGAACGTCAGGATCAAGATCTCGGCGTACTATGCACTTGGAAACAAGCAGCCGCCGCACCACGAATTGATTCCGATGATCAGACGGCTGTACGAAGCGTTCGGAGCTGATCGTCTGATGTGGGCCAGCGATTGCCCCTATCAACTTGACGGCAACAACAACTATGCCGCATCGATCGCGTTGATTCGGGACGCCATCGACTTTGTCACTGACGAAGAACGGCGCAAACTGCTGCGAACGACGGCAGAAAAGACATTCTTCTTTGATGCATAACCGTGCTGACGCGGCAGTACAGCGTTCGCTTCTCAGCGTTGACGGCCCACCAAAACGAAGAAAAACCGCTTGGCGCAGCACGCGAAGCGGTCGTGAGTGTTGTCGGCAATCTGTGTCGCAGCGTGTTAAATCACACCGCCGTGTACACGATACGGCGTGGCAAGGTCTGGAAGCTCAAGCCCCCAGATCCGCTCCCAGATTTCCGGGACGTGACGCAGACTTTCAGACGAGTAGATCAATTGTCGAGCGCGAATGTCCGGAGACGGGTGCCAGATCGGCATTGCACATCCAATATTGATGGACATGCATCCCAGCAGTAATCCCATGAGAAGACGTTTTCGCAGTTTCATCATCGTGTCCTTCCGTGGACCCGGCTCGTGATCATTGTGCGGTGTCGCACTTTCAAATCCTGAGGCCGATTGATCAGTTCCCGTTGTTTCCGATGCTCAATGAGCGGTTGTCCAAATTCGTATCCGACAACTCAAACTGAAAACATGATCTGATGCGACTGCGACAGCTTTTCAGCCGTTATTGCTGTTTGGAGAAGGGCCTGCTGGTGGTCTATAAACGGGCGGTGGATCTATTGATCCTGGCCCGTGCTGTACAGGAGAAGTCGGCAGACCGCCCGAATAGGGCAGTGGAGCCGGATTGGAAGCTGCTGCCTGAGCAGCCCGTTCCGCCTGCTCGCGAGCGAACTCGGCCTCTTCCAGTTGCAGCACTCGTTCTTCCATTTCCTTGCCAGGTTTGAACGTAACTACAAACTTGGCAGGGACTTCCACCTGTCCGCCGGTCCGAGGATTGCGGGCCTTTCGAGCCGCCCGTTTTTTGACCTCAAACACTCCAAAGTTCCGTAACTCGATACGGCGGTCGGTGACGAGCGTTTCCACGATGGCATCAAAGGTCTTTTGAACGATTTCTTTCGTCTTCAGCTGGGTCAGCCCCAACTCTTCCGAAATTGCTTTCACAATCTCTTTCTTGGTCACGACCAAAGTCTCCCGAGAAAGGGCCTTTTGAGTATCTTCATGCAACCGCCAGAATGACTCAACTGTATGGTTGCAATAGACTTACTGTCAAGACCCTTGTTCGATACACGTGTGGCGATCGGACCAAACTGGCCCTGGCACACCCAATGTTCGCACTGGATCATGTCTTCAGATTGAATTATCAAAGAACGAACGATGTGCGGCAAAAGACCGCACAACATCATCCGTTATCGACATCACACGCCCGGATTTTCAGAAAAATCCGCACAATCGCTACAGATTCTGCCGTTTGGTTAACCCAACGACGGACGATTATACCCGATTGCGTCGTAAGTTGTTTCTGCCCTGCAGGTTGCGACAGGACTCATCCGCTTCCTAATGAACCACCCCAGCTGCCCATGCCCTGCAACCCATAACGTCCTTACAGCGTATTACGCTGACTTGTGGCCGCGAAAAACGTTTTCCGGCCTGCTACGGATGCTTCCCACGAGCCCGAACGACCACATCTCTTCGAAAACGGCTCCAGGCTCAGGTCTCGTTCGTCGTCGTCAATTTCCATACTCAACGCGCCAATCGGCGCAGCATGCCTTTTCTGTTCATCGTCACTTCGACATGATGGCCCAGTTGTCGGCACGTTCGATCAGTTGCCGGCAGAATGCTCTGATTCAATCTTCCCCCTTAACGGAATCTTCATGAACCGCCAGAATTCGCGCTCCGACTATCTTGCTGCGGTAATGAGATCTTTACTGCTCATCTGCGCTTGCGCCGCGTCATCGTTGTTCCTGGCGGGCTGCAGCGAGCGACGTTCGGTCGCCCCGCCTCAGTCTCCGCCGGTGGCCCCAACAACCGGCGAAGATGCGGAGACCTCTGACGCGTCGACAACAGACGGGACAGCGAATCCGGTTGCGGAGCCGTCCGCCGCAGCTACCGGGACTACGTAGTGCAATTTCTGTCGACTGACGGAATAATTGTGGCCCTCCAGTCACCTCCCCTACTGCAAGTGAACGCTTATGCCCTGCCGCGTCCTGTGCCTGTCGTTGTGGACCGTCGTGTCTGTTTGCCTTTGCACCCCGCCATCAGCCCATGCAGCCCCACCTGACGGGTGGCATACCGTGACCGTTCCGGATGTCTGGCGCAAGATGCCAAAGGGTAATCTGGCGCCGGTGGACGGATACTCGTGGTATCGGGCGATGGTCAAAGTACCGGTGGACTGGCAGGATGCTGAGCTGACGCTGTTCATGGAAGCTCTGGATGACGCGCGCGCGACCTATGTGAACGGGGCAAAGGTTGGCGCAACCGGAACATTCCCACCGCAGTTTCGCAGCGGGCTTGGCGAGCAAGGACGATACGCAGTTGCTGCCGGCCTCATCAAGGCCGGCGAATTCAACTGTATCGCCGTGCGCGTTTTTCAAAACGACCCACGACCAAACTTCAGCGTGGCTCCGCCCGTGCTGTTGAATTCCGATAAGAAGCAGGGAATCCGGCTGGATGGCGACTGGCACTATCGCCCCGGTGACGACGTAAATTCTGCAATCACGTCGACAGCCGACTTCGGCATCGACACTGCGAAAGAACTGGCAGAAGCAGATCTGCGCAAGCTGGGCGGATACTCGAAGCTGGACCAGGTTGACGACGTCGAACGCTATGTGACTCGCCGCAAGGGAGACAATGATCCGTTAACGCCACAGGATGCGGAAAAGAACTTCCAGGTGCCTGATGACCTGGAGATTCAACTGGTCCTGAGTGAGCCACAGATCGCTCAGCCGCTGTTCATGACATGGGACGAGCGGGGTCGTCTGTGGGTGATGGAGTATCGGCAGTATCCCGATATTGCCGGCGTAAAAATGGTCAGCCGCGACGTGTACCTGCGGAGTGTTTACGACAAGGTTCCGGAACCTCCACCTCACGGTGCGAAAGGGCGAGACCGGATTTCGATTCACGAAGACACGGATGGCGACGGTGTTTATGACAAACACAAGATCTTTGTGGACGGCCTGAATCTCGCGACATCGGTCGCCATCGGACGTGGCGGAGCATTCGTCACGAATCCGCCGTACCTGCTGTTCTACCCGGACAGGAACGGCGACGACATTCCCGATGGCGATCCGGAAGTTCTGCTGGAAGGCTTCGGAATGGAGGACTCACATTCCGTTATCAACAGTCTGAGGTTCGGTCCTGACGGCTGGCTGTACGGAGCTCAGGGGAGCACAGTTTCCGCAAATGTCAAACGCCCGGGGACAAAGGACAAACCCATCCGCACCATGGGCCAGCAGATCTGGCGTTACCACCCGGAACGAAAAACGTTTGAAGTTTTTGCAGAAGGCGGCGGCAACACGTTTGGAGTTGAAATTGACGATCAAGGACGCATCTATTCGGGGCACAACGGAGGCGACACGCGCGGTTTTCACTATGTGCAGGGCGGCTATTATCGGAAAGGATTCGGCAAGCATGGCCCGCTGTCGAATCCGTACTCCTTCGGTTACTTCGAGAACATCAAACATCACAGCGTACCGCGGTTCACTCACAACTTCGTCATCTACGAAGAAGGAATACTGCCTGCTGAGTACCACGGGCGATTATTCGGCATCGAGCCGCTGCAGGGGCAGGTGGTGATGAGCCATTTCCGTCCGTACCAGTCGTCTTTCGAAACCGAAGACATTTCACGAGTGATTAAGACAGACGACCAGTGGTTTCGTCCGGTCGACATCAAAACCGGCCCCGACGGCAGCATCTATGTTGCTGATATGCACGAGCAGCGTATTGATCACAGTAGTCACTATGCCGGACGTATTGACCGCACCAGCGGTCGCATTTACAAACTGAAACCTAAGGTGCCATCGCCGAGTCACCCGGCCGCAGTCGATGCGAACACAGACATGGTCGGGTCGCTGCAACATTCCGCCAAGTGGCATCGGCAAACCGCCATGCGTCTGATTGGTGATCGCAAGGACGCCTCGCTGATTCCAGCACTGCTGAGTCAGGTGAAAGAATCGGTCGGACAAACGGCTGTCGAATCACTGTGGGCCTTGCATTTGAGCGGCGGGCTGACGGATGACGTCGCGCGCGAAATGCTGGCACATGAGGATCAGTTTGTACGAGCATGGACGGTGCGACTGTTGTGCGATCATTACCAGGTGGCTCCGCAGATTGCGGAGGCGCTGGCGCACCTGGCAGCGAATGAAGCGTACATTGAAGTGCGAAAACAACTGGCCTCGTCCGCTAAACGCCTTCCCGCGAAGGATGCGCTGCCCATCATCCGCAATCTTCTGAAGTACGACGAAGACGCAGCCGATATTCACCAGCCGCTGCTGCTGTGGTGGGCTCTGGAAGCGAAGTCTGCCGGCGCAGGCCGCGACCTGATTCTGGACATTGTCCTGTCTGGTGACGACGTTTGGCAACGGCCGTTGATGAGGCAGCATCTGACCGAACGCCTGATGAAACGATATGCGCTGGCAGGCACTCGACAGGAATTGCTGGCCGCGGCAGAACTGCTCGGCAAGGCTCCCGATAAAGACAGTACGAAGCTACTTCTGAAAGGATTTGAAGAAGCGTATAAGGGGCGGTCTTTAGCGGGCATTCCGGATGAACTGGTCAATGCGATCGCGGCCACCGGTGGTGGATCTGTCGCTCTGCGACTCCGTCAGGGCGACCCCGACGCGATCGCCGAAGCTGTGTCGGCAGTTGGCAATCCGAAGGCAGACATCAACACACGTCGGCAGTTCCTGGAGATCTTCGGACAGGTTCGTCGCTCCGAGTTCATTCCCATTCTGTTGCAGATCATTGACACCGAAAAAGACGCATCGCTTGTCTCTTCAGCGCTGACCGCGCTGCAGGCGTTTGATGATCTGCGCATTGGGGAACGCGTTGTCCGCAGTTTTTCGGAACTTCCGTCGGACGCTCGCCTTGTTGCGGAAACATTGCTGGCCAGTCGCCCTGTCTGGGCTCTGGCGCTGCTGCGCGCCGTGAACGCCGGTACACTGACACCGAACCAGGTTTCGGAAACGGGACTGAGAAAGATGCTGCTGCATGACAACAAAGAAATCATGCAACTGGTCGGCAAACACTGGGGCTCGGTGGCGGGGGCATCCACAGCACAGATGCAGGCTGACGTGACACGCCTGGCCGATCTGTTGAACAGTGCTTCCGGAAACCCAAAGAAGGGCAAGCCACTGTTCATGAAGAACTGCGGCAAGTGTCACCTGCTGTTTGAAGAGGGCGGTCGCATCGGTCCGGATCTGACGTCATTCAAACGAGACAATCAGGAACGCATGCTGGTGAACATCGTCAACCCAAACCTTGAAATCCGCGAAGGCTTCGAGAATCACATCGTACTGACCGCTGATGGCCGAGTCGTCAACGGATTTCTGGCCGATCGGGACAGTCAGGTCGTCGTGCTGCGTGGAGTAGACGGTCAGAATATCATTCTGCGTCGTGATGAGATCGAAGAGATGATCGTAAGCAAGGTGTCGATCATGCCCGAAGGTGCACTAAAGAATCTCAGCGGACAGGAAATTCGCGACCTGTTCGCCTACCTGAGATCGTCACAGCCCGTGAACTACTGATACGACCATAAACGATCCAGTCACTCCGACTCCGCAAACGATTTGACCGCCTCTTCGACGGTCGGATAGTTCTTGAACAGCTTGTGGAACCCGACCACGTGGAAGGCCTCGGCAATAAAGCCTTCCAGTCGTGCGAACTGGACGCCTCCATTGGCTTGCTGCATTCGCGAATGAGCCCGAATCATCATGCCAAATCCAAGGCTGGAAATGAATTCGAGATTCTTGCAGTCAAAAACCAGATTGATGTGACCGGTCTCGACTTCCTTCTCCAATTGAGCGAAGAAGGTCTCGGCAGAGTCGGTATCCAGTCTGCCCGCGAGTTCGACGACCAGCACATCGTCGGCATTTTCCCACTGGTAGGAATTAAATTTGATCATCAGTTCCCGGCCCTTATCCTGAAATTCACAATTCCAATTTTGATTCAGTATCAGCAACCAGCGTGTGCGAAAGCTGAAGTCCGCCTCCACTATGGTGCAGTTCAGTTGAACATTGTATGGATAGATTACCCTCAGTGCAACGATATCGCCATCCGTTCGGTGAAGCCTCTGGTAGCCACAGTGTTTTGACATCAGTCGCCTATGTGAATCCGAATCTCAGCATTCCTGCTGTGCACCAACTGAAATGACTGCCCGGGGTTGCTACACTTGGCCGCGATTGTGCAATGTTTTCCGGCCTTTCAGGCGAACCTCCGGCGTGCGCTAACCGATCAGCCGTGACATCCCTTTCGCGGTGCTCGTTTCCCAATGGATTTGGCACCCCTGACTCGACGGGGAGGCCTCACCAAAATCGTGCGGGCGGCACATTGCGACAAATACAAATTCCCACTAGTGCCGCAAGTCTCAGTTGTTAGGCCACCAGAGCGGAAGTCTGCCTGATTTTTCGTGAAGCCGCCCAGTTTTCCTTCCACGTGGATGGCCGTTTGATGGTGTCTGAGCGGACGCGACGGCCGGTGTAATTCCATTGG
>JAAERP010000139.1 GCA_024230215.1 Fuerstiella sp. | reverse complement strand
CTCAAGCAAACAGGAGCAAGGTGGCGAGTCAGACGTGTCAACCGAATGGTCGGACTCTGCGCAAATATGTACAGCAAACAGTGGAATCAATACTGGAAGTCGCTCGTCGCCTGAAATACCGTAATCCTTGAGCGCACCCTGTTATTGCCTGAGTGTTCGGCTGGGTTTCCGTCGCCTCTGATTCCTGTATACTGAAGGTTGCCTATGCTGAAAGGTCTATCTCATGTGCAAGCTTCTGCTGAGTCATCCTCGGATTAACGGCTCCCGAACCAACCGTATCTACGCGCTCACAATGTTGGCGCTGATCGTTGCCGGATCGTGTGACTGGCGTCAGTGTGCCCGTGCCGCGGATGACAAGAAGAAACCGGCGACTTCGGCGGTTGAAGCAACGTCGCCCAAACTGGACAAGGACGGCTGGACTCCGCTGTTTAACGTCAACGGAAAGAAGAAACTGGAGGGCTGGAAGTCGACCAATTTTGGGGGTGAAGGCGAGGTCTATCTGGAAAAAGGCAACGTCGTGATTACCCAGGGCGTTGACTTGTCTGGCATCACCTCATTGCGAAAAGACCTGCCGTCATCCAACTACGAGATTGAGTTCGAGGCGCAGCGGGCAGCGGGCAGCGACTTCTTTGTTGGTCTGACATTTCCGGTGAAGAAAAGCAGTTGTAGTCTGATCATGGGTGGTTGGGGAGGTGGCGTCTGTGGTCTCTCCAGTCTGGACGGTATGGATGCGTCCGAAAATGAGACGACCAGCTACATGGCATTTACAAACGGCCAGTGGTACAAAATTCGGCTGAAGGTAACCGACGAGAGGATTGAGGCATGGCTGGACAAGGTCCAACTCGTGGAAGTGGAAACCGAAGGTCGAAAGATTGACGTTCGCTTTGAAGTCGAAATCTCCAAACCGCTTGGCTTTGCGACATACCAGTCCACAACGTGGATTCGGAACGCACGAATCCGTCAGCTGCCAAAGGCAAAGAGTTCCGCAGAAACAACGGACTAGCGACAGGATGTTGCATTTCGTCAACACGGCGAATGCCAGCCTGCGGGACGCCGGAATCGAGTCCTGGTCTGTAAATCGGTGTTTCGATCGGTGTCTGGCGTGCATTTGGTCGGTTCGGACGGGGAATTGCCGTTCTCCGCAGGCGAATGTCGTTTCCGGCATCGGGTTTGCGGGTTTGCGTTTTCCCCGTACCTGCTGATGGACTCGAAATCTATGGGTCACAATAAGTGATCAGTCGCCTTGCCGGACAACACATTGTGAAACTTGCTCACCTGGTCGAAGTCACTGCACTCGTCTCTGCTCATAGCAAACTTCTGATCGAACAACCTGACCAGTTTTCCAACATGTTGTTGGGCGACTATTACATTCAATCCCGCAACCGCTTCAACCGCTGGATGCGCGATCTGAATGATATTGAATCCGGGGTGGCAATTCGGGATCCGTTGCACCTGTTCGGACTCAGCCTTAAACGACCGCCAATTCAGTCCATTGCCGAACAGATCATCGTTAACGACCTGTTGAATCGAGTCTGGACGGTTATTCTTGTCGCGTGCGACCGCCATCGCGGTGAGTCCCGAATTGAGCCGCTTGCAAAAAATGTCTTCCACAGCCACATGACCGTTCGCAGCAAGGTCTTAAGTGTCTGTATGAATGACGCTGCGTTGCAGCCGGAACAGGTTGTTCACATCGACAAACTGCGAGCGTCTTCTGAGCGTTGGGCCGATCTGCTCAATTGCAGTCTGATGGCCGCATACGATCTTTGGAGCTACTCCTTCGATGAATCACGCGCCCGGGACTTCTTCAGCGACCGTTTTCATCGGGAACGGCTGGCGCCGCAGCAAAACGACGCGTGGTCACTGATTCTGGCCGGACTTCGTCACAGTTTTCCTGACGTTGACGGCTTGTCGGCACCCCTGCACGATGATGACCGCATGATCACACGATCCGTCATTGACGCCTTTCCGGGTGACAAACATCCCGTGGCCGCATGGATACGGCCGGCGGGCGAAAAGACTCAGAACGTTTGATTCGATTTGCAAACAGATCCAGCCGGATGGCACTGTCGGTGCCCATGACGGCAGGTCTGCCTGGTGAATCGACCACTCTGATGGTCCGTGACGTCGATCGCATTGAGTCAAGTGACCTCAGAGTCGCCTTCGAACGCGGTGAAGTCGATCATCAGGTCGGTTGCCAGTCGTTCCAGTTCGTCCTGTAGCAATTCGATCGTCAGGCCTTCCGGCAGCCGAAGTCGTGCCCTGGCTGTGAAGATCTGCCCACCACCCTGCGGCGCATCGTTGCACTCTGTGGTTAGTTCTTCAACGTTGACTTCGTGAGAAGCAAGTACCTGCGCCACTTCACGGACGATCCCCGGACGGTCATTGCCCACGACGTTCACCAGCCACGCCGGGCCGCCAACTTCGTCAGCGACTCTTGCAATGTCCAGTTCGGTGACGACCTTCAGGCCCTGATTGCTAAGCAGATTCAGACCGCCAATCAGCGCTTCTATGTTGGCCTCAGGTACGTCAACCAGCACGATGCCGGCAAACTGACCTGCCAGGTGAGCCATGCGGCTCTCCAGCCAGTTTCCGTTGTGCTTCTGAATAACGTCTGAAACCGAACCAACCAGTCCCGGTCGGTCCGAGCCGACAAGGGTCACAACCAGCGATGGCATTGCATCGAAATCCTGCTGAACCAAAGAAAGTGAAGCAGGCCATGCCCGCGTTCACGGGATTCTAGAACGCGTTTTGCCGAAGTGTAGCGACTTCCGCCATCGTTCAGCTACGAAATTGCTCGCCGGTCCCACCACACGACCGGGTGACACGCACCAATCCGCCAACGCAAAATGTCGGATAACAGCTGCAGTTTACTGTCGATTTCGAATTTGTGGATCAGGTTCACCTTACCGATTGGGCACCGAGCCGGCCAAAGCTATACTGCCGCGAGCAGGAGGAATGCATGAAATCGAAGCTCGGAATGATTCATAACGGCGACTGCATTGAAGGTATGAACGCTTTGCCGCAGGGCTGCGTCGACCTCGTATTCGCTGATCCGCCGTTCAATATCGGCTATAAATACGATGTCTATGAAGACCGGATGGCGGCTGAGGACTATCTGAAGTGGTCCCATGACTGGATGACGGCCGTACATCAGGCGCTTAAGCCGGACGGCACATTCTGGCTGGCCATTGGCGATGACTTTGCCGCAGAACTGAAAATCGAAGCCCAGAAGATCGGTTTCCACTGCCGCAGCTGGGTGATCTGGTACTACACCTTTGGAGTCAACTGCAAGTACAAGTTCACGCGATCACACACACACCTGTTCCACTTTGTCAAAGACCGTGAACAATTCACGTTTCGGTCGGACGACTTGAAGAATCGCGTGCCGTCAGCTCGTATGCTGGTTTACAACGATAAACGAGGAAACCCCAAGGGCCGCCTGCCGGACGATACATGGATTATTCCTCCGGAAATGGATCAGACATTTACCTTGCGGCCGCAGGATCTGGATGAGTGTTATCAGCCGAACGAAAGCGATTGGTACTTTCCGCGAGTCGCCGGCACATTCAAAGAACGTGCCGGCTTTCACGGCTGCCAAATGCCTGAACAACTACTGGGGCGAATTGTCAGGACTTGTTCTGAAGAGAACGAGATCGTGCTGGATCCGTTCTCCGGCAGTGCGTCGACGCTTGTGGTCGCAAAGAAACTCAAGCGGCAAGTCGTCGGTTTTGAGCTGTCCGAGGAGTACGCTAAAGCGGGGACTGTTCGTCTGGCGGAGGCGATACCCGGTGACGAGTTAACCGGCGCTCCGGAACCGACCATGTCTGCTCCGAAGACGTGGCAGAAAAGATCGACCGGACACGCAAAATCGAAGCGCGTGAAGAGCAACAATATCGCCCCTGAGTCACTATCTGAACAGATTTCAACCCTGATTGATCAAGGCATACTGACTGCGTATGCTGACTGCGGGAGTTCGTCGTTGGCAGATTTCGTTCAGGATGAGGCCCTTACAAACCGATTCGTGGCTGTCTGCCAGGAACTTGGAATACCGGGGTCGGCGGATATCCTTGTCCAGCGACTAAAGGATGTCATCGATCGGCTTCCTGCAGAACAACAGCGTTTTGAATTCGCTGCAACCTGAAACACTCGCGAGGTCAGCCTTTCCCCTTGCAACTACGGCGTTGACCGTGAGTGCTCTGATTGAATTCTGCCATCACTAAGGCGGATCGTAGCCACCGGGGTTCCATGGATGGCATCGCGTGATGCGGCGCAGGCCCTTGCAGGCGCCGACCAACAGTCCGTGTTTTTGCACGGCCTGCACAAAATATTCACTGCACGAAGGATGGAACCGACACGTCTTTCCCAGCAGTGGGCTGATCAGCTTTTGATAGCCACGAACCAGGAAAATCGCAACCATGCCGGGCCACGTCAGCAGACGTCCAAACCGACTCACGACGTTGGCTCCGTTCGATGCGACCGCGTCGGGGTGGATTCCAGGCGACGCGCCAGCTTGCGTGTCAAACGTCTTAGCGAAGCTTTGAAATCGTTGAGTCCCGAATCTGCCCGCTGCCGTGGCACCAGAACCAGATCCAGGCTCCCGGGCAGGTCGTGCTGCTGCACGCGGTAGGCTTCGCGCAGCAGCCGCTTTTTGCGATTCCGCTTGACTGCGTTGCCGTGTCTTTTGGAGACGCTTACTCCGACCCTGCTGAACTCAATGTCGTTTCGGATGGCAAATATCAGAAGATGGTTATCGCCCGCGCGCGCGCCGTTGTAACAGCGACGAAAATCGCCGCCGCTTCTGATTCGCTGTTCACGAGACAACAGCAATGACCTGGATTCATTCACAACCATATCCTTTTGATGCTGCATTATCAGATTCGCCGCTGCAGAAGCGAACCGACAGGCAACGTCTCTTTCCGTCCAGTCGATATCTTCTGTTCACATCTTTGCCGCCACCAACAGAGACATTCCCGATCTTCGCTGGAAGTGACTTGTCGGCTGTTCTGCAGGCTGAATTCGTATTCGGAATCCGGTTTGATGGGGACTCGATTACCAGGCACGTCGTTGTGGTTGGTTTGAGCAGTGTCCGACAACGGTTTTCCGTTTCGGCGCCTTCTGGCTCCTGCACATGCTGGTTTCTCAGGCTGAAACACATCCTGGCGGGCCCCAAATCAGAGTAAAGCCCCGTAGGCGGCAGATCATGTTTTGGACCCCAGTGCAGCAGGGGAATCACTCCACAATCAAGTTTCGCAGATCCCAAACGCAGTTTCCAGCTGCGAAAACATGGGAAAAGCTGCGGCAAGCTCTTGACGCAGACCTCAACCAACCGATAACCTTTGTGAGATTGAGTCTCAGTTTCATTTTTCGTGGTTCGCACATGCTTACTTCCCACCAGGACAAAATCGTCTGTCAGTGCCTCGGAATTTCCGAGTCGGAAGTGCGTGCAGCGACCGATTTTGCCGGTTGCCGCACCCTGTGTGACATTAAGAAAACTACAGCCGCAGGCAGCGGATGTCTGTCCTGCCATGCTCGCATTAAGGCGATTCTTCGCCAGACGGCTGCTGCCACGGGAGACTCACCCGCCACCCCCGCGACGTTGCGGTGACCGTCAGCTCCTGACGAATCTTTAGGGAGGGCGCGTTGAACGCAGCGGCACCCCGAAGAGACCCGCGAAGGCTGTGCCCGATTCGGCCGCAAATGCAAGGTCTACCTTCGTCCGGCAACTCGTAGAAAATGACGGACGCTCTGCGTCGCCGATAGCAGCCCTGCGTGGATTCACGCAGGACTCAATCGAAGATGTCATTGAACCGCAGCGGCGGTATAGAGCGTGCTGCACCGAAACATGGCGATTTTCGTCATCGTTCGAGCTGCAAGACAGCTCGCCGGATTGATATACGTCCGTACGACGCGTATTAGGCAGAGGGTTCACCGACCTGGCCTGCCAGATACAGCTCAAGACCTAACGTTTCAATCAGGTGCAGTTGGGATTCCAACCAGTCGATGCTCTCTTCCGACTCGACAATGATGCGTTCCATGATTTCTTTGCTGCCCGCGTCGCCCAGTTCAGCGGCCAATTTCACGCCGCCGTTGTACGTTTCGACGGCGTCGATTTCCAGCTTCAGATCGTTCTCAAGTTGTTCTTTGACGTCGCTGCCAACTCGAATCACGTCGTACCGAGCGATCTCGGGCACGCCTTCCAGAAACAGGATGCGATCGATCAGCAATTCCGCGTGCTTCATTTCATCAATGGATTCCACATAGTGATGACCAGCCAGCTTGTTGAATCCCCAGTCTTTGCACATTTTTGACTGAATAAAGTACTGGTTAATTGCTGTCAGTTCGATGGTCAGTCCCGCGTTCATTGCGTCGATGACTTTTTCGTTGCCCTTCATCAGTGCCTCCTTATATATCGTGAAAGTGAATTGTTTCGTTTGTGCAGAGATTGTAGGAGCGATTCGACAGGCTGCCCTGTCATCAGGCAGTCGCGACGACCAAAAACGTCGATTGATACATTGTCTCGCTGGACAGCTGCGATAGAGTCTCAGCCGCACCGGCCAGCGGTCGGTCAGTACCGTGGCAGTGTTGGATCGATGTCCTGAGCCCAGAGGTCGATTCCGCCAGCCATGCTGAGTGGATTCTGAAATCCCTGAGCTTTCAGCCAATTGGCGACGCGCAGACTGCGTCCACCATGGTGGCAGTGAACAATGACTTCGCTGTCCTTGTGCTGCTGCAATTCCGCAACTCGCTGCGGAATTTCACTCATTGGGATCAGGACTGTGCCTTCGATTTTGACAAGGTCACACTCATTCTGTTCCCGGCAGTCGATAAAAACGAAATCCTCACCTGCGTCAAGCTTTGCTTTGACTGTTTTACAATCAACTTCCATAGTTGCCGTCTGTTGGTGTATCAGAAAACAAGCCAGGCCTGCCTCACCGTCTTACGGCAGAAAAGTAGCCGGTCCGCACCAATTCTGGTAGCGACCGATGGCCTCGGGCCAACACTTTCCCAGCGTTAGTTCAGTGTTGGTCTCGGCGAAGTTGCAGGTTCACCCGGTCGCGACTTTTCATCAGCCTGACGACCACAATGCGATCTGATCAATGTCGAGATTTCTGTCTGCGGGCTCAACAGCAAGTGACGGAACAAGGGCCGCACAGATATCGCAGTCCACGCCGACGCGAGCGTGTGACCAGTTTGGCGGATTCCACTTCGAGAAATCTCTTGCAAGCTCGCGGCCGGCGGAGTCGCAAAACAGAGGTCCACCCGAAAACATTTCCCACGCTATGCAGCCCAATGCGAAATAGTCTGCTCGACAGTCTCGGACAGCCCCAAGACGCTGCTCGGGTGCCATGTAACGCACTGTTCCGGAAATAGTGTCGTCAGGCTGTCCTGTCTCGTTGACCATTTGAGCCAGCCCGAAATCCATGAGCTTTGTGTTGCCATTTTCGGTCACCATGACATTGGATGGTTTCAGATCCAGGTGCGCGATATTGCTGGAGTGCGCGAACCGAATTGCCGCCGCGACTCCGCCAATGATCTTTCGACACAAATCTTCAGAGAGCGGGCTTTCAGAGATGATCAGGTCCCGCAGCGTACGTCCTTTACAATACTCCATTGCAATGAAGCACGTGTGAAATGCATCAAAACGGTTGTAGGACCGGACGATGTTGGGATGGTCGAGCGATTGAATCAGATCCGCCTCCTGCTGAAAACGGGCACGGGCATCACGCGAATACACAAGACGATGATTCATCATCTTGAGTGCAACGCGGCGATTTGTCGTCAGATCGTCTGCTTCGTAGACGATGCCCATACTCCCCTGACCAATCTGCCGACGGATGCGGTATCCGTTCAGTACTTTTTCCGTCAGTGAATCACAGCCACCTTTTTCGAGACGTGAGGCAACGAGTTGAGTGAGGAAAGCGCCGAGATCCGTATACTGTTCCACAAGCTGGTAAAACGACGCTGCCGAAATTCGAAGAATCTGAACACGATCGATCGCGCAAACACTTGCCGTTCGCGGCTCTGATGTCAGCAATGCCATCTCTCCGATGATGTCGCCGGGACCTGCGCGGCCGATGAGATGCGTTTCACCGGATTGACCACTCACCGTGATCTCCACCGTTCCCTGCTGGACAACCATCAGCGAATCGCCAACCTCATTCTGTCGCATCAGGAACTCACCTGCCGCGAAGAACTCTTCAGTAGAATGTCGGTGTAAAATATCCTGAGGGACTACGGGAAACAGGGGGCAATCCTGATCAGGACCGACTGGTTCACAAATCGTTGGCGATGAGGCAATGTCAGCGATGGCCGTCGGCGCGTAGGTGTGACAGGCAGCTACCACAAGGGCCGCGAACTCCGGAAATCGCTCGATGTAGGCGATCGCATCAGTTTCCTGCACGAGTGTTTTGGCGCGAAGTTCGATCTCCAGCAACCGTGAGAAGAGTCGCGTACGGTCGAGTCCTGTGACCGAGTGAAGGTGTTCCTCGATCTCAGGCGTTCGTCCGGCGACCAGCAGTTTGTGGAATGCTGAGCAAATGTGATCTGAATCGTGCCGGGCTTTTGAAGGCGTCATGGTGTCACCTCATGAGTCAGAACTTCGACGATCCGCTGCCCTGCTGAATATGGCAGAAACCATGTGAAATCAGGGCGCGCTATTTGAACGAATTTCAGCGGCAAGGGTAACGCGGTGTGTTGTCTGTTCCGGTTTCGGATGACCGGAAATCACTGGAACAGCTACGGCCAACTGCTCAGGAACACCTCCGGTTCAGCATTTTCTTAGTCAATCGAAAAAAAAGGTAACCCCCGGTGCCCCACAGGATCGCAAGCATCATCGCTGTGGGCAGGAAGACCCGGAGTTTCGCCAAATCAGAAAAGAAACTCCCATCATGCAGGCTTTCGATCAGGTCTGATCGGCGATAGGCAACCTGCAACACGTCGCCGGTCTGTGTGTCCAATTGAACTTCCCATCGATTGTTGCACCGGACCTTCACCATGCCTTTGTCAGGGCGCACATCGAGCCGGCTAATGTGCTCCCAGCCAAGAACTTCTGCTTCCGGGACTGCTCGGGTCGCCGCCAGAATCTGATCAAAAGACAGCGACAACTCGGTACTCGATCCCTTCGCAGTCGGCGGCTGAACCCAAGCCGATTCCTTTTTTAGTTGCAGGATGATTCCCGAAACGATCACCACAATCACGGGGAGTGCGATTGCGATAGATCCCCAGCGATGAATCAGACGGTTGAGGCGCGAGAGCTTCATTTACAGAGTTGACGACTATTTGAGTTGAACAATAGTGACTTATGCAATGACATCTTGAGCGATGCTCCGGTGTCAATAGGCGGCGTACCGCCGAAAATGACTTGAATCCGATATTCGGTCATTGAATGCAGTCCCACAGCCATCGTAGTCTGGGCAACCTGAGGCAGGCTCTGCACCTGAAACCTGCCGGCTTTTTCGCCGACTGAAGTCTTTCGAAGTCAACCAGATGTCAAAATACCTACCACTCCTGCTGCTTGTCTCATGTTCCCTGGCGGTTGGTCAGGAGAAAGCAGATACTCCGGCAAGCGACGATGTCAAAACTGCGAAAGAGCAGAAAGCGGACGACAAAAAGAAGACCGAACTTGACACCGGCCTTCTGACGGATGCCCTCAAGTTCCGCAGTATTGGGCCAGCCTTCATGTCAGGCCGCATCGGCGATGTGGCGATTGATCCCGTTCATCCAAATACCTGGTACGTCGCTGTGGCCTCGGGCGGTCTTTGGAAGACCACCAACGCTGGAACAACCTTTAAGCCAATCTTCGATAACAAGCCATCCTACAGCATGGGCTGCGTGAGTATCGATCCGTCTGTGCACACGACCGTCTGGCTGGGCACAGGCGAGAACAACGGCGGCCGACACATTGGATTCGGGGACGGAGTTTACGTCAGTCACGATTCAGGAAGCACGTGGCACCATCGAGGACTTGAAAATTCACAACACGTGAGCAAGGTTCTGGTTGATCCACGAGACAGCAATGTTGTGTTCGCAGCCTCGCAGGGGCCGCTGTGGTCGCCGGGTGGTGATCGCGGTTTGTTCAAGTCGAATGACGGCGGCAAGTCATGGATGAACGTACTATCCGCAGGAGGCAAAGGCCGGACTGTTGAAGAAAACGAAGACAGTTACACGGGCGTCACGGATGTGGTGTTCGATCCGAGTAACCCAGACGTGATGTATGTCGCCACTCATCAACGGCATCGAAACGTGTGGGCCATCATCAACTGTGGTCCGGAGACCGGCCTCTTCAAATCGACCGATGGCGGTGAGTCCTGGACAAAACTGACAAACGGCCTTCCAGGAGGCGACATGGGTAAGATCTCACTACAGGTGTCGCCTCAAAAGTCGAACGTCGTTTACGCGACCATCGAACTGCCGGGTCGCAAAGGAGGTTTCTGGCGAAGCGAAGACCACGGGGCCAGTTGGAAGAAGACCAGCGACTTTGTCTCCGGCGGAACCGGGCCACACTACTATCAGGAACTCTGGGCCGACCCGCATCGCTACGGTGTCCTGTACCAGGCGAATAACTATTTGAAGCGAAGTGAAGACAATGGCGACACTTGGATCAGCATCGAAGGCCGCCACAAACACGTTGACAACCACGCCGTTGCATTTCATCCGACCGACAAAGACTTTGTGCTGGTAGGCTGCGACGGTGGTGTCTATCGAACGTACGACTACTGCAAAACGTGGTTGTTCTGTCCCAACCTGCCGCTGACTCAGTTTTACAAAGTCTCCGTCGACAACGACTATCCGTTCTACAATATCGCCGGCGGAACGCAGGACAACAACTCGCAGTACGGACCGTCGGCGACTCGGAATGTTCAGGGGATTCGAAATTCGGACTGGCGAATCACCATCGGCGGTGACGGCCACGATACGGCGATTGATCCGAAAGACCCCAACACAATCTACGCCGAATCACAGCAGGGACATCTGCGTCGATTCGATCGTCGGACGGGCGAATCCGTGATGATCCAGCCTCAACCGGGCAAGGGCGAAGCAGCCTTGCGGTTCAACTGGGATTCGCCGATCTTAATCAGCCCGCACTCAAATACGCGGCTGTATTTCGCGTCGCAGTATCTGCATCGAAGCGATGACCGAGGTGACAGCTGGGAGAGGGTTTCTCCCGACTTGTCGCGTAATCGCAACCGTTACGAACTGACGACCATGGGACGAGTCCACAGTATCGACGCGGGCTACGACCTGTACGCCATGAGCCAACACAGCAACATCACGTCAATTGCTGAATCGCCACTCGTCGAAGGATTGCTGTACATCGGAACCGATGACGGCCTCATCCAAGTCTCTGAAGACGGCGGAATGAACTGGCGAAAGATCGACAGAAGCTTCGACGTGCCGGAATACTTCTTCGTCAACGATATTGAGGCTGACCTCCACGATCCGGATACGGTCTACGCGTGCATCGATGATCACAAGACCGGTGACTATAAGCCGTACGTCGTAAAAAGCAGCGACCGAGGTCGCACGTGGGAACTGATGGTCGGCAATCTTCCCGAAAGGCACATTTGCTGGCGAATCGTGCAGGACCACGTTCGGAAAGACCTCTTCTTCCTTGCCACCGAATTCGGAATCTTCTGCACTCTGGACGCGGGCGAAAAGTGGTTCAAGCTGGGAGGCGGCGTACCGACGATTTCATTCCGAGATCTGGAGATTCAGCCGCGAGAAAACGACCTCGTCGGGGCTTCCTTCGGTCGTAGCTTTTACGTTCTCGACGACTACAGCCTTTTGCGACAGGCGACACCCGAATTGTTCTCCGACAACGCTTTTCACATCTTCCCGATTCGTCGAGCATTCTGGTATGTCCAAAACAACGACCTCGGCGGACAAAAGGGATACCAAGGCGATTCGTTGTTCAATGCAAAGAATCCGGATTACGGAACCGTCATTCGCTACTACGTCCGCGACGGGTTTAAGTCATTGAAAGCAAAACGGCTGGAAACCGAAGCAAAATTCAGAAAGGCCGGCGAAGACGTACCGACTCCGACATTCGAAGAACTGCAGGCTGAGGAAGACGAGATTCCGCCTCGCAAGTATCTCGAGATCATGGACGAAGCCGGAACGGTGGTCGCTCGCAAAGAGCTATCAGCATCGAAAGGTATCCACAGAGTCACGTGGAACTTCCGTTACGAAGGCTTGACTCCACAAAGTATTCGCATGGGGCCGATGGTTGCTCCGGGCACTTATGTCGCTATGGCCTACCGCTTTACGGCGGGCAAACAGACACAGCTCGGCAAGCCCGTGACGTTCAAAGTCAGATCAATCGTCAAACCAACTCTGCCACTGCAGGACCGATCCGAGACGATCGCTCTGGTCAAAGAAATGGGGCTGTTCACAAATCGAACTTACTCTGCAACGCAGAAGCTCAATGAGCGAATCGAAGAGATCACGCGACTGATTTCCAAGCTCAGGCAGCATCCCAAGGCCACGCCGGAACTGTTGAACCAAGCTCTCAAGCTCAAGCACCGCATGAGCGTCTACAGCCGAAGGCTTGGAGGCGACGAACTCAAAGACGAACGCTGGACCATGACCGAACCCGGCATCAACCAACGGCTTCAACGAGCTCTCTCGGGAACGCTCAACGGAACTCATGGACCAACCAAAACGGTCAAAGAACAATGGCAAATCGGCAAGGAACAGTTCAAGGAAATTGAAGCCGACTTGTTGAAACTGATCGACAAAGAAATGGACGTCTTTGAGAAACAGGTTGACAAAGCGAAAGTCCCGCGAACGACTATTGAGTTGCAATTGGAATCTGAAGAGGACTGAGGCGTCGCGTGGGTGAGGCGATTGTTTGTTGAGACCGGACGAGCGACCGTCAATGGCTCAGGTCACGCCCACATGAGTTGGCACAGCAGATCGAGGATGTCGTCATTTTAGCCTCGCGTTGTGATGAGGTTTCGGAGACGTCGTGAGTCAGATTGATGCTGTGTCGGTGTATCGGACCGAACGATCATTTCCTGCGTCGATCGTGACCACGTTGTGACCGCCGACGCAGCAAGAGAAGAAGAGATGAACGCTCCAAGGGAGCGCTTCCGAGCGGTATTTCGAATCGGCATGCGGGGCCGTCCCGCATTAAGTTGACGTTGTCTTGTAAACGTGCAATGCGTGCCGGATGCGATCGATGGCCGCTTTCACGTTGATCGCAATGTCTTCGTTCACGGGATCAGTCAGCATCGCTTCAAGATCCGGTAACGCGGGTGCCGCCAGTTCTCCAAGATGTCCCAGCCAGAATGCCGCAGCCTGACGCGTCGTTGAGTCCGGATGCTGCAGAAGCCTTCGCTTTTGTGTCACTTTCTCCCGCATTTCGTCGTAGGTCTTCAGTCGGCCGATCAGTTGCTGCAACTCGTCATGGATGCTGTCGTTCTCATTTCGACGTGCAGCCGCAATCAGATCATCCAAGACGACCATCGCCGCGATACCCATCTGGCTTAACCCGCTCACAGCAGCTCTGCGCGTCTCAATTTCCGGATTCACAAGGAGTCGGCGGAGGGCCTGAATTGAGCTCCGCGGACCCTTTCGTCGCACGATCTACCAGCACGCCCACTCCACGACAACGGCGTTCTTCGCGTCCAGACGCTCCACGCACTCATTGTCTGAAAGTTCAAAACCAAATCCTCGATCGTTTGACGCCATCAACGTCGCGACAAGTCCAGTCGCTCCAACAGCGGGAATCGCGATGATCATCCCGAGCAATATCATCCCGAATACGGCCTGAATCGGTTTCCATCGTCGTAATGCACGCGGCATCGCGAGCATCAGCAGAATGAGGACGTAGAAGCCTGGCAGTATCCACCACGGTGGCAGGCGGAATGTGAACAGGCTGAATGTCGGGCGGAGGAAGAGGATAAGCGTCACGGCAGCAAATGGCAACAGAATCGCTCCGAGTAGTGTCGTGGTCGGATCATATGGGCGCGCATCTGGATCGTGCTCGACCAGCCGGGGCACGCGCGGGCGAAGAGCCAATCGGAATACTCCCAATGCGAATGCAAGCAATGTACATGGCACGATGAACAGGCACGACGTATAGAAGGGAATGCCCGGCTGAATCACCGCCGTTGTCGGATCCTCTGGATCGTAATGCACCTGCAGATCAGGCCCGGCTCGCAACGACGAACGCACTTCCCAGGCGTCGCCACACATGAAGCCGTCGTCACCAACTCGAGGCCCAAACGCGTCGAAATGGAACGTGTCGAAATAACGCGGACCAGTCGCGGTCTCAACGGCATAAGCAACTGCGATTCGGCTGGACGTGTTGCGTACTTCGTAGTCGCTGTTACTGGTTGCCTCCGGATCAAATTCACTCCGAAATCTACAGGCCAGGATCTCGGCAGGTGCTGTTGGCCATGAAATCGCTGCCATTCCCTGGTCGGCAGGTTCGATCCAGAGAATCGACAATCCGATTGCACCGAAGCACAATAGAATCCCTGTCAATCCGAGCAGACATCTTTGGCGAAAATCCGTCATGGTCTCTCCATGGCGGAGAAGAAGATTGGTTCTCCGCAGAAACAGCGGCTTGACAAGTGTAGCTTACGAATATTCGACAGGATCGGACGAATCGCCGCATTCCGGCCAGCCGACTTGTGCGTGTCCGTGATGGGATTCCGGCGGAGAAAAATTTGTCTTTGAAGCTGCCGCGACCGCTACCCGTCCTGAGTCGTCAAGAATGGCGCGCTTATGGCAGTCTCATGAGTTGGCACGGTAGATCGGGGATGTCATCATTTTGAACGCGAGTCGCGATGAGATTTAGGGGATGCCGTGAATCAGAATGATGCTGCGTCGGTGTGTCGGACGAATGGCACTTAGGCATCTTCAACTCCTCTTAGCATCTCAAGTTTCAGCACGTGACGAGGCTTCATCATTCGATCGAATCTCCTCGGCCAGCACTTTCGTTTGCGTGGTTCCAATCGATTCGGACGATCTGCTACGCGATGCTGCACAATGGCATCGAGTAACCTCGCGCCTTTCGAAAAGCAGCGGGGCCCTGGTCGACCGCTGCGCGCCGGACAGGTTCCAAATCCGCTCATGAGGTGAGGGGCGATCGGCGTTCTTTTCGGATTTTGAATCGTCGTGATGGCTGTACCCTGAATGCGCTGATACGTTTGACGAAAGGCTTGCCAACGTCGCAATCACCGCGACTCAGAGCAGAAAGCGAAGAGAGTTCATGGTTTCGTCCTTTGGAGAATTGATTGTGCAGTATTGACGGTCATCGGTTCCTTCGCTTCGCTGGTCGGCCCTTTCCCGAAGAACCATCTGGTCGGTCTCTCCGGCGTCTCGGCCGTTGGGGTACGAATTGCGTGAATGGCTCCAGTGCCGATTCCAGTCTGGCAACGTCTTCGGGTTGTTTCGGGGCAAGATTTCTGGATTCGGTTGGATCTTCTCTAACGTCGTACAGTCGAGGTCCGTCCGCGCTGTGGATCAGCTTCAACGGATCCTGAAGGATTGCAAATTCGCCACGTTGTCCGGCGATCACCACTGGATCGCGCTGATCCACCTCGTTCTTTCTGATCGCTGGCCACACATTGGATCCGTCAAGCGGTTTGACATTGGCATGTTCGATTCCCGCCGCCGCAGTGAGGGTGGGCAACAAATCAAGGACCGATGCTATCTGCTCACAACGCACGCCGCGTTGGATCACTCCTGGCCACCGCAGCACTGCCGGCACGCGGACACCACCCTCAAGAAGGTCACCCTTACCACCACGCAGTGCAAGCCCACCTGAATCGCCCGGTCTCTTTCCGCTGACCCGGGCACCATTGTCACAAAAGAACAGAACGAGCGTGTCCTTTGTCATCATTTCCTGTTCGAGCGTGCTGAGAATCATGCCTATCGCTTGATCCATCGCGTCGATCGCAGCCGCATAGCTAGTGGTTCTTCCTCTTCCACCACTGGTCGCGTACTTCCTTACGAGGGCTTCCGGAGCCTGTGTGGGACCGTGCGGCGCATTGAACGGTACATAGAGAAAGACCGGCTTCGATGTATCACGACTCTTGATCAACCTGCACGCTTCGGCAGCAAAAAGATCTGTGGAATAGCCCGCTTCTTCGAGGGGCTCACCGTTACACTGCCAGCAAAGCAATTCTGGTACGTCAAACAGCCTGTTTTCGTGTTAATTACAACATATTAACGGGAATCAGACCGTTCGTAAACGTTCTCATTCGTTCTCATCTGTTGTCAGCGATTCGCAGTATTTACGACAGTGCGACGATCACAAAACGGTAATTACCGTTTTGTGAAAGTTCGTCGGACAGTCTGCCCGTTTCTCTGCGAAGTTTTTCCCGCCGTATAGCCCCGTGCAATCTACCGCACAGCTTATCGAAGCGCCGAGATACGCTGTTTTACCATGTCAATATTATCGCGGTTCCCACCGAAGCGTAGCAGGACCTCCAGACACCGCTTAGCAGCTTCAAGAGCATCCGATCGCAGCCCCTCACATTCGTAAATCTCCGATAGCATGAACCAAATCATGTCGAGATTCGGTTCACGCTCGACAAGTGCAGTCAATCGAGTGATGGCTTCTTCAGCACCTACGTCCTGACTGCCGGTAATACCACGGATCATGAATGTGCGCCCATCGACCTTAAAGAATGCCGGATCGCGGATGTAGTTCTTCCAGGCATATCCGTCGATATTGTTGGGTAAAGTCGGTTTATTGACCGGGTCGACAGTTGTTTTCCCCCACTTGAGATACTCGTTGTCCATGGGCTTCATCATGACCTGACCATTGAATACATAGGCCAGCTTGCCCTTTGGTATGTAAATGGCCATCGCGGCAATGTTGCGTGTGCGCGGGCAGTTGTTGAAGCGGTTATTGAGCACCTTGACGTTCCGGGCGGCGACGCCCTCCTTGTGTGTTTCGCGCAGTGAGCGGCGGATGACCAGCCCCGGCCCGTGGATGGATTCAAACTCGTCGTCTTCCAGCACAACATTACGGGTCTGCACCAGGATTCCCCGCCCCCGGTTTCCGGCGAAGCGACAGCCCGCCACCAACGCCAGTCGGCGGAGGTCCTGCGCCAGATAGTTCAGCCGCACAGCTACGAAAATGGGTCCGATGATTCGCGAACCGGCGCAGTTCGTGTCGAGCAGTGGCTCAACGAGGCGGTCGAGCAAGGGGCCCGACGGATCTTCGGCGGAGGTCGAGTAGCAACGATGTGTCAGCCCACCCTACTGGCAGATGTCACCTCGGAGATGCAGATGGTGCGCGACGAACTGTTCGGGCCGGGCATCGGAATCAGTCGAGTCAGCAACATCGATGAAGCGATCCAAATCGCCAACGACACCAACGATGGCCTCAGCGCCGCCATCTTCACGCAAAACCTCGATAACGCCATGCGCTACGCCCACGAAGTTGATGCTGGTAAGATCCACATCAATTGGGGAACCGTGTGGCGTACCGACTTCATGCCCTACGGCGGTCTGAAGGACAGCGGCATGGGCAAAGAAGGTTCCAGGTAGGCCATCGAAGAGATGACGGAAATGAAGACGGTCATTATTCGTAGCAGCAGTTAACCCAACACGGGCTCCTCAGCGAACATGACGATCCCGCCTCGGTATTACAGAAATCACGGAGCTATCATGAGAACAACGTGGACCTTCAATACTGCTGGGCAAATCGTGTTTGGTCGCGACTCAGTGCGACAGTTGGGTGACATCGCCGGGCAAATAGGCGCTTTTCGAGCGATGATCATCACCGACGGCATATTGGCCGACGCGGGCCTGGTGGAGCGTGTGTCGGCGCCGCTGTTGGAGTCGGGAGTCCAAGTCGAAGTGTTCACCGGCGGACGCCCCGATCCACCAGTACATTCCGTCGAAGATGCCGTCGAAATCGCCCGTGATTTTCAGCCCCAACTGCTGATCGGCCTGGGTGGCGGCAGCAATATGGATCTGACCAAAGCAGCGGCAACGCTGTTGACCCACGGCGGCAGCTGTCAAGATTATGCTGGCGATCAACTCGTGCCGGGGCCCGTGCATCCGTTGGTACTAATTCCGACTACTGCGGGTACCGGTTCGGAAGTGACGGCAGCGTCGGTGCTCAACGATACCGACGCGGGGCGTAAGTTTGCCCTGCTCAGCAATTACCTTCGACCTCGTGTTGCCCTGGTCGATCCGCTGCTGATGCTCAGTTGTCCTCCTTCGGTCACCGCCGACAGCGGCATCGACGCGTTGACGCACGCCATCGAAGCGTATACGGCGATCGATTACGAGCAGTTCCCAGCACCGCCCGAAGAGAACACAATTTACCAAGGTCGACACCCATTGGGTGACTCGTTGGCCGAACAGGCGATCGGGCTTGTGGGTCAATATCTGCGTCGTGTTGTGGAAGATGGTAGCGACGTCGACGCCCGTGAAGGCATGGCGCTGGCTGCCCTCACGGCTGGCATGTCGTTCTCGAACGTGGGCGTCGCATTAGTGCATGCGACCGAATACGCCTTGGCACCCGTGGCGCACACTTCCCACGGTCGTGGCTGCGGGATGCTATTACCCCACGTGATGCGATATAACGCTGCTGCACGTCCGGCCCAAATGGCTCGCATCGCAACTCTATTGGGCGAAGAGGTTGCCGGTCTCAGCGACGCGGAAGCAGCCGATCGAGCCATCGCTGCGGTTCTTCAACTCAACGCCAACATTGGCATTCCCGCCAGGCTGAGTGATGTCGGTGTTGAGGCAAGCGATGTAGCCGGCATTGCGGAGACAACCTTCGGCGTAAAACGCATCTTACGCGTCAATCCACAAGAGGTCACGGTCGAAGGAATCACCTCGATGTTAGAATCGGCCATGTAGGTGTGGCACGTCCCTGAGCAACGCGAAGGGGGGTGGCGCAGCGGCTTTAGGCTTTAGGAATTGAGATCTGGCTACTGGCGTTGCAGGCGGCGTCCTGTCAGGTGTTACCCCGCCGAACTCCCCAGCAGGACATAGGTGCGATTAGCGAACTGGAATAGCGACCGGTAAGATCACCTGGTCTTGTGAAGGACCAGTTAAGCGCTAGTCCTCCAGGCCGTTCACGGGCTGCTTCGCGAAGCGTCACTAGCCAAGGGACGAGGGCGTTCTTGACAATCTCGCGTGAGGTTGAAGCCCATCTGAGTGTAAGAGCTTGCTCGATGAACGCAAAATCAGCTTCGTTCGCGCATCTTGTACGCAGCGTCTCCGTGCCGACGTGTATCGGTGATGATCAAAAGCTGGCCAGGAACGTGTCGGTGTCGACGTAGGTGAGTTCCTCGGCCTGGCTGGCTTGGTCCTGCGATCCGACGGAGCTGTCGGCGATGACTAGAAGCTGGCGAGGAATGTGTGGCGGCACACGTTCCTTTCTCGACCATCGCGGCGTAACCCGTACAGTAAGCGCAAAATGGCCAGTTGCTTAAACGCACGTTTCCGAAGAACTCATCTCGTCAATCAAGACTATCATCAAGCCGTGGGCGCTGTTTTGCATGGGACACCGCATTGGGCACAGCCTCAGGCAGCCCACAGCCCCGGAAGCGGAAACGGGTTCGCAGGCTGAGAGACGAACATCGGTCGACAAAGATCGATATTACTGGCATTTGCTTGTCCCCTCAAACCCACCGTCGAGTGTAGTCAACGTGATGCATCGGCGATTCGGCTTGCGCGCTGCGGAGGGCGTGTCCTTGGTCACTTGCGCCTGGTTCGAAAGCGTTCAGGACGACAACACAGGCGAACTTCGAAGTTTCACCCTGGACGTGTTGGTGCCGGAAACTCAAACGTATTGACGCTCGGTCAAAAACCACCGTATTCTGGAACGCCCCGTGTGAGGGATAATTTCCGACGTGGCCTTCCTTTTCTGTTTCGCTCAAAGTCGACGCGAAGCCCGGATGCGAAATGGGGCTTGGTGTGTCGTTGGTGGCGGACCATTTCGGATATGCCGAAAACAGAGGCGGGCCGGAGGCTGATCCCTTTATCGACACGAATGCAGGAGTTGCTGCTTGAGCATCGAAAGGTTCTATTGTCGGAAGGCCGAGCAAGTAAACAGGACTGGATGTTCCAGACTGTGACTGGCCAGATGATTGGCAATCGCTTTCGAGGCCAGATCCTGATCAAGCTGCTGAAGGACGCTGGCGTGCCATACCGGAAGCCACACACATTCCGACACAATGCAGCAAGTGCTATGCTGAATGGAGGGGTTCCCGTTAGTATTGTGTCCGGGATCCTGGGGCACGAGAATCCGAGTATCACACTGGATGTATACAGTCACCTGGTCGAGACAGAAAAGCAAATTGCGAAGAATTTCCGGGACAAAAAAACCACGCATAACCGCAGGCAAGAGCGACAATCCGCACCTTTTAGGGGACACTAAAAGGGGACAGACTCAGTTTTACCAGTAGTTTAGGGTATGTTTATATGAAGGTTGCCATCACCGGAGCGACGGGATTCCTGGGCCGCTATATCGTCAGAAAGATGCACGAAGTTGGTAACTTATGTCGTTGCTGGTTTCGTTCAGAAAACAATTGTTATGAACCGCAGAAATCCACTGACACGCTGGAGTGGACGCACGGAGAACTTGGCGACGAGGCCGCCTGTGACGATCTGCTAAGAGGTTGCGACGCCATCGTGCACTCAGGTCTGCACCGCACAGGTGAATCCTTTCTTGCCAGCGAAGGCGACGTCGCTCAATTTGTCCAGAAGAACGTGGTCGGCACGATTCAACTGATCGAAGCGGCTCGACGTGCCGGCGTCCGCAAGTTCGTATTTATCTCAACCTGTGCTGTCCACGAAAAAATACTGGATGATCGACCGTTGGACGAATCTCATCCGTTGTGGATGACAACACACTACGGGGCACATAAAGCGGCCGTCGAACAATTTGTGCACAGCTACGGGTTCGGAGTGGGCCTGCCCATCTGTGCCCTGCGGCCGACAGGCATTTATGGACGACATCATGAGCCGCAGCGCAGCAAATGGTTCGATTTGGTGCAGCGCGTCGCGAATGGTGAGCCGTTTGAATGCAGCGGTGGGGGCAAAGAAGTTCACGCGGCAGACGTGGCCGAAGCTGTTGACATTCTGCTGCATTCGCACGGGAATGCAGGTGAAGTTTACAGTTGTTATGACCGGTACGTGTCACAGTTTGAAGTCGCCACGATTGCCAGAGAGCTGTCCGGTTCGGACGTTGAGATTCCTGGGGCGCAAACGGCTCCCAGGCACCAGATCGTCAGCGATAAAATCAAGGGGCTGGGAATGCAGTTTGGCGGAGAGCAGCTTCTGAAACAGACGATTCAGCAGCTGATTGACGCGTCGAGGTGAATTCATTCATCGTCAAACGGCGACGCCGGCGACACCTGCCCCGATTTGCCGTACAGATCCTTTTCCAACATGTCAGTAAACCGTTTAGCCAGGCTAAGGCCGACGCCTTCTTTGGTGAGGAACACGACACCGTCCACCAACGAGACCTGACGCAGAGTTTTTGGCAGATCCATTCGACTGAACTTTGATGCGATATCTGCGGCCTCCACGCGTTCCGACTTCTTCAGCAGCAACCGCAGGACCTTGCCGCATTCTGCCACGTCAATCTGCCTGACTTCATCGATGCGATTAAAGACATACGATGCGGTCCACAGCATTCGTGGTACGATCATCATGATGCCAAAAATTCGTTCGGGAATGGACTGATCAGATTCAAGGCTTCCGAGCGCATAGGTCCATACGTTCGACATTGTCGGAGCGACCCGAATGGTGACCGCGTTGTCGTCAATCTGCAGTTTGTGTCGCCCGTCACACAGCGTTTCAGGTGCCGTCCGGAAGATGTATAGTCCCATGCCGCCAAAAATCGACAGGACGGTTGTCGCAGCCAGCAGTCCTCCATATCCGGCGGCCAACGCCAGATACAGGAACCCGCCCTGTAACAGAAACGCCAGCAGGCCCAGGCATGCCATAGCCACACAGGCACCGATCGTGATCTTTGCCTGGAATTCCACTTTGCCGGACAGCCACGAGTTGAACTGTTCTTTCTTCATGATGGGTGATGCTACTGGAATTTCGCCTGGCTTCAATGGGACGGTCAGAGCCTGGTTCTCTTGCGATGCTACCCGATAATTTCGCGACGATGACTGACGTAGTCCCAGACGACGAAGCGATCCAGGTCACTGCCTGCTGTGAAAAACACGCGGCCACCCGTGCTTTCCGCCAATCGATGAGCAAACTGCACGTCTTCGTGAGACTGTGACCAGCTTGGCAGCAGAAAAATGTTGATCGTGACATCTTCGCGGTGACACAGCATGCCTTCCCGCATTGTCGCCTTTTCCGTTTCCGGATCGGGGGGGTACAGCATGTACAGGTCACTGCCTTCAAAATGAGCCGTCGGCAGTCCGTCGGTGATCAGGATGACCTGACGATTGGGCGTGTCCTGCAGAGCCAGAAACTGACGAGCCATCTGCATCCCGTGCTGGATGTTTGTGAAGTGCGGCGGGATGTGCATTTCGCTGATGTCGTCACGACTCATGTCGGCTCGCAGTCGCACCACGGGATTGGTGATGGTTGGGATCTTCGGCAGCAGCGAAATCAGATCGCCCGGTGGCACGACTTTGGCGAACGTGGAAATCTCGATGAAGCGCAAGAAATCGCCGGGGTACTCGCCCGTGATCAAACCATTCAACGCCAGGGCCATGCGTTTGACGTTCACGTATTGTCCGTCGTAGCGCATGGAACCGCTCATGTCCATCAACACGACGGTCGCGCATTTGGGGTTGTTTCGTGTCCTGTGGATTTCGATGTCGTCCTGACGCAGACGGATCGGACGTTCGTGCCCCTGTCTCAGCATGGCGTTGATCATGGTCTGGGGAATGTCCATTTGAGCGACCGAATCACCAAACTCGTACGGCCGTGTCCGCTGAGTCTCCACGGCTCCCTCGCCATCAACAGGACCCTGATGTCGCCCGGACTTTGAAGCTTCCATGTTGCTGAAAATGCGTTCCAGAAGTTTGCCCTGAAACAGTCGGTACGCTTTTGGGGACAGGTGGACCTTGCCATCCTTCCCTGCCACGCCCTGGCTTTCCATCATGTCCTTTAGATACTGCTGGACCTGTTCCTGAAACCGGCTGATGTTTTCAATCGCGTCCGCATCGGCAAACTCGGAAAGTTCATCCAGATCAATAATGGCCAGCTGAGCATTCTCTTTGGCGTCTTCGAGTTGCTTCAACAGCTCATCGATCTTCTGCAATTCTTCCAGCAGCTCAATTGCCTGCGGAATCGTCATCGATTCCCGACCGGTGAAATCATATTCCGATGTCAGGTGATCGATCTGGTACTTCTGGCCCAGTGTTTCCATAAGCCTCAGGATCTGCGACGCGAATCGCGGATCAGACCGTTCTGCCTGATACCACAGATGTTCCAGCTGATAGATCTGCTCGTCACGGACAGCACGGTTGAACAGTTTCGAAGGCTTGCCGGACGGTCGAGTCGTCTGCACGTCCTTCCGGTATTTTTTGGCGATCCTGTTCTGAACCGATTCCGTTTCGTACTTTGCCAGAATCCGCCGTTTGCGTTCCTCCAGCATCTGAATCAGTTGATCGAGCGACGGGCCGAGCCCGGCAAATTGCCCAGGGTCCAGCCGAATGGCATTGGCGATTTCTTCCTCAGAAAATTCGCGCATGGAACCAAACTGCAGCATGTGTTCGAACACCGGCGATACCAGGTCCGGCGGTGGTTCGCTGGGCGACGGAAATCTACCCGGATCGTACTTCTGGTACGTATGGATGATTCCGCCACGGTGCGGATTGTTGCTTGAGGTTGGCATCGGGCCGGATCGATGAAACGTTGATGATGCGTAATGTGATCGCCGATTATACACAGAAGCCTGTGCCCGTCTTTCATTTTTGTCCCGGGAAAATGAAGCTGCGGGTGGTTTGTTCGTAATGTCGCTTGCCATGCGACATGGCGGAATGAACACCTGCCGAGTCCACTCTATGACCCGGTGTGCCTTCGCCGTTAAGATCACGACCGTCTTCCATATCAATCAAACGGCCTCGCTGCTTTCCCAGCTGCACGGCCGAGGTACGTCACGTACATGCCAGCCAATCTGACTCCGATGTATTACAAGGCTGAACGCGACTATCGCCGCGCGCAGACGTCGGCGGAGCAGGTAGATTGTTTGCAGCGGATGCTGCAGTTGATGCCCAAACACAAGGGGACGGACAAACTTCAGGCGGATATCAAGTCCCGGCTCAGCGAAGCACGTCAGAATCTGAAGCAACAGATCAACGCCCCCAAGAGTGGACAGACATTCCGGATTCCTCGGCAGGGTGCTGGTCGAATTGTGATTATTGGCGGACCGAACTGTGGCAAGAGTCGTATCCTGAAGGAACTAACGCGAGCCGAACCGGAGGTAGCTCCGTTTCCATTCACGACTCGTGAACCGCTTCCGGCCATGATGGAATACGAAGGAGTTCAGATTCAACTTGTCGACACGCCGCCAATTACGGCCGGACAGTTGCAGCCGTGGTTGCTGAATCTGGTGCGCACGGCGGATGGTGTGCTGCTGGTGTTTAATGGTTCGTCGGACGACGCTCCGGAAGAAACGCTGGCCGTGATTCAGGAGCTCGAAAGTCGAAAAACACGGTTGACAGAAATCGGAGGCTTCGACAGGAACAGCTTTTCGATTGTCAATCTGGCATCAAGACTTGTTGTGACGCACGCTTCAGACGTGGACTGCCAGGTGCGGTCGCAGCTGCTTTTTGAATCATGGGTGGATCACATATCACCCCTTGATGTGGAGTTAGACGAAGGACAATTCGCCAGCACCCTGAAACAGCGGTGCTTTGAGTTGCTGAAGATCATCCGTGTATTCACCAAGTCCCCGGGAAAACCCGCAGACATGCGTCTTCCGCTGACAATTGCGGACACCGGGACGGTCGAAGATCTGGCCGTCCAGATTCATGAAGACGTTGCCCGAAACCTGAAACACGCTCGCCTGTGGGGGCATGGCGACCACGACGGGCAGGTTGTCGGACGAGAATATCACCTTCGCGATGGAGACGTTGTTGAGCTACACTGCTGACCCACACGCAAATAGCATCCAGACGCAGGCAACTGAGACACACATTCATGCGGGAACTTACGACTCTTTCCAGCGAAACTCATGCTCGCAGACTATCTGCATTCCTGGCGACAAAGGCGATCGAAGCGGGGTTTGACGAGGAAAACGGTGAGTGGATCATCTGGGTCCACAACGACGACGATCGCACCTCGGCTGAGCAGATTCTCAGCGAATTCCAAAGTGACCCGAATCACGAGCGGTATGAAGCTGCTGAGCGAAAGGTAAAACACGTCTTTCGCGAGGCCGATCGTCTGCAAAAGCAGGCTAATAAACAACAAAACCGCCTGAAGAAGCGCTGGGGCGGTTCGTGGTGGCACTGTTACCCGGCCACTTACATTCTGATTGGCCTGTGTGTACTGGTATCATTGGTCTGTACGGACTGGAAAAACGTGAAGATGGGGCCGCTGGGTCCGCAGCTATGTAACAAAAGGGATTCAGGTTTGCTGCTGAAACTGGGGGTTCAAACGCCAGTGGAATTTGAACAGAACGGCGTCAGGGTTCTCGGCTATCCGGTAATTCCCGAACTTCCCTGGGAGAATCTGGACTTCAATGTGCTAATGGGCGGACTTGTCGCTAAGGCACAAGCCACAACTGTCGCTCTGGGAATTACGATGAGCAGTGGCCAGTTGTGGCGACCGATTACGCCCATCTTCGTCCACTACGGGCTACTTCATATTCTGTTTAACATGATGTGGTTGCGTGGCATGGGCATGGGGATTGAATTTGTGCGAGGAACACCTCGGTTTGTTGCACTCTGTTTGATCCTGGCTGCAACTTCAAATATTGCCCAGCTGTTCTGGAGTGGTCCGTACTTTGGAGGTATGTCAGGTGTCGTTTTCGGGCTGATTGGATATGTCTGGATGAAAGGCAAGACTCAGCCGGAACTCGGCATCGAATTGCCACAGCAGACGGTTGTTTTTTGTTTGTTGTGGCTGTTCATGTGTATGACCGGGGCTCTCGGACCAATTGCAAATGCGGCACACCTTGTCGGGTTTGTCGTGGGGATCCTGGTCGGTGCCCGCCAGGCGATTTGGAAGAAGCTTCCCTTCGCCGGGTGATGGTAGAACGCAAACGGAGAGGTTTTCGATTCAATTCCGCCGGACGGCAATTATAATCAGCGGACGAATCGTCGAACCGACGTGCAGCGATCACAACGATTGACGTTCAAGAGATTCTCGACCGGGAAATCAAAATGACCGACCAACACCCTTCCGATGAAGTACCGGCCAATCACGACGCGCCTGCGGCGACCAGCGAGTTCGAGCAACTCGGCGACGACCAGCAGATGAGCCTGGTGGCCGAGTTCTGGTTGTTCATCAAAGAAGAAAAGAAGTGGTGGCTGACGCCGATCATTCTGGTGCTGCTGGGTGTCGGTGCGCTTGTAGCCCTTACATCAACTGGCGCCGCACCGTTTATCTACACGCTGTTTTAGGATCGTAAGCACGCAGCGCGATCCTGTGTGTAATTCAAGCGTGCCGATTGGGACGATGGTGATGGCGAAGCTGGAGCTTCGTGGATAGACGTACCCAAGCCGGAGCTTGGGTACGAGACAAATGAGCACGCAGCGAGAGTCTGGGTGTTTTTCCGGCGGACCCACGGGCGTACCTGCCTGCCTGCCTCACTCACTTGCGCGTCGAGCTTGTAATTACAGCCCCCTTGCAGGGGGGCATGCCTCGTGCCGTCTGTTCTGGTCTAACGCTTCCCGCCACCGGTCGACAGCAACTCCAGAGCGTCCAGGCCATCCAGTTCTTTGTATGGCCGCACACTGGCATACCAACCGTGCCACGTTCTGTAGGCCTTCGTTCTCCAGGCGTTGGCTCGCACAACTTTCTGCGCTTCGGAGGAAGTCGCCGGGCCGTCGAGCGGGTCGACCTTCAGGCCGAATCCCCGAGGTTTTCTGGAGATATATCGCAGTGCCTGCAGTGCCTCGCTGTTCACACCAACGTTCGGATCTCGCAGGCCCTTCAATATCAGAGGGATCAGCGAAAAGTCGCCGGTGCGGCCGAGTGCAAAAAAAGCGGCTTGGCGGTTCGTAGCGTCCGGGTGATCGAGGAGTCGTTTCAGCAGATCGATTTGTCCGATCAAGTCCTCTTTCGAGCCGAACTGGATTTTTTCAACAAGGTCGTCGGCGCTGACGTCCAGTTTGTCCAGATCGGCGTCTTCCATTGCGGCCAGCAGTTCATCCAACGGCCCGATGTCCTTCTTTTTCTTCTTGTCGCCAAACAACGCCGATGCGTCACGGCCACCCATCATCACTCCTCCTGAGTATTGCTTGTCCAGGATCTGTTGGGTGGATCTGACAAAATAGAGGATCGCCAGGGACGTACCGACCGTTGCGCTGGAATGGGTTTTGAAACTTCCGTCCGATTCCTGTAGAGACAGCAGGCCATCACCGTAGGTCGTGTACCAGCCCTCTTTCAGGTCCGCCAGGGCAGAGGCTCGTTCCAGAGCGTAGTAAAAGTAGATTTTATGTGCGGCCGTGCTGACGGGTTGAAACCTGGCATTGCTCCACGAAATTCCTCGACCTACCGAGTCGTCAAGGTTCCCTGCGGAGTTCTTGGGCGAGTAATCGGGATACACGGATCCAGTCTTGCCGACGTTCGGATCATCTGCCTCCGCTTTTGCGAGCACGCCAAACTTCTTGGGATCTTCAGCTGAAGCCTTTGCCCTGTAGCCCTTCGGCCCATGCAGCATCGTCCGGGACACAGCAACCGTTCCGGCACCTGCCAGCGTCATGTTATGAGTCGATTTGCCAGCGCCGGGGCCACTTGTTGTCCCGGGGCGATATCCCCAGCCGCCGTCATTGTTTCGGCCACCCAGGTAGAACGAGGCTGCACGGTCAAATGCTCCGGGGGAGACATCACATCCGACTCGCTTTGCTGCCCAGAGAGCAAGGACTCCGTACTGGCTCATACTCACGTCGCCAGGTTGCTGAGGCCCATCGCTCCAGGAACCGTCGGCTCGTTGTGCCGATTCAACGTATCTGGCGATATTCTGCAGCCCCACGATGAAGGCCTCCGGGTCACCGGAGTCGGCTAGCAGCATGGCGTCGACTCCTGCCAGATAGATGTGGTCATACCCGCTGTAGCTGCCGGCTTCAGCACGCTCCCTGGCGATCTTAATGCCCTCAGCGACGATGGCATCTTTCGCGTCGACACCCGCCTTCAGCAAGGCATAGGCAGCCAGTGTTTTGTCCCGTTCAATGAATTCTTCATGGTTGGCTTGGAGGTAGGCAACGCTCTTGGCCACTGCAACATCAAATCGAGGCACTTTTGTAGATTTTAGTTTTCCGGCAGCATTGGGTTGACCAGCCAGCAATATACAACACATGAGGCTGATCGAGTGAATAAAACGCATGGACACGGCCTTCGGGCTGAGCGATAGGACAAGCGTGAGCTTTTACAACTTCTTTGATAGTATCTTCAGTATTCGAGGCAGTCAAAGTCAAAACGGAACCGTCAATGTTGGATAACTCGAAAGTGTACGTTCTGATCACCGGCGGCGCGGGTTTTCTGGGGGCTCATGTCGTGCAGTCCGTGCTGCGGGACTCACGCTACGATGGACTTTCGCTGTTGGTTATTGATGACCTCTCCGGAGGGTTCCTTGAAAACCTGCCGGAAGATCCCAGATTGGAGGTCCGTCAGATCAGTGTTGTTAATGCCGCTGACGTGGACGGCGTCTTTGCGGACTTCAATATCAAGTATGTGTTTCATCTGGCAGCATACGCGGCGGAGGGTCTGAGCCACTTCATTCGACGCTTCAATTATCAGAATAACCTGATTGGCAGTGTTAACCTGATCAATGCCGCCGTCACGGCGGCTGTCGAGCATTTTGTCTTCACCAGTTCGATTGCCGTTTACGGTGCGACACAGGTTCCCATGACAGAAGATACGGTGCCATCTCCGGAAGATCCGTACGGGATCTCCAAATTGGCAGTTGAACTGGACCTTCGAGCGGCAAGTGCGATGTTCGGGTTGCCTTTCACCATCTTTCGGCCTCACAATGTCTACGGCGAATTTCAGAATATTGGAGATCGATATCGCAACGTGGTCGGCATCTTCATGAATCGCATTATACAGGAACAGACGTTGCCAATCTTCGGTGATGGCACTCAGCAACGTGCATTCACATATGTTGCGGATCTGATGGATCCGATCACGTCGGCTCCGTTTGTGCCCGCTGCGGCGGGGCAGATTTTCAATATTGGTGCCAGTTGCCCTGTCAGCGTACACAGTCTTGCGGAGCTCATCTGCAGAGAATTTGACGTACCGTCGAGTCTTGAGTTCCTGCCCGCCCGCAACGAAGTGCACATCGCGTGGTCAGATCACTCCCGCTGCAAACGGGTCTTTGGAACTGCCCCGGACACGACGCTGGCCGATGGTGTTCATCGCATGGCTGAGTGGGTAAGAAAGGCGGGGCCGCGAGCCAGCAGCAACTTTGGCAGCATCGAGATAGAAAAGGGTCTGCCGCCGAGTTGGAGAAACTGACTGATTACTCTGCGACCAGCTTCGTCAGCGCGTTTCGAAGTACCGGATAGTTGGCCTGAATCGAGTACCTTTCCGTTACGGCGAGTCTCCCTCGCTCGCCCATGGTCTGGCACATGTGCGAATCCTTCAACAGAGTGCGGAGTGCCTGACACCATTCTACAGTTTCCTGAGCGACAAAACCGTTCCGGTTTTCGTCGATGATCTCAACGTTCACTCCGACCGGAGCGGCAATCCCCGGCACTCCCACGGCCAGATACTGAATCAGTTTCAGTCCGCACTTATACACGTCCCATTCCTGGTCCGGAAACAACGGCATCAGACCGATGTCGAAGGCTTGAATCTGCTTCACCTCAGTTTGCGGCTGCCATGGTTCGTGGACGACGTTGACGCCGTCCAGGTTGATGTCACTCAGCGGTGATATATCGGGGACTACCACGCGAAATTCGAATTCCACTTCGCGAGCCAAAGTCCGCAATGCTTCGGCGACGACGTCGATGTATTTTAGATTTCCTGTGGTTCCCATCCACCCGACCACCGGGCGACCGCCATCACTGGCATTTCGCATCTCGTAGTCAACCATGTCAACACATGTGGGGATGAGCAACGTGCGTTCGTTGTTGGGTCGTACCTTCTCGATCAGGAACCGATTACCACAGATGACCAAATCGGCCATGTTCAACAGCCGGTCAAACTTCTGTGGGTGCCGCAGAAAGACGGCATCATCAAGGTCCAGCACAAGTCTTCGACAACATCGTTTGAATCGTTCTTCGGCAGCTGTCGTGGTGTTGTCAAATATTTCCCGATCGATGAATACAATGTCAAAATCTATCAACTTTGCGCGTAACCAGTGCCACCATCGCACACCACGTTTCAGGAGTTGGCTGGGGCGGAATCCCAGCCACGGAAAGTAGTCATATTTCTGAGGAAAGCTGTTTGCTACAACGCACGTGTGGCCTTCTGCTTGAAAGTGGCGAACGTATGGTAGAATGCGAAACCGCGATGACGGGACTCGTGAGCCCGATGACAGAAAAAGAATCTTCACCGTTTGGCATCCTCTGCGTTGCTGCAGTTACTTGATGTCGTTAAAGGGCGTTCGGCGGTAATCGTTAAACGTCCGCCCTGCCGACAAATCGCCATCAGGTGTGCCAACGGGCTGATCGCCAGTTGAACCCACATATTCGGAGCGTCCGGATATCTCAGCAGTCGCTTCCCAAGACCTCTTGTCAACAGCAGTCGCCCGAAGAGAATTCCGAAACTGCCGATCAGGTTCAGAACGTTCTTTTGGTGGATGATTTTGACATTTGCGAATCCTGCGGTGCCAAGCACTTCACGGACTTTGGATGGCGTAAAATGATGGAGATGACGCGGTAGTTCCCAGACGTACCACGCCGAACGGAGAACAACCGGTTCCCAGCAACCTGCGTTTGGTACGCTGAACAGCAACTGGCCTCCCGGTTTTAGAAGCTCGAACAGCTGTCGAAGCGTCGTGACGGGATCGAATACGTGTTCGATCACCATCCACGCAGCAGCCGTGTCAAATGACGCCTGAGGCAACGATACGTCGTCCAGCACGCCAGTGTGGACGCAGAAACCCAATTCTCTCGCCTTTTCGGAGGCCGTTTCGCTCGGTTCGACACCCACAACAGTCCAACCAGCGTCAACTAGTTTTGACAGATAACCTCCGGTGGAACAGCCCAGCTCCACCGCTCTTGGGGCCACCGTAGTGTCAGGGTCGTTTGGTCTCCGTGGCAGTGGTTGCCCCTTGTCATCGATGAGCCACAGGTAGAGTGATTTCAGTCCTGGAATGTAACGAAGCGGCAGCAAACGAAGGTACCACGGAGATTCCGCGGCAGAAACAGCACTGTTATTACGATCTGCCGGTGGCGATGCGAGATGTGGTCCATAATTCTCCGGGTAACACAGGTTCAACGTGGCCGCAGTGGGGCGTGGATTCATAAACAAATGTCGACATTCGCGACAACGGCAAACGAAGAAGATACCCGGTACGTCGCAGAGATTGTCTACGCCCTTCTGCACGATCGAGCCGTCTGAACAACTGCAGAGTGGACATGCTGTGTTTTCCAGAACTGGAGCCGGGAGAAGTGCCTTCATTTGCGGACCCGCTTTCAATGAATTCTTCTTTAGGAGGATGTCGATGCAAAGCACAACAAATCAAATCTGGCGCGCGTCATTTCTGCGAAGTGCCGGAACTCGTTGATGCTGTGCGTGCCGGTTCAGTATGCCACGAATTTTTGCCACGGTGCCACACGAAGAGCCAGAGAGGAGTCTGAACAATCGAAATGGAAAACAAATATGCATATCCACTGCCCACGATTCCATAGGCTCTTCCCAGCCAGAAGACCAGCACAGCGACGGTCAAACTGGAAACGACAGCTGGAATCAGAAACGGATCCCGCTTGTGAGCTCGCACGTAGATGTTGGTGCAAAGTGCCGGTTGCAGGGCGAAGAACGCCATTGAAAAGACGCCCGTTGACCAGGCGTCGGGCACTCGGGAGGCGATTTGAGTAAAGACTGTGTTTGGAAAACTGTTGACCACGTAAACTCCTGCCGTAAACAGCGTTCCGCCGATGGCAATCAATAACAGTGAATACCGGCTGAGTCGAAAAAACAGCTGATCCAGTTCTTCATAATTCTGTTCGGCAATCAGCTGACCGAAGAGCGGTCGACGTGTTTCAACCCACGCCATCGACGCCGACTGCATGGCCGTCAGCACAGTCCACATCAGCCCGAACCGACCTCCCATTGCTTCGCCATGGCACTTGAAAATTACCAGACCGGCCAGGTGTGTGGCAAACCAGTGAAGTGTGCCCTGTATCGCGATACGCCACTGCAACGGAACGACCTCTGTCTTCCAATCGATTTGCTGCCCCGCATCCGCGTCACGCAGTGACCTGAAAAACGGTCCAAACCGACTTCGGACAAGATACGTTTCTCCACACAACCGAACGGCCGCAGAACCGGACAGTGCCCAGAGTCCGAACCCTGCGTACATCATTGCCCAGACAACGGCTGAGCCTGCGACTCCCTGCCAGAACCGTATCCTGTTGATTGTCGGTAGCTGACCACACCCTTCCAGAATGGAAGTCAACGGCAGTAGCGCCAGCTGCATTCCCGTCAGAGCGACAAGCGATGTCCAGGGAACCGCCCAGTCGAGCGTATTCAGACCTGCCGGAATCCGGCCGGTCGGCCAATTGAAATACACGTATCCGGCGATTGTGATCGCAACGACAAACACGCAGGCCGCCAGCAGATACCATCGACCAGCCATTCTGCTCAAAGACGCAAGCCGCGACAGAGCGTCAGGTTCTCCGGCGATTCGATCGTCGACAATTTGCAGCTGCGACCATTCGTGACTGGCAACATTGATGATGACAACGTGCAGGCCCAGTTCGACAAAGATCTGCATCGCCAGCAGATAGAAGAATGCGTAATAGTAGCCCTGTTCCACGTCCGTCAGGCAAAAGACGATCAACAGCATCGTGAGCTGCCCCGTCAGCAGCTGCCAGCCGCGCGCGGCCACGGCGTAGCCAACCGCGCGGTCGACGCCGAATCGGGTTCCCAATCGTTCGAGTAAATCGACGCTCACGCGGTCGTCTTAATATCAGGCATGTAATTGGGACAGAACGGCTGATTGTCCCGTGAGCAGGATCCTGCATACAGGACAGGCATTAACAGACACTTGTTTACGTACGGGATTTTGATGCGGAAACCAGGCGTAAATCGCACGGCCAGCGTTGAATTTCGAAATTGTCTCCGGACTGAGATGTTGTGGGCAATCGTACGTGGCGACCGCCGGAGAATCCGTTAATCGATCGTACGTCGGCTGACATGCAGCAATTTTCCGCATCCGATCGTCGATTCGGCAATGAATACATTCCGCATGAAGTGGACGAACGGCACAATATGCTTACGGACTGGCGGGGTCCATATCCGGCCACCAGTTTCCACACAGCCATGCCGCTAGAGGGCTGGTAAGCATCACAGCAGCTGCGTCGGTAAAGCGACCCAACGGCGGACAAATCGGTATGACGACTGCCAAACTGAACACAAGATACGTGAGAGCCAACAGCAATAGAACCTGTGGGCTGATTTGTATCACGGATTCGCAATTGCAACGTCGCTTCACGAGAAATCCCGGGCGGCATACGCGGACGAGAGCCATGAATAACAGAGCCAGATTGACTGGGTTGTCGGCAGCGTCCCACAGGACTTTCTTTGCCGCCTGTCGCACGGCCTTGGCCAGCCACACGACGTACTCTCGTGGATGCAAGTAGATCAACTCCGTTCCTAAGCGTCGCAGCAGGGTGTTAACTGCTCGGGCGTCGTGTCCAACGTGATCTTCTGCGGCTGGTGAAAATTCGTGCCAGATTGTGATGTCATAGCGATCCTCCAGTCGCATGTAGTTCATCTGTGGCAGGTTGTCATATTTTCCCGGCGGAAGTTCCCCGGATGCCCGGTACTGCAGGACGGTTTCTGCCGTTGGGCGCAGGTCCGGGGAAAGCTGATTCAGATCGTCCTGACGCAGGAACTGTCCGGCAATGCCCACTTGGTTGTAGCCTCCGAATGAAACGATCCCAAATCGTCCAACAACGCAGTATCGCAGCGATGAATAGGCAAGCACCGGACCGGCTGTGATGCACAAGGCAAGGAGGACGTTTCTCCAGGTGGAGCGGTTGCCAGTTGTGGGTACTGCCGAGTGAATCAGCCAGGTGAGCATCGGCACTAACGAGATGAGAAACAGGTAGGACGGACGAATAAACCAACCGATCGCCGTCGCGACGACAAGACAACCCGTGAGCCATCGTTTTGTTTCAGTGATTCGCCAAAGAGCCAATCCACACACCGCAATTCCAGCGGCCGCTGCGACAGTGTCTGCAGCAATTGTGTCGACATATCCGTGCAGAACCCGCGAATACAACAGGGTACTCGCGGATGCGCAGGCAATGACGCGAGATGCTGTGACCTTCCAGACGCCAATAAAGAAGATGAGAGTGGCTACCAGGTAAACGACATAATGTGCGAGGGGGACGCTATTGAATCCCTCAGCAAAAAGTCGATTTAGCTGCAGGAAAATCGGGTATCCGGGAGTACGAATATGGTCTAAGGCCGCTTCCATGGAATGAAATGGAAAATTGCTGTACCCAATAGTGTCGTTGACAATGACCGGGGCAAATCTGCCGGTCGCACTTAACCAGATTCCGACGACAAAAATCTGCACAAACAGGATCACGAGCGACGATGACAATCGTTCCTGTTGCTGAGTTACTTGAGGCGTCATTGATTTTCCCGAGTTGCGAACCAACGATACCTCATTCCGAAAGGAACTCACGTTTCACCAATTCAAATGCCAGCTGATGTCCAGTTGACGTCCAATGGCCGTCAGCAGGAAAGTAAATCTGCTGTTGACGTGAAAGCGACTTCCACGATGCCAGTGGATCGATCACTTGGGCACCAACTTCCTTACACAGGGTGGCAATACCGTTTCGGACGACGTGATATTGACCAACATCAGCGTCGTCCGGATCGAGCAAAGACTCCTTGAATGGGATCAGCATAACGCACAGTTCAATCCCTCGTCGGTCAAGCAACTCTTTAATTCGAGTAAGTGCATCTCGAGCCTGCTCGTAGCCCTGCCGAACACACGGCCTATCATGTGCCGTTACCTGAGCGCGGAATTCGTGCGAGACGATGTAGCTGACTTTACCGAATCCAATGAATTCTCCTGACTCAGCCAAGCTGTAGGGATGTAGATGTAATGAGCATCTCAGGATATTCCAGACGGAAGAATGCTTGTACAGGAACGTGCGTGTTCTGGAAAACACTTGCTTCGGTTGTTGTGACACTGATGCGTCGCTGTCAGCATTCTCCTGGTCAGCACACACCGATTCCCAAAGACCACGCGATTGCGGGAAACGAGTTGTTGCCGAGTTACCGGATTGGCGGGCCTGCTTCCATTTGGAGAAAAAAGTGTTTTCGACGTAGTCATTTTCAAAGTGCATCAACAGCACTTTCTTCGGGCTGTAATGTTCTAATGCTCTCCGAAGAATGAGCTCGTATTGAAGCGTCCCTGTGTTATTTGATAAGCCCAGATTGAAAGCCTGTTTTCCTTGTCGTCGGTAGTCGTCGATGATGCGTCCTGCCAATGTGTCCTCTTGCTTCACGCCATAACCGGTGGCGAAACTGTCCCCCAGTATGATGAAGTCCAAGCTGCGTTCCGGGTCGAATTTCTCCGAACGCCAGCCCCATGGCTCCAGACCAGGAAGAGCCACTGTCCTGAACTCGAAACTCAGCTCAGACGTTTCCTCACGTCCCACAAAACCAAGTGTGGCACGATGTTCCAGAATGGGATCATGCTCGTACGCTCGCTGATAGATGGACTTTGCAGTTCGGCCGGCTGAAACGTCAAGGTGACGACGAATTGGTGCAGGTAATATATCAGGGAAAAGAGCAAACACGCCTTCCATCAGCAATAGCGTGAGAAATATCGAGGCCGCCAACAGTACCAGACGGGGCCACAGTCTCTTTCCATGCGACGTCTTGTTTCGCATTGTGCCTTTCGCGCGGTCAGGGATGGTGGATTCAACTGCAGGGAAACGATTCCGTGCGGCTGGATGAGATTGCCGTAAAGGGCTCGAAATCAACGACCGATCTCAATTCAGCGGCGCCCAGCACGACGTCCGTCGGTCAGTCTGTCCGGAAACATACAGAAGTGTCAAAAAACACACACATGCGCAGCGCGCATAGGCGGTCAGGATTACGTGTCTGTGATCTGCCACAAGTCACTCGCTGCGACCAGCGGTTCAGTCGTTGCGAAAAACGCCGCAAAATCTACCGTCAGGCGGAAGCGTGATTTACCGAAGTGTCTCGAAGTCCGCTACCGTTCCACTGCGAAATTGTGCGAGAGCCCCGCCTTACGGTCCGCGCGAGACGCACTATGTCGTTTTTCGGTGACCGATGTTGATGTAAGCGTGCACATGCGGGGCACCACGGAAGTGCCACACGAAGGTTGGGCCTTCCACGCGCCAGATGTCCCAGACCTTGTCTGATTCCAGGTCGTTTTTCTGATAGAAGGCCATGTGCAGTTTGTCGACTCCACCGCTGCCTTTAACGATTTCCATGACTTCGTCGCGGTCTTCCTGACGGTAGGGAGCCAGCAGCATGCTAAGCGATTCTTCCACCAACTGCTTCTGGTCGTCTTTCAATTCGCCGATTCCGATCCCGGGGAAGCTGCCTCCGTCGCCCTGAATCTGCACAGCACTTTCTACTGGCGGTGCTTTGGTGATCAGGGCCTTCCTGGCCTGATCAGCGTCCAGGGACCTGAAGACCTCATTCGCTTGCTTCGTCTGACCATAATACATGTTTTCTGCAACATCATCTACACCGTGGCCGTAGACGATGGGCCCGCCGAAGGCTGCCTTGTCGACGCTGTCCCCGTCAGCTCGCAGCGTGAGGTGTCGGCCGGTGAGTTCAAATTCAAAATCACCTTTACCCGGTTCGCCGAAGACAGCAACACTGAAGTGTTCGATTCCGCCTGCGTCGTCGCTCATCTGGTGCTGAAGTCGTCCGTATCCATCCTTGCTGGTCACGCCCCGCACAATCTGATCAATCAGGGTTCGCTGTTTGTCGGTGTAGAAATCCTGACCGATTTCCGGTTTCGTGATGTGCCAGTTCGGATTAATGCGAGTTCGCAGCTCGTGATCAAACGGGAACACAATCTGCCCCCGCTGATTGTCGGACAATGTCTTATAGAATTCGGTGACCGCTGTTTCGGCAGCACTGGACGGCGTTGGTCCGGCAAACAGAGCGGCATTCAGGTTGCTGGCTCCCAGGGCCGTGAGCGCTGCTGTTCCGCCCACAGCCTGAACAAATGCGCGGCGACTGATTGTTCCGTTTGAGCTGGCGTGCGTTGTCATGTCGAGGACCTTCTAACGTGGTGATGGGGAACGCTGCGTGTTGATTTTTGGATCTCTTCAGAACAACACCGAGCAGCGGGCAATAGTATCGCGGCGTCCTGAAAAAAGCACGCGTTTGCCCGGGAAAACCCCGGGGCCGATGTTGTTCGGACATGCGTAGATGCAGGGAAACCGAAACAGTAGGGTGTCTGCTTGCACGCACCTGCCCCCTGCTATTCAAATACGCCCTTCGCGGCCACAAGGCAGCGTGAAACGCTGTAGGCCGCCAACGAAAAAAACGCAGTACGATCGTACTGCGTTTTTTGGCGTTGGATTCGAATCACAAGGATTCGCTTATTCGCTGAATTCGGGGCGACGCCCGTTCAATTGTTCCTTCAGGCGTCCCACGATGCTGGAGTGCATCTGGCTGACTCGGGATTCCGACAGACCCAGCGTCGTGCCGATTTCCTTCATGGTCAGTTCCTCGTAGTAGTAGAGGATGATGATCAGGCGTTCGTTGCGGTTCAGACCCTTCGTCACAATCTTCATCAGGTCGAGTTTTTGGATACCGCCGGTTGGATCCTCACCCTTGGCATCCTGCAGCACATCGACTTCGCGAACGTCTTTGTAACTATCTGTTTCGTACCACTTCTTATTCAGACTAACCAGTCCGATGGCAGACGCCTCGGTCTTGTGTTTCTCGAAATCCTGCACCGACAAGCCCATTTCGCTGGCCAGTTCGGCGTCTTTTGGCGTCTGGCCCGTCTTTGCGACGACAGCTTTTCGAGCAGCTTCCAACTTACTCGCTTTGCTGCGAACAAGACGAGGCACCCAGTCCATCGTCCGGAGTTCGTCCAGCATGGCACCGCGGATACGCGGTACGCAGTATGTTTCGAACTTCACGCCGCGTTCCAGATCGAATGCTTCGATGGCATCCATCAGTCCGAACACGCCGGCTGACATCAAATCGTTGAGGTCCACACCTTCGGGCAGCTTGGCCCAGACGCGTTCCGCGTTGTATCTTACCAACGGCAGATATCGTTCCATCAGACGATTTCGCAGCGTTTGATTGGTCTGGTCCTGCTTGAACTCGATCCAAACGCCCAGGATATCTTCGCTGATCTTGGTAACCATTTATTCCTCCATGACGAGCAGTATCCGCCTGATACCGTGGACATGCTGTATCGCATGCCATCGGTTTCAGAACCCCATCAGATCCAGCAAAATTTCCGCAAACAGCCCAACACACACGAAACCCGTACAAGAATCCTCTTCCCGCAAAGAAGACTGAATTCAGATTTGTGAACGGCTGTTTGAACCGGATCTCAAAGATTGACTGCTCGAATGCTCCCTCAACTGTCATGATTCTTAAGTGGCGACGAACAACTGGAACCGCATCGACCAATTCGGCCGGACAATTCCCGCAACCGTTGTTCACCACCTGCAGCTGAACGCATCCTTGCTTTCAGCTGACCGCTTCACGACCTTTTGATCAACAACGCTGACCGCCGGGTTCGAAGCACACTCGACCAAACATGTTGCATTCGACGTTCTCTGAAGATCGTCTTTGCGACCGTGTTCGGTCTCGTGCGGGGTGGGTGATAGTGCAGGAAAAAACAGCGAGCAAGAGCGATGGAAGCTACAAAATCGCGCTTTCTTTCAGAAAGTTATGAGTTCGGCAGTTTCAACCGTTCCCATGTCACGATGTCGGCAAAAAGCGGCCGAGCACTGATTTCCTGTCCGCAGAAGGGGATCCGTACTTGCCGTTTTTGCAGGAGATCTGATCTGCATCCTCTCGCCGCACCCACATCGGAACTCGCGCTGACGTCGACAGTGCTTACTTCAAACCGCACAGCTTGCTCGATACATTCCAACACATGCGTTTGCTCTCTTCAGTTCTGACTGGCCTGTGTTTCTGTGTTCCTATGCAGTCCATGGCCGCACCGCCCACCGTTGAGCAGGTCAATTCTGCGCTGGATGTGGCCGTCATGGCCGCGGAGAACGGTTTGCCCCGACTTTCCCTGGAAGCTCTGCAAAAATCGCTTGGTAACGGGCCGCCGACGGTTTCCACCATTTCGCCTGACACAAAGATCTTCTACCAGGGCGCACGCGTAAACACTTCGATTCCTGTGCCAAAGCCCCCTTTGGAAGCAATCCGCGACCGAATTCCTGACACCATTTTCCGGCTGTCCGCATATTGGAAGCAATCGGCTCAGGCAAAAGACGTGTATCTCGCGTTACGCGACGTTGTCTTGCCGCCGGGGCGGAGCACAGAGGCGTTTCTGTATAGCCTGCCGATGAAGGTCAGTCGGTTGCAGCCCAACCGTATGCCTGCGACCGAAAGTGTCGCTCAGACACTCGTGTTCTGGGCAAAGCAGGCCGATCTGGTGGCCGATCTGCACCGGCATCTGGAAGAACGCAATCTGAAAGATTCGCCGGAAGGCATTCTGATGGTGCTGTTGATCGCTCTGGAACTTCGGGATCGGGCGGCCATCGATGAGCACAGTGCTCGCCTTCTGAGCCTGCTGCAGGGCGGCACGAATCGGCGGACTGCCGAAATGGTGGCGTTTGTGGGGATGAACTTTCAAAGGGCAGGCCAATTTCCGAAGGTTGCTGCGGAACTGCTTCATCAGGCGGGCCTGACGCTGGCCGGTCTGGACCTGCTGGAGCCGGAAGAAGATTCTCCCGCGCGAGCGGTTCTGCTGGCAGCCGCCCGCAGCCGATTTGCACTCAGTCAGAAATCAGAAGCTGTCGAACTGTTGAAACTCTATCTGACCGTAAGAGTCGAGGGGAAATACTCTGCTTCATCGCCTGGACTGGACGCGCAGAAGTTTGAGACGGTGGGCCGCGAACTGTACCGGCGGGGAATGGTGGCAGAAGCTCGAGAAGCACTGGGTCCGGTCAACGCAGACGCCTTTGAACGCCGCTATCGTGCTCAGGGGCTGCTTGGTCAGAACATCGTCCCTTCCACAACAATTACCGTCGTTTCTCCATCAACGATACCGGCAACGTTGAGGGCGGCTGGCGACATCGAAAGCAGGCGGTCTGTCGCTGACGAAATCTGGTTCTGTGCTCTGAACACCGAAACCCATGAGTCCCGGCTGCTGTTCACGTTACCGGATTTTCAGAATGCCGCGTCGCTGGCTGTGTCTCCGGATGCTTCCCACATCGCATTTGATGCGACGTTTCCCGGCGAAGCGATCACATCTGACACACAGATCTTTATCGCGTCACTGGATGGTGCTTCGATCCGCAGCATGGGACCAGGCACAATGCCATCATGGTCTCCCGAAGGAAAACGACTTGCCTTCAGCCGGTATTCGCCGACCAAAGGTGTCTGGGTTACGCGGGCCGAAGGCGCAGATGCTCAGTTGCTGGACGAATCCGGCTGGGCCGCACAATGGTCACCTGACGGTCGCATGATCGTGTACACCAGGCAAAAGAACGGTCGGCCCGACCTGGTCGTTTACGACATCGTGGAAGACGAATTCTTCAGCGTGTTTGACGGCCAGAAAAATCCTTTCCACCAGATCTCCGGCAACTTCAGCTGGTCTTCCGACGGAACGCAGCTGGCGTTCAAGGCGACGATGGCACCCGCCGGATCGAACAACGCCGAATTCCAGATCGCCACGGTTTATGTATTCGGAGCCGCACGACCATTCGTGGCCTATCAACAACAAGGATATTTCACTGCAGCTGTTGCATGGACGTTGTCGGGCCGAAGAATCGTTTGCTCACCTGCCTTGCCGAAATATGGAACGGAGCGACTGCATTTTCTGGAAACTGACCGCCTGGCAGCCCCCATCTACATCCAGGGACAGGAATCGGATCGGCGTAACAGCGGAGCATCGTGGATGCCGGACGGAAAAACACTCGTGTACATGAGCCGACCGGTGAGGAAATGAACTACGTGCACAACATGACGGACTGCAGGATCCACAAACGCGATAGCCGTTGTGTCTGGATGGCCGTTCTTATGGTGTTGTTCCTGCATGGTCGCAGCGATGCTCAGGAAACATTACAGACACTGTCGCCAAAGATCTGGATGTGCAGCCTTGACCTGCAGACCCGCGAGTCGAAGAAACTGTTCGAGATCACACACCTCGGATCCGTCGGTTCACCCAGCCTGTCCAGCGACGGCCAACGCATTGCGTTTGAAGGTGCGGTGCAGGGAGCTCAACCGACTTCCGACTCACACGTCTGGGTGTGCAACATCGACGGGGCAGAAATGCAGGATCTCGGCCCCGGTGCGATGCCGACATGGTCGCCTCGAGGAAAACGGATCGCCTTCTGCAAGCATTCGCCGGAACATGGAGTCTGGCTGATGCAGGCCGATGGCAGCCACCAGCAATTGATCGACGAAGCCGGCTGGTGTGCTCAATGGTCGCCGAATGGCAGCATGATTGCGTACACACGGCGAGTCAACGAGGCAGCCGATTTTGTCGTCTTCAATCTTGTGGAAGACGAGTTCTTTCCTGTGTTCGGCGACGGCCGCAGCGGTTACAGCTCGTTCTACTGGAACTTTGCATGGTCGCCAGACAGTAAACGCCTGTGCTTTAAGGGGCAGGGACCAGATAACGAGATCCATGTCGCTTCGGTCGCCGTCCACAACGGACTCGATCTGCAGGTGCACTTTCGTGGAGATGACAACATCCGGGCAGACTTTGCGTGGGTTGATGCCAACACCGTGGCGTTTACGCAAAGTTCGACCGAACACGAACCGAATACGCTGGTCACGATCCCAACCGACATTCAACAGCCCGCTGCCAGGAGTGCTCCGCAGCCAATCGTCGGACAGCTACAAAGTCACGCGAACGGAAGTCCCGCCATCAGCACCGACGGAAAAACGCTGATCTACATTAGTCGTTCAAAGTAATCCCGTCATTGGAGAGAGACAGTTATGGCCATTCGTGTTGTTGCGTTGTTGATCCTGTCAGCCACAACTTCGCTGGCTGCCGATCCCGTCGGTTACAGCGTCGAATTGTCGAAAGCATCTTCCGGCTTCGATGGAAGTTCCTGCTGGGTGCACGCACGAGCCGGCATGCTGAAAGACTCGTCGAATACAACCGGCCGTCACACCACGGCCATCATGACGACGCAGAAACTGCTGCTGAGTGGATCGGACATTTTCTACGCCCTGAATGAACTCCGCTCGATCGATGGTGGTACGACATGGACGGCTGCACAAAGAATCGAATCGTTTGCACGTCAGACTTTCAACGGGGCAGGGCAGCCGCTGCCCACAGGTGCTGATATTGCTGTGCACCTGCTGCAGCCGGGAGATCAAACGACCGTCTGCGATTTCGTTCCGAAATGGCACGCTCAATCCAAACGATTACTCGGCGTCGGGCACACCGTCTGGTACCGCAACAACAAAGTGATGCATGTCCGTCCACGAGGCATCGCGTATGCCGTCTTCGATTCCAACACCGGACACTGGGCACAGTGGAAGTGTGTAGACCTGCCGAAGGAACTGAGGTTTCAATGTGCAGGTTCCGGCAGTCAGCAACGAGTTGACCTGCCGAACGGAGATGTCCTGGTTCCCGTCTATCACAAAGAACCGCTTGCCAAACAGTACGCCAGCACTGTCTGCCGCTGTAGTTTCGATGGTACCACCTTGAAGTACATTGAACACGGCAGCGAATTGTCCATCCCCGTGAAGCGAGGTCTGTACGAACCATCGGTCACGAATTTTGGCGATCGATTCTTCCTGACTCTGCGTAACGATGACCACGGATACGTTGCGGCCAGTCGTGACGGTTTGCAGTATGGGGACGCGAAACGCTGGACGTTCGACGACGGAACAGAACTGGGTAACTACAACACTCAACAACACTGGGTGACTCACAGCGACGGGTTGTTTCTTGTCTACACACGCAAAGGGGCAGACAACGACCACGTCTTCCGTCACCGAGCACCACTGTTTATCGCTCAGGTGGATCCGGAGAAGCTGCATGTGATTCGCAGCACAGAACGAATTCTTGTCGCCGAACGCGGCGCCCGGCTTGGCAACTTCGGCATCACGGATGCGTCAGCCGATGAAACCTGGGTAACCGTAACCGAATGGATGCAACCAGTCGGTGTCGAAAAACACGGCAGCGACAACACGATCTGGGTCGCCAAAATTAAATGGGAAAAGCCGAACCGGCTCTTGAATGGCGTCCGTGATTGAACCGTTCGTAGACTGGGTCGCGACTCAGTAATCAAAAAACAAGTTACGCGTTGAACGAAACCAACAAAAAAGACGCCCGGTGATTCGTTCACCGTGCGTCTCTGATTGATTCAAATTCCAGCCGGGCCGGATGTCATGCCTGCTTCTTGGCGGGACCCAGCTGTCGCAGGCGAGCACCACTGCGTTTGGCAAACAGTTCTTTGCTGCCATCCTCCGCGATTCGAACGCCAACGCGAGTCGGCTTGTTCGTTTCCGGGCAAATCAACTGGCAGTTTGTCGCGTCAATGGCCAATTCCATATGCAACCGCCCACCCTGAGGGCTCTTGGGATGGCCACGACGAACGTGCTTGTACACTTTGTGGACGCCTTCGACGACAATCTTGCCGTTGTCGACATCGACGGTAAGAACGGTTCCGCGAGTGCCCTTGTCATCGCCAGTGATGACCTCAACTGTATCACCTTTGCGGATTTTCATTGCCGTAACCTTTTTCACCAACGAAGTTTAAGACCGACAATGAATACATTGACGGGCTGAGCTGCAGCTCGGTCGAAACATCATCGACCGAATATGGGGACTAAATTCAGCGTTTCGACCGATTCGGGAAGGGAAACGCCACAACCCATTGCGAAGCGAAGCGGGGAAGAATGACGACTTCTTGCGCCGGAATCAACCCAGCATCTCCAATGTCTTGCAGGGTTGAGGGCAATTCCTGGCTCCAGCGGCTGCCTGGTGCTTTGTCACAGCCAAAAAGTGGGATTGAATCGTTCGCCGGAAAAGGGGGGCAGGTACCAGGAATGCGAAGCACACTTCTGGCCGTTCCGGTTTTTGGTACCTGACCCCGTTCTCCTCGCCAACCCTAAAACCTGCCTCTGACAAAGCACTAGTGGCTCAGGTTACCAACTCCACCTCCCCAAAACTGCCAGGTCTCCCATTCACGCATCGGGCAGATACAGCTTGGATTCCCTGCGAAATATGTTCGTGGAGACTCTCAGAATTCGGAATGTCATCCAGCAGATAGGTCAAGGGGTGACAACGGCGCGAATCCAGCAAGTTCCGGTGTCGCAGTCAAATCCGTTGATGATGCACATCAGGCACTGACTTGATGTTACGGAGCTTTCTGCGTCTCAAGTTACCAATTCAGCGGCCCGACTCAAATCACGGTGCATTCTGTCGACGTCCGGGTAGGATGAGCCACCATCACGCGTATTAACCCAGTATTTGACCGTCTTCACATGCTTCGCATTGGTCAATTTGAGCTCGAACTTCCCGTCGTTCAGGCCGCATTGAGCGGCTACAGCGACTGGCCCATGCGTGCGATGGCGCGCCGGATGGGTGCTCCCTACACCATTTGCGAAGTCATGATCGATTCCTTCGTCAATTCTCTGAAGGATCGTGCGAAGACGAAACGATTCCTGATGGTGACCGAGGACGATCATCCGGCCGGTGCACAGCTGATGGGAGCTGATCCATCGGAATTCCCGTCCGCCGCCGTACGTCTGGTCCAGGCCGGTTTCGATGTGATCGACATCAATTTCGGATGTCCAGTCAAAAAGGCCCTTGGTCGTTGTCGCGGGGGATTTCATCTGGGGCAACCGCACGTCGCATTAGAGATCGTTCGAAGGGTCCGGGACGCCGTCCCGGATCGCGTCCCGGTCACCGTCAAGATGCGGCGCGGCATAGACAACACAGAGCAAAGTCGTGATCAGTTTCTGCAGATCTTTATTGGCGCTTTCGATGCAGGCGTTGCCGCAATCACCGTGCACGGCCGGACTGTGCAACAACGTTACAACGGGCCGAGCAGCTGGAGTTTTCTGGCCGATCTATGCGCTGATTTTCCGGACAGGACAATTCTGGGCAGCGGCGACCTGTTTTGCGCCGAAGACTGTGTGCGCATGATTCGTGAAACGGGGGTGCAGGGCGTTACCGCAGCGCGAGGTTCCATCGGCAATCCGTGGATCTTTTCGCAGGCAAAGGCGCTGCTGGCTGGACGGCCGTTGCCGCTGCCACCGTCGGTTACCGAACAAAAAGAAGCCTTGCTTGAACACTTCCGCCTTGCCGAAATTGCGTACTCATCAAAACGCGCGGCAAGACAAATGCGAAAACTCGGCATGCGGTACGCTGATTGGCACCCGGACGCCGCCGACGTCAGAGCTGCATTCATTCGGGTCGGGGATCCCCGCACCTGGAACGGTGTCATTGACGACTTTTACGCCAGAGACCGCCCGGGGATCTATCCCATTTATCCCGGTGTGCCGAAACCTCCGGCGCTTGGTGTGATTACGTGATTTCATCGCAGGCAGCGACAACGGGCAGGCGATTCGTCGGGCGCGCTACGCTCGGAGACCAATCGCAAAAGCCACGACGCAAGAGACCATATTCGGCTGGACAGATCGAAGTTTAGTCCCACAATACTTTCAACGGTCAGCCTGTCTCCACAACTTTGAATGACGCACGAGTGACGATTGGCAATGAATGCCTGAACAGCGAGGCAAAATAGAGCTCACCAGCGACTTTCTGTTGCAGTCCAAGGCGCCGTCCACACCTGATCTGTTGGCAGGTGAACCGCCGTCTGCGATTGCACCGTTCGAACCTGCTGCGGGACTCAGCAACGGACATCTGCAGACATTGTTTGGAGCCTTTCGACCAGCGCGACCGTCAATCGCAGGCACGGTACAAAGAAAGCTGTGTTTTCCGGACGGAGACTTCGCTGTTCTGCATGACGACACACCGGAAAAGTGGTCTCGCGGCGATCAGGTCGTCCTTCTGATGCATGGACTGGCCGGTTGCCATCAGAGCGGATACATGGCCAGAACCGCTGCTAAACTTCTGTGCCGTAACGTGCGCGTGTTTCGAATGGATCATCGAGGCTGTGGTGCTGGCGAATACCTGGCAGAGAATCCGTACCACGCCGGTCGGATTCGTGATCTGGAAGCGGCGATCCGGATGTTGGAGCGTCTGTGTCCCAGTTCACTCGTTTCTGTGGCAGGTTTCTCTTTGAGCGGCAACCTGCTGCTTAGGTATCTGGGCGACGACCCGGCTGCTCTGCCTGCGAGTCTGTATCGCGCTGTCGCCATCTGCCCCCCTGTTGACCTGAAGCACTGCGTTGAGCAGCTTGGAACGACACGAATGGGGCAGCGCTACGATTGGTACTTTGCCCGTCGACTGGTGGATCAATTGGCAGACAAGCCACAGTGGCGCGAGGACGTGCCGCTGGCACGGGCAAAACGTCCGCCGCGCAGAATTATCGAATTTGATGAACTGTACACGGCACCGGCTTCCGGTTTTGATTCCGCCGAACATTATTATGCGGAAGCATCTGCCAGGCCCTTTATCGGCAATATTTCCGTGTCCACGGCGATTCTCGCAGCCGAAGACGACCCTATGGTCTGTTCCGATCCACTGAAGCAACTGCAGCTGCCTTCGAACGTCGAGCTGTGTCTGACGCAGCACGGCGGACACCTGGGTTTCATGGGGCGGAAGGGAATAGATGCAGATCAGCGCTGGATGGACTGGCGAGTTGTTGACTGGCTGTTGAACTAGACAGTTTTCTAGTTGTCTTCGACGATTCCGGCTCTGATAAAGATGTCCAAACCGACCAGCGTGCAGCACGTCGCCGTGCTGTTCGAATTCCCCACACTGAATGGGGGAGAACACTCGATGTTATCCGTGCTGGACGCGCTGCGGGCTGAAGGTGCGTTTCAATTCACCGCGCTGGCACCCGGTACCGGCTTGCTGGCGGACGAGCTGACGAAACGACAGATTCCTGTGCGGGAATTCAGTGTCCGAAATGAATTCGGCGAAAAGTTGCCCTTCGACGTGATTGAGCAACGATTGTCAGGCCTGCTGCAGGAATTGCGGCCGGACATTCTGCATGCCAACAGCCTGTCCATGTCCCGACTTACCGGACAGCTTGCAGGCGCTACTTTTCCACCGCTGAAACGAACGGGTCATCTGCGCGACATCATTCGACTAAATAAGAAGACGGTGTCGGATCTGAATCGAAACGACGGATTGATCGCCGTCTCGAAAGCAACTTCCGATTTTCACGTCGCGCAGGGGCTTGACCCATTGCGCTGTCGAGTCATTCACAATGGTGTCGATACAGAACGATTTCAGCCCCGCAACAGCGCAACGCTTCGCAAAAAACTGTTTCCCTCGATTCCGGCAGCGCACCGCATTCTGCTGAACGTGGGGCAGATCTGTCTGCGTAAGGGGCAGCTGGATCTGGCGAAAGCAGTTGTTGGCCTGCTGCAGGATCACAGCGATGTCCATCTGGCGTTTGTCGGGCAGAGACATTCGACAAAGCAGGAGAGCGTCGATTACGAAGCCGCGATTCAACAGCAGTTCACACGCGCAGGATGCGACACGCACCTGCACATGCTCGGTTACCGGGACGACATACCGGAGCTGATGAATGCCGGCGACCTGCTGGTACATGCCGCTCGCCAGGAACCCTTCGGACGGACTTTGCTGGAAGCGGCATCCAGCGGCTTACCCATCATTGCCACGGACGTCGGCGGCACGACTGAATTGCTGCGTCCGGAGACAGATGCCATTCTGGTATCGTCTGGTGACGTCGCCTCACTGCAAGCTGTTATCCGAAGAGCTCTGTTGGCTCCAGAGCTATGCAGTTCACTTGCAGCGTCAGCACGGCGACGCATCGAAGCGAACTTCGCGATAGAAAACGCGGCCGACCAGCTGGCGAAATTCTGGAACATCGAAGAAGATCGCGTCACAGACTACAGCGTTTCACGCTGACTTGTGGCCGTGAAGAACGTTTTTCAATAGCAGTTTCGTTACTCCCACGAGCCAGTATCGTTCACGACAATAAGTAAATTGCTCTAGACCATTGCCCGACCAGGTACTCCCCGTGACTCTTCGTCTGCTACTGCTGCTTCTGCCGTTTCTCTGTTGGCCTGCCCTCACGCTTGCTCAGATTCAACGGCCCAACGTGGTAATGATCATCGCCGATCAGTTGCGCTATGAATCATGTGGCTATGCGGGCGACGAAAAAGCCATCACGCCCAACATCGATCGCCTTGCAGCCACGGGTATCAGCTTCGATAACTATGTTGTCAATGCGCCGGTATGTGCCGCCACCCGAGCAACTTTGTGGACGGGTAAGTATGCCAGCACCCACGGCATGGCCGTCAATGAACTGCGGCTGAACCCGAATCACGACACACTGGGCCATTTGCTGACGGCCAAAGGGTATACGTGTGACTACATCGGAAAATGGCATCTGTGGGCCAACCAGGCGGGGCGGCACAGGTTTGTGGAAAACGCATTTTGCCCGCCCGGCCCGTACCGACTTGGCTTTGATGGGTTCTGGGCGGCGTACAACTTTAATCACGGCAACTACAACGCGTTCTACTTCAAAGACACCGCCAGACGGCATGAAATCGAAGGCTGGGGACCGGCACACTTCACAGATCTGGCGATCGAACGAATCGAACAGCATGGCACAACGAAACAACCGTTCGCGATGGTCGTCTCGTATAGTCCGCCACATGACCCATGGACCAGGGACAACGTGCCGTCATGGTGGAACGACCGCTTTCGCGACGTGGAATTCTCACTTCCGTCAACGTGGAGTGATGTGCCTGACAAACACATGGATCGCAACACGGATCCGAAACAATGGCTGAAGAAATGGAAGACCAGCCTGCCGGAATACATGCGCGTCTACTACGCCATGACGGCCGCGCTGGACGAACAGGTCGGTCGGTTGCTGAAAGCGATCGATGATCAACAGCTGGCACAGAACACCATCGTTATTTTCACCTCCGACCACGGCGAACAATTTGGCGCGAATGCACGAGTGTTCAAAATGACGTTCTTTGACAAATCGGCGCGAGTGCCACTGTTGATCCGATGGCCCGGAAAGATACCTGCCCGGCGACGATCAAATGCGTGCATTTCATCTGTCGATGTCATGCCCACAATCTGCGGCATGCTGGGTGTCGGTTTTCCGGATTCGACGGACGGCATTGACTTATCGGATTCCACACGAGTGGACTGCAACTGCGAGCCGGACTTCGCGTTTCTGCAGGGCATGGGACACACATTTCAATGGAAAGACGGCTTCGAATGGCGCGCCATCCGCGATCAGCGATTCACGTATGCGAATTATCTTGTGGATGGGGAAGAACTGTTGTTCGATAATATCAGCGATCCGGAACAGTCCACGAATCTGGTTGGCAACGTCGATTATGTTGATGACCTGAAACGTCTGCGGCAGCGGCTGATCGAAAAGCGGCTGGCCGTTCACGACGAATTCAAACCCTGTACCTGGTACCGCGACAACTGGATCGAAAATCGAGTCATCCTGCGCGGAGCGAAGGGTGAGTTCCATCGTGAAATGGGCGAGGACGTTGAAGTTGATACTGCGATGGTGGGCCCATCGGATGTCAAGGAATGACAAATCCCGAATACGTTGCCAGGCCGGAATAGCGGAGCGGGAAAACTACGTCAGTGATATCAGCGGACTCAGCACAGTTGGAATTCCGGCAGCGTACACAGCGCATGAACCGCATCCTTTAGTTTCTCGTCGCGGTTATCTCCGTTCCCAAACAACGTTCGAATTCGGTCGCGGGCGGCGGCAGGAATGTCCACGGCAAACAACGAAGTCTGAAACAAGTCGATGATCTCGTCGGCCGATTCTGCACCTTCACTGGCAAGATGTTCCGCCAGAGACGTCTTGCCGAAACGAGTCTTTTCATGATCCAGCAGGCTGCGAATCAAGTTCGACCGGCCCAGCAATGTTGATGAATTGATCCACGTGCGGCCGCCGTCCCAGCCTTTGACGCTGGGCGGATACAACAGCCCCTGTCCCAGTGTCTGCAGCTTCTGAGCAAGTTCGTAGGAATTTGCCGTTCCCTGCAGCGAACGCAGAAAACCGATCGCTAATTCAACCGGCGAACGTACTTTGCGTCCTTTCGCGTGCGACGAATAGAACACGTTGCTGGTCAGAATGCGTCGCACGGTGGGAGCAATCTGCATCTGGTTCTCGCGAAGTTCCCGGGCCAGCGGTGCGAGCAGTTCTTTTGATGGCGACGGTTCATCCATCACCAGAAATTTCAGCAGCTTCATTGCGATAAACTGCGGTGCGGCATCCTGCTCGACCACGATCTTCACGCCTTCTTCGCCACCAAACTTTCCGGTACGACCGAGAACTGATTTAGACTGAGTATCGTGTTGATAGCGGTTGAAGCGGAACTTTTTGTTTTTTACTTCCCATCCCGTAAAACAGCGAGCCAGTTCGCGAATATCGTTCTCCGTGTAGTTGCCTTCACCCAGGCAGAACAATTCCATGATCTCGCGAGCATAGTTTTCGTTGGGATGCGCCTTGCGATTCGTGACGGAATCCAGGTAGATCAACATCGCCGGGTCGCGCGATATTTCCTGCAACAGCTGGGCAACGTCTCCCAGTGCGTACTTTCGCAGCAGGTTGTTCTGATCGAACATCAGTTCCGCGTCTTCGACCTTTTGCGCGCTGGTGGCGAAGTGCCCGTGCCACAGCAGGGTCACCTTTTCCAGCAGCTGAGCGGGTGTCGACAGCATGCGATGCGCCCACCACGCGGATAGTTGCTGGACGTTGCCGGTGGCCATGCTGGCGTGGGCCAGATCGGCCACTTCGTCCTGATAGTCTTCCGGCTCAGTCACAGCATTCAGCAGATTATCTGCTGCGGCGATGGCTCCTGCTTCCACAGCTGCAGTCAGTTCGGCGCGATTCGCCCCGAAACCTGCTCGCCGATACAGATGCGCTGCCGCGCGCAGGTTCCACGGTGCGTCCGCGGTCGGCTGGTATTCCGACCACGCCCATTCTGGATCAAAGGATTGGTTCATGGCTTCGCTCCGCCCTCTTACAAGGAACAGCTTCTGTAACGACATCCAAAGTGATTACGAGTGGTTTCAAAAAAGTGGTTTCAAAACCCTTGAATACAAGCACGATGCGCCAGCGAGTGAATCTAACCAGCGAAAAAACGATGTTGAAACCTAACTTGCTGGCGCTGCGTGCTGGTATTGAAACTACTTCTCGTCTGCTTTTACGCGCAGACCAAGTTCAATTCCCAGTCGGTCCGAAGTCACGTCGATATTGGCAGACGCATTCTGGAAATAGCCAACGACTTCCAGCAGCAGGTCGATAACGGCTTCTGCTTCTTCCCGGCTGTTGCCGTCTGACAGCATGTTCTGTGAAACCAACTGGCCGCGGTTATCGTTAAGAACCTGTTTCAACACGCCGCCTTGAAGTTGTGCATGCGTATTCGTTGATCCTGGATCATCCGCAGCAATGTCCGCCTGCACTAACTCTCGAGCCAGTCGATGTGTGCTGGAAACGACAAAGCGTTCACCAAAGAATCCAACAGAAGGCGAGAAGTTATACAGGATTTCCGCGCGAGTTGAATTGGCGTCATCCTCGTCCGGAATGTAGGCGGTTGTGATCAACTCGGCACCGTTGTCCAGCTTGTCCATGTCCATTTCAAGTTGCGACCGCCCCTCCATGGCGCCCACGACGTTGAGGAAACCGATCATGCTCTGGAACGTGCGGCGCAGTTCCCGTGTCATTTTCTCGGGGTCTTTTAGCTGCACAACAAGTGCAAATTGCGGCAGTTTGATCGTCGGAACCGGAAGAATATTCGTGAAATCCTGCCGTGAAGCAACGAAGCCGATTTCCGGCGTCAGTGATCCCAGAATGTCTTCGCCAAAATCCTTTCCGGAAAAAAACGTTGTGAGATTGGCGTCGGCCTGAGCAAAGCCATCGTTGATGTTCTCGTCGAACAGATCGCCTGCCCGCAACCACATTTCCGAAAAATCTCGGTACGTGCTCAGTGTAAACAACGTGTCTTTTGTCCTCGGCAATTCCGGACCGCGACCCGTTCCGCCCGGGCCGAAATAGAAGGTCCGTTCTTCCGGCACCCATTCCGGTTTGTGCGGCATGGAAAATTCCAGACCAACGCTCTGGTGAGAAGCGTTCAATTCAACGGACGCATAGAGTGATTTCTGCAGCGTGCTGAGGAATCCACCGACCAGCAATTCAACCCCCGGATTGACCGACTGCCCTGAATACAGCTGAGGTGCGACCCCGGCGTCTCTCAGCGTTGCAATATCGGCGAACGCCCACGCTGTGGCATCAGGACCGCGTAACTTTCGGGCGGCCTGAAAGTTCCTGTTGTCGGCCAGCGAAGTGTCGGCACCGTCAAGAAACCTGTCCAGCAGGACCTTGCCTAGCTCGCCGTTGTTCGCGATCAGCAGCCAGTCATCGACGACTACGAATCTTGACTTGTTCACTTCATAGGCAGTGATGCCACGGTACTCTCCTTCTTTGATCTGCTCCGGGTTCTTGCCAAGCTTCGACAGTTCCAGCAACTTGCTGCGAAACAGATCCAGCGATTCAGCATCCTTACTGTTGATCAACAGAGCAACTCCCTGCGTCGCCGCATCAACACCCAGATAAATGCCCCTTGCAGTCAGTGTTTCGATGGCTTCCCGCCACTCCATTCCCAGCTGGATTTCAACGAACTTGCGACCCGTCAGGAAAGCGCGATAACCTTGTGTCTTTGTCGCCATCTTGTATGGCTCAAGCGATTCGATCTTTTCTCGCAATGGATGATCGAAGATTGTCGAAATCAGATCTGGTGGATTCGTGATCTCGGCATAGAAAACTGTCGTTTCGGGAAACAACGACGATGCACTGCGATCGGCGGCGGTTACAGAATCAATCGTGGTGATCAGGCACAGGCAACACAGGATCGAAATTCTTGGCATGGCAATATTTCCGTGATTTGCGTCAGCATTGTCCAACAGGACCAGTGCTTCAGGCGATTCGAGTATCCGCTCGGAATAGAAGACGGCAAACGCTGGTCGCGAACCTCACTCATCTGCAACCTGCCAGCGCAGCTGTCCCAGCCAGTCTTCGCCGGTGATACGGCAATCCTGGCAAAAAATTGACGATATTCTCCCATCCTGCCTGATTGGCCGTGGCTTAGCAAGCTCCTGCCGGAAGTTCGTCCTGGCGACTCCGTTTCTGATGTTACGTACGTAGCTCTCGGCGTGAGCGGCAAGGCGCTAGCCGCCGGTTTTCCCGATCGAACCCGCGGCTAGTGGCTCACATCCCAGTGTGAAACACTGAGTTGCGGTGGAAGTTCGTTGGATCGTGTGCTGCAGCGGAGTGTCGTGAACGGCGGTGTGCTGTCGGTTGGAGCGGCGAACGAGCAAAACCCTGGGGCCGGCAGTGCCGGTTTGATTCTTTTTCGCAGGCTCAGTCCAGTCTCCACCCGAAGTCGTCCGTAGACTCCGATAAGCAACGTCCATGCGATCTTACGGCAGCTCGCGAAGCTTCAGCCCTTTAAACTCGATGGGCGAGCCTTCAGATTCAAGGCACAGGTATCCGGTGGCGGGGCTGCAATCGGTTCCCCCGGACACTTCGGTGCCGTTGACCCACAGTCTGACCTCGCCATTGATCGCGCGAACGTAGTAGTGATTCCATTCGCCGATGCCTTTGCTCAGCTCGTGTGAGGGAAAGCTGCGCGTGCCATTGGGAGCAACCGGTGGAAACGGTGTCATCTTTGAGGCACCGACGGGAAAGACATCCCCGTGGCAGGTGAACCAGTCCGCCTTGCGTTTGCCCCCGGCTTCGTACCGCTCCTTATAGCCCGGATCCAGCACCTGTACTTCAATGCCGCCGGGCAGACCCGGACCGGTCAGGCGTTCCAGCGATTCGGGAATTGTCCAGACAAAGATGCCTGAATTGCCTGCTGACTTCAGATGCCGCCACTCGCACACCAGTTCAAAATTGGTGTATTGTTTTTTTGATCGCATCACGCTGACGGGTTGGCCCGTGCAGTGGATCTCGTTGTCTTTAAACGACCACGTGTCATCGGCACTGTTGACCTTCGCGAAGTCATCCTGGCCAAGAGCCACCCAGCCCGGAGCGTTGCCGTCGACGATCGCCCCCACGTCGGCAGCCTGTGACGTCGCGTCAAGTGTCACAACAATAGCGGTCATAATGCAGGCGTTTACGATCAGTGAAATCATTCTGGTCATCGGATGGTCCGGTCAGAAATCGGTGGGCGAGAAGAGCAGGGTGGTCGATGGACGTGATGTGCACACCAACAGATGCAGTCATTGATGCTGCAATATCGTCCAAAGATGCCGCGAGAAACGCAAACCACGTGAAAGTCACTCTCACTCTGAGGGGACGCCGGCGGGGGAGTCATTACGAATCGTGTCGATATGAATGGCCAAGAAGAGACTGTGCTGGTTGTTTCTCTTTGCTTCCTTTGCGGGCTTCTGTTGGATTGAGACTTCCGTCCGTATGCATACAGACTTGCCGTTTGAGAAATCGGTTTTAAACAGAAGGACGCTAAGGCAGCAAAGAAGCATTGGTGTCTACACATCTTTACCATCCCGCCAGCGAGAGGGTTACGAAGACGCGCAGCTTCAAAGGCGTCCGCTGGGGGCTTCGCTGGCGCTGCGTGCTTGCAGGGCGGTACCTTGAGATGCTTTTTGTTTGCTCCAGCGGGACGCTTACTTCTTCATCCTGTCGCGGACACCACCGAGCAGCACGTCCGTTCCCTTTTCGCCGAACAGGTCGTCCTTGTCATCGTCGTCCAGCACGTTGCCCAGGATATCCATCGTGTCGGCAAGATTGCCGGACGCCCATTCTGTCATGGCGGTGTCCAGAGCATTGAGGGGGTCTGCAGCGTCGACGTCGAAAATACTCTGCCAGTCTGTTTCCAGTGAACCGCCAATCAGCAGGTCGTTGCCGCGG
>JAAERP010000138.1 GCA_024230215.1 Fuerstiella sp. | reverse complement strand
GTTCGAGTGATGGATCACAGCGCGCCGGGCGGCATTGCCGGGCAGCCGGAGCAACTCTTTCTGCAGTTGGATGATGAACGTATTTCGCTAGCCAATCTCTGGCACTTTGCGCCAGGCGCGAATCTGGCCGCGCTCAACACGTATGGGCAGGTTCCGGCACTGGTTCGGCCGCTGTCTCGACCGCAGACTCCCGTGCCTGCATTCGCCGATGGGTTCGCCATTGACTCCGACCAAACGATCGCCGTTGTCGGTGGCACAAATGCTTTGGAGAGCGGTCGACACGGGTATCTCGAAACTCTACTGACCGCAGCGCATCCACAACATCAGGTGCGAGTTCGCAACCTCGCTTGGCAAGCAGATACCGTTTACCAGCAACAACGCCCTCGTAATTTTTATGCGCCTAACAAACCAGACTATGGCGAACGCGACAGCCGCGCGAAGATCAAAGCAGATATCGTTTTCTTCTGGATGGGGCAAACAGAATCACTCGACGGCCCGGAACGCCTCGACGAATTCACGGCAGCCTATGAACAACACCTCGATCAGATCGCCGAGTACACGAAACGGATCGTGCTGGTGACACCGGTCCCGTTCAGCAATCCGTTACGTCTCGAAATTGACGTCAAAAAGCGAAACGATTCGCTTGCGGCGTATGTGGATGCCATCCGGAAGATAGGTCACCAAAGAAAGCTGCCAGTCGTAGACCTCGCCGAGTCGCTTGGATGGGGAGCGACTCTTCAGGCGCACTCACGCAACGGAATGCATCTGTTACCGGCCGGCCATTGGGACGTGGCCCAGGCCTTTGCATCTGAACTGGGCTTCGCCGATCGGGTCGCTTCGATCAGGTGCTTCGACGAAAGTAGTGACGGCGCCCCCGGACTGAAACCAGCTTCCGCGGAATCATTACGACAGGCGATCGCACGAAAGAACGATTTCTGGTTCCGTTACTGGCGTCCCACGAACTGGGCGTTTCTGTATGGCAACCGCCAGCAGACCGCCAGCAGCCGAGATCACACCGATCCCTCGCGCCGCTGGTTTCCGGATGAACTACAGAAATCGCTGCCACACCTCGACGATGCTGAAAGGCGAGTTCATGAGGCAGCGCGGGAAAGCACGCAATGAACGAGAACGATGAAGAACGAGACACGGAAAGCTTTGGAGGTCAACTGTTGAAACCGATCCTGCTCATCACGGCGATGCTGTTGGCTTATTTTGCTTGCGGATCCCAATCGCGAGCTGACGAGGTTGCTCAGCAGGCACGCCGCCTGTTGGCGCAAAAGTGCTTTGTCTGTCATGGGCCAGACCGGAACAGCGAAGAAGCCGAAGAGACTGACCTGAGACTCGACCTGCGCAACGTGGCCGTCGAATTCGAGGCAATCGTCCCGGGTGACGCGGGGGCGAGCGAATTAATGACCCGCATCACGTCTCAGGATCCCGACTCGCAGATGCCGCCGCCCGGTCACGGTAAACCACTGTCCAAAGACGAAGTGGATTTGCTGCGCCGCTGGATTCAGGCCGATGCCGTTTATGAATCGCACTGGTCGTTTCGCCAGCTCCAAGAGACACCGATCCCCAAGCGAACTGACGCTCGGCCCTCCGGCAACCCCATTGATGCGTTCGTCCTCAAGCGACTCGGTAAGGCCGACGTTCGGCCTTCGCAAAAAGCCGACAAGCGTACTCTCATTCGGCGTGTCTACGCGGACGCCATCGGAATGCCTCCCTCACCGGAAGAGTTCAAGCGGTTTATGAATGATTCTGCCGGCGATGCGTATGAACAACTCGTCGCTCGCGTTCTCAAGAATCAACATTTCGGTGAACGTTGGGCGCGGCACTGGCTCGACGTTGCTCGCTTTGCCGAAAGTGGGGGGTTTGAATTAGACGGTGATCGCCCCAACGCGTATCACTTCCGGGACTTCGTCATCAAGGCGTTTAACGACGATCTTCCTTACAACCAGTTCGTGCAATGGCAAATCGCAGGTGACGAATATGAACCCGACAATATTGAAGCGCTCAAGGCGACCGGTTTTCTCGGCTGTGGTGTTCGCAACGCGGTCATCACGAAGAACCAGGTGGAAAAAGAACGTTACGATGAACTGGATGATATCCTCTCCACAACGATGACTGCGATGCTGGGCCTCAGTGTCGGCTGTGCCCGTTGTCACGATCACAAATATGACCCAATTACTTCCACCGATTACTACCGCCTGCTTTCCACGTTTACCACCACCGTTCGTGCGGAAATCGCAGCGACGCAACCATCCGCCGACGTGGACCAGCAGTTGGAAGCCTTCGAACGTGACCACAATAAACTAGTCGCCAGACTGGCGGACTATGAAAAGGAATCTCGCAACAGCGAGCCGTACACGAGCCTGACAATTGAGCACCAACCGCTTGTGCTCAGTTCATGGCAGTCGACCGGACCGCTCGAAACGACCGGATATGTTGTCGGACACAACACCGTGTTCCCACCTGAAAAAACGACCGGTTCAAAACCTGATCCTGACGCGTCATGGCGTCTCCGGCCAGACATGGTCGACGGAACGAACCATCGCATTTCCCAGAGCAACGGCGTTTTCTTTTTCCATCGTACGATCACCGCAGAATCGGCAACCCCAACGGTCCTTTCATTCGGCGCCGACGACACCGTGAAGGCGTGGTTGAACGGAGAACTCATTGCAGAACGTATCGTTGCGGGTGCGGTGAACCCTGATCAGGCGTTGGCTCACGTAATGCTGCCCAAGGGCGAGCATCATTTGCTCGTGAAAGTTGTCAACGGCCCCGGTATCGGCGGTTTTTATTTCAACGTGAAACAACAGGGCCTCCCAGCCGAGATTCAAGGCATTGCCAAGATACCAGTCGTCGAGCGAAATCCCCAGCAAACAGAGAAGCTGCTCAATTGGTCTCGTCTATTCGACCCGCAATGGAGGCGCCTTTCAGCCGAGATCGCAAGTCATCTCACCCAGAAGCCAAAGTACCCCCAGAAAACGGTCCTGATCTCGACCGAGGGCAGAAAAGGCTTTCGGCCTCGCGTCTATGAAGTTCAGGGCCCGGAGTTCTATGATCGCATTTACATTCTTGATCGGGGCAACCCGAATTTAAAACGTGCACCCGCCACTCAGAGCTTTCTGCCGATCCTCATGCAACATGCCGACTGCGAATCGCATTGGATTGAGGATCCGCCGGCGAAAAGCAAGTCCTCCTATCGCCGCAAATCGCTCGCCAATTGGATGACCGATACCGAGCATGGCGCCGGAAGTTTGCTGGCGCGTGTGATTGTGAATCGCCTATGGCAACATCACTTCGGACAGGGGTTGGTAAAAACGGTCAACGATTTTGGTTCGCAGGCTGCGTTGCCGACTCATCCCGAGTTGTTGGAATGGCTCGCCTCCGAGTTGGTTCGGAATGACTGGAGTCTGAAGCACATTCACCGGCTGATCATGACCAGCGAAACATTCCAGCAGCAATCTGCATTCCGGGAGGACGCTGGTAAGATCGATCCTGGAAACAAATTGCTCTGGCGTTTCACACCCCATCGTTTGGAAGCTGAAGCGATACGCGACTCAATGCTGTCCGTATCAGGTCAACTGGATCGAACGATGTTCGGTCGTGGCTCGCTTGATCCCAGACAGCAGCGGCGCAGCATCTACTTTACGGTCAAGCGAAGTCAGCTGATTCCGATGCTCAATTTGTACGATGCTCCGGAGGCGCTTTCGAGCACAGGCCGTCGCAACGTCACAACGACCTCGCCTCAGGCGTTATTGCAGATCAACAGCCCCTATGTCCGTGAATTGGCCGAGGTTTTTGCCACTCGAATATCTGGCAAGGCGGATGGCAACCTGCAAGTGATTGTAACTCGCGCCTTTTCGCACGCGCTGAATCGCGAGCCGACAGAGAGTGAGCGAACTGCGGCCGTCGGATTTATCGAAGCGCAACAGGCCGACTACGCGAGGACCGGTGAAAGCAACGCGCCAGGCAAGGCGGTTGCCGATTTCGCGCAGGCGATTCTTGCACTCAATGAATTTATCTCTGTGGAATGATGTCATGACTCAACACAAAGTACACTCACGACGCGAATTCATCGGCATCGGCGGACATGGATTGGGCGCACTGGCACTCAGCTCGCTTTGTTCTCCCCAAATGATAGCGGCTACGCCCACACGCCCGCTAAACACGCCTCGGGCCAAATCAGTGATCTGGCTGGTCATGAACGGTGGGCAAAGTCAAGTCGATACGTGGGATTACAAACCGCAATTGGCCAAGTCAAACGGAAAGAAGCTGGAAGGATTCGACAATGAAGTCGGCTTCTTTCCAGAGAAAGTTGGCGCGATTATGCAGTCGCCGTTCAGCTTCAAGCAGTATGGCCAGTGCGGGAAATGGGTATCCGAGATTTTTCCCCACACCGCAAAGCATGTGGATGACATAGCGTTCGTGCATTCCTGCCACAGCAAATCCAACAACCACTCGCCTGCACTCTTTACGTTAAACACCGGCGTCAGTCGCATGGGGTATCCGTGTGTCGGGTCTTGGGTTACGTGGGGACTGGGTAGCGACAACAAAAACCTGCCGTCATTTGTGGTGATGACGG
>JAAERP010000137.1 GCA_024230215.1 Fuerstiella sp. | reverse complement strand
CTGTCTGACTTGACGGCGACGACGATCGCGGAAATCAATGCCGTAATCGGTGCGGGGACCGCGTTGGCACATGACTTGGGAGCCCCCAATCGTATCAGTGTTCCCGATCTGCCTCTGGCGGCAGATGCCTTTACGATTGGTGGGACGCTGGATCTGAGCTCAGTCGCAGTGGTTGGAGATCTGGAGCTTCAGGCGTTCCGAGTTCTGGGACAGACATTCACGTTTACCGCGACTCCTGTGGTCGGCCAAAATGACATTGATATCAGCGCGGCTGCAACTGTCGCCGATGCGACCGCCGCAGCTATCGGGGTGATCAACACGACGTTGGGAGCAGGAACCGCATTGGCACACGATGCGGCCGCGCCGAACCGCCTTACCGTTCCGAATCTGCCAACGGCCGGCGACAGTTTCGTGTTAAGCAATGACCTGACGATTCCCGCCGAACTGGGAGGCAATCTGGAAGGGGAATCCTTCTTTGCGTTCGGGCAAATCTTCACGTTTACGGACACTCCGGTCGCGGCCACTGATATTCAGATCAATCCGGCGGATACCGGAGACACGATTGCAACTGCAGCGGCAGCGATCATCAACGCTGCTGTGGGTGGCGGAGACCGGGCATCTGCAGCCGGGGCTGGCGGCGTTCTGCAACTGAACGCATTTGATTCACGATTCGGTGAAACTGTTCAACTGCCGAACGGAGCGGCCGTTCTGGGGGACTCTCTGACCATTGACGGGATCACGTTCGACTTCGTCACGACTCCCAGCTTCTTCCCTCCGAATCCAAACCCGGAGATCATTGTTGCCGCGGGCAACTCGTCCACTTTCGTCGCGTTCCTGACCGCTAGTGAGATCAACGCGCAATTTGGTGTGGGAACAGCGGTTCGAGACGGAGACAAATTACTGCTGACGACGGGAACCGTAACGTCCGAAATCGGTGCAACTTCAACCGGAGCGATTGCGATTACCGGTGCCGGTACGACGCTGACGTTTGCAGGGACCGGCGCTACGGTGATTGGTGAAATCCTGTCTGTCGGTGGTATGCAATACACGTTCATCGACACAACGGGCGGAGGCGTACCTGGTGCATCCGAAATCGGCGTATTGCCAGCCGACGCCGCGGATGTCGTTGCAGCGGCCGCCCAG
>JAAERP010000136.1 GCA_024230215.1 Fuerstiella sp. | reverse complement strand
TGGCAGTAAAATACGTCTCCCGGATAGGCTTCGCGTCCGGGTGGACGCCGCATCAACAAGCTCATCTGGCGATAGGCGGTTGCCTGTTTCGACAGGTCATCGTAAATCACGAGCGAGTGACCTCCGTTGAACATGAAGTGTTCCGCCATCGCTGTTCCGGCATAGGGTGCGACATACTGCAATGGTGCTGGGGCAGACGCACCAGCGACGATTACCGTTGTGTATTCCATCGCGCCGTGACGTTCCAGTGCATCAACGACCCCGGCAACGGACGAATCTTTCTGTCCGATAGCAACGTAGAAGCATTTGACGTTCTTGCCTTTCTGATTCAGGATCGCGTCAATACCAATGGCTGTTTTACCGGTTTTTCGGTCACCAATCACAAGCTCTCGTTGGCCGCGTCCAATCGGTGTCATGGCGTCGATCGCTTTGATGCCAGTTTGCATTGGCTCGGTGACAGGCTGCCTTTCGGCTACACCCGTTGCAATGATCTCAACCGGGCGTGTGACGTCGGTCTGAACCGGGCCTTTGCCGTCCAGTGCATTACCCAGCGGATCAAGTACGCGACCGACAACTGCATCACCGGCAGGAACTGACAGCAGAGTTCCGAGTGCCTTGACTTCGTCGCCTTCCTGAATGGTCAGGTAGTCACCGAGAATGATCACACCGACCGAGTTTTCCTCAAGGTTGAAAG
>JAAERP010000135.1 GCA_024230215.1 Fuerstiella sp. | reverse complement strand
GGCAAACGGCAGTTACGGTTATCTACCGCCACCGAATCAGGTCGAGCTGGGAGGCTATGAAACCTGGCTGGGGACGTCGCGGTTCGAAATGCACTCCTCGGACGTACTGACGAAGGAGTTGTTGGAGATGCTCGGTGAACTTTGGGAGTAGCCTCGAACCCGTGTGGCAGATCGCCCAGCCCTCGACCACCAAACACTTGTGATCGAGGGTTTTGGTTTGCATAACCGTCCGAAAGCTCCCCAAACAGGACGCGAACCGTGAGTTGACAAGAGTTCTTTCGGCTACGAGTAACGAGGTCGCTTTTTGACTCAGGAGGGCGTGTCATGTGTCATTTAGCAGGGTAAGCGTCCGGTCGGTGTTCACAAACGTGACCAGGACCCGCCGACCGATGCGTCGTCGGTTCCCTGTTTTCATACGTCTGTCAAGAACGCGTCATTACGGGCTCCCTGACGAACCTCGGAACGAATGGACCGGGCCTTCAGGCGGGTTTCAACGCCTTCACCACCCTGCGGTTGTGTCATGTGCTGCCAGTTGAATATCACCGTGCGTTTCGCAACACTGAACGCCCGTGCACGTGTTGCGGCCGTCGTTTTGCCTTGACAGAATACAAGCAGCCCAACGTCTGCTGACGAAATCCAGAATCCTCGCCCGTCGTTCATTAAGCACGTATGCCCGAGCCCGCCAATATCTTCGAGGAAATCCAGGCAATCGGCCGGGACTTCCGTCGTCAGTTGAAAAAAAGGACTGCCAGACCGATTGAGGATTATCTGGGCCAGGTTCATGAATCGGGAAGAGATAATCTCTTTCAGCAGTTGCTGTACGCTGATGTCGAGTTCCGTCGGCAGAATAGAGAATCACCAGCGTCCGACGAGTACAAGAAACGCTTTCCTCAGTACGCCGCGCAGATTCGTCAGGCATTCTTTGAACCGTCGATGCTTTCCAGTGATGGTTCGAACGATGGGTCGCCGGAAAACGTGCTGACGTTTGTTCCCGAGGTCCGAACCGGCGAAAAACTGGGTAACTACGAATTGCTGCGTGAACTGGGCCGCGGCGGCATGGGTGTGGTCTATGAGGCCAAACATACCACCACCGGCAACCGAGTCGCGTTGAAAACCCTGCCCACCAATGTTGACGGCCAGCAGGTCGACGCCAATAAGCTGCATCGGTTCCGACGAGAGTTTCGCAGTCTCTCCGAGGTGAATCATCCACATCTGGTGGGCATGCAGACTTTGGAGGTCGATGGGAACCAGTGGTTCTTCACTATGGACCTGATCGAAGGGGATGACTTCCTGAGCTACGTCCGCCCTGATGGAAAACTGGATGAAGCCAGGCTCCGCGACTGCCTGCCTCAACTGGTTTCAGCAGTCATGGCGCTGCACCGGCGAGGCATCATTCATCGGGACCTGAAGCCTAGCAACGTACTGGTCACACATGACGGGCGAGTGTCGGTACTGGACTTCGGTCTGGTGGCGGAGTTACAGAAGTCGGCCGACATGACGCAGACCCGATCGGCATGTTTGCTGGAACGCCACGTTATGCCGCGCCGGAACAGATGTTCGGCGAACGTACCGAAGCCAGTGACTGGTACGCCTTCGGCACGATGATCTACGAAGCACTCGTCGGGACTCCACCGTTCCACGGCGGCAACCAAATGGAAATCCTGCGACAGAAGCAGCAGGACGATCCACCGACATTGGCCAACAGAGACGATTTGCCAATTGACCTGGCCGAGCTGGTGGACGGCCTGATTCTTCGCGAACCGGCGGAAAGGCTGAACGCAGAAGCGATTAGCGAACGTCTCCAACTGGACGACGAGACACGTACTCACGGATCGACGCAAAGTTCCAAGAGTTCACACGGCTCCGGTGGGTCTACGGATGATGAGAACCTTGATCTGGATGACCTGCCGGAAGAGGAGATTGTTCTTATCGGCCGCGAGAAACAACTGGCGCAGTTGGAGGAAGCACGTCAGTGTTTACTAGCTGAGCGGAAGCCTCAGGTGGTTTGGATTGCGGGGCTAAGCGGCGAAGGTAAATCTTCCTTGGTTGAGAAGTTTCTGCGGTCTCATCGCAACGAAACTGAAATGCTCGTCCTCTCCGGTCGTTGCTACGACCGGGAGTCCGTGCCATTCAAAGCGATCGACAGCATCATTGACCCACTCGTTCGCTATCTCCGTAAGACTCCAGTGGACCAGCTTGAGCAAGTCCTTCCAGACGACATTGCCATGCTGGCGCAGTTGTTTCCGTCTCTAACTCGCGTGAGTGCCGTTAGTGATCGAATCACGAATCGGACACGCTCAATCGACAGTAAGCAAGTTCGGTATCGTGCGTTTGATGCGTTACGAGAGCTGCTCGTGTCGATTGGCAAGAGATTTTCAATCGTGTTGTTTATTGACGACTTGCAGTGGGGCGATGCCGACAGTGCTGGTGCGTTATACACCTTGCTGTTCGGAGACCATCCGCCACCGGTCTTGTTTCTGGGAACGTATCGCAGGGACGAGAAGGAAGAGAGTTCTTTCCATCGCCAATGGTCACAACTTGACACGGAGAAAAACACTGCGGAATCCCAGCGAACGCTCTCCGTTGCTCCACTGGATCAGGAACAGTGCCTAGCCTTGGTCACCTCCCGAGCCGGCATGTCCAAGGCAGATGCTCGCGACGTAGTGGCTGAACTGTTTCAGAACACAAAGGGCAACCCCTACTTCATTGAGCAAATGATCGAAGGGTTCCATGTCGGGGCGACGGACTGGGAACCGTTGCCTCTAGTGGAGATCATCGCGGCGAAGCTGAGTCGCCTGCCAACTGGCTCAGACAAACTCCTCGAGTACGTTGCGATTGCCGGTAAAGCAACCCAAGCCGGTGAATTGGCGAGCGCGTCGGGCATGAGTTCCAACATTCTTTCATTGCTGACTCACATGCGCAGTGAAAGGTTGGTGCGACTCGTTGGAAGTGGTGAAGCCCAACTGGTTGATACATGGCATGACAAGATTCGGGAATCGATCCTCGAGCGGATGGCCCCGGACGCGCGTCGTGCCACGCACCTGAGCTATGCGGCAGCGTTGGAATCGACTGAGGGGTTGAATGCGTCGACTGTTGAGTCATATTTCAGTCAACCCTTCACGTCAAAAAGCACCCCGGATTTTTCGACCGCGAGGGTCTACGACATTGCTTATCACTACCACCTGGCGGGGGATCGACGCGCCCTCTGCTTTCAGTTTCTGGCGGGCGAATTAGCGTTTCAGACCTACGCATCGGAAGAAGCCATTGAGTATTTAGAACGGGCGCACGGCCTTCTTCGAGGCGATGAACCACCCCGGTGGCAGGCCCGACTTTGGCATCGGCTACCGTTATTGCTTAGATCTGGTTCCCACTTTTATGCGTCATCCGCGATCCATATGAAGCGGCACCTTTACGAAGTGGCCGGATCCGCAAGTGCAGAGATCGACGCCGCACGTCAACTCGTCGGATTGGCGAGTACTTCGGGAGATCTGCAGGGGCTTTGCTGGGGGCACTATGACCATGCTGGTAGCCTTGCAAGATTCGGAAACATTGAGGATTCAATTCTTGCCATCGAACAAGCCCACACGGCTTGGGAACAACGCAGACTCAACTTAACAACACCGATCTACCTCGCTAATCGAGGTTTCGTGTTCTTGCAGGCGTCACAATACGATATCGCCCGCGAGACAACCAGCCGGTCATGGAGAGAGGCTATCCGACATGTGCGCGTGGCAGATCTTAGTTTGCGAGGTTTGGCTTGGTATCTGGAATGTGCGGCAGGGCCCCGCTGGGCGACGAATCCAGCCCACTTTGATCGGCGTCTGGTTCGTAGTCGCTGCCGATGGGCCCGATTCTGGGCAATGTTCCACGTTAAGATCCGTCCCCACTTTCTTCGTTCGCGAGGCCGAGCGTTCACCGCCCTTGGCAAGGCCCGCAAAGGAATCCGCAACTTCGAATGGGCCGTAAAAAGTGCCAGACAGCTTGGCACAAAGTACGACCTGGCAAAGTGCCTCCTCGACCTCGCCGCCGTCAAAGAAGAACGCCGTGAAGAAAACCGCACCGAAGCCATCCGCCTGCTGAAGGAAATGGAATCCGTCATTCCTCGCGCCGAGAGCTGGCTGCTGGGCGATCAGTACGACGAATCGGTGGTCGCTCCCGAATTCGACCTTGAAGCCTGGGAACGCGAGCATGGCAGCGTCTCGGCCGCTACGGAGGTGAGCTCATGACTGATGCTGCTGACGCCTTTCAGCAGGTACAATCTATCTGTCGAGAATTCAGACGTAGCCTGAAACGGGGGGAGACGCAGGGCATCGAATCCTACATGGACAAGGTCGATGTGTCGGCTCGGGAAGTGCTGTTTCAGAACCTACTGTTGATCGATGTCGATTCGCGACACCGGCGCGGTGAGACTCCAACAGCCGATGAATATCTGAGCCGCTTCCCCAGCTTCAGCAGCATCGTGAAGCAGACGTTCATGGAAGACCTGTCGGCTTCGCTGGATCCTGCTGCCGCCAGTCCGGCAGCCATGCCCACGATCGTTCATGGACTGGCAGACGGCCGACAGCTGGGCGACTACGAGTTGCTGCTGGAACTGGGCCGCGGTGGTTTCGGTGTGGTGTACAAGGCTCGTCATCAGCAGCGAAATGAACTGGTGGCGCTCAAGATTCTGCCGAGTCATGTTGACGGTCAGTCGCTGCCCTCCAGTGCCGCCGATCGCCTGCACAAGTTTCGCAGAGAATTTCGTTCACTGGCAAACATCAATCATCCCAATCTAATTGGCATGCAGACTCTGGAATGTGAGAGCAACCAGTGGTTCTTCACCATGGACCTGATCGACGGCGTCAGCTTTCGAGACTACGTCCGTCCGGGTGGTGAACTGAATGAAGAACGTCTGCGGCACGCGGCGAAGCAGCTGGTAGAAGGCGTCCTGGCTCTGCACGACCGCGGTATCGTGCATCGAGACCTGAAACCCAGCAACGTCCTGGTGGATGCCGGTGGGCATGTCACCATTCTGGACTTCGGACTGATTGCAGAACTGCAGCAACGAACGGACCAGACGGCCTCCATGCGGTCGGCTCAGTTTGGCGGCACGCCGGTGTATGCCGCCCCGGAACAGGCCATGGGTGAGCGCACCGCCGCTTCTGACTGGTACGCTCTGGGAGTCATGCTGTACGAAGCCCTGACCGGCGGCACACCTTTCAGCGGTGCCAACAACGTCGCACTGGTTGTGAAGAAACAGAACGAAGACGCCCCTTTGCTGAGCGGCAGCCTGGACGGACCGGCAGACCTGGCAAATCTGGTGGACCGTCTATTACAGCGTGAACCAGAGAAGAGGCCGAATGCGTCCACAATTAGTTCCACACTGGGGGCCGGCATCAAGTCCTCACATTCCAGCGTCGGGGACGATGACTTTGCTGGTCCGGATCAGGGACCGGAGCATGAGTTGATCGGTCGGGAGACTCAACTACAGCAGCTGTCCGATTCGCTTGCTGAGGTTATCGAGACCAAAAGTCCGGTGATCACGTTCGTCAGTGGCCGCAGTGGCGAAGGCAAGACATCACTGGCGGAGAAGTTTCTGGACCCGCTACGTCTGGGACGCGATGTACTGGTTCTTTCCGGCCGCTGCTACGACCGGGAATCCGTGCCGTTCAAGGCGGTCGACACGATGATTGATGCGATCGTGGCGTTTCTTCGGTCAAGGCCTGACGACGATGTGGTGAAGTATCTGCCGGACGACATCCGCATGCTGGCCCATCTGTTCCCGATCATGCGTCGAGTGGCCTGCATCGCTGAACGAACAGATCAGCCGATTCAGGGACTGGATGACCGACAGATCCGCTATCGAGCTTTCTTCGCGCTCCGGGACATGTTGATCAGCATCAGCAACAGCACACCTGTTGTGATGTTTATTGATGACCTGCAGTGGGGGGATGGTGACAGTGCCACGGTGTTGTTCGAGTTGCTGTCGCCACCGAGCCCGCCTGCTGTTCTGTTGCTGGGCACCTATCGCAGCGATGAAGCCGGGGACAGTCCTTTTCTGAAGGAATGGAACCGACTGAATACCGAACGCAGCGATACCTGCCAAGCGCAGAAAATTGACGTGGGTCCGCTGACGGAAGACGAGTGTCTGGAACTAGTGGCCGCAAGAGTCGGTGTGGATTCCGAAGACATCAGTGGACAGATCACGGATCTGTTTCAGGACACACGGGGCAATCCGTATTTTCTGGAACAGCTGATTGAAGGATTCGACGCCGCCACCGGGCGTTTCAGAGCCGTTCCTCTGCACGAGATCATCGTTCAGAAACTGAGTCGCTTGCCCGCGGAAGCGGCTGCATTGCTGGATGTTATTGCCGTTGCCGGAAGTGCCGCGTCGCTGGACGAGATCTCGAGAGTCGCCGGGCACGAAACGCCACTCTATTCAACCGTGACGCACATGCGCAGTGAGCGTTTGGTGCGTCTCATAGGGGCAGACGATCAGCAACTTGTCGACACCTATCACGACAAGATCCGTGAAACGACTGTTGATAGGTTAGACATCCAGAAGCGTCGCGGGCTGCATCGGCGCATTGCAGAAACAATTGAAGCAGAATGCAGTCGCCTGGCAGCGGCCGGTACGAGCGAACCATCAGACGCAACGGCTGCCCGGGTCTTCGACCTTGCACACCACTACTATGAAGCTGACGACGCACGAGCGTTTGCGTACCAGCTTCAAGCCGGAGAAACGGCACTTCAGGCTTATGCCATGGAGAACGCGCTGGACCATCTAAAAAAATCTGCCGAGCTGCGTCCGGAATCGATCGTTCGGACGACGGACTATCGTCTGTGTTCGGCCAGAGCCAAATCTCTGGCAGGGTGCCAAATGCTCGATGAGGCATTGGAGCAATTCACTAAAGCACTCGCGCTGGCAGAGACGCCAACCGATGCCGCGGAGTGCATTTTTGCCAAGGGCGAAATCTATTGGAAGCGAGCCGAATACCATGAGGGGCTGAATCACTTCCGATTGGCTTTCAAACAGCTGGATGAACGAATCCCTGCATCTTCATTAGGGATGCTCGTTTCCGGATCGTTTTCGATTGGGAAGTTCTTTCTCGTGCCGTCTCGAGTCGCCGTGCGACTCGAAAGAAAGTCACAGGCCGATCTTGCCATACTAGCAGGAATGTATTCTTCCCTGGTCTGGACCATGAGCCACCTCGATCCGGCTGCCTTCGTATTTGCCTTCGGCAGAGGAGCCGCGGTCGCCAAACTTGTTGAAAGCGATCGCATTAAGGCCGATTCGTATGCGACATTCGCCGGCCTTATGTCCTTCTTTGGTCTTCATTGGTTGTCAAAGCGAACGATGGCGGCTTCAGAGCGAATCGAACAAACGCTGGACGAAGATCAACGAAGCGGTATCTTCGACAATTACATGGCTGTCATGATGTACGTCAATGGGCGGCACTCAGAGGCGATGGATTTCTTTGTTACTGCAATAAGGCATCTGACTCGATCCGATAGTTACCTCCAAACCCAGTCGCACCACATGGCTTGGCACTCTGCATCGTTCACGGGCCGGAGGAATGATCTCCTGCATCACGCGAAAGAGGAGGAGAGGATTGCAAGAAAATCATCTGACCGGATCATGCTTGCCTACGCACAGTACGGTCAAGCGGAAGGCTATGCACGTCGAGGCGAAACGACAAGGGCAAGCACCCTGGCAGACGAGGCGATCTCAACCCTCGAATCTGTTAATGCTGCTTTTCTCTGTGTTGGCTATATTCAGAAAGCCCGCGTGTGTCTTCAGTCGGCGAATTACAAGGACGCTCGCCATACGGCCAAACTTGCCATTCGTGATCTTCCGAAATTAAGGTTCTGTGAGATCACGGTTCCAGCCTTCGGCCTGTATGCCGAGGCTGTACTTGCCGCAGACTGGCATGTCTCTAATCGATCAATCACACGCAGGCATCTTCGTCAGGCCAATTGGGCGTTAGTGGCAGCTCAATTAAGCGGCCGTCTGTTTCCGAATATTCGTCCGAACATGTGGCGAATGTCCGGTCGACTTGCTGTCGCCAAAGGCAAAGCAAGAAAAGCACTCAAGTGCTTCGGAAAAGCCATCACCGCCGCCGAAAAGATCGGTGCTCAATACGAACACGCCCGGACGCTGATCGACAGATCCATGCTCGACCTTCCGACTGCCGCGACAGATCGAGAGCGAGGCCTTGCGCTGCTCGAATCCCTCGGCTGCGTACTGCCGGACGCTGAGGTGGACTACCTTGCCATCGACCGACAAGCTCATCACGACAGAGCCGCCAAAGCTCGCGCAGAATATGAAAAGACATCTGCGGAGGCCTCTGGGTGAATCAACCAGCTGACAACATATTCAATCAGGTCCAGTCCGTCTGCGACGAATCCCGGCGTCACCGCTGAGTTTGGACAATGTCGTGAACGTAGGCGTCGAACCAGCCGAGAAATAGCCCGGTAACAGCACAATGGCCAGTTGTTCAAGTGCACGTTTTCGAAGAGCTCATCTCGTCAATCAAGCCGTGGCGCTGTTTCGAATAGAACACCGCATTGGGCCCAAGCTCCGGTGATCCTCAGCCCCGGAAGCGGAGACGGGGTCGCAGACTGAGAGACGAACATCAGTCGACAGAGTTGGACCTTATTGCCATTTGCTGGGCCCCTAATAAAACCCACCGTGAGTGTAGTCAATATGACACACTCGTGATTTGGCTTGCGCGCTCATGTGGGCGTGTCCGCAGTCGTGAAAGTTTTCGTGACATCGGACGGATGCTCATTATGGCCTCGCCTGTGAGGTTTCCTTAACTGATAGTTCAGCCAGCGTCTTTGAGTCGTTCAAAGGTC
>JAAERP010000134.1 GCA_024230215.1 Fuerstiella sp. | reverse complement strand
TAGACAAGGACGGCACCACGAAGTACGACTGGAGGCGAGTCACGCAGCATGAGCCAGGCTAGGAGTGAATGCCATGTAAGTTGAGACCACCGAGATCGAATACCCCAATTTCACTGTGCAGATTCATTCATCACACATCGGATATGTGCTCCGAATTGAAAGGTGTTGTCTGACATGGCAATGTTCGCGTGAGTCTAGTTTCTCAGTACAGGACGACGTGAAAAGAGAACAGGATTAAAAAAGAAGTCAGGGAAGGTGCCTAACCATTCCAGCGGACAGGCAGAGCTGCGACAGTGCTTTCGCCATCGCCAATGAAAAAGCTCGTGCAAGTAAACACGAGATTTATTGTGCGTCTGCAGGAAAGGGCGAAACGGCTCGGCGTGGAAACAGACTACTCCCTTTTCTTTTAGCCAATTTAAACGGTTAGTTTGCCAGCCGACTGAGACCTTCGCGACCCGTTGGCGGTTTGGCCTGCCACGGAATGATCACGGTATCCCCATCTCTTCAGAGTCTTCTTCTGCGATCGCCTTCATCTTTGGTGTGTTGGCACGCCAAAGGGTCTGGCCGGATCCTTCGCTGTTCAGGTACATGCTCTTGCCAGTCCTGTCAAAGCAAATGGCTTCCCATTGCTTCGGAGGCAGGAAAGAAGAGGACAGGAAGGAAGCCGCAGGTAGGTGAATTGCTTTTCTGGATCTGGTGATAGCATCGGCCCACGTCTGGTCGGGAGTTCGATGGACCACAAGTCCGTTTGCAGATGAACATATAGCCATCGTCCGCCCATCTGAGGAAATATCCATCGCAGTAGGAGCTCTTACATCCACTCCCATTCTCTTAATCGCACGGCCCACCATGTCCGGGATATCAGATGGGGGCATACGGATTTCAGCGACTTTGTCCGCCCATCGCTTCTGGCTGGCGGCCCTCGTGTCCAGCGGTAATTGGTAGAGTTTGCCCGGAACGGTTTTGGTGAGCAACAGGATCTTCCGCTCCCTAACATCAACCGCCACACTCTCGCAGTTAATTGGTCTGTATTGTCGACTCGGAAGACCATCTTCGAAGTAATAGAATGTAATCGTCGACCACACGTCCACTGAAGTTGTTGTGACACCGTTGGATTTGGGAATGACTGGCTCCTTCAGCAAGTAGAGCTGGCAGGCAGGGAGACCCTGAAGGCCCTTCCCACGTCGCATAGTGTTGTCGCCGACGTCAGCGATCAGTAACCAGGACTGGCCATCAATCTGAAACGAGCACACGTCTTCCCAGTCATGAGCTTTGACACGAGCGATTTCAACGACCGCCTGCGTTACACCGTCCAACCCGACTAGAAACAGGCGAGCTTCGTCACCGGAATCATTATGGACCCAGATCGCGTTCGGGTTCTCGTAACTGATTGCCAGTCCACTGCTCTCATCGATTTGCTTGTCTTCCACCACGGCAACACGGGCGAAGTCGTCGGCTGCACAGTATGAACAAAAAGCTGCCACGCAAAGAATGGGAACAGCGGCTTTGAAAAAGATCGCTTTCACATGGACTACCGACTTATTCATCCAAATATTCCTTCTTCAAAGAGGTTGCCCACAGGAAGCCCCGCCATCACGTCTTTGCCGAACTTTGTGCGTGTCGAGGATCAACAAAACAGATGTCTAAGAACCAGTGCGTTGTGGTGACCGAACCCTAGGGTTCGCAATCCAGTTCAGCCTGTGAATTCTCAATCCATCCGAAAGTGACAACCCGAAAAATCCCATTCAATGCAGCACCAGTCGCACATTCGGAAGAAACTCCTCATTCTGCAACACGTCTATCGCGCCACGAGTCCCCGCAATACGCGTAACTCAGACAACGTCTCCGAAACGCACCGAATCGACTTAATCGGTACTGTCGGGAAAACGAGCGGTGCCGTTCTGCGAGGCGTCGCAGAGATGGAACGGGACGACGCCGGGAAATCATTCATGATTGATGGTCAGCTGAATCTGATGCAACGTTGCGTTACGTATGATGGACGCCATGAGTTCGTAACACAGAAAGGAACAGCAGGGCCCAACGTGTTTGTCGACTGCGTCGGATTCAACTCCAACACTTCTGCAGGTCCACATCATCGATATTCTGTCGGCACGCTGTTCGACAACGTGAAATCTGAGAAGCCAATGGAATCACGGTTCCGCGGCAATTCCGGTACTGGTCATGGCTGGGCGGGCACTCAGACCTGTTTCTACAACTGTGTCGCGCCGGGATTCAATGTGGAGGCTCCTCCCGGAGGAATCTCCTGGGTGATCGGTTCTGGCAACAGCGATGAGAAAGGCACGCGAGTTTCACCGTCCAGCCTGTACTATCAGCAGGTACGGGAGCGGTTGGGGAAAGCGGCGTTGGATCGACTGGTCACGGAGCAACAGCTAAAACACATGGGGAAATATCTCTGGGTAGCAGAGCTGCTGAAGAACGAAAAAGAACAGAATAGTCCAACGCGTCGCGACAAAACGACACACTTAACCGAGTGACGTAGGCAATCCAAACGATTTCTGAAGGCGCTGTCGCGATGCATCCATTTGAACGACACCCAACCATCTTTGGCATCATCTGCGTGGCCGCTGCCATTTTTCTCGTGCAGGTGTCGGGCGCACATTCCGCGTTTATTGAATACAGCGTCATCCCGCTCAGGATGGGACAGGCCTGGACGGCGCTGCTGCACGGTGACGTCGGAACCTCAACATTGCGGGTGCTGTTGACCACAGTCACCGCATTATTTCTGCACGCAGGACCGCCCCACCTGATCATGAACATGGTCTTCCTGTGGATGTTTGGCAGTCTGACGTCGCAATATCTTGGTAAATGGTGGGCATTGGGATCGTTCTTTGTATGCGGAATTGGTGGCTTCGTCCTCCATGTCGTGTTGAACCAGAAATCCAGCATTCCCTGCATCGGCGCCTCCGGCGCTGTGACAGGGTTTGAGGGAATCTATCTGGGCCTGGCTCTTCGATGGCGATTGTCATGGCCGGATGTATGGCCGCTGGCTCGCCCGATTCCTCCACAGGAACTCTGTCTGTTTGCGATCGCAGGAATCGGCATGGATCTTTGGGGACTTACGCAACAAGCTCAGGGCATTGCCTTTGGGGCTCACATAGGGGGTTTCGTGACGGGGCTGATCATCGCCGGTACAATCACACAGTTCTATCCATCGTTACAGCGTTGGGAAAAATCCAGCTACAGCGTTTCACGCTGACTTGTGGCCGCGAAGAACGCTTTTCAATAGCAGTTTGGTTGCCCCCACGAGCCAGCATCGTCCGCGACAATGAGTAATCTGCTCTAAAGGCACGCTTCACCGGCCTTACGAACAGGACGTCTGATCAATTCGGTATGCATTGAGGAGAAAAACGTTGATCAATGAGTTCCACCACATCCACTTTCGCGCATCAAGCTTTGACGACGTGCGCGCGTTTTATTGCGATATTCTTGAAGCGGAAGACCTCGGCCTCATCACGCTCGCTGGTGACGAGCATCTGCGACTGAAACTGGCCGGGCAGATTCTGAACTTTGCGCCGGACGTTCGCGGCAGCAAGGCCCCGGCGATTCCGGCCACCGAACGACTTGGTGTCTACCACATCGCATTTACAGTCGAGAATCTCGAGGAAAGCTGTGCCTACTACGAATCTCGAGGCGCAAAATTCGCGACGGACGTTCTGTTCCCGACCGACAACCTGAAAGTACGATTCGTTCAGGCGCCCGACGGAATGCACGTTGAGCTGATGGAGTTTCTCACGTAGCCAGCACGCCATCTCCCTCGAACGGCAAGGACGGATATTGATAAACGAGCACAGTCGCTGAGCGACATGGACGTACATAACCCACGCTGACCGCCCTCGGCGCTGAGAAATGCAAGCTATTCACAGTGCAGAAGGGGCTCTTCTGTTACGTCGCCCTGAGGCGACCGCACTGTAGTCAACGCAGTGACTCGACGTCATAAAGCTGCGGTGCGCCGTCCTTTATCCAGAGTTTTCAGTTGTCTTGTAACACTGAGGGCCCGTTGCGATTCCAGAATTGAAGTTCTTCCACGGAGCGGCTGGAGCCCTTCCAGTTCGAATGTGTCGCAGAGCTCTTAAGTTCCGTGCTGTTCCCCGAAGTCTATTCCCGCGGCGGGATAATGCGTTCGGCGCGCAGACGATCGAACAAGTCCAGGAACGAATTTGACGTCTCTTGATAATCAAGAAATCCCACGCGACGACTTTTGGACATGTCGGTGAAGGTTTCGATGGTCCGTCCCAGGTCAGCATCCGAGTGCCACCAGGAGGCCAGGGTCTCCACGGGGTATGGTTGCAAGTCATATTTTGCCACGATGCGGTCCCAGATCGGACCCGCGTCTGCCATCTGCTCCACGAGGGGCGTCGGTTCTCCTGGATAGTCCGCGGCCTCGACACCCAGACCCGCGGCTACAATCTCCCACATCCGTCGCCAGCGGAAGATGTCACCGTTGACAATATTGAAGGCTTGATTCTCTGCGGAGGATTCAGTCGCCGCCCATTCAAGCTGCCGAGCCAGGATGCGTGCGTCGGTCACGTCAGTCGCCGCTTCATACTGCTCCGGAGAGCTCGGAAACACAAAATCACGCCCTGTCTCCCGACAGATCGTACCGTACACGGCCAACGTCAGGCCCATGTTCATAGCATTGCCAATGGCCCAGCCGATGACCGTGTGCGGACGATGAACGCTCCAGGTGAAACCACATCGAGCCGCCGATTCGAAGAGGACATCCTCCTGAGTGTAATAGAAGTTCTCGTACGGCAGACGCTGCTGTTCTTCGCGGAACGGAGTGTCCGGTTTGTTCAGAGCGTAAGCTTCGAAGGGGCCCATGTAGTGCTTCAACCCCGTGACCAGAGCGACGTGCTGAAGTTGAGGACCATGCTCCACTGCCTCCAGAAGATTTTTCAGCATCGCGCCGTTGACGACACAGTTCTCTGCCTCGGTTTCCTGTCGAGACCAGCAGTTGAAGAAGATGTGTGTGGGACGAACGCCATCGAGCGCAGCGTGCACCGCATCGCCCGATGTCAGGTCGGCCGACACGCCAGTCACACCAGGCAGATCAATGTTGTCCCGACGTGCCAGCCCGGTGACGTTCCAGCCGTGCTGGATAAGTTGCGAGGCAAGCGTCTGCCCCTGAATCCCGGTGACACCGACGATCAATGCCGACCTATCGGGCAACGACATCATGTCAGCT
>JAAERP010000133.1 GCA_024230215.1 Fuerstiella sp. | reverse complement strand
CCAGAAACACACTTCCTTCTTGGACGGCTCTGCCAGAGATGGGCTTCGCCACTGGTGAGGTTCCTGAGGAGCATGCCCCCATGGAGTTCTTTTCTGGCACTCCTCAGGTCGAGGCAGGCACCGAAACGGCCGAACTCATTGAGAACTTTCACAGGATTCGGAACAACACCACGCTGTTTGGCCCAGTACCTGACAGGGAGACTAACATTGACGTGACACATCACGCTCTCATCAACAGCTTCCATCAGGTTGGCCAGCAGTTGGCCGCTCGACGAAAAGGAAAAGGAAAGGGCGGAGGCAAACAGGGCAAACATCTTCTAGATGTGCCTATGTTCTCCGGCTCCGATGGCACGTGCACTATCTGCACGTAGCCACTTCTCAACGGCGAGCGGGTTGTCCGACTTCAATGCCAACATGTCTTCCACGAATCCTGTTGGTCGGATTTCGCTGCATCACATGATCGGCCCAGCATTCTATGCTGCAACTGTCGGCACCACATGAACACCGACGAGGCCGTCATTGCCCACTTCCATTTCATCGCTGCGCCCAATCAGGATGAGCGACAGCATCAAAGAAACGACGGAAGTGACGACGACTATGGCAGTGTTTCCTCTCAGACTGCTCTCGTCACTTACGGCGCTTTCATTTTGGACTCTCGCGTCAACGGCCGCCTCAGCATGATCGTTGACATCGGAGCCTTCAT
>JAAERP010000132.1 GCA_024230215.1 Fuerstiella sp. | reverse complement strand
GAGCGAATTGAAAAGACGTTGGAACAATTGTCCGGTTCACCCGCTGCGAATGCAGATCGTGTCCTGAGATTCTACGACATCGAAACCGCGGGTGGCGAAAATGCTCAAACTGTGCTGGCCACAACTGTGCCAACTGTGTCATTCACTGTAACAACCGACGGCAATCGGCTGCTTGCATTGGTGTCTTCCGATGAACATCAGGAAATCGAAGCAATTCTGGAGCAGTTGGCGGCAGAGCAGCCCTTTGCAGCCGAAACCACACTTCAATTGTATTCCATAAAAGATCTTGGCCCGTCAGCGATCACTGTCCTGTCAGAAAGTGCGCCAAACGCGTCGATTTCGACCGGAGCCAATCCTGACCAAATTGCTGTCGTGGCCTCAGTCGCTGATCATGATCGCTTGTCGAAGGTGCTGGCACAGCTGGTTGCGGCAAGAAGTCAGGAAGGAAAGAAGACGCTGGCAATCTTCGACATCCATGGCACGGACCCGACAGCCGTTCAGGCAGTGTTGCAGCCATTACTGGATGATGACGTGCAGTTGACTGTCGACCCCACCGGTCGTCTGCTGTACGTGCGAGCATTTGCAGATAAGCAGGATGTTATCAAGGCAACGGTGGAACAGATTACGTCCAATCTAAACCCGGACGGCGACCTTGAAACGAAGACATATATGGTCGGAACTCCCAACGCTGACGAAGCTCAGGAGGTGCTGCTGGCCCTGTATCCTGATGCAACAATCGTGACCGATCGTGACCGAAAACTGATTGTCGCGACGGCCACTGCCGAACAGCATGTCAGGATCGGAGAAATTGCTGAGCAGATCTCCGGAGTCGACATGGTTGAGAATGCTCCTTATCCAGTCGTATACAGAACGAACAACGTATCGGCAGTGTACACCGAAGAACTGCTTGGCAATCTGTTCAGTCGTCTGGACGATGTTCGTCTTGCTGTGAATGACAGGACGGGCCGGCTGGTCGCTGTTGCTCGGAAGGATCAGCACAAGGTGATTGATGATCTGATCAATCAATTTGATGGGGATTCAGCCACAGAGATTCAACGGGACCTTGCTGTCTATCGAGTTCTCCCGCTCGACGGCCTGACCGTCAAGGATGCTCTTGAACCAATGGTTTCCAGAGACGTGATCATATCCGCGGGCAGACGCAGCGATCAGATTCTTGTGAGTGCTCCACCGGACGAACAGCAGCAGATTGCGAAACTGGTTCAGCAAATTACGATGGCTCACGCGGGCGGTACCACACTGCAGCTTTATTCCATAAAGGATCTCGGTCCGTCGGCGATCACCGTCCTGTCAGAAAGTGCGCCGAACGCGTCGGTTTCGGCCGGAGCCAATCCGGACCAGGTTGCGGTTGTGGCCTCAGCCGCTGATCATGACCGTTTATCAAACGTGCTGGCGCAGCTGGTGGCAGCAAGAAGTCAGGAAGGAGAGAAGACGCTGGAAATCTTCGACATCCACAGGACCGACCCAGTAGCTGTTCAGGCGGTGCTGGAACCGTTGCTGGAAAGCGGTGTGGAGCTGACTGTCGATTCTACCGGGCGCCGACTGTACGTGCGAGCATTCGCGGAACAGCATGACATGATCAAGGCGACCGTGGAACAGATTACGTCCAATCTGCAGCAGGACGGCGATCTTGAAACAAGAACGTACGTGGTTGGAGCTCCCAATGCCGACGAAGCTCAGGAGGTATTGCTGGCGCTGTATCCTGAAGCAACTATTGTGACAGACAGTGATCGGAAACTTATTGTGGCGACAGCCACTGTCGAACAGCACGTCAGGATTGCCGAAATTACTGAACAGATCGCCGGGGTCGACATGGTCGCGAACTCTGCTTATCCGGTCGTATACAGGACGAACAATGTATCGGCAGCGTACACCGAAGAACTGCTTGGCAATCTGTTCAGTCGTCTGGACGATGTTCGTCTTGCGGTGAATGACAGGACGGGCCGGGTGGTTGCCGTCGCTCGGGAAGATCAGCACAAGGTGATTCAGGACATGATCAGTCAGTTTGACGCGGATCCGACCGATGAGATTAAGCGAGACCTTGCTGTCTATCGGGTGCTTCCGCTGGACGGCCTGACTGTCAAAGAGGCTCTTGAGCCCCTTGTCTCCAAAGACGTGACTATTTCATCGGGCGAACGCAGCGATCAAATCCTTGTGAGTGCTCCGCCGGACGAACAGCAGCAGATTGCCAGCATGATTCAGCAGATTACGATGTCCCGCGTTGGTGCAGGCGTTGAGACGCGAACTTATCAAATGTCACGTGGTGAGGCAGATGAAGCTCAGGAGGCACTGCAGGCGTTATTTCCGAACGCGACTCTGGTGACGGACGCAGGTCGCGAAGTGCTGGTTGCCACGGCTTCCGCAGAAGAGCATGAGACGATTGACCAGGTTGTGCAGCAGATGACAGGAACGGTGCGAACGGCAAACAGTCCTGTGCCGAAAACATATCGGCTGAAACAGGCTGACGGCTATGTCGTTCTGGACGTGCTGGAGGACCTGTTTCTTCGGGACGACGAGGTGCGTCTGTCTCTGGATGAAATCGCTCAAACCGTGGTCGCGGTTGCTCGGCCGGACCAGCACGAAACGATCGCTGCGCTGCTGGAAGATCTTGATCCCCAGGACGGGATGAACGTTCGGCGCCTGGAAATGTATCCCGTTGACGAGATGGATGGCGGAATTGTGAGTGAGGTTGTCGACAGTGTCGTCCAGGAAAAAGATCGCGGCGCGAAAGTTGTTTTTGAAGCGGCCTCTGACAGCTTGCTGGTAACGACAACGGTTGCCGGTCACGAAGCGGCCACAAACACCATCGAGAGATTTCGCAACCCTGAACCACGGCAGATCGAAGTTTTTCAACTGGCCTATCTGGAGCCTCGAACCGCTCAGACGGCCATCGACAGTATGATCAGCAGTCGATTCCAGCATGCTGCGACCCGTCCAAACATTCATGCGGACGAAGACATGCAACAGCTATGGGTTCAGGCTTCGGCCAGTCAGATTGCCGAAATGAGGTCGCTGATGGTCAAGATGGGCGAGGTCGGTCTGAGTGTCGGTGCTGATTCGTCAAACAGAAATCTGCGTGTTATTCCGGTCGGCGACGATGTTGGCGGTGCCATCAAACGAATTCAGGATCTGTGGCCGAAGCTGCGGAAGAACCCGATCAGAGTGCTCCGTCCCGGTCAGAAGAGCGTCCCCGGGCAGTTCTCCGTTCCGCCGGAGGACCTCGAAGAGCCTCAGGGGCAAGGCAGCCTGCCGGCTACTGAAACGGACGAACAGGCGACGGTGCAGGATGGCGATACTCAGATTGACGCTCCTGTCGTTATCATGCCTGGCGACGGTCGTCTGACGATCGCGTCCGACGACCCGGAGGCGCTGGACCAGATGGAGTCTTTGCTGAGGGCCATTTATTCACGACCGGCCGGTGGGCGTAATCGAGACTTCAGCATATACCAGCTGACCAACGCCGGAGCATCTGATGTCACGACGACACTGCAGCAGGTCTTTGACGACACGGAAGGCCTGGTGTCCTTCGGCCACGTCGTTATGGTCCCCGATGAACGGCTGAACTCGTTGATCGTTTACGCCAGTCGGTCCGACCGCAGTCGAATTGAACAGTTGCTTGAGGTGCTTGACTCTGACCAGTTCGAGGACACAAGACGAGCCTACGTCACGATAGTCATTCCTGTGCAATACACCGACGCGGGACGAATCGAAGATGTGCTAAAAGGCGTTTATCGCCCTCAACTCACGGCTGGTGGAGCCCGCAGCACGATCTCTATTCCCAAGGGGGTCCCTTCCCAGGTCGCCACCGTGTTGCGGCAGATTAATGCGGCGGCTGCGGCACCATTGCTGACGATCGAAGTTCAGACCGACACAAATTCTCTGGTTGTGAAAGCCCCGCAGGACCTTCTCGACGAAGTCAGCGAATTGGTGACTAGTCTTGACGAAGTCTCCCAGACCAGTCGCGCCCGGGGCCTCACTTTGCTGCCCTTGAAAAAAATAAAGGCCGGGCGAGTCATGGAGATCCTTGGCGACGTGCTGAATTGATTTCGAGGCAGGATTCTCAGTCACGACAATACACCATCTCGTTTTGAGCTACCCGTACAGCTGCATTATCTCGTGAAACGTCAGTGCGTATGACGCCTGTCCCCTCCGAAAGCCGGGACTCTTCTTTGGCTATTTCCAGAATACCTTGTATCACCCCGGTCTGACCTATAGAATTACTGGCAATGCTGCTTTCGGAATTAAATTAGACCGGAATCAGTATCCCGCCCCACCTCCCCCCCCCCACACACACTTGCATTCCTGCGTCAGCAGGAACTCCTAAAATGAGCATAGCCTTCCATTTCGGTGAGGCCACCGCCTCCGCTGAGGCTACCACCTCCGGCGAGGACGTTGCGCGCCGACTGTCACCTCACGAGCTGAAACGCGTTCAGGAATTGTTTGCTGCTGGAGATCAGCTCGATCAGTTTGCGCGCGAATACCAGTTTGACAACGAACTGGAAGCTCTTTGTGCGGTTGGACAGTCGCTGGCGATTCCGGTCCTCGACTTGTCGAAGGAAGATATCGACGAATCCATTCTGGAGGGTTTTCCCGTTCGTCTGGTGCACCGCCATGGTGTGTTTCCGATTGCGCGAAGCAAGTCGTCAGTGCAACTGGCACTTTCCAATCCTTTCGATGTGCAGGCTGCCGATGCCGTGGCAGAAGCCACCGGATTGTTCGTCCGAACTGTGCTTGCGCTGCCGCATGAAGTGGCCACCCTGATCAAGTCGCATCTGGGTGTTGGGGCGGAAACGCTGGAAGGCCTGATGGCGCAGGCCGCAGAGGAATCGGATGGCCTTGAAGTCATTGGCGATCTGGAGTTCGACGAATCCGAAGCAGCTGCGATGGCTCAGCAGGCTTCAGTTGTCCGTCTGGTGAACGACATTCTGGTCGAAGCGGTCACCGCGCGAGCCAGTGATATTCACATGGAAGTGCAGGAGTCCGGGCTGAAGCTGCGTTATCGAATCGACGGAGTTCTGCAGACTCAGCCGTTGCCACCGGAATTGAATCGATTCCAGGCAGCCATCATCAGTCGTCTGAAGATTATGGCTCGACTGAACATCGCCGAAAAACGAGTGCCCCAGGACGGCCGCATCAGAATTCGTGTGTCCGGCCGCGAGGTCGACGTTCGAGTCTCCATCATCCCAATGCTGCATGGTGAAGGTGTTGTCATGCGTGTCCTGGACAAAGATGCGATGACGTTTTCGCTGTCCGGCATTGGCATGGAAGATGACATCAACGAACGTTTTCAGAAACTTATTCGCCTGCCTCACGGCATCGTACTGGTGACAGGCCCGACAGGATCAGGCAAGACGACTACGCTGTACAGCTCACTGGCTGAAATCAAGAGCGAACGCAACAAGATCATCACCACAGAAGACCCAATCGAGTATCAGCTTGAGGGTATCAATCAGATTCAGGTGAACCACAAGGTTGGGTTGACCTTTGCCGCTGGTCTGCGAAGTATTCTGCGACACGATCCGGACGTTGTCCTTGTCGGAGAGATTCGTGACTTTGAAACTGCCGAAAATGCGGTGCAGGCTTCATTGACCGGTCATATGGTATTCAGCACACTGCATACAAACGATGCTGCCGGAGCGTTCATGCGGCTTGTTGACATGGGCGTTGAGCCGTTTCTGGTGGCCAGCACAGTTGAAGGCGTTGTCGCTCAGCGTTTGGTACGAACTCTGTGTCGGGAATGCCGTGAGGGGTACGTTCCGTCGTACGACGAAGTGCCTGAAGATTTTCCATTCGACGATATCGCGTACGGCGCACCGATTTTTCGACCGGTCGGCTGCCGAAACTGTCGTGGCACCGGCTATACAGGGCGATTGGGGATTTATGAGTTGCTGGAAGCGAACGAGCAGATTCGGCAGCTGGCTCACGACCGTACGGGGACGGACAAGATTCGCAAGGCGGCGATCGCCGGCGGCATGACAACTTTACGTCAGGATGGCTGGAAGAAAGTGGCTCAGGGGATCACAAGTATTGATGAGGTCCTGAGAGTCACCAAAGCTGATTAGATACCCGGAATGCAGGAATTTGCATACACCGCCAGAACGCTTACCGGTCAGGACGTTGACGGCCTGATTGCAGCCGATTCGCGCGGTGATGTGATGGCGATACTGACCGAGCGTTCGCTGTTTCCGCTGAATGTCATTCCGGCGAAGGCATCAGGGTTTTCGCTGAAATTGAATCGGCGAATCAACGCCGAATTATTAGCCAATACACTTACTCAGTTGGCCGATCTGCTGGCCAACGGTGTCCCTTTGCTGCAAGCCCTGACCGTTCTGACTCAGCAAACACCTCATGAACGCATGCAGACGGTTCTGTCAGATATCCGCGGCCGGATCTCCGACGGGGCCCAGTTACACGAAGCGATGGCTGCTCACGGCGACGTATTTAACGATTTGACGATCAGTATTGTGCGAGCCGGGACCGAAGGCGCCTTCCTGGAAGAGTCTCTGCAGCAGACGGCGGAGTTTCTGGAGCGGACGGAAGAACTGAAGGCCAAGGTCAAAGGCGCTATGGCGTACCCGGCGTTTCTGGCCGCGGCGGGGTCGATCGTCACTATCGTACTGGTCGTGTTTTTCGTGCCAAAGTTCTCTGATCTGTTTGCTCAGTTGGAGCGCAAGGGAACTCTGCCCGGTGCGACTGTGGCGCTGCTTTGGCTAAGTGACTTTCTGGGACGGTTCGGAATTCTTGTCGCGGTCGCTCTTGTGGGTATGGTCATCGGCGTTCGCAAGTGGGTCACCTCGCCATCGGGACGAGAAATCGTCGATGGCTACAAGACGAAAGTGCCCGTATTTGGACCGATCTTTCTGAATGGTGCGACGTCTCGATTCTGTCGGATTCTGGGAACGTTGCTGCGAAATGGAGTTCCCATATTGAAGGCTCTGAACATCAGCAGCGATTCGTCGGGAAACGTTGTGCTGGGTCGGGCGATCCAGGAGTCTGCAAAGAATATCTCCGCGGGAGAAAGCCTTTCAGGTCCGCTTTCGAAGTGCGGGCTGCTTCCCCCCAACGTTATGGCGATGATCAGCATTGCCGAAGAAGCGAATAACCTGGAAAACGTTCTGAACAATATCGCCGACGGCATCGACAAAAAGGTGGCTCGGCAATTGGATACGATGGTTCGTTTGATTGAACCGGCATTATTGATGGTGATGGGCAGTGCAGTGTTGTTTGTGATTGTGGCCCTGCTGCTGCCGGTGTTCGAAATGAGTACGTCAATGAGTTGATGCTCGTGTTGTGTGTCGCCAGGGCGGACCAGTAGTGAAAGTCCAGTGGAAGCGAGTTCTACACACCGAGTCATGGCATGAATCTGGTTGCGGCAAGACCGCATTAACACGTTGGAAAAGGGAGTAGGTGAAGATGATGAAACGACAAACGAAAACTGCGGCGAAGATCGTTCGTAAGGGGTTTACGCTGACTGAATTGCTGATCGTGATGGCGATTCTGGTGTTGCTGGTGTCTTTGGTGGGCCCGCGACTTCTGGGCAGCAAAGCAAAGGCTGATATTAATGCCGTCAAGACTCAGATCGGAATGTTCCAGTCTTCCCTGGAACGCTACGCCATCGATGTGAATCGTTTTCCGTCAAGCGAACAGGGGCTGGCTGCTCTTGTTGCCGCCCCTTCCCCGGATTCCGGCGAAGGTGGTTCAGAAATGGAGGAAGATGTTGCCCTGGAAGGTGATGATGAAGACGGTATCGGCGGCAGCACCAGTTGGGATGGTCCTTATATCAAAACTGAAACGCTGCCAAAGGACCCTTGGGGTAACAGTTATCGTTACGAGTATCCGCCGACACACAATAAGATGAATGTCCCTGACATCTGGTCGTTTGGACCCGATGGTCAGGAAAATACCGACGACGACGTCGTCAGCTGGACGGGTGACGGTACCAGCGGTGAAGGCGGTGAAGGCGGTGTAGGGGAATCTATGAGCGATGAGGACAACGCCATTTGAGTTCCTCGCCAATCCTAAAACCTGGCTGTGACAAAGCACTGGATCAGTGTACTTATTGTCGTAGACGATACTGGCTTGTGGGAGCAACGAAACTGCTATCAAGAAGCGTTCTTCGCGGCCACAAGTCAGCGTGAAACGCTGTAACCAACGAGCTATGCCGGCGACGGGAGACGAATGACATGGATGCCCGTTCGTGAGAACAACCATGCGATCAATCCAATCACGCCGATCTGCCAGAAACGTGAGCCTGGCGAACCGTCTTCCTTCCGGTTCGTCATTTGCTGCGCACGGTGGATATTCGCTGATGGAAATGCTGATCGTCCTGGCGATTATGGCCGCGATGGCGGCCTTTGCGGTGCCTTCGCTGCAGGGGCCGCTCGACAAAAGTCGACTGCGTTCCAGTGCTCGTCAGGTGCGAGCGGCGCTGGCGAAAACGCGAGTACTGGCCATTCGGGAAGGAGCACCTCTGGTGTTTCAGTTTGAAGCTGGTGGTCGCAGTTGGACGATCGAGCGGACGGGAGCATCGCCTCTGTCGCTGCAGTCGGCCACTGTTGGTGATCGCGGGACACCGTCCGGCCTGCACACAGATAGTACGGCGAATGAGAACACGCCAGTGAGTTCTCAACAATCGTCCGTCCTGCGACAGGGGCTCCTGCCTGAAGGTGTCACGTTTGCACCTGCGCCGCTGTCGGCGGAACAGAACGACCGTAGCATGTTCAGTGACATTCGTTCTGAAGCCGCTGAAACCGGTTTTGCCGCAGGTGGGCCTCAGCAGATTAAGTTCCGGCCGAATGGACGCAGCGAAGACAGAACGCTGACGATCATTGGTAACCGCGACTTCGTCATCACGGTAGCCGTGCGGGGGCTTACGTCGTCCGTCAGTTATTCGTCTCCGTTCCGTATGACTTCCACAGCCGTTGATGACGGCGCCGCCATGTTTGACGAGGTAACGCAATGAAATGCGTTGGCTTACGTTATGCAAGGTCACGCGCTGACTTACCAGCCGAGCGGCGACGCGGAATAAGCCTGATGGAAGTCATCCTGGCGACAGCACTGCTGATGGGCAGTGTGGTTGTGCTGTCTCGACTTATTGGTATGGGACGGACTCAGGCCAATAAGGCGGAATTCCAGTCAGAGGCTCAGCGTTTGTGCGAGAACACGATGCACGAAATTATGCTCGGACTTCGGCCCCTGGAATCGACAGAAGATGCCCCGCTCCGTCCGGTATCTGTGGCTGGATTCGGAGGATTGGAAGATAGTGCTGACGGCGACATGTTCACAGGCGCAGCCCGACAACTCTCCTCAGAAGCGAATCCGCCGTGGCTCTATGCGGTGCGTATCGGGCCGGTACCGAATTCACCGGAACTCACGGGCCTTACCGTGGAGGTTTCGCAGGCAGAGTCGACGCTGACCAGGCCAGTGCGATTTCAGCTCAGTCGGTGGGTACGTTTCGATACCAGGTCCGGCAGTGACCCGGCAGGTGGGCTGTTTTCCGAAGCAGGAGGATTCCGATGATGCATCGGTGTTTTTCAATCAGGAAAACGGTTAACGGAGTTGCCCACTGTGACAGGCGTGACCTCGGTTGCCAGTCTCATTGCCGAATTACCAGGATGGTGCGCCTGAAAAGGATGCTGCCGCGCCGCGGGTATACGCTGGTTGAGATGCTGATCGCCATAATCCTTGTCGCGGCGTTGATGTCTGTGGCATGGGGTATGATGTCAATGTACAACAGTCTGCTGACTGCCGGGCAATCTCAAACAACAGAACAGCAGTTAATTCGCTCACTGTTCCAGATTATGTCGGAAGATCTTTCCGCCGTCGTGCTGAAGTCCGGCGAACAGAAATCGTTACAGTCCGGCAGCCGCAATGACGGGGATCTGTCGCCTCTGGAATTCGATCTCGAAGGATCCACCGCCTTTCCTGATGTCTCTGGTCTTGAAATACGTGATTACGACGGTCCGGCAAGGGCGACATTAACGGGAACGTCAACGGCCATTCGCGTGACAGTTCGCCGACCTTCACCCCTGTCAGTAGCGCCTCAGTCTGACATCGAGCTGCTTAGCGAAATCGGTGGCGGTTCATTGCATCCTGACGCCTCGCAAGAAGGCCTCGGTGTCCAGGTTGCTGAGTTTCAAACCGTTGTGTATCAGCTGCAGCCGTTTGGACAGACTGAAGGGATCTCATCGTTGCCATCGGGACTCTATCGGTTGCAAACAGACGCGGTGGATTTCCTGGCTTTGCGGTCGCAGCGATCTACTATGGGACAAAGTCTCTCGACCGATGATGTATCAGTTGATCGATCAACACTGGAAACCATGTTGTTTCCGCAGAATGACTCAATCGGTGACAAACCCGATGACGCGGCAGGCTTGAGGCGGCCGAGCTACGAATTGATTCCGGAAGTTGTTGGCTGCCGCTTTCATTATTTTGACGGGCAGGCGTGGGTGCAGGATTGGCCGGAAAGCCGGGCGGAAACTCTTCCTGCTGCTGTTCGCATAACACTGGACGTGATAACGGCCACAGAACTTGTAGAACTCAGCCCGGCGACGAAGGAAACGGACGGCGTTCTGGAAGAGGAGCTGGACGGTTCGTTTTCAGGGAGCGATTCACCGAACAGGGCTGTCCGGCCCACTGAGCCAGACCCCTGGGCAGGCGTCGTGCCTCGCACATTCAGTCGGATCATTCTACTGGATACAACGCGAAGTATTGGTGAGGCCAATTCGAATTCGCTCGACTTTGCCAGTGAGTTTCTGCAATGATCAGGAACGCCGTGAGAGAAAGGCAGGAATCCGCCACAAAGCACTTACGAAGCGATCGCCGTGGTGTGGTGTTGATCGTCGTTCTTGTACTTGTCGCGATGCTGGCTCTGGCGGGCTTTGGATTCCTTGCCGATATGACGACAGAATACGAAGCGGCCAGGATTAACGGTGACCTGCTACAGGCGCACCAAACGATGGCCAGCGCTGAGACACTGCTGTTGGAAATAACCAGGCAACAGGCCACGCTACCGATCAGTATCGAGACGTTATCTGACAATCCGGATCTGTTTCAGTCGCGCGTCGTGCCTCCTGTGAATCCGTTTGGCGAGTCAAGCGGCGAGTTTTCAATAGACGTTGGAAACAGCGAAGACTGGCGGTTTGCTGTGTTGCACGGCCTCCCGAATAACGCGGCAGCTGCAACAGCCGCTGTTGATGACGGTGCGCTGGAGGACCCGTTTGGTGGTGGTCTGCAGCATCCACTGACGTTTGGCCTGCAGAACGAATCCGACAAGCTGCATCTGGGACGAGTTCTGGCGTGGGAAGTGGCCAATCCTGGAGACGGATCCAGTGCGTTGATGCAGATCCCAGGGATGACGAATGAAGCGGCCGATTCGATCCTGGACTGGATGGATCCCGACGATCGGCCACGTCAGTTTGGTGCCGAGGACGGCTATTATCAACGTCTGGAACAGCCGTATCACGCTCGCAATTCACTCCCTCACTCTATGGAGGAGCTGCTGTTTGTCAAAGGCGTGCAGCGTGAGAGTTTCTATGGAACTCTCGGAGCATCGGACCGGTCGGATGCGCAGGAATCGACGGCATGGTCTACATACCTCACGATCCACAGTGCCGAACGGAATGACGATTCCAGCGGACAGCCACGCTTCATGCTCAACGACAGCGTGCACAGCGACAGCATGCACAGCAGTCTCGACGACTTCGAATCGCAGCTCGCTGAGTTTCTTGAACCTGAAGTCGCTCGCTTCATTCGATTGGCTCGCATGTACGGCACCATCGAATCTGCTAAACGTGGTGTCGGTCCACTGGACGTGGATATGGCCGCGAATAGTGAGGTTGCCAGCCTGTACCAGATATCGAATCTGGCAGATCTGGTCGGTTCGTCGGTGCAGCTGCCGTCATCGTCCACGACATCACGCCGTCAGCGGCTTGTTAAAAGCCCCCTGGATCTCGCGATCCCGGAAGGCGTTCAGCAATTTCGTCTGCTTGAAGAACGAACGACGACGGCGTCGTCCAAAGTGTTGACCGGTCGAATCAATATCAATTCAGCCTCAGAGCCGGTGCTGCACGCACTCATTGGTGATCCGGCAATTGCGTCCCAAATCGTTCAACAGCGAATGACTCTGGACGCCGCTGAACGGTCATCGACAGTCTGGCTGCTGACCCGGCAGATTGCAGACCTGCCCGTGTTTCGGAGGATTCACCCTCAAATCACCACGCGCGGCGATGTACATACGGCAGAGATTGTTGTGTATCGCCGAATCGGCGGCCCTTTCCTGCGACGTAAAGTCACAATCGATGCTGCCAATGACCCACCGAGCCGAGTAGACTGGGTGGACCTTACGGAGCGAGGATTGCCCGTTTCCTTAGGCGAATTGGAACAACGCTTCGAAGGTTTTTGAAAATACCGATAGTGCCGCTGTGGCCGAAGTGTCCATTATGGTGCGCACAGCAGACGACCCAATGTTATGCCCAGGCTACTTGCGATTAACTGGAATTCGAGTGCTATCCGCTATGTGCTCGGCAATGCGGAACGCGACGGCGTGCTCAGCGTGCTGGAGGCCGGCGAACGGGAATTTGACGCGGACGAAAGCACTGACGATGCTCAACTTTCGATCGTCGAGCGAGTATCTGCTCTGGTACGCGAGCTAAAGGCCACAAAAGCCACACTGTTGCTGTGCGTAAATCGTGGTGTTGTCGATTCAGTCAGCTTTCCGGTTCCACCAGCTTCGTCCGCTGAACTGCCGACGATCGTGCGTAACATGGCGTTGCGGCAGATGGCCGGTTTTTCTGATGACAGTGTGATCGACTTTGTGTTTTATCCGTCTGTCGAAGGTGGGGGAGGCACTGTTAGCGCCATGGCGTTACCGGCCATGGAGCAGCAACAGATTCAGGACATTGTTCAGAAATCAGGATGCCCAACAGTTCGAGCCGTTGTGATTACTCAGCCGCTTCGGATATTCGCAGCCGGCAAGGCTGAAGAAGACCGGGCGGCAACTCTGGTTGTGAGTCAGGGGACTCAGTCGACTCATGTGTTGGTCGTTCAGGCTGGTTTGCCTCGGCTGTCTCGAACCATTCGTCTGGGCCAGGCGATGCGCGGGCAGGAGGCGGCAACGTACATTGCTTCTGAACTGCAGCGAACTTTAATTTCCGCCGGCAGTCAGATCGAAGAGGACATTGGGATTTCCGACGTCGTTGTTGTCGGTTCTGAAATCGAGGCAGCGATCCTGATCAATACTCTTGGTGACCAGCTTTCCGTGGAAGCTCGAAGAGTCTCATCGCGTTCGCTTCTGGACGGAGAAGCCGGGGACGCCGCCGTCGGCGCCTTCGTCCCGTTGATCGCTGGCTTGAAGGAAGAAGCCCTGGGTCTGCGACCGGCAGTGGATTTCGCGAACCCCAAAAGTCCACCTGTACCCGTCAATCAGCGGAATCGAGTGCTGGCCATCACGGCTGGGCTGCTTGTGCTCCTGGCAGGAGGCTGGTATTTCGTTCATTCCCAGTTTGCTGAAATTGCTACCGAGAATGCGAGACTGCTGGCACAGGGCAAAGAGCTGGATGAGTTGGTCAGGAAGACCCGGTCAAAACGCAACCTCGCCACTGTTCTGAAAGCCTGGGAAGCGTCACGAATGAGCTGGCTGGATGAGCTGCGTGATTTCACAATCCGCATGCCCTCCAGCTCGGAACTGACGGTGCATCAGTTTTCAGCCAGCCCTTCCGGTTCTGCGTCTGTTGTTTCATTCCGTGGTACCAGCGGCTCTCCGGGCGCGGTTCGGAAGATGGAAGACAGTTTGCGAGACCAGTTTCACCAACTCCGGACGCCTGGGATTCGTGAGATCAAAGATGGCAAGACGAGTATCTGGAGTTTTCAGACCACAATGCGGGTTGAGAGTCGACAGAAGAAGGATTATTCAAGCCACATTGCCGAGGCTCCTGAACAGCTGAAGAAGCAGCAGGCAGCTGTTGTTACTCCGAACGCAGCGTCCGGCAACGCGGAAAAATCAGGAAAGAAAAAATCACCGGCTTTGTTGGCGCCGGCAGACGGAGGGCAGTCGTGAACGTGACTCGACAACAGCTTCTGCTTGGCGTTCTGATGTTGATGGGCGTAGTGCGCATCGGCGACTACGTACTCTCGTCTATGATTCAGGGACCGTTGCGTGAATTGCAGGGTGAGAATCGTGAACTGCTGGCAAATATCACGAAGCAGGAAAAACTGCTGGCGGTCGGACGCGAAGCTGGACAGAAAATCGAACAATGGCAGAAGAAGTCTCTTCCGTCAGATACCGAGACAGCTCGTTCGTTGTATCGCAACTGGCTGTTGGAAACCGTCCGCTCGGCCAAACTACGAAACGCGGCAGTGAATTCCGGGTCGCCGGCCAGCCGGCGTGGCTTGTATCGAACGATGCCGTTCACCGTACAGGCGCGCGGCAACCTGAAGGAAATCACCTCAGCTCTTTTCAGCGTCGAAAAATCGAACCAGCTGCATCGTATCACTACGCTGCGACTGACACCTGTCGGAACGACGGGACAGTTTGACCTGTCGATGAGTGTGGAGGCTCTCATAATCCCCGGGGCCAGGGCAACGTCGCTGAACAAGGGCGAATCCACTTTGCTGTCATCAACCAATCGTCGCGACTACGACGTCATCGCACACGACAACATCTTCGGTATCGGCATCGACACGAAGGATCCAATGAAGCTGACCATTCTGAGTGCCGTGACATACCGTAATGGCGAACCAACTGTGTGGATTACCGAACAAATCGATGACCGTGTGCTCAAATTGCCAGCCGGCGCTGAATTCGAAACAACCGCAATCAATGGCCGCGTCGTGACGGTCACCGAAGAATCCGTCGTGATCGAGTCCGGTGAGCAGCTGCTGAAGATGGATATTGGGCAGAGTTTCGCGGATGCGGTAGTGACATCCGGTTCCTGACAGAATGGCTCGAGGTCGTCGGTTCAGATCCGGCGCCGTCGCCAAAAAACCCACGGTCGCGAAATTCGCGACCGTGGGGTTTTCTCTTGCGCGTAGCGTGGTTGCTCGCAACCACCAGTTCGGATGACCGAGTTGAGAGTCTTTTCCCGTGGGCGGTCATTGAAAATGAACACCTGGCCATTCATTGGTCAGAGTCCGGACGAACAATGACTTGTCGCGGTGTTTGGCGGCTGGTTTTGGCACGAAGCGAAGGGCTGGTTCGCTGACACCTGCCGAAGCCGACGTCAGGAAAATGCCCACACCAGAAATGAGCACTGAAGTAACACGACGCCAGTGGCAGTGACATTCGTTGTCCTAATCCAACTTCCCCACTAACGGAACACATCATGTTGTAAGGGAGTTCGCTGCAGCAACAAGGGTTTTCTGCCCCTGTCGACAGCAGATTATGTCGCTCTGCAGTCCCTGCCGACTGTCTGCGTCTCGATTCCGCGAGCCTGTCCGGCGTTCCGGACTCAGCAAGCCGGCCTTCTTCCTCCCCCGCCCTTCGAAAAACCATCATTGATTTCAATAATGGTGTGTCCCCGTTTGATCCCAGAGAGGCTTGGTGGGCACGTCGGCCGCGCGTGTTATCCCGCAGAGCGCCAAGGTGATTAGAAGGCCGTACGCCATCGCGCCGCGTATCTGGGTCGGATCGTGTGCTCGCGTCGTACGTCTTGTTCCCGCAGTGTTCATCTCTGCTATTCCTCTGGTCAATTCGTGCTGTGTGCGAAAAAGTGCAACGCGAGCCTCAAGCTTGTTGATAAGGGACCGGCCAAGTTCTTCTTCCATCAGCTTTCGGTGCTGATTGGATACGCACCCTGTTGCTCGACCATTCGCGTGATGTGTCGAACGCGATCGAGCTTCGCGCCAGGCATGACATTATCCGCGACGCCCAAAATGAAAGCGTCGCCGGGAGCGATCACGCGAAATATCTCGTCCATGGCGCGTTCAAACTCATCATCGGTGTATGGGTCTTCCAGAATAGCCGACGGCACTCCACCCCAGATGATGACTCGGTCGCCCCATGCCTCGCGAGCCTCGGCAAGCGTCGTATCGACCATCGGATGAGTTACGAAGCATTCGACCATGCCGTAACCTGCCCGTTCGATGTGACCGAGGATCTGATGCGTTTCGTTGTCGCCATGAAGCGTCAACGTCTGATCGCGCGATCGCAACAAGGCTGATAATTTCTGATAGTAGGCCAGCATGTACTTGTCGAACATCGGCGGCGGAGTCATGTGGCTGGAGAAATGGACACCGTGCAGAATCAGCTTGGCGGGAGAATCGGCGATCAGTGGCCAATACCGCTGCTCGTCCAACTCAGTCATCGTGGCTAGCAAACGCTCGACTTCGTTGGGATAGTCGGCCAAGTGATAGTACGCCTGCTCATATCCAACCAGAGCCCGCATCCAATGATGAAACGGGCAGTCGCCGCAGTTCACCAGCGGATAGCCATCGTCGCCAACCTCGGCTTCGTAACGCTCGTACTCAGCATAAGTCGGAACGGCCGTGGTGTTCTCAAGGATGTACTGCACAACCGCGTAATCCTGCTGGTCCTTGAGCATGAACTCGACTTGCAGATCTTGAATCGCCTGTTTTCTCAAGACATCGCTGCCCTGGAAGAGCGTGCTCACGGTACCGACGGGCGTTCGGTATTCCGTCCGCATGTGAAGATCATCCAGCCAACGCTCCTCGATCTCGACCCCGTTCATCTCGGTACGGAAGACAGTGCCGTCTCGAGCTGGCGTGCCCAGCCCCAGATCGCGCTCGATGTCTCGTAAGCTCCAGTCGCGATATCGCTCAGGCAGCGTTCCCATCTTCTTGTGAGCGTTGTACCAAAGCAGCAATCGAGGAATCCACGGGATTCGGTCAGGCGCTTTGCCCGACATGATGGCAAGAATGCGTTCTCGATCAGTCATGACAGTTCCATGTTTGCCCTGCACTGGCGGATGCCTATACTGGACTCACATTGTAGTGTTTCATCCAGCCAGTTTGAATGGTCCTTCTGAACATCGCGCGTGAATGCTACGCGAAGTCGGTCTGGACGTCGAACTTCCAACGAGCTTGCACAAACAAGCGGAGATAACAGTCATGAAGCTGCACGCGAGAAGATCATGGCTGTTCGGTTGTTTCGTTATGTCGACCGCAGCCTTGTGTGGTGGACTAGCTACTGCGGAACCGGATCCCGCCGTCACGTCTGAGCAGATCGAAGCGGATTGGCTTCGGCAAGGCCAATTGCGAGACGCACCAGGGGCATCGGCGAGCGGCGTGACACTGGAGCAAGATGCAGCTGGTGGCTGTGATGGCATCAAGAACGGCAAATGGGGATTTCATACCGAGAACGAAGACCAACCTTGGTGGCAAGTCGACCTGGGCGAATCGACACCGTTGGACCGCGTCGTGTTGTACAACCGCTGTGACAGGGCGATGGGGACCAGGAATTCGCGGATTATTGTACTCGTCTCCAACGATGGCAAGTACTTCGAACAATACTACCAGCACGATGGCACTGATTTCCTTGGGCATCCCGATGGCAAGCCCTGTTCCGTGCCGATGAAGGGACGCGCGGCACGATTCATCCGTATGCAGTTGCCGGGCAAGAGCTACTTCCATCTCGACGAGATAGAAATCTATGCGGTCAGCGGCAAGGAGAACATCGCGCTGCACAAGCCGGCCACGCAAAGTAGCACAAGCCAGTGGTCGGTGCGCCGTGAGGCTAGGACGTCGACCGTCGTTACGCACAACACGACGAGAGTCATCGAACGCGGGCGACAATTGGCCGAGAACCTGCATGAGCTTGGCGCCGACATCGGCGCGGAAACCAGGACGCTTGAACAAATTGCCGCACAGCTGAACGAACTCCCCGCTGATGCGACTGGTGAACAACGTCATGATCTCGATCGCCGCGCTCGCCGGGCTCAGCGAGAAATGTCGTTAAGTAACCCGCTGTTGGACTTTGACGAGATCCTGTTCATCAAACGAGCCCCCGGCCTGTTTCCGCACGTGTCGGATCAATACTACGGGTGGTGGTCGCGCGGTGGCGGTGGAATCCACATTCTGTCGGGCTTCAAAGGAGACGACCCGCAAGTGCGTTGTCTGACCGAAGACTGGCCGACAGGCAGCTTCCTGCGACCGGATCTTTCGTACGACGGCACGAAGGTCTTGTTCGCCTGGTGCAAGCACTATCCGCATCTCGCTGACGTGAAGGACAAGACCGCCAAGGAACAGCTACCTGAGGATTCGTTCTATCACATCTTCGAAATGAATCTGGATGGGACAGGCGTGCGCCAGTTGACGCGAGGCTACTACGACGACTTCGACGCCCGTTATCTGCCCAGCGGCGAGATCATGTTCCTCTCGACTCGCAAGGGACAGGCTTTGCAGGCTGGCAAGCAGAGCGCCGCGGCAACGGCGGAAGCCACGTGTCCGGACAGCTACGTCCGATGTGGCGGCGGCAATCATCGTCCGGTAGCCGTGTTCACACTGCACGCGATGGATCAGCGCGGCGAGAACCTGCGTGCGATCTCGGCCTTCGAGAACTTTGAATGGACGCCGTTTGTCGCCAACGATGGTCGTGTACTCTACGCGCGATGGGACTACATCGATCGTTTCAATGGCCACTTTATGAGCCTTTGGTCGACCAACCCGGACGGCACCAACTCGCAACTGGTCTACGGCAACTACACGAAGAAGCCACAGTGCATCTTCGAGGCACGGCCGATTCCTCATTCGCAGAAGCTGATCTTCACAGCCACGGCACATCACTCGATCACCGGTGGTTCTCTGGCGCTCCTGGACCGCAATCTCGGCGACGAGTACGAACGACCACTGACCCGACTGACGCCGGAAGTTGCTTTCCCCGAAGCCGAAGGTTGGCCGACCACTTACTACGCCGGGCCGCACCCTCTGTCTGAGCAACACTTCCTGGTCGCCTGGAGTGATCGTCCGCTACCCAAACACCGCTTGATGCCGCCCGACGATCCGGGGAACCCACGCAACGCTCTGGGGCTCTACCTGTATGACGCCTTTGGAAATCTGACGCTTCTGCACCGCGACCCTGATATTTCGAGCATGAACCCAATTCCAATTCGTCCACGCTTTCGTGCGCCCGAACTTGCCAGCAAGACGGATTGGGATGGCTCGCAGGAAGGTGCCTTCCTGTTGCAAGACGTCTATCAGGGGATGAGCAGCGTCGAACGAGGTTCGGTAAAGAGTCTGCGCGTCGTTGGTGTGCCGCCGAAAGTGCAGCCACAAATGAACTTTCCCGTGCTGGGCGTTTCACGCGAAGACCCCGGAAAGTTCGTTTTGGGAACCGTGCCTGTCGAGAGCGACGGCTCGGCTTACTTTCGAGTTCCCTCTGGCCTTCCTGTGTTCTTCCAGGCGCTCGATGCCGACGGGCTGGCTCTGCAAACGATGCGTTCCTTGACGTACGTGCAACCGAACGAAACGCTTGCCTGTGTCGGTTGTCACGAATCCCGTAACTCGTCGCCGCCGACGCTCGGCGGATCGCCGCTTGCGACGCAGCGTCCGGCCTCACGGCTGCTGCCAGATCCGAGTGGTTCGTGGCCCTTGCGATACGACGAACTGGTGCAGCCCGTGTTAGACAGACGTTGTGTCGGCTGTCACGCGCCCGACAGCGAGGATTCCGTTGCCGCCGCGTTCGACCTCACGCCAACTGCCTCCTACGACGCTCTGATGGAGTTCGCCGACGGAGACCTTCGCAAGTTGGCATTCGAGAAAGACTGGTCTGTCGTGGGCGATGGCCCGGCGCGGAATAGCAAACTGCTCGAACTTTTGACGCGGGACGCGGGCCACTACGGTGTTCAGTTGAGCGGCGAAGATTTTCAACGTCTGGTCGTGTGGATGGATACCTATGCTCAGCGGCTGGGCTCGTACAGCGATGATCAAGAGGAACGACTGCGCGAGCTGCGCCACGTGGTCGCGCCACTGCTCGACGAGTGAGTCAGGCAGGGCACAATCGCATTAGTCGAACTCGGGAGCTATGAAGAGCTGTTCCGGCGGTGGGGTCATGGTGAACCAGCAGTAAGGATCGAGTCGCTTTGCCATCTCGAGCGATTCAGCGGAAGCTTCATTGTTTCCGTTCATTTGCTGGATCTGTCCCAGGGCCATGTGAGTCCATGCCCTGTGCGAAACTGGCCCGGGAGGATCGAGCGCCAGGTAGCGCCGGGCGAACCGCTCGGCCGGTTCAAGCTGTTTCTTCAATCCAAAGGCACGGGCGAGATCGAGAAGGATATGGCTGCGGGTGGGATCGAGCGTCAGAACGTTGTTGGTGTGGATCGTCGCGTTCTTGACGTTGCCGCCCCACGCGTGTTGTCGCGCAAGGTTCTCGTGGACGCGAGGATCCTTGCCAAACTTCTTCGCGAGGTCGTTCCAAAGGGCGAGCTTCTTCTCCGGCTCGTTCTTCATGGAGAACTCACATCGCGCCACAGCCCCATCGATTGGCGAGCGTCTTTCGAGCGTCTCGACATGGTGTGTCGCTCGTCCCTGGTCACCCCCGAGTTCCGGAGGGTTGTTGCCGTAGAGCGAGACGAGAAGCATCCTCGCCTCATGGTCGTCAGGATCGAGCGTCACAGCCTGCTCCGCCGCGCTGGTCGCCTTCTTGAACTGTTTCACCATCTCTGGTCGGTTCTTGCGATGGACCTTGAGGATGCCATTGTATACCGCGATGCGCCCCGCCCAGCGATGGTAGCGAGCATTATCCGGAGCCAGATTGACCGCCTGTTCGATTGCCTTCTGAGCGGAATCCAACTCGTGGGTCTTTCCATTCCGCTGGAACTCAAGACGGGCGAGCTCACACCAGGCCGCCGCATTCCTGGGGTTCTTCGACAGCTCCTGTTCGAGGGCCAGTTTCGCCTCGTCGACCTTCCCATCCATTCTCATCCGGTAGGCTTTCATTGTGATGTCCGGAGCATTCTCATTCGCTGAGGGATCTTCCTGGGAATACGCAGACGTACTGAATGCCACCAGGAGAGCCGTCCGACCAACCGCTGCTAGTTTCCATCGATTCTCGTGCGTCATGATTCGTTTCCTCTGTTAGATTCCAGAACGTCGAACTGTGGTCATTGGGCCACGTTCGCTGCCTTTGGTCCGAGATACCAGTACACGCCAAAGAGCCCGATGGGCAGCAGGTTCAGCAGCGCAATGAATGGAAACCCGCGATAACCAATCGCCGAGAAGAACGCCACCGTTCCGACGATGGTGACAAGACTGCCGAGCCGATCCCAGTTGAGCATCATGCCGAGGCCCAGCAGTATGACAAAGTGAAGTGCCTGACCAATCCACACAGAGACGGGCGGGAAACCTTGTTCGGATTGCAGGAACCATTCGCCAAGGTGTTCCACAAAGAACGCACCCCAGAACAAGAAGAGAATCGCCGCAAGGATGCGTGCAACCCACTTGCAACCGGCTGCAACATTCATATTGCCTTCAATGTTCATCTGGCGCAGCTCCATTCGGCTCACCTCCACACTTCAGGGCGAGTGATCGCCTTGGTCTTTGGGCTGTTGGGGACAACCTTGATCGGCTTGCGTACAGCATCGCGTACACTGGCAACGGAGCCCTTCTTAGGCGGAGGGGCCATGGACATCTTTTCGATAGGAACTGGTTCCGACTTGCAGTAATTCACGATGTCGTCGGTCTTCAGCATTGTTGGATTGAACAGATTGACAAGATCTCGTGTCACGTCAACGTATTCGACAAAGGGATCTTTGTAGGCGACCTGCCACTTCGAAACGATGAGCGATACGCCGTCTTCCCTGGCAACCCGCGGAGGCGCCGTCTTGATCTTCTCGATGATGTCGGTCACCGTTCCGGTGCTGAAGGTCTGCAGGTGCGCTCTCGCCTCCAGTCCCGGCTCCCCTCCCTCCTCAAGCAGCTTCTTTCCTTCCTCTGAGCTATAGAACGCAAGGGCAACGCCGCGGGAGTCGAACGTTCCGATTTTCAAAGGCGGAGTTTTCGGCTGTCCAGTGACAACGCTCGTGAAAGCGCAGGGCACTGCTATGGCGCTCAGGATCACGGCCAAACTGACGGACTTACGCATGACTGGTTCCTTTTTTTTATGACGAGTTCTCTCGAATACTTGTTGCTTCCTCTATCCGCGGCTAGGCGGCTGTTCGGATACGTCGGTTCTTGTGAGCGGTACGGCGCTAGCCGCCGGTTGTTGGCAGTGTTTTCACCCGCGCCTTGCGGCCCACTGTTTCAGGTAACCGGACAGCCTCCTGGGGAAATAAGCGTGAGACGCGGTCGGGATGGGCGCGCAAAGTTCAAAGATTTCGAATTTGGCGTCACGGTCCGTCGATGTTTGCGACCGATCAGCGGCGGCAAACTGTTTTGCCCGCAATACTTAGGTCATCCTTCGAGTTGCACTCGAATCGTTGGCCTGGGCGGCGCGTCCGCGACGCCAGTAGTGAAGGCCGAAGGTCAATAACGCGCCAGCCCAGAGAGTTCCAAATGCCAGCGGGGCGAGGTCCGCGTAAATGGCCAGGATGGGCGCAGCGATCATGAAGACGATGCCCACGACGTAACCGCCTCCCCAGACGTGGCCTCCCATGATCAGAAAGCCGAACCCGGCGAGCACCGTGAAGGAGGCATACGACTCTCGTTGGTCGTGTCCGAAAACGGACCGCGCTGCGTTGCTGGCACCCAGCGCCAGTAGGTAGCCGATCCAAACGACCCAGATTAACCGCTCGGCAGACTTCGTCGGCAGTAGCGAATGGTGTCGGAATCGCCAAAACATGATCAGCAAGGCAGCGAACATCGCGCCCCGTGTGCAAAAGAATGTGACCAGAGAATCACGCCACGCGCCCTCGAACACATAGATGGCCACGTGAGACAGGAAGATCACGAGGCCGAATGCCATCAGTCCCAGGCCCCACCCGCGAAAGTGCTCTTCGTGTCGGCTTTGCCGCAAGGCGCGGGTCATGCGATCGAGCAAATTGACCCCGGAGGCGTGGATGGTTTCGCCTTCCAGGTATCGACGCAGTTCGTCGCCAAGATCGCGCGCCGAGAGATACCTGCGCGCCGGTTCCTTATCGAGGCATTTCACGCAGATCGCTTCCAGATCGCGCGGCACATTGCTGTTAAGCAGCCGAGGCGGCAGCGGATCGGAATCCAGAAGCTGCGATAAGGTATCGAAGGGCGTTTCCGCCTGGAATGGCGGCCGACCCGTTAGTAGCTGGTACAAGATCGCGCCCAGCGAATAGATATCGCTGGCAGGACCAACGCGATGGGTCGCTCCGCCAGTCGCTTGTTCAGGCGACATGAAGCTGGGTGTGCCGAGAATCTGTCCGGTTCCTGTCAGATCTGATCTGTCTTTCAAACGCTTCGCCAGCCCGAAGTCGGTGATGCGAGGTCGAGAGTCCAGAGTCGCGAGCTGAGAGTCGAATCCTGTCTCGCTTTCGGCCCTTGGCACTTGACTTTCGACTGTTACCTCTCGGCTTCGTTCCAGCAGAATGTTTGCTGGCTTCAGGTCGCGGTGAATTACATCGTGCTCGTGGGCATATTGGACTGCCTCGCAGACCCGATTCAGCAGCGTGGCCGCTTCGCGCGACGGAATCGGTCCTTCACGGAGCCGTTCGGCCAGGCTATCACCATCGATGTAGCCCATCGAAAAGTAACGTTGTCCACCGTGCTCGCCGACGTCGTAGATGGGGACGATGCCGGGATGATCCAGATTTGCCGCCGCTTCTGCCTCGGTGTGAAAACGCTGTACGTCTTCCTTCGATGCGAGCTGGCCAGCAAGAATCATCTTCAGCGCGACGATTCGGTTCAGGCTCGTCTGTCGAGCTTTGTACACCACTCCCATGCCTCCTCGAGCGATCTCCTCCAGCAGCTCGTAGTCACCGAAATGGCGGCCCTCCGCTTCGATGGACACATCACCGGCTGTGGTTACAGACTCGCTCGATTCGAAAGACGTACAGGAAGTTGCATCGTCCGATTGCTGGTTCGAGTTGAACGCTGCCTCTCGAAGCGGCTCGGCCAGGTGTTCGAATTGGTTGCGGTTGGTGAGAAACGACTCCAGATCACCTGCGACGTCTCGATGTTGCGCGATGAATTCGTCTGGGTCTGGCGTCTGACCGGCGTCCACCGCTTTCAAATACGCCGCGATAACTTCGTTAACACGTTGCTCACGCGCGGAGGAGTCGTTTTCTTTGGCGGGCATCTACTACTCCGAGTCGCGCAGCTGATCTCGCAACTGCTGAAGACCTCGCTTCAGCAGGCCGGCCACTGCGGCATGACTGCGGCCCAGATGCTCGGCGATTTGAACCAGCGACCTGCCGTGAAAATGGCGCAGCAGCAGCGCCTCTCGTTGCGTTTCCGGCAGCCTGGCCAACGCAGCGGACACGAGAACCGACTGCTCGTGCCGACGCGCATGCAGACTGGGCGAGGACTGGTCGGCAACGAGCCATGCCTCCAGTCGACAGGACGACTGCTGCATGGCCGCTTCCAGCGACCTCTCTCGGCTCACATCACGCTTTCCGGCTTTCATTTTACGTATTTCGTCAGCCAGATTATTGGCCAGGATCCGTCGAAGCCACGCTGCCATCTGGTCCGCATTTTGAATTTGGCATTTCGGCGATGCCTTATAAGCTTCGAGCATCGTCTGCTGGACGACTCCCGACACGTCTATTTTGCCCCAAAGTACTTGATCCAACTGAAGCTGAGCCAAGAGCCGGAGATAGTCTCGATAATCCTCGAGATTTCGATCGGCGTCTTCCGTCTCGCTGCTCATCGTCGTCACCTGCAGAAACACGCAGCATGTGCGCGTTAGTAGATAAGCGTATAGAATTGGCGGAGTCTTCAACCCGTCTTTCCGGAGGGCTATTCCAGCAGAGGTCGGCGACCTTCGTGGTAGCTCCATGACGATCGCTGGGATAGTGGCTTCAGAATAAGGATTCGCACCACATAATAACGAGATTCCATCCGACAACTACCTGCGAGCAAACGTGCTTTCCATGATCCAATCGTTTTCCCGCCGTCGCTTCCTCGCTCTGAGTTCCGCTGCCGCCGCTGGTGCCAAACTCTTCGACGCCTCAGGTGTGTCGCGAGCCGCAGGGCTGCCAGGAGCTAAGGGGGCACACCATGTTGTAAGGGAGTTTGCTGCAGCAACAAGGGCGTTCTGCCCCTGTCGACAGCGGATTATGTTGCTCTGCAGTCCCTGTCGACTGCCTGCGTCTCGATTCCATGCGCCTGTCCGGCGTTCCGGACTCAGCAAGCCGGCCTTCTTCCTCCCCCGCCCTTCGAAAAACCATCATTAATTTCAATAATGGTGTGTACCCGTTTGATTCGCCCGTTTGATCCCTTGGTATCGGGATCGACGCGAAGGATCCGATGAAGATGACCATTCTTAGCGCCGTGGCCTACCGTAACGGCGAACCAACCGCGTGGATCACCGAACAAATCGATGACAGGGTGCTCAAATTGCCAGCCGGCGTTGAATTCGAAACAACCGCAATCAGTGCCCGCGTCGTGACAGTCACCGAAGAATCCGTCGTGATCGAGTCTGGTGATCAGCTGCTGAAGATGGATATTGGGCAGAGTTTCGCGGATGCGGTAGTGACATCCGGCCCCTGACGTTGAGTCATGTTCGAGTTGCGGGGCAGGTTGCCATGTGTCCTCACCGCAGCTCGTTGCCGGCAGGAGGTGTGCCCACGTAGAGACGTGTTTTCGCGCAGATCGTGCGCCCTGACTTGCAGATATGTGAGTCGTTTTCGCCTGCAACTGCAGGAACCGCCGGAGTCAAACGCGCCACCTGGCCTGTGTGAGTAAGCCGGACAGGTTGGTGCTGTTTGCGCGTTGTGCCCGCGTTCTCCTCCGCATACGCTCGGCGTTTTCGCGGGCGATCACGAGGCGCGAAGCCTCTGGTTGTGCGTGCTGAAGACGTCTCTGCAAATTATGTCCTCGATCTGAATGCGTCCAATGAAGGGACTGTATAAATCGTTAGTCGCCGTTGCGACGGTTCTCTTTCTGCTATTGTCCAGCGCGCAAGCGCAGTGGGCGAATGGTCAGCTTAAGGTCTATTCGCTGCAGCATGTCGAACCCAATGAAGTGCGGCGTATGCTGACCGAGCTGCTGGGCGAGGAAGCGAGCGACGTTCGGATTATTGCTGACGTGGAAAAGAACCAGCTTGTTGTGTCCGGGCCTGATGCTGTTCAGCAGCTGACCGCCCAATTGGTCCGCCAGGTTGACCAACCAAGCTCGTCAGGACAACAGATCAACGAGCCGTCTGTTCTGAAGACGTACCGGATTCGCGGATCAGAGACGAATGAAAAGTTGCAGCTGATTCACCAGCTGGTGGGCCGGAACGCTCGCGTGACGGTTGATCGCGTCCAGGATCAGGTCATCGTCGTCACCTCTGAGAGAAACCATCGTCTGTTGGAGCAGGCGCTTCGGCAGCCGTCCCAGGGAGACTCGCAAACACTGCAGCAGCCATCGAACAACAGTCCACTCACATGGCCGTCAGAACAGAGCTTGCCGCCGATTGAAGTGGCAGATCCGTCAGTCCTGTTTCCTCGAACTGCGATCAGCAGGGCAACACAGAAGTCGGCATCGCGAGAGTACCAGCTTAAACGCATTAGCGTCAGGCAGTGTCAGCAGGCCTTCCGCAGATTGCTTGAAAAGAAGCTCTTTGATCTCGGCGATGACCGATTTCGATATTCAGCTGGCGGATCCAGCATCTCGATCATCTTCAGCACAGACAATGATGTCTGCCAGCTTGACGGTGATCAGAAACTGGTGGACCAATTCGTGTGGCTCATGAACAGGTTTGAGGATTCTCAAAGCAGAAACTCAGAGGAAGGCATTCGGTTTGTACCGCTTCGGAATGTGAGTCCTGAAGTGTTGAATCGAGCAATCAAGGTGTGGCGTGAGTCCTCGCAACCACAGACAGAGCCTAAGCGTATTCAGAGTTCACAGTTTGATAGAAGTAGAAGCCTGTCGATGATCCGTCCGACTGGATTCGTGCAGGTTCAACCATCTGAGGATCCGGTCCAGGCGAACCCGGATGGTGGTTCCGAAAACGGTACGGGGTTACGGCGTCCATCTTCTGACGTCGATGTGCAACCACTTCCGGATCTGGACGTACTTATTCTGCGCGGGCGCGACCCCGACGTGGACGAACTGGTCAGGATTATTCAGGAAATCGAACGACTCAGCGACGAAACAGCACCGGAAATCGAAGTCTATTTCCTGCGGCACGTCAAAGGGGAAGCCCTTAACGACCTGATCGAGGAGGTGCTGGATGACCTCACCGGGCCGCTTCAGGGGCGAATCGCCATCACGCCACTTGTCAAACCGAATGCGCTGCTGCTGATCGGTTGGGGTGAAGCCGTCAAAGCAGCAAAGAAGTTGATCGAAGAACTGGACCGATCGGTGAATCCGAATTCTCAGATGCAGGTGTTCGAATTGGAACACGCTCCTGCGGCTGAGGTAAGCGCAATGCTTGAGGAGTTTCTGAATGGCCGTGGCGGTCTGGCTCCGGACGTCAACGTCACCGCCAATCCGCGGACCAACAGCATTATCGTCAATGGTTCACCGCGAGACATGGAAGAGGTGTCGCAGCTGATTCAGCGACTGGATGTAAGTACGGCCGCTGCTGTGAATCAAGCAAGGATGGTACGCCTGAAGAACTCGCTGGCAGCGGACGTAGCACAAACGATTACCGCCGCGATCACCGCTGCCCGAGGCGGTGGAAGCAACGGCAGGTTGGCAGCTCTGGAAATGATGCTGGTGCAGCCGAACGGAGAAAAGGTGGTCACATCCGGACTTCTTGGTGATGTGACGCTCACTCCGGATCCCAGAACGAATAGCATCTTCATAAGTGGTCCGGCAGAGAGTCTTCCATTGGTCGAACAGTTGATTGAACAGCTGGATGAATCACCAGCTGCGTCTGCTCAGATTAAGGTCTTTCAGGTGGTCAACAGTGACGCCAGTGACCTGGTGATAGTCCTGCGATCATTGTTTTCCGAAGCGGCAGCCACATCGACCGTGCCTCAACTAGCGACTGCTGAAGGCGAAACCTCCCTGGTCCCCGTTCGGTTTTCCGTTGATGTTCGCACTAATACGATTATTGCGACCGGTACGGCAGGTGACCTGAGAATCATTGAAGCATTGTTGCTGCGACTTGATCAGACGGAGTCCCAGGAACGTACTAACCGCGTTTACCGGTTGAAGAACTCACCGGCGACCGATGTTGCTCAGGCGGTCAATGATTTTCTTCAAAGCGAGCGGATCGTTAGTCAGGCCGCGCCGGGACGGCAGAATCCGTTTCAGCAAATTGAACAGGAAGTCGTGGTCGTTCCGGAACCGGTACGCAATTCCCTGATCATCAGCGCGACCCCGCGTTACTTCGAGCAGATCATGGAACTGGTCGAAGATCTGGATGACGAGCCGCCGCAGGTGATGATTCAGGTGATTCTGGCAGAAGTGGATCTGAATAATTTCCATGAGTTCGGGGTTGAAGTCGGACTGCAGGACAGCCTGCTGTTTGACAGAAGTCTGCTTGGGGATCTCCTGACGACATCCGTCAGCTCTTCAGTATCGACCCCTGCCGGAGTTGTGACCACGACGACGGAGAGGATTATTAGTGCAGACAACACACCGGGATTCGATTTTAATAACAATCCACTCGGAAACAGTGGCAGTACTCAATCTGTGGATACATCTGGCAACGCGGCCGGGCAGGCCCTGTCGCATTTCAGTCTCGGCCGAATCAACGGCGATCTGGATTATGGAGGGCTCGTGCTGTCCGCCAGCAGCGAAAACGTCAGTGTACTGCTTCGAGCACTTGATCAATCAGGCAGTATGGAAGTGTTGAGTCGTCCACAGGTCATGACGCTGGACAATCAGCAGGCCTTTATTCAGGTGGGCCAGCGAGTGCCACGTGTCGTGAGCAGCTCAATCACGAATTTTGGGCAGGTCAACAGCGTGGAGATGGAGGACGTTGGCCTGCTTCTGGGCGTAACACCGCGCATCAGCCCGGAAGGCAATGTTGTTATGGAAATTGATGCCGAAAAATCGAAAGTCGGGAAGGAAAGCGACGGTATTCCGATTTCGGTGTCCGCCGACGGGGCGATCGTTCGTTCACCACGCGTCGACGTGACCACGGCTCAAACCACAGTCAGTGCTGCCAGCGGACAAACGATCGTCATCGGTGGGCTGATTATGACCGGCAACGAGTCAATCACCAAGAAGGTTCCCTGGTTGGGTGATGTTCCGCTCCTGGGCAGATTGTTTCGTTACGATGGATACACCAACGTTCGAAAAGAGCTGCTGATCATTTTGACGCCGCACGTAATTCTGGGTCAAAGTGACGCTGAGTATCTGAAGCAGGTCGAAATGTCGCGTATGTCATGGGTGTCATGCGATGTCTTTGACTGGCTGGGGTCAGGGCCTTCGGACTACGGCACGATGGATGACGGCGACGTGCCAACCATTTATCCCGACGAACCTCCGCAGGCTCCGCCGTCCGACGTCCAGCTGACCCCGACCCCGGATACGAACATCGTCAACCCCGTGCTACGCGTTCCGTCTGAGGATTTTCCTTCCGGACAGATGGGAAGTCTGAAGGTTCCTGAAGGGAGCGATCGAGTCACAAACGCCTCCTTCAGCCGGGAGCTATACGATGCGAATGCCGATACTGGCAAAAACTCGCAATCGGAAACGTCAACGGAGTCGCCAGAATTGAAGCTCCGCGACAGTGCAGCGGACAAAAAGAAACCATGGTTTGGCCGGTCGAAAAGGACGGACCGATGACACGACTCACCCACGTTGGCTCGCATCACGCCAACGTTGCTTGTTTGAGCCTGTTGGTGTCTATAGTCACTTTCGTGCCTGGTTGCGCAATGCTGACAACTTTGCCTGTGAGCTGGATGGAAGAAAAACCCCAGTTTGTCACTCCTAACCAGATCATTCCGGTCTGGTCAGACACCGTATTACACCAGGCTGGCCAGAAGGGCTCGCGGGGTTGTGGTGGACGAATCATGTTTTATCCGACTGCAGGAAAACGGGCGGTACGCGTAGATGGTTCACTTGTGGTGTACGTCTGGGACGAATCACTGCAGGCAGAGGATCGAAGACCCAGTCGCAAGTATGTGTTTAAGTCCAAAGACCTGCAAAAGCACTACAGCAAATCGAAAATCGGAGATTCGTACAGCTTCTGGATTCCGTGGGACGACGCTGGTGGGGCACGGAAGGAGCTAACCGTGGTTGCTCGATTTGTTGGCCGCAACGGAGCCGAGATTGCCTCTGCTCCTGCAAGAGTCATTCTTGCCGGGGCCGTCCCAATGCCTACGCGAATGGCATCAGACAGGGCCACTGACACTGATTCATCAGTAGAAGTGAATGCGGATGGAGTGCGGCAGGTGTCATTTGAAACGAACGCATCAGAGAAGAAGAAACGCAAACCCTACCCTGGGTTGAACGTATCAGAAATCCATTTGACGCCAGGATTCATGGAAAGAAATCTCAACGAGCCCGATCAGGGTTTTACCGGAGACGAGTTGTTCCAGCAGGCAGCCAGTCAGAACGTCGAAGCAGAATCCTACGCGACTTCACCGGATGTGAATGCCGTTCGCAACGGTGTACCTGCTTCAGGTGAGGAAGCGATTCTGACGCCGCCTGCGGCACTTAAGGCACCACCTGTAAATCGTTCTTTACGTTTTCAAGACCGGGTTCGAGCATCACGAGAATCTCAGCGATCTGTCGGTCGTGCTCTGTCCGAACGGTACCAGTCAAAAGCGCGGACCGCTCTGTGGGAGAAAGACTGACCTGAAACCCCTGCTGCTCACTCAGTATGTTCAGCGCAACAGAAAACACAGGCTTCTCCACAGAGTCGCCAGTGCCCGGGAGACGCGTCGTAAATGCGGGCGAAAGCCGCGCTGAATAGAGTCCGGTTGGTTTTCGTACGCGTGCCCGGTTGACCCTCACTGTTGGCTGTTCACGGAGTCCGGTGACTGAATCGGTGACTTCACCATCGTTCGTGGCCAGGGTGTTTCCAACAAAGGCTGCTGCTTCGTCACGATCAGCTCCGACGAAATTACTCGCCGCGCGTTGCCCTCGTACAAATCGCCGGTTTTCTCCGACCACCCCTGCTGCACCCCTGCTCGTCAACTGCTGACCGCGCGAATTGCGACCGATATTTCGTGGGCCAAACAGCTGTGCCGACGCATGGTTGGCGGACACCATCGACCAGATAATCAGGACGAGCCACACACTACTTGAAAACTTCATTGATTCGGCTCTTTCCAAAACCAGCGCCCTGAGATCCGAAAACGGCATTCATGAGTTCGCGTCATTCAAATAGTAACGCTGATACACATGTCTTCATATCGTCTTCCCGTTGCTACAGGCTCAAGAACCGCACAGCAATGTTCAACTCTCCCATTTCTGCGGAATAGGATAGCTGCGCAGTCCGGCTCGACCGTTCGGATCAGTTGGCGCACCTGACATCATTCGCAGTGAATCTGACCATACCGCACCGAAATCGTTATGGAAAACAGTAGTAATGCTGGTGAACGGTGCTGCCACAGGAAAACAAAAGTCCAGATCACCTTTCTGACCACCGAAGGACTGAAGTCAATGAAATTCGAAACGACATGTCTGCACGGCGGCGCACAGCCGGACCCAGTTACGAACTCTCGCGGCGTAACGCTGCACCGAACCAGTTCCTATGTCTTCAACAGTACAGAGCATGCGGCCAACCTGTTCGCATTGAAAGAGCTTGGCAATGTCTATACGCGGCTAATGAATCCGACACACGATGTGCTTGAGCAACGAGTCGCTCAACTGGAAGGTGGCAGCGGGACGCTGGCGCTGGCTTCCGGAACCAGCGGTGTGTTCTACAGTCTGGTCAACATCATGCAGGCGGGCGACGAGTTTGTCTCTGCCAACAATCTGTACGGCGGATCGTTTACGCAGTTCAATGACATTCTGCCGCGATTTGGTATTACACCTCGTTTCGTGGATCCGGTCGATCCCAACAACTTTGCTGCCGCGATCAACGACAGGACCAAGGCGTTGTTTTGCGAATCGGTCAGTAACCCGGGGTTGGAAATCTCAGACCTGGAAGCGATCGCGAAGATTGCTCACGACCACGGTTTGCCACTGATTGTCGACAGCACGTTCAGCACCCCGGCATTGCAACGACCGATCGAACAGGGCGCGGACATCGTTGTGCATTCACTCACCAAGTGGATGGGCGGTCACGGAACCGGCCTGGGAGGCATCGTTGTTGACAGTGGGACGTTCGACTGGAAAAGTGAAAAATTCCCGCTGATGAACGAACCGGACAGTAGGTAGTGGGTGACTCGATATTTCATCGGGTGGTTGAAACGGGGGTGAGAACAGCAAAAAGCTCCGCGAAGTTGAGGTGAAGATTCGTATTGCTTGTTGTAGATGCACGCAAAACGGAGTCAACACGCTCAATCTTCGAGGAG
>JAAERP010000131.1 GCA_024230215.1 Fuerstiella sp. | reverse complement strand
TCGAAGCCATTCGGGTTGGATTCCGTGATTTCCTTCGTCGACCTGCCAGTGCTGGCGAATTAGCGGGAGTGATTCGACGTATCGACAAGGTCAAACCCGAGGCGAGTAGCCGCGGACGTCTGCTGGCTGTCATGAGCACCAAAGGTGGTGTGGGAAAATCCACCATCGCCATCAATACAGCAGTTCATGCAGCAGCGACAACCAACCAAAGGGTGTTACTGGTTGACGCGTCACTGCAACTGGGGGTCTCCGCTTCACTGTTAAACCTGACGCCAACGATCACCATCGCGGACATCGCCAGCATGCAGGAACGACTCGATGCAACCATGCTGCGTGAAGTCACGACCCAGCACGAATCGGGACTGCACGTCTTGCCGGCACCACCGACACCCGCCGAAGCTTCTGAGATCGACGACACTTGCATGTCGATCATCCTCGGGGTCGCAAAATCGGCCTATGACCTTGTGATCGTTGATTCATTTCCGCTGCTTGATGCCACAACACTGGCGATCCTCGATCGCGCTGACCATGTGTGTGTGGTCACCGAAAACGTTGTTCCTACGCTCACAGGAACAGCAGCGATGCTGAAAACAATGGACCAGTTGGATATCGGGACTAGTAACCGTACGCTAGTTCTCAATCGCCATCAACGCTGTGCCGGAAGCCTGTCCGCTTCTGAGGTTGAGCAGCAGATGGACGAACCGGTAGCAGCGGTCATTAAGCATGACCGTAAAGTGCTGGAGGCTGCCAACCTGGGCCGTCCCATCATCCTATCAAGAAGCAGAATGGGCGTGGCCAAAGCGATGCGAAACATGGCCAACAACCTGCTCGCAAAGGTATCAACCGGGGCAAAAGACAAGACACGATCCGAATCACAAACGCTCGTGCAGACGGCAACTGACAACGCATCTGTTTCCGAAGAACAGCCCTTCACGCAAACGGTGGCGGAGTGATCGATGAGTGAACCAACGCCAGAATCCGATTTGCGCACACGGCTTGGTAAAATTGGCCGTCCCGCCCGCCTGGAACGTGAAAAGAGCCAACCTGATCGACTGGTCCAGCCCAAGCCCGGCGAAGCCGACACAAGTTCTCGCCGTGGACGGGCGGTGACCGTTAAAGGTCGTCTGCACGGCCAACTACTCGATGACTTGGATCGTCGCGGACTGCTGAGTGCAGACGTCGACCAGTTGCAAGGCGAAGTTGATGCCTTCGTTGCTGAAGTCGCTGCCACGGAACAACTGCCACTGAATGACGCTGAGCGTTCCCGTCTGTCGGCTGACTTGCTGGAAGAAACATTGGGTCTGGGCCCCCTCGCTTCCTTGATGGCGGACCCGTCGGTAACCGACATTCTGGTCAACGGCCCAGACAATGTTTACGTGGAACGATACGGTAATCTCGAATTGACGAGCGTCGAATTTCGCGATGCCGATCATTTGACCCGGATCATCCAACGGATCGCATCACGTGTCGGAAGACGCATCGACGAATCCGTACCGATGGTGGATGCTCGCCTGCCTGATGGCAGCCGTGTCAACGCGACGTTACCCCCAGTAACACTTGATGGTCCCACACTTTCCATTCGTCGTTTTGGCAAACGCAGACTCAGACGCGGCGAGCTACATCGACTGGGAATGTTCAGTGACAGCATGGAGGAATTCTTTTCAGTCGTGGTACGATCCCGATTGAACATTCTGGTCAGCGGAGGTACAGGCAGCGGCAAGAGTACTTTCCTAGGAGCGATCTGCGAGAGCATTCCCGACAGCGAACGCATTGTCACCATCGAGGATGCGGCCGAACTGGTGCTCGATCAATTACACGTAGTACGCATGGAAACGCGGCCACCCAACGTGGAAGGAACGGGAACCATCGCCGCCCGTGACTTGGTGGTCAACGCACTGCGAATGCGGCCTGACCGGATCATTGTGGGAGAGGTTCGAGCAGGAGAGTGTTTGGACATGCTACAGGCAATGAACACCGGGCACGATGGATCGCTTACCACTGCACACGCCAACAGTCCTCGCGACGCCATTTCGCGTCTGTCGACCATGGTACTGATGAGCGGGATGGAACTGCCAGCCTCTGCCATCAGGGAACAGATCGTATCGGCGATTGACTTGATCATTCATGTGCGGCGATTCGAAGATGGGATCCGGCGAGTCGAGTCGGTTGATGAATTGGTCGGTCTCGAGGGCAACACACCGCAACTGCAACAAATCTTCCGCTTTGAGGTTACCGGGCGCAAAGGTAAACGCTTGCAAGGCAAGCATGTTGCCACGGGCACTGTACCTCGGTTGGTCGAAAAACTGCGAGCGCGCTCGATCGACGTGCCCACGTCATGGTTCGAGAAGGAAACAGGGCCCACTCGATGACAACAACGGTGCTGATCATTCTGGCAATCACGCTATTTGCGCTCTCGTGTGCAACCTTGGTGCTGCGCCGTTCGCTTGCCGACTCGACCGCTGGCAATCGCCTCGGAGAAAGCATCGCTTTTCTTTCTCCCTCGACCACCGACTCACAAACTAGCGCACAGACGACCACAAAGCCCAATCGCCAAACCATCAATCCCCTTTCGCGCCCCCTGCGTTATGCACCATGGGGCTTGGGATTCTTATCTTCGCTCACCCTGATCCTGCTGACCTCGTTTCCCAACACGATCTCGATCTCAGTCGGCTTCGTTGTCGCCCTGATTCTTGCTCAGCTTGAAAGCACTTGGTACGAATGGCGTATCAGTCGCATCGAGCGCCAGCTTATCGACTTACTTGACATGATGATTCCCATGCTGCGCAGTGGGGCCGGCGTATCGACCGCACTTGCGACCGCTGCAGAATCGACG
>JAAERP010000130.1 GCA_024230215.1 Fuerstiella sp. | reverse complement strand
GGGAGACATCTATTACTCACCGCACACGATGGAAAACTATCACCCTGCGAATCGTCAATGCTTCTGCCCAGGTGGTATGCAGCAACTTTCCAGTGATGGGTCAACCCTCAGCACCTACTCGCAGCGTCCATGGTACGTCAATGACATGGAAGTTGATGAAGTCAACGGCCATGTTTACTACACCGTCCATCCAACGTTCGGTGGCGGCCCAGTTGGTTTCGCTGGAATCCGCCGGATGAACGTTGACGGCACCAACGACATTACTCTTTTAAACACGGGCGGAGGCAGTTGGTTCGCACTCGATATTCCCGGAAGCAAGATCTACTACGCCGAGGACACACTGGGCGTCAACGATGATGGGCGAACACTGTATCGCGCTAATCTTGATGGCACGGGTATCGAAACAGTCATCAGTGATGTCGGCGGTGGCATCGGGGACATTGAACTGGACAGCGACAACGGACGCCTGGTTTGGGTACGTGGTGGTGGCAGTGACGGCAACATTCTGCAATCCGCCAATCTCGATGGCAGTGGACTGACCACGCTGTTTTCCATTGGCTCCGGTGGAAGCCCGATTGCTCTGGAATCAGTGCAAGTCGCCAGCACCAATCATCC
>JAAERP010000129.1 GCA_024230215.1 Fuerstiella sp. | reverse complement strand
GCTTCCATCTCTGTGGAATTATGGAAAATCAGGTTCAGTCCACGATCAGAGCCAATAAACCTACGTGTTTTGCGTTGCTGGTTCGTGACTCATGACGGTTCGTCCTACGCGCGCAACGACAACCGCTGGCAGGGACAAAACATGGTCGTTTCGTGTCATCAGGACGATAACAGCAAAGGCGTGAATCGCTTGAGTCTTCATGCAAGATTTCGATGTGACCGAACCAAGTTATTTTGCATGTTGTCGAAGAACGGTCCTTTTTTCGGACGTGTCAGAAAAGGTATGGCAATAACCGTGTACATCGAAGGTGGTCAAACAGAATCCGCACGGACCGCTATTCTTTCTCGACGCTTATGATCGAGTTCGTCTTCACGTCTTTCAGCGCCTGTTTTGAGCCGTCCGGCCAGCGGACTTCCAACTGCACATCCTGGTCGTGAGCGCCTAATCCAAAATGTAACGTCAAATCGTTTTGATTTCCCTGGCCAGTGGCACTCTCGACTTGGCGAGTCAGCGTTTCTTCCCCAAGACGCACACGCACCTGACTGCCAAACGCGGTTCGGTTGACTTTGCCACCCGCGGATAATCGAACTTTCAGCCAGCGATTCGTGCCGCCGGGATTCTTGAATAGACGCCCGCCATTGAGGATGTCCACATAGCCATCGTTATCGAAGTCAGCCCAAGCGGCCTGATAGGTTGTGGGCTGGTCTACTTTGACATCAGCCGTCACGTTTTCAAACTTCCAGTTTCCTTTGTTTCGGTACATCACGCTGCGATCCCCAGCATAGACCGTTGTAAAGAACAGGTCTAACAGTCCGTCGTTGTCAAAATCAGCTATGGCCGGCGAAGCATACGATTCCTGCCAATGCAAACCAGCGTCATCGCTAAGGTCGCTGAACCGCCAGTCCTTTTCTTTGCCAAGATTCCTGTAGAATTTAGGTCGGTCCTGGTACGTGGGCGGATGGCTGAAATTGCCAACAAACAGATCAAAATGACCGTCGTTGTCGAGGTCTCCCCATGACGATCCGATCGTGTGACCCCACGCGCCGAGGTCACCGTCACCATCGACTTTCACATACTTCGCGACGTCAGTGAGATTTCCTGAGCCGTCGTTTTGGAGAAGCGCATTGGGAACCAGTCGGTAGTTCGAAACATAAATGTCAATGTCGCCGTCTTCATCGTAGTCGCAAGCCGTGACGCCACGACCGGGCGTTGCCGGGCCCCGAAAAATGACTTCGAAAGTCCCGTCGCCCTTGTTTCGGAAAAGAAAGTCTGGGTGGTACCCTCCGTCTTCGTAACCGGTCACGTAAAGATCGATGAAGCTGTCGCCGTTGACATCCGCCCAGGTCGCGTTCATTGGCGATTTCGGCATTTCGGGTATCGCCTGCTCAATTTCTTTGAACGACTCGCCTTCTGCGTTTCGATAGACTTTTCCGCCCAACGCAAAGAAGTCCAGATCGCCGTCGTTGTCGACGTCCCCCCAAATGCCTGATCCTGCGAAAGCAACGTTCTTCACGCGCGTGAATCTCTTGCCGTTGTCGTTTCGCCATAGCTGACCGTCGACGGTAAGGTCTACCCAGCCGTCGTTGTTGTAGTCGCCCCACGCCGCGTAGCCGCCACCGACTCCATTGAGGCCGATGCCATCGGTTACGTCCTGGAACGGATCGGCAGCAAGTCCAGCAGAAGCGGTGATCAAAACGAGGTGAAACAACAAGATCGGGATCAGTCTGGTTCGTGTTTGTGACTTCATGATGAACTCCGATGCGAGTTTACCGCTCGACGGGAAGCGTGTCACGGTTGGACGGGAGGTCCACCGTCGGGTCTCTACCGATTCTCTGCACGGCGGCAAGCTCACGTTCTAGGAAACGGTCCTTTT
>JAAERP010000128.1 GCA_024230215.1 Fuerstiella sp. | reverse complement strand
GGTATTCAGGAAACTGAATGATGACTGCAGGTGCGCTGTTCCACCATTCTGGTTTTGGAAACGGAAGTAATCACCGTCAACATTGGCTGCTGAAAGGGAAACATTGGGTGATGTGAAGTTAGTCTCGTATGAGTACAGTGAGTTGGCGGCGACAGGAGTAGCGTTGCCGATCTGCTTGATGTGCCCATTTCGCTGCCGGCTGCGTCGCGTGTAGTCGCCAGCACCGCTGATCTTGCTTTCCCTCTCCTCACCGCTGAACACAGTCAGATCAATGGGCAGCCAGTCAACTGTGCGATACGGATTGGTGACAGCGTTGTAAGGCTTGGTGGGGTCGGCCAAACGTTGTAGCAATGCGGAGCAGTAATCAGGAATCGTTCCCAACAGCGGCTCGTTATTAGCATTCGGGATGCGGTCGCGGCTGATGTCCAGTGGTTCATCCTTCGCAGTCTTCGCCTTGATCGGGTCGGAGTAGTCAAGATACGCGTCGGTCAGGAAGTAATCTGGATCACCATCTCCGTCGAAGTCAGTGTCTGCAGTTTCGAAATATTGGAACCCCGGTTGTGG
>JAAERP010000127.1 GCA_024230215.1 Fuerstiella sp. | reverse complement strand
GTGGGGTTGAATCGTTCGCCGGAAAAGGGGGTCAGGTACCCAAAATGCGAAGCACCCTTCGGGCCGTTCCGGTTTTTGGTACCTGACCCCGTTTTCCTCGCCAACCCTAAGACCTGGTTCCGACAAAGCACTCGTCTGTTGCCTTCACCCGGTGAATCCACGCAGAAACAACCTGCTGCGAACTGGGGAAACTCCGATGTCCCTTACCCGTGGGTAGGAGTAACCGGAAGTTAATCGTCGGCAGGCGTCCTATTCGCGGCGGCAACCAGGTAATCGCGAGGAAATGTACCAAAACTCAGGCAAGTACGGGCTTACCCTACTCGATGATGTGTCTAGCAAGTTATTCTGCTGTCAGGATCCGGACAAAAGCAAATGGCGAAACGCAGGCGATCACTGAACAGACTGCCTTCACTGCCGACCATCGCAGTGGAGATACTGAACGTCTTTAGTGATCCGGATGCGCCCGTTCAGAAGGTCGCCGACCTCGTTCAGGCTGACCCGGCAATTGCCGGCAAAATTCTGAAGGCCGCCAATTCCAGTCGTTTCGGTTTGAAGTGCGAAGTCGCGGACCTGCGGCATGCGATTGCACTGTTGGGCAAGGCGAAAGTCACCCCACTGGTCCTGAGTTTTTCACTCTCAGCTCACTCGCTGGAATCCGAAGAATCCATCAGACACTTCTGGCTTCGCTCATTTGTTCAGGCATCAGCTGCCGAAGTGGTTGGATTGCTCTTTGGTGTGAAGATCGCGTCGGAATGTTTCACAACCAATCTGCTGACCGGTATCGGTCAGCTGGGTCTGCTAAGCCAGGACGCTGACAAATACATCGATGTAATCCGGCAGTCTCAGGAAGGCACCAGGTCACTGGCCGACATCGAACGGGAAGTTTACGGATCCACTCATCGTGAAATCTCGATGGAGATTCTGGAGCATTCCGGACTGCCGCAACGCTGTATCGCTGCGATCAATTCGCTGGTGTCTGATTCGGCGGACCAGCAACTGGATGACGAGACTCAGCGATTAGCGGACGTGACCGGTATCGCGGATGCATTTGCGCGGTATCTGTGTGACACAGACACCGGCGTTGCCCTGGTAGTTCTTCAGGAACGACTGGCAAAACTGAACTCCGATGCGATCAATGTCGAAACACTAACGACCAGCGTCCAGAAGAGGCTGGACGATTCTGCCAGTCTGTTCGACGTCGATCCGTCGTCACTGCCGGATCCGGACGAACTTCTCGAAGATGCGTTGGACCAGCTTACTGAATTTACCGAAATGATGCAGGACGGTTCCCGCCCCGTGCCGACCGAACTGGTCGCGGAGAATGGTCGGCTCAAGATGCAGGTGGACCACCTGGTCAAACAGACCAGCACGGACGCCCTGACTGGCATCGCCAATCGTGCTTTCTTTGATCGGCGACTGACCGAAATGGTCTACCAGTGTCTGCGCAACAGTGTGCAAATGGGTGTCGCGGTCATTGATATTGATCATTTCAAGAAAGTGAACGATGCACATGGCCACCTGGCCGGTGATCATATTCTGAAGCAGGTTGCTCAGACACTTCAAGACGTCACACGCACCGATGAAACCGTGGCTCGATATGGTGGAGAAGAATTTGCGGTCCTTCTGGATAACGTTGCAACGGACGGCATGATAATCGTTGGAGAACGATTGCGATCGGCCATCGAGAAACTCGAAATAGACTTTGAAGGCGCTAAGATTCCCATCACCGTCAGTATCGGGGTTTGCTGCGGTGTCCCGACAGATGGCGAATCCGGCTTGAAGTTATTCTCTATGGCAGACGCCGCCTTGTATCAGGCAAAGCAGACCGGCAGGAATCGAGTGGTCGCTGACACTTCACTCGGCTCCGAAACAGCAGACGTTACTGACGAATCGTCCATCTCGTGAACGCATCGCCCGGTCAGGGAAACGATTATTCCGCTGGTTAGCCGTAGATGTCGGGCATCAGCCCACAGACAGGAGAAAAACGCAACACAGCACTGCTTACATGCTTTTCCAGGCTACTCTGGAAATAACCCTCACCCAGTCCAATCTACTGCCCCGTATGTCGTTGACGCCCCTCAAGGCCACGGGAAACGATGAGAGCGGTTTGCTTATTCTCGTGAACCGTTATGGCTCGTGGGGGTAAACAAGTCTGCTATTGATAAGCGTGCTTCGCGGCCACAATTCAGCGTGAAACGCTGTAGACAAATCTCTGAGACTATGGACTCCGGGAATAGGGGACGAATCGTGGATACGTTACCGGACAGTTTTGTTGCCATTAACGAAACTCCTGCCGAATACTCTGTGTGCCTGCAGACGGGAAGCAAAAGGATCTACGTTGCCGAATTTCGGACACTGCAGGAAGCGACACAGATTGCCGAACACGCCTGTCAACGCGGCGACGCCACAGTGAAAGTGCGTCATGACGGGCACGATGTGCGAGTTCTATCCCGATCGGACGGTGCCGCCTGAAAAAGGCAACCGGCAGACAGCACTGCCCAGTCGCCCACCATTCCACGAATCTCTCTCCTCACCACCACAGGGTCAGTTGAGGGAGGATTAGTCAGCGTATCGTCCAGTGCCGATCGCACCGTTTGACGGCCTCTGTTAAGCGTCGTCAAATGCCTTCGTTATCTCAGTGATGGCCTTCTTGCCGTCGCCGAACAGCATCAGTGTGTTGTCGGCAGCGAACAGCGGATTTGCGATTCCGGCAAACCCGGGACTCAGGCTGCGTTTGACGACGATGACCGTACGTGCTTTGTCGACGTCGATGATCGGCATGCCCGCGATCGGGCTGTTGGGGTCAGTACGTGCCAGCGGATTGACGACGTCGTTGGCTCCCAGCACGATAGCCACGTCGACCTGATCCATCGTGGAATTGACTTCGTCCATTTCCTTAAGACGTTCGTAGTCAATGTCCGCTTCGGCCAGCAGGACGTTCATGTGCCCGGGCATCCGTCCCGCCACCGGATGGATGCCAAACTGCACGTCCACGTCCCGATTCAGAAGCAGATTCGTGAGATCACGGACCGCATGCTGTGCCTGAGCAACGGCCATGCCGTAGCCGGGAACGATCAGCACGTTCTGAGAGACCTCAAGCATCATCGCGACCTCATCCGCCGACGTTGACCTGACGCTGGTGTAGACTTCTTCGTCTGATAAGGAACTTCCCCCGGACTGCATCGTGCCAAACAGAACGGCCCCCAGCGAACGATTCATGGCATCGCACATAATGCGCGTCAAAATGAGTCCTGACGCGCCGACCAGGGCTCCGGCAATGATCAGCAGATTGTTGTTCAGCACGAATCCCGTCGCAGACGCAGCAAGTCCGGAATACGAGTTCAGCAGGGCAATCACCACCGGCATGTCCGCTCCACCGATCGAAATCACCAGCAGAACCCCAAGCCCGGTTGCCACAAAGGCCATCACCCAATACCACAGCTGAGCGTGTTCCGGCTGCGTAACCAACATCCATCCAAGACCGATCGCACCGACTGCAAGGAAGACGTTCAACAGCTTTTGACCAGGAAACGACACGTCCTTTACGAACTTGAGTTCCTGAAGTTTTGCAAAGGCAACCAGACTGCCGGACAGGGTAACAGCACCAATCAGTCCCGACGCGGCAGTGGCCGTCAACACATCGGCAAAGCACGTTCCTGCGGCAACGCGCGCTGACTGTTCTTTGCCCGCCAGATACGCACCTGCCACCAGTACGGACGCCCCCCCTCCAAGACCGTTAAACAAAGCCACCAGCTGCGGCATCGCCGTCATTTCAATCTTCAGAGCCAGCGTGGTGCCAACAAAGGTGCCGATGCCAACGGCAATCAACAGCCCGGTCACGCCAACGATATCCCGATGCAACATGGTTGCAGCCACGGCAATCAGCATCGCCAGGGCGCCCAGCAGGTTGCCACGTACTGCGGTACGGGGTTTGGTCAGCCCCTTCAATCCAATAATGAACAGGCTGGCAGCAAGCAGATAGCTAAGATCGATCAGGTCTGGACTCACGAGACTTGGTTCCGATTATAAAAGTGCGATCGGCAGAGGATCAGGCGGTATCGAGCTGAACTACTTTTTCGTCCTGAACATTGCGAGCATGCGGTTGGTCACGACAAAGCCCCCAACCACGTTCATTGTGGCAAACAGGATGGCGGAAAAACCCAGAATGGTGGCCCAGGTTCCGTTGTCGCCACCGGCCGCCAGAACGGCCCCCACCAAGGTAATCCCGGAGATCGCATTCGACCCGGACATCAATGGTGTGTGCAGCGTCGGCGGGATTTTCGTGATAATTTCGATGCCCAGAAAAACGGCCAGCACGAAGACCGTCAGCAACAGGATCAAGTGAGCGGCACCTCCGCCTTGTGGAACAGCTTCAGCGGTCGCCGAGATGACCCTGGCAACCGTTTCCACCGCGCCGTCGACTTCCGCGACGGTTTCCTGCACGGCAAGCATTGAAAATAGCATGAGAGTCTTTCGGAAAAACGACGATTCGTTTGGCTTGACCTGAACTTTCGGCGGACATCCCGTCCTGAAAACACGATGACTAGGAAGCAGCCGAATCGCCTGCGGCGACATTTTCGTCGGCTGACTCATCCGTCGCAGTCGAAGCTGGCTCGCCATTGTCCTCAGATTCGGCCGCAGAACTGACCGGCGGTTCCAGCGGTTCCATGTTGAGTAACTCACGAACACGACCATTAACGATAATTTTTTTCCGTGTCAGCAGCGTATCACGGATGATCTCGTCTTCTGTGTCGATGTTGAGTTTCCCGTCTTTGACCATCAGCTGAAGAAATGTGACCGCATTCTTGCTGAACATCTCGCTGGCATGAACCGGCACGTCCGACGGCATATTGCACGGTCCGAGCACAGCGACACCGTTATGGTCAATCGTTTCGCCAGGACTGGTGACTTCGCAATTGCCACCTCGTTCTGCAGCCAGATCGACGACCACCGAACCTGGAGCCATCGCTTCGACCATTTCCGTTGTCACCAGAATCGGAGCCTTCCTGCCTGGAATCGCGGCTGTCGTGATAACAACGTCGCAATCGGCGATGACTTTCTTCATGGCTTCGCGTTGACGACGATAGAAGTCTTCGTCCATTTGTTTCGCGTACCCACCCTGAGTCTCGGACTGCCCGGCTTCCAGTTCGAGTTCCACGAACTTTCCGCCCAGACTTTCGACCTGTTCACGTACGGCCGGACGAATGTCATAGCCGTAGACGACCGCTCCCAGACGCTTTGCCGTTGCGATTGCCTGCAGACCGGCGACCCCGGCACCGATCACCAGCACACGCGCGGGCTTCAGCGTTCCTGCCGCCGTCATCATCAGCGGAAACATTCGCGGAGCCGCCGTGGCAGCCAGCAGCACGGCGCGGTAACCGGCGACTGTCGCCATCGACGACAGAATGTCCATGCTCTGGGCCCGTGTAATCCGCGGCACCAGCTCCAACGAGAACGCCGTAACGCCCCGTTCGGCAACCGGAGCGACACTGTCGGGAAAAGTCAGAGGATCGCAGCTGGCGATCAGCACCTGCCCATCGTGCAGCAACGACACGTCGTCGGTCTCGACACCATCGTTCGCGCCCAATGCTCTGACCTGCAGCACGATGTCAGCATGCTTCAGCAGCTCAGCCCGATCACTGTCGATTTCGGCGCCCTTGTCAAGATACAGCTGATCAGGAAACCCCGCCGCCATTCCGGCGTTCGTTTCCAGCCGCACCTTCAACCCACCTTTGGTCAGTGCCGGAACCATCGCAGGTACCAACGCAACTCGTTTCTCCTCAGGATCCGCTTCTCTGGGAACCGCCACGACCAACTCAGAAGCACTGTTCGACATCAAGCACCCCTTCCGGTGCGAAGAATTCGGGAATCTACACTCTGCAATGTACGGCGAGTTATAGAGCATCGTACGACAGCAATACAGCCACCTGAATTGTGTTCCGGCCCGCCGTAAACGGCCATGGTCCGCCCGCCTCGCAAAATCAGTCACTGGTCACCCATTTCATGTAACCCGCTGATTCGGAATCCGTCCGCCAGACGTGTGCGTCGTCCCGATGTCGGCTTTGCGGCTGTAATCGACAGGTCAATCGTGGTCCTGGTGGATTTCAGCGGGTAGAATCAGAATGCATAAACACTCAGAGCAATCACGTGCTTTCGTGGGCCTGCCATTTTCTCAGGCCTAAACGCGCCTATCGCGGCCACGAAGCAGCTTAATACGCTGTAGATTGACGTTATACGTTCCTGCCTGCACAGTTTTGGAAGTCCGTCCATGCCTCAGTTTTCCGGAATCATCCCTCCTGTTGTCACTCCCCTGACGCGTCCGGATCAACTGGATGGTGATGCAGTCCGTCGCATCGTGGAACACCTGCTGACTGGCGGTGTGAAAGGCCTGTTCGTTTTGGGGACGACAGGCGAAGGGCCGTCGTTGACATACCAGATTCGCTATGAAATGGTAGAAGTTGCCTGCGAAGCCGCTGCTGGTCGCGTACCTGTGCTTGTCGGCGTCACGGACACGTCGCTGGCAGAATCCCTGCTTCTTGCAGAACACGCCGCAGCAAGCGGAGCAGCAGCGATCGTGGCGGCCGCTCCGTACTACTTTGCCACCAGTCAGAACGCGGTTGCGGACTGGTTTCGACAGCTGGCAGATTCGTCGCCGCTTCCATTGATGCTCTACAACATGCCAGGCTGTGTGGAAATCCACCTGGCGCTGGACACCGTGGTCGAACTCTCTGGTCATCCGAATATCGTGGGTGTGAAAGACAGCAGCGGTGACCTTGACTACTTTCGGCAGCTGTGCGGGGCGTTCTCTGACAATCCGGATTTCGCCGTTTTCATGGGGCCGGAAGAACTCATTCCACAGGCTGTTGCGGCAGGAGCGGATGGTGGCGTCTGTGGTGGAGGCAACCTGCTGCCGCGCACTTATGTTGATCTGTTCGAAGCATCGAAACGTGGTGATGAATCGGAAATTCGGCGGCTCAGGAATGTTGTCGAACAGGTCTTCGAACACATTTACCGGGATCCAGCGGGCGAAATGAATCTGATTCCTGCTCTGAAGCTGGCTATGCGACTGCGTGGCATCTGTAGCTCATGCATTGCCCCACCATTGCCGCCATTGACGCCCGAGCACACAACGCAGGTCACAAGTGAACTGGCAACCGTGCTGAACATCGCTGGCGTCGAGTCCACAGCGGCTGTCGCAACGGCGTAGGATTGCACAACAGAAACCTGTGCAGGCCAACACACAACGAATGCCATCCTGTCCGTCGAATGACACGTCGAACAGGATTGCCCGATCGTTGAACGTTGTGCGCTCAGAGATTTCCGCAGCGGGCTGACCGGCAGAATCCGCCCAGAGTGAACCCGGACCGGCATATTCTGCATGTTTGGGGGGCAACTTGCCCATCAGCCTGATCTAAGCAACCGTCAGAGTCGACCAAAACACATGTATTCTGACAAACGTGCGTTGAGGCCACTTTCGATGCTTCTGCGCCAACAAAACTCACACGATCAATGAAGAAGGTGTATCATGCGACGAGTCCTGACAACAGCCGTAGCGCTAATCATTGCCTTTTCGGTAACGGCTGGTTCCGAAGCCGAAGCCGGCAAACGTCGAGCTTCCCGGAGGGCCTCGCGTGCGACGGCCCAGTCAACTTCGAACGGTGGCTTCTTTGCCAGGGTAATGGAAGTTGAACGACGAAAGAACGCGTGGTTGCGAGCGAACTTCACTCGCGGCTAATGGCTCAGATCGTGCTGATTCGATCAGACGCAGAAATGCACGCGGCCAACCCGTTCTGATTGGAAGAACACGGACTCCTGTGACCGGAAATCCGTAGATCCAGTCGGAAGTGCATCAGGCGGCTGGCCGGAATTCGCTGGATACGATGTCGTTGTTCGCCCCGCACACATGGTGCTGTGGAGCGTTCAACGGCATACCAGCGGTATCAGAAAGGCCCCTGGAAAGGGCAACAATACAAACTCAAATCGCCCGCGTCCGTCAGGCAGCTCTGCGATCAGCAACGCCGCCTGTTGGAAACTTCAATGCGGTAGCAGATGACGCGGCCGCACTCAGTACTTCAGCTACGCGGAGCAATTGCTCGTCCGTCAGTTCAGAAAAGATCGGCAGGGACAGAACTTCACTCGCTGCGCGGTTGCTTTCGGGAAAGTCCTCGGCACGGTAACCAAGATAATCGAAGCATTTCTGCATGTGCAGCGGAATCGGATAGTAGACTGCACAACCGACCCCTTCGCCACGCATATACTCCATGACCGAATCACGCATTCCGCCACGAATTCGCAGCGTGTACTGGTTAAAGACGTGACGCTGGTCAGCGGCTGTCACAGGTGGGTCAATGGAACTCAGCAGGTTCAGACCACGGAACAGTTCAGAATAGCGTCTGGCATTCTGACGCCTTCCCTCTGACCAGTCTTCAAGGTGCCGTAGTTTCACTCGCAGAATGGCCGCCTGCAGTGCGTCAAGCCGACTGTTGAAGCCGACTTCCACATGATTGTAACCGCCAACGTCGCCATGCACCCGCAACCGCTTCAGCCGCACCGCTAACTCGGCATCGTCGGTCGTGATCATGCCGCCGTCGCCTGCTCCGCCAAGGTTCTTGGTCGGGAAGAAGCTGAAGCAGCCAACGGTCCCCAACACTCCGGCACGACGGCCGCGGTATTCAGCACCGATCGCCTGGCAGGCGTCTTCTATCAGCGGAATGTTGTTGCGCACGGAAAGTCGCCACAACGTTTCCATGTCAGCACATTGCCCGAAAATATGGACAGGCATGATGGCCTTCGTGTTCTCATCAATCGCATCCTCAACCTGCTGCGGATCCAGGTTGTAGGTCACCGGATCGATATCCACAAACTTTGGGCGAGCACCAACTCGGTGAATCGCTCCCGCTGTGGCAAAGAAGGTGAAGGGACTGGTGATGACATCGTCACCGGGGCCAATTCCAAGCCCCATCAGAGATAACACCAGGGCATCAGTGCCGGACGCACATCCGATGGCAAATCGCGCATCGCAGTAATCGGCAATTTCTGCCTCCAGCTGGTCAACTTCTTCGCCAAGAACGAAGTGCTGTGTTTCAAAAACCTGATCGACAGCCGCACGTACCTCTGTTTTGATGTTCTGGTATTGAGCGACCAGATCAATAAAAGGCACCGGTTCCGGGGCTGCTGAGTTGGTGGGATCATTTGTGGCGGGCATTGAGCGACTCCATTCGCTGCTGAACGCCGTCCGAAGACGGCAGATCTCGGGCAGACTAGGCCAAAGATTCGGGGCTGTCAAGATGTTCATAACGGCCAGGAATTTCAGTAAACCGTTATTGAGCAAAGAGTTACCATCTACTCGGTAGCTGAGATCCTCCTGCTCATAGTTTGTTATCGTCCTGCCGGTCACACCAACCACAGCGGTCAAAGGGATTTTTCCACCAACTTCGAGTTGCCAACACGGTATCTGCACCTGATCCTGTTGCCTGCAACACGGTTTGCCGAGCAACAGGAGACCCATGTCTGCCGCGTCGATTGCCATAAGATCGTGCGATCGCAGCCCACTGTGCCCACGACACGCGGTGTTCGAACAGGTTAACGGGGGGAATTCCTGAGAAGCTCAGTGCAGCCCGGACCGCCCACCGGGCCGAAACCACGATCGATACTGCGCCCGCCGTTTTGTGAATGATGCGGTGACGGAGGACACCCGCCTGGCGGGTCGCTAACCTTTGCCATGGCCGAGTTTTCTGAGTTCCGTTCCTTCGCTCTCAAAGTCACACGCCCATGCGACCATGGATCCTATCTGAAACGAATTACACTCAGGTTAAAGACTGCGAATACAGCATCGCCGTTCTGCCGATGGGGGCCACAGAGCCACACAATCTGCATCTGCCGTACGGAACAGACACGTTTCAGGCCGACGCAATCGGTTCGCGAGTCTGCGAAGCAGCCTGGAATCGTGGTGCCAAAGTGGTGATGCTGCCGGCCATTCCGTACGGCACAGAGACGAATCAGGCAAAATGTCGGCTGTCGATGAACGTGAATCCATCGACTCTCGGCTACGTCATCAAGGACCTTGTGGACTCTCTGAATGGACACGGCATTCACAAACTGGTGATCCTGAACAGCCACGGCGGCAACGAATTCAAGCCGTTGCTCAGAGAACTGAATGGCAGGACGCCGGTGCAGATGTTTCTGTGTGACTGGTTTCGAGGCATCACAGCAGATGTTCAAAAAGAAATATTCGACGACGCCGGTGACCACGCCGGTGAAATGGAGACAGCTCTGGGGCTGGCATTTTTTAACGACTTTGTCCTGAAGCATGACGATGGTTCCATCGTGGCCGACGATGGAGCCGTCAACGCGACTCGCTTTGACGCCATCAACAATGGCTGGGTCAGCATTACTCGCGCGTGGCATCTGCTGACAACGAATACAGGGTCCGGCAATCCTCATCCGGCAACGGCCGAAAAGGGTGAGCGTTTGATGCAGGTGATTGTTGACCGCCTGTCCACATTCCTTGTGGAACTGGCAGAATCTCCGATCGACGAATGCTTTCCGTTCTAGAGCATTTTCTTCAAACCGCCCTCATCGAGGATCCTCGACTATGAAGATTGCGTGCGTTTTATTGCTGTTGTGCCTCACCGATTCCGTCGTCTTTGGACAAAGCGTAAAGGACTGGATGGAAGAGAATCTGGATTCGCTGGTGCAGCTGTACTTCCACTTCCATCAGCATCCGGAACTGTCCTACGAAGAAAAAGAAACATCGGCACGGATCGCACAGGAATGGAAGACCGCCGGGTTTAATGTGACCTCGAACGTCGGAGGTTATGGCGTTGTTGCGTTGCTGAAGAACGGCGACGGACCAACTGTGATGTTACGAACGGACCTGGATGCCTTGCCCGTCACTGAGAACACCGGACGCGAATATGCGTCGAAGGTCGTCGTCAGAAACACTGACGGAAGCCAGACCGGCGTCATGCATGCCTGTGGACACGATATCCACATGACCAGCCTTGTGGGCGTGGCACGTTATCTGGCAGGCCACAAAGACCGGTGGCAGGGGACTCTGATCCTGATCGGGCAACCGGCCGAAGAACGAGTTGGGGGTGCCAGGGCGATGCTGAAAGACGGATTGTTCGAACGCTTTCCCAAACCGGACATGGCCATTGCTCTGCATGTTGCCGGTGACATGGCCGCCGGAAACGTCGGTTATCGCAGCGGCTATTCGCTGGCCAACGTCGACAGCGTGGACATTACGATGAAGGGACGTGGCGGTCATGGGTCGGCACCGCACACGACAATCGATCCTGTTCTGCTGGCGGCAGAACTTGTTGTGTCGCTGCAGACAATCGTCAGTCGTGAAGTCAAACCACTGGAACCCGCCGTTGTAACGGTTGGCTCCATCCACGGCGGGACCAAACACAATATCATCGGCGACGAATGCAGGCTGCAACTGACGGTGCGCAGCTACGCGGACGATGTACGAGAGCACCTGTTGGAAGCCATCGAACGCAAGGCCAAAGCGGTAGCGATCGGTGCACGGGCCCCGGCACCTGTTGTCACCGTTTCAGAAGGCACTCCGTCGCTGTACAACGACGACGACCTTGCCGAACGCGTGGGCACTGTTCTGGAACGCACCCTGGGAAAGAAGAACGTAGAACACGTTGAGCCCGTCATGGGAGCGGAAGACTTCAGTCTGTACGGCAAAGCCGGTGTACCGATTCTGATGTATCGTCTTGGCAGTGTCAGCGCACGACGTCTGGAACAATACAAGGCCGCCGGGCAGACTCCACCCTCCCTGCATTCGCCGATTTATTACCCGGACTATGAACTCACCCTGCGAACCGGCATTGCCACGATGGTGGAAACAGTGCTGGAGCTGATGAAGAAGTAGTGCCCGGAATTACTCAACGGACCAGTCCTGCAGTGCTTTCACGTAGGGTTCCGGCTGTGCGGCGAGTGCATCCAGAGCGTCGACGACGGCCAGACAGCCGGGCAATGTCGTCACACACGGTACGCCGTGCGCCACAGATGCGGCTCGGATTCGACCTTCGTCCGTGCGTGCGCCTTTGCCGCTGGGAGTGTTGAAGATGAAGTGGATCTCCTGATTGGCCATCAGGTCCAGCAGGTTCGGTCGCCCTTCCTGCAGCTTCTTCACGGTATTCACGTCCAGGCCAGCGTCCTTGAAGACTCGTGCCGTGCCCGACGTGCAGACGATACTGAAACCCAGTGCCAACAGGCGACGAGCGGGTTCGATCATCTTCTGTTTGTACGACGACGCAATACTGATGAACACGTTGCCCGTGCTGGGAAGATTCGCACCAGCGGCTGTTTGGGCCTTCGCAAACGCCATCGGAAACTCGGCGTCGATTCCCATCACTTCTCCGGTCGAACGCATCTCCGGACCCAGCACAATGTCCACGCCGAAGAAACGGTTGAAAGGAAAGACGCTCTCTTTGACCGACGTGTACTTCGGTACGATCTCCGACGTAACACCCAGATCCTTCAAAGACACACCCGTCATCGCCTTGGCTGCGATCTTCGCCAGTGATCTGCCTGTGGCCTTGGAAACAAACGGTGATGTGCGGCTGGCCCGCGGATTGACTTCCAGTATGTAAACGGCGTGGCCTTCGCCCTCGGCTTTGACGGCAAACTGAATATTCATCAGCCCGCACACCTGCAACTCCCGCGCCAGAGCATGAGTAGCCACGCGGATCTCGTCCAGCACGTCATCCGACAGTGAATGTGGGGGCAGGGCACAGGCCGAATCGCCGGAATGCACACCGGCTTCTTCTATGTGTTCCATGACACCGCCCACAACTGTGTCTGTTCCGTCGGAAACTGCGTCGACATCCACTTCGATGGCGTCTTCCAGAAACTTGTCAATCAGAACCGGCTTGTTCGGTGACACATCGACCGCTTCGGTCATGTACCGTACCAGTGAAGCCTGGTCGTAACAGATTTCCATGGCGCGCCCGCCCAGTACGTAGCTGGGGCGGACCAGCACCGGATAACCAACTCGCTCGGCTGCTGCTCTAGCTGCTTCCGTGGTGGTGGCAATTCCGTTCGGTGGCTGGCGAAGGTCCAGCTTCTCCAGGATCGCCTGAAAGCGTTCGCGGTCTTCGGCAGCATCGATCATGTCCGGCGAGGTGCCGATGATGTTAGCACCAGCGGCTTCCAGACCACGGGCAAGATTCAGAGGTGTCTGGCCGCCAAACTGCACGATGATTCCATCTGGCTGCATGCGGTCACAGATATTCAGCACGTCTTCTGTCGTCAGCGGTTCAAAGAACAGGTAATCCGACGTGTCGTAGTCAGTAGAAACCGTTTCCGGGTTGGAATTGACCATAATGCTCTCGATGCCCAATTCTTCGAGAGCGAAGGCCGCCTGACAGCAGCAGTAGTCAAACTCAATCCCCTGCCCAATGCGGTTTGGTCCGCCGCCCAGAATCATGATCCGTTTCTTTCCTGGTTCCTTCGCCGGAGATTCATCTTCCTGTTCGTACGTGGAATAGTAGTAAGGCGTGTACGCTTCGAACTCGGCCGCACAGGTGTCAACCTGTTTGAATGTAGCTTCGATGCCCAGTTCCTTGCGGTGTGATCGCACTTCAATCTGCGACGTGTTCCACCAGAACGCCAGCTGCGCGTCAGAAAACCCATTCTCCTTTGCCGTGCGAATCAACTCCGGCGGTGCATCGGCCAGCCGAGTGATTTCACGGATTTGGTTTTCCAGTTCCACCAATTGCTGCAGGCTTCGCAGGAACCACGGATCAATGTCCGTCGTTTCATGGATGTCTTCGATCGACTTACCGGCTTTGAGCGCATATCGCAGGTAGAAGATACGGTGTTCATTGGGCACGGACAGCTTGTTGAGAATTTCCTCTTCGCTGGGCCGGCGATCCGTGTCCCACAAATCCTTTTTGCCTCCGCCGAGCCCGAAATGCCCAATCTCCAGCCCGCGCAGAGCTTTTTGCAGAGATTCGCGAAACGTTCGGCCAATCGCCATGGTTTCGCCCACTGACTTCATCTGCACAGTCAGTGTCGGATCAGCTTCGGGAAATTTTTCGAAGGTCCAGCGAGGTATCTTCGTAACGACGTAGTCAATTGTGGGTTCGAAACAGGCCAGCGTTTCACGAGTAATATCGTTCTTGATTTCGTCCAGCCGATAACCGACCGCCAGTTTCGCAGCAATCTTTGCGATCGGAAATCCGGTCGCCTTTGACGCCAGCGCACTGGACCGGCTGACTCGCGGGTTCATTTCAATGATTACCATCCGGCCGTTGTCCGGGTTGATGGCGAACTGCACATTGGAACCACCGGTTTCGACGCCGATCTCACGCATACACGCGAGCGTTGCATCCCGCATTCGCTGGTACTCTTTATCAGAAAGCGTCTGAGCCGGAGCAACGGTAATGGAATCGCCCGTGTGGACCCCCATCGGGTCAAAGTTCTCGATCGAGCAGATGATGACGGCGTTGTCAGCGCGGTCACGCATCACTTCCATCTCGTACTCCTTCCAGCCGAGGATGGATTCTTCCAGCAGAAGTTCGCTGATCGGGGACAGTGTCAATCCCTGTCGCACGAGGTCTTCAAATTCTTCGATGTTGTAGGCGATGCCACCGCCTGTGCCGCCGAGCGTAAAGCTGGCGCGGATAATGATCGGCAGACCGATTGCTTTGACCGCCTCCCTGGCGTCTTCCAGATTGTGAACAACGAAACTTCGGGGAACGTCCATTCCGATTTTTGTCATCGCTTCCTTGAAGGCTTCGCGTTCCTCCGCCTTCTTGATGACGTCCTCCTGAGCTCCGATCATCTCGCAGTTGTATTTTTTCAGAACGCCTTCGCGAGCAAGGTCCATCGCAGTATTCAAACCGGTCTGCCCGCCCAATGTCGGCAACAGAGCACACGGACGTTCCTGTTCGATGATTTTTTCGACGTACTGCCACGTGATCGGTTCGATGTAGGTGCGGTCAGCAGTATCCGGGTCCGTCATGATGGTGGCCGGATTGGAATTGACCAGCACGACCTCGTACCCTTCTTCACGAAGAGCCTTGCAGGCCTGAGTTCCCGAATAGTCGAATTCGCATGCCTGTCCGATCACAATGGGACCGGAGCCGATGATCAGAATCTTCTTTATGTCGTCTCGACGTGGCACTTGATGAAGCCTTTGGGGATGTACTCGCGACTTGTGATCGACGTCACGTACGAACACAATCCATCGGATCTGTCCGACGCAGATTCTGTTTCGAAATTCGTGACGTTTGCCTCGTTCACCACACGGCAAGCGCGCAGAGTGACCGCTGACGGGGTTCCGGGGATATTTCCCAACGGCAGCGAGTAACTTTGCAGGCAGGCAGCAGCGGCAAAAACGCGCAAAATTTCGAGAAGGTTAACAGCAAATCCGGGGCGTTCAAGAAGATCGGCCTCCTTGCCCCGGATTTGAAGCGGCAAGGCCATCGTTTCTTCTATCGAAGAGCATTTTTCTCTACAGTGGCGCAAGGTCGCGGTCTCTCCGGACCGGAAGTGATCAGCCAATCATCTGCCAAAACACGCACATTTGATTCGGTTTACACATTCCTGAAGGAGACCGGGATTCTTCCGCTGACGAGGGCTGGCGGTGACGGCGTCGGAAAACGCATGAAAGAAGCACGTTGCCTCAGAAAATCATCATTGACGCAGATCCAGGCATTGGCGACGCCCTGGCGGTTCTCACTGCTCTGGTGGACCCATCGTTGGAGGTAATCGGCCTGACGGCGACTGCCGGGTCCGTTTCCGGACGGCAGGCCACACGAAACCTGAAGTTTCTGACCGACCTGATCGACCCCGTGAAGTATCCCAGAATCGGACAGTCCGAATTGCCGATCGTGGCTCCCCGTCTGTCGTCGCAGTCGGTGCCCACACGACACAGTTTTTTCGGCAGGCACGGACTTGGCGATGTCACGGTCGACATACCGGACCTTCACAATCGTCGCGAATCCTCAAAACTGATTGTGGACCTTGTTCGAGAGTTTCCGCACGAGGTGAAACTGTTAACGCTGGGGCCACTCACCAATCTGGCGGTCGCCTGCGACCTGGATCCGGAATTGCCTGAACTACTGGATGCGATTGTGTCGCTGGGCGGGGTCAACAACGCCTGCGGCGACGTCACTCCTGTTGCCGAGTTCAATATCTGGTGCGACCCGGAATCAGCGGCGGCCGTTCTTCGATTGCCGGCGATCAAGACGCTGATCCCGCTGGACATCAGTCGGACACCAGTGCTGACATTTGAAGACGTTGATATGCTGTCGCAGTTGACAGAATCCACAATGAACGGCGCTGTGTTGTCGTCGCTGCTGCAATATGCCGTTCGAGCGAATCGGCAGGAACTGGCGTTCGAAGGCATCCCGCTGCACGGCGTTGTGGCTCTCGCAGTGGCTGCAAAAGCGGAATCATTTTCTGTGGAAGCTCTGCGCGGAGAAGTGGAGACCAGCGGAGAGCTGACTCGTGGAATGACGGTCATCGACCGGCGACAGGTTGTGACCGGGCAGTCGAATCTCGATCTCGTATCATCGATCGATGAACACGGCGTGGTCGATTATTTTTCCCGCAGCTTTCGCCGTGCGGCTCGGTAAGTCATGAACAAACGGCCCGTTATCTGCAGCTTCGAAAGTCGGCGATCCGCGGAAATGCGATCATTGATCGAGCGTTTCGACGGCCATGCGATGATCGCACCGTCGATGCAGCAGGTGCCATTTGAAGAAAATGCCGTTGCCCTTGATGCGATTCGACAAGTGATCTCCGGGGCTGTTTCGCACATGGTTCTGCTGACCGGAGTTGGCACCGAAACGATGCTGAAGGTGGCAGCAGCTCAGGATCTGGAACAAGGTCTGTTGCAGTCGATGGGGCGAATGCCGTTGCTGGTTCGCGGCCCCAAACCTGCAGCCGTGTTGCAGCGTCATGGCCTGAAGTTCACGGTTAAGGCACCAGAACCGAACACCTGGAGAGAATTGCTGACCGCCATCGATGAGGCGCAGATTGAACTTAACAATCAAAACGTCGCCGTTCAGGAATACGGCATACCAAACCCGGAACTCTGTGATGGCCTGACGTCGCGAGGTGCCACGGTCCTGCCAATTCCCGTTTATCGCTGGGCACTGCCGGACGATATCGCACCTCTGCGCCAGGCCATCCGGCAGACAATTGATGGTGAAATCGACGCTTTGCTGTTCACGAGTGCTCAGCAGGTCCGCCACGTTCTTAAGATCGCTGAACAGATGGCCCAGCGGGACGAGTGGTTAAGTTCCGCCAACAGGACCGTTGTTGGTTCCATCGGCCCGACGTGCGGCCAGACGCTCCGCGAAGAAGGCCTTGTCGTCAGCGTCGAAGCCAGCCCACCCAAAATGGGACCGCTGGTACGAGCTGTCATGCAGCACATCGCGGACGCCTGATGTTGAAATGGAGTCGCGAGGAAACGGACGTCAGTCAGGCGCAAAAAAACGGCCGCAGGGAATGCTTCCTCGCGGCCGTTTGTAACTCAGACATTTCGGGTACTGCGACGGTGGAGACGCAGCGAGTCAGGCGAGAACCGAGTCACGCTTAGCGTGCACTCATGAATGGTCCGGGCCTACGCAAATAATTTGAGACCTCCGTCGGGGTAATCCGAAATGTCTGATGTCTTCGTCGAAGAGTCGTCAACTCTTCTGTGTCTGGACTAGTGCCGCAAATCGTAGTTGACGGCCCACGAGTCGAGAAATCAACGTAGATTACCAGTGAATTTTGCTTTGTAGTCTGTGTATTCT
>JAAERP010000126.1 GCA_024230215.1 Fuerstiella sp. | reverse complement strand
TTGGACCTGCGGTTTGGCAGGCTCATCCGGGACTTCTTCAACAAGAGAGCAACCGCGACGAGCGATCTCGCAGATAGATTCGCCAAGCTGCTTTGCAACCTGACGATTGAGTTCAGCCTGTTTCATGGCTTTGCTCCTTTGGTTAAAGAACAGAGCGACCGCCCGAAGACGGTCGCCTCATAAAGAGTGACCGTCCCACGCGGGACAGACGAAAAAGAAGAGAGTGTCAGGCTGCGACCTGACAGACGCGATCCAGTATGCCGTGTAGAGCTTGGGATCTGCGAGGCAGCATTTCGAGCGAGCGGCTTTTGAAAGGCTCCGTGATCGCGTTGAACAACCGCCAGACACTGCGACCGTTCTCGGTGAACTTATCGTGGCTGGGCTCACGCCATTCCTTGACGACCAGCGGCAACTGGGTCACAGGAATCACACGACTATCGACAGCACGAACCATGAGGTCATGAGCCGTGCGATCTTGAATCCGCTTTTGCTTGTAGGCGTCGATGCGGTCAGCCTGCTGGGTTCGCATCTCAGAAAGACGCCCAACAGCCTGCGTCACGACGCCGGGCAGATCACGCTCGATAAAACGCGTGTGCCTCCGCGTCAG
>JAAERP010000125.1 GCA_024230215.1 Fuerstiella sp. | reverse complement strand
TCTTCCATGGGTTTCACCCACGGCTACGTGCTTTTGCGGCTCCGCCGCACGTTGTTCGATTTATGTACAAACAACGGTGTCTTGTAGCGTCCTGTCGTCAGGCGACCAACGATCTCGCACAAATTGACTGCGCGCACGCGATTAATTTGAAGCATCCATTCTGAAAAGGAAAATGTGTCGCGTGAATTAGTGACGCGAGACGACTGTGTTGCGGTTTGAGTGTGTTTTCTATGATGCATCCCACTGTGACGGGAATGAATGGCAACAGCGATATCTCGTTTAACCGCGTGGGCATCGGGCCGCGCGTTTTTTACACGCAGAACGCGGGGCGATGCCCACGCGGTTAAACGAGTGAATTCACATTGGGACCATGTTTCCCATAGTTTTCTTAGTGTGGCTCTTGCGTCCACACGAACAAGAGCACGTACACGGAAAATCGTTGGTCCGTGATTATGCACGTTTTGAGCCAATTTGTCTCTCTCCCCGGTTGTCCCTGAGGCATATACTGTTGCCTCACGTATCGGGTGGTGACCACAACACGCCCTTCCGTCGTCGTCACAGTGTCTGCTTCGGAGCAAATCGAGCATGACTTCATCGTCAATTCGGATACCCGAGGCCACTCGCCGCCGGCTTGACGAGTTCCGCAGGCAGGTTCGCAAGGTCAAAATCGCGGAAGGTGTTCTCGGCGGCCTCTTCGGTCTGACACTCTCATACGTGGCGGTGTTTGTGCTGGACCGTTTTGTCGATACGCCAGGATTGGTACGTATTGCGATCCTTGCTGTTGGGTGTCTCGGGTTTGCTGTGTTCTTTCCGTTGAAGTGTCACCGCTGGGTGTGGGGCACTCGGCGCATGGAACAAGTGGCGACCCTGTTGAAACACAGGTTTCCGGCGTTGGGTGATCAATTGCTCAGCGTGGTGGAGCTGTCCCGCGAAGACAGCAACCTGGGCACCAGTGAAACGTTGGCGCGAGCAGCCGTCGAACACGTTGACGCAGCTGTTCGTGACCGGGACTTTTCTGATGCTGTGCCCCAGCAAAGACACAAGACATGGGCGGCCATTGCCGCAGGGCCCGTGTTGCTGATGATTCTGGCGATGGCCACCGTGCCCGCCGCTGGCTGGAACGCGTTACAGCGATGGCTGATGCCCTGGCAGGATGTTGACCGTTACACGTTTGCTCAGGTTGAAGAACTGCCGCCGCAGATCGTCGTTCCGCATGGCGAAGAGTTTCCGTTCATCGCGCAGCTGTCGCCGGACACGCAATGGACACCGGGGGGCGGTTCTGTCCACTTTAATGAACAGTCACCGGTCGACACGGAACTCAATGGCGACAGGTATGAGTTTCGAATTCCGCCGCAGATGGAAACCGGTACTCTGCAGGTGCGCATCGGAGACATTCGTGAGTCGGTGGACGTACATGTGGCCACTCGGCCGGAACTGAACAGCATGACCGCATCCATCACGTTGCCTGATTACCTGCAGTACTCGCGAGATCTACTGGTCGATGCCCGTAGTGGAGTTGTTTCGCTGCTGAAAGGATCGGTGGCAGACTTTTCCGCAGACATCAGTCGCGATCTGCAGTCGGCTACGGTTCGTGGCAGCGTCGCGAAGTTCGAAGGGTCAAGAATCCTTGCCGAAGCGGTTCTGGTTGCTGACTCAGAAGCCGTGGAGTTTCAGTGGACGGACGAATTGGGATTGACCGCTAAAGACAGCTTCATGCTGAAGATCAAAGCCGTTGACGATGCCGAACCCGGTGTGTCCGTTCAGCAGTTGGATCCTCGGCAGGTCGTGCTTTCCACTGAAGTTATCTCATTCGATATCCAGGCAGATGATGACTACGGGGTGAAAGAAGTTGGTGTTGAATGGCGTGGTGTGGCGGACCCGCTGCGAAATCCGAATCCCGAGACCGGGGATAAGATTGTGTCCATCGGCCAGCCTGAGCAGACGGCACTTTCCAGTCAGGCGACGTTTTGTGCACTCAGCGATAACGTGCGAGCACAGACGCTGGAAATACGAGCGTACGCGGAAGACTTTAAGCCCGAACGCGGCCGCTCGTATTCGCCCACATGTCTGATTCACGTGATGACCCCGGAAGAGCACGCCATCTGGATCAAGAAACAACTGCGTCGCTGGGCCAGCCTGGCAGATGATGTCTACGAAGAAGAGATGCGACTGCATGATGCCAACCGAGAACTGCGGCGTATGGATTCGGAGCAACTGGACGAAACGAAAACTCGTCGCCGTGTCGAACAACAGGCTGCGGCCGAACGTGCCAATGCTCAGCGTCTGGGAGCCATTACCGATCACGGCGATCAGTTGATTCGACAGGCCATGCGTAATCCGGAAATGCTTGTTGGTCACCTGGAAACCTGGGCTACGGCCCTGGAGAAACTGAAGCAGATTGGCGAACACCGCATGCCGTCTGTCGCCGAGCTGCTGGCCTCTGCCGCCAGCGCACGCAAGCCGCCGTCGGGGAAAAGTTCTGAAGGCCAGTCAAAAACAGCGCCGACCGCCGGCAACAATCGTAGTGGCAAGGCGGGCGAAGGCGGTGAATCAGAGCCCGGAGAAAAGCAGCCCGCTGCCGTGCCAAAGTTAACGGATGTGGAATCCGGTTTCATGAAGTCGGATGAAGAAGATGATGATGAAGAAAAGAAAGAAGATCCCGCCAAGGGCGGCAAAAGCAGGCTGACGTTGCCCACGACCGTTCTGCACGGCGGGCCGAAGCAGGACAGCGAACCGTGTCCTCCTCAGGAAAGTGTGGATGAGGCGGTGGGAGAACAGGCCGACCTGTTGGCGGACTTTGCGAAGGTGCGTGCCGACCTGCAGAAGATTATGGACGACCTGGAAAACAGCACGTTTGTGAAGAGACTGAAGGCGGCCTCACGGCGGCAGATGGAAGTTGCGGCAGACCTGAACCGAACATTGTTCAAGGGCTTCGGCCTTGACGCCTCGAAACTTGACGATCGTCAGAACACGCAGGTGGAGAAGATTGCAGAACGTGAAGAGGCGCAGAGTCAGTCTATCTGGACCATTCAATCAGACCTTGAAGCGTATTACGAACGTCGTCAGGAACCGAAATTTCTGCGCGTCATCGCACAGATGGAAGAAACGAAAGTAACGTCCATGGTGACTGGCATCGGCGCACGTGTCCGTCGCAACTTCACCGGCGAAGGTATTTCCCGGTCTGAGTTCTGGTGTGATACTCTGGATCGCTGGGCGGAAGAACTGGTGGAACCCGCGCCGGGCGGATCCTGACCCGGTTCAAAGTCGGGCGCCAGTTTGCCGCCCTTTGTCGTGCTGGAGGTGATGCGAATTATTGAAGCTGAAATCGATCTGCGGGATGAAACCCGCGGCGTGGAACGGTCGCGTGAGGCTCTGCAGCGGGACGAATACGTTAGCCGAGCGACAGGATTGTCAAAAATACAGGATGACCTGCACAGTCGGCTGAAGAACGTGATCGTTGATATTCAAACGCTGCCTGAAAGCGCAGCCAACTTCGCCAAAGAGCTGAAGACCATTGCCGCCGCTGTGGCGGTGATGGCCGAAACAACACAGATTCTAAGTCGTCCCGAAACCGGTTCGGATGCGATCGCAGCAGAAACCGAAGTGATCGAATTGCTGCTGCAGGCGAAGCGGGCCAATCCGAAAGGTGGGGGGGCGGAGGTGCCACACCTGGCGGCGGTGGCACCGGTGACACAGACCAGCCCGCACTGGCGCTGTATGGAACCAGTTCTGACCTGCAGGCTCAGGTGGAACACCGAGGTGTGAAGCAATCCACGGGGTCTTCCGTGAACGAACTGCCTGCTGAATTTCGCGATGGGCTGGATGCTTTTTTCAACGCCGTGGAGAGCATTCAATGATAGCCGCCGGGCTTTCGCAGCGATTGCCGAATCCTCGGTGGCGCTTCTTCGCGGGGCTGCTTGTGGCATTGTGTTTTTCCGTCGTCGGTGCGCACCGAGGGCTCGCTCAGGATCCGCAGCTTCGTTTCGGGGCACGTGTTCCGGCTGATGTTGAGGTGATCTATGAACGCGGGCTTTCGTGGTTGGCTGAGCACCAGATGGAAAGTGGTGACTGGGGCGGTCAGCCGGCCAGTCATGGTCGCGGTTCCAACGGCGCAGCGATCACGGGCATGGGGGTCATGGTCTTTCTGGCCAGCGGCGAGGACCCGAATTTCGGAAAATACAGTCAGAATCTGCGGGCGGCCGTCCGCAGCATGATAACCGCACAGGACGGCGCCACCGGTTATCTTGGGAACAGCATGTATCATCACGGATTCGGCATGCTGGGTCTGTCTGAAGTTTACGGAGTCCTGGACGAAGACACCCTGTGGGTCGGCACTGAAAACGAGCGGCGACGGTCTATCGGAGAAGCCCTGGAGCTTGCCGTTCGTTGTGCCGTGACGGCGCAGAAAAATAATTCCTGGGGAGGCTGGCGTTATTCGCCGTCAGACAATAACTCTGATACATCCGTTGCCGGAGCGGTGTTGATGGGATTGTTCGCTGCCCGCAATGCGGGCGTCAAGGTGCCTGATGAATGCATCGACAAGGCGATCGAGTACTTTCGGAAGATGACGTCCAGTCAGGGCGGAGTTGGGTATTCCGGATCGAGCGGCGGTTCAACTGCCCGAAAAAATCTGCAGGCCATCGCGTCGCTGGTGTATGCGGTCGGTCGCCGGAAGGATCTGAAAGAATCGCAGGCGGTCTTCCGGCAGACGGCTGGCAACATTCAGTACTCGCCGACCAGTTATCCGTTCTATTTTCGTTACTACATGGCTCAGGCACTGTTTCAGGGCGACTTTGCCGCATGGGATAAGTGGAACACCCAAACGATACGGCAATTGAAGGCGATGCAAAGCGATGACGGCAGTTTTCCGTCAAGTTATGGTCCAGCCTACGGCACCGCCATGTCGTTGCTGGCGCTGGCGTTGAATTATCGGTTTCTTCCGATCTACGAACGATAACGAATCATTCAACTGCGATTCGTCGGATGTATCGCAGGTACGAACAGAGTCCCCCCCCCCCCATGCGAATCGTGCTACTCGCCACACTTTTGATTCTGCCAACATCGTTGATTGTGGCGTCTCCTCCCGCAGTGCCGATGTTGTTCTGGAGCAATGGTGACAGCCTCGGCGGTGAACTTGATTCGGCCAGCAGGGACACACTCACCTGGAGGTCGCCATCGTTTTTTTCGGAATCGCTGCAGATCGATCTGTCCGTCCTGTCGTCCATTCAGTTTCCTGAATCGGCCACTCCAGTCGAAGTCGTGCCGGATGATGAATTCCGGATCACGATGATCAATGACAACATGGTCTTTGGGGCGATCACGGCGGTCGATTCAGAATCCATCAGATTTCGCAGTCGCCGCCATGGCAACATGCGAATACTGCGTAGCCAGATCGGGGGTTTCCGGCGCCGCCAGGGGCAGGGGACAGTTTTTTCGGGACTGCGAGGTCTGGAGGGATGGAGTGTTGATGCCACGGGAAAAGAAAACGGCGACTGGCGGCAGGAAAACGACGGCTCTCTGACCACCGCTTTGGGCGACACACAACTGCGACACAAAATGACATTTCCCGAACGATGTGAAGTGGAAGTTGTTGTCAGTTCGTCGTCACTTCCTGACTTCGCTGTCACGCTGGGTACGAACGAAGACAACATTCCTCGCGTGGAAATGTGGGGCGACGAATTGGTGGCCCGTTGCGGTCCGGACTTCGTCGAGTTGCAGAGGATTCCGACCGACCAGCGCAAGATACATTTCCATCTGTTCGTTGATTTCTCCCAACACGTGATGGCCGTCTACTCCAGCGCCGGGCAGCTGCTGGGAAAGACAGCAGCCGGTGCGTGGGAGCAACCGAGAGACGGCATTGTCTTTCATGTCATGGATAGCGACCTGTCCATCAAGTACCTTCGAGTTGCCGCATGGGATGGTGTGCTGCCTCAGCCGCTGTTACCCGGTGAGAGCAGGGTGCATCTGAAGGACGGTACAATCCAGTACGGAACACTGGCGGGACTTGCTGCGGACCAGACACTGCAGATTGCAGTCAAACATCCAGCTGATGCGGCACCGGCGACTGCGGAGCTCGGCGAAATTTCCGACATCATGTCGATACCGGTATCGGACGTAAGTCGCGTTGTTATTTCGACCCATGTTGAGAAGTTAGAGGCAGAAGATAAGACGCGGGTTGCATGGCGCGACGGCGGCTTTGTCTCTGGATATTTGGTTTCGATGGACGATGATTCGGTGACGTTGTCCACCGATCACAGCAAGACTCCGATTACGTCCTCGCTTGCCGGTGTTAGACGCATTATGCTTCCGGCCGCAGAAGAATCAAACGCAGAGCCGGACCGATTGTTCTTTGAAGGTGGTTCACTGGGTGGCAAGCTGACGGTGAAAGCCGGCGATGCTGGTCCGATCAGGTGGACTCCGATCGGCGGTCGAAATTCCACAACGCTGATTTCCAATGGCAACGCTCGCTTTCAACGCGGCGAGGAACCCACGGAACTGACGATTAACACGGTCGCCTATCCGGACGTGCTTTACCTGGAAAACGGCGATGTCCTGCCGTGTTGTCTGGAAGGCTGTGATGAACAGTCTCTTCGTATCACGAGTCCTGTGACCGACTCCCGGAAACTACCCAGTCGCTATGTGAAGGCGATTGAACTGGGTGCTTCTGACCGCAGTCGACACGAGGGCTTTGGTGGTGGGGGATGGAAGGATGCAGTCGGCAATCCAGTAGCCATTCCCCGAACCGATGTGCTCGAATTTACTCAAACGAAGAACAGGTCCTACGGCCACGATTCAATCCTCCATGGCGATGATGTTTCGTTCCAGCTGAAATGGGGCGGACAGAGTTACGGAGCAATGACGATCTGGATGTATGCGGAGAAACGGGCCGCGATGTTGAATGGCAGGGGCATGGCCACTCCGGAGCGCGGTACGGCGGTGACCTTCACCATTGCCCCCAACCAAATCCTTGTTTCGCGTAAGCCGATGAATCAGGATCCACGATTGTTGCTGCTTAACGCGGTCCGCGGCGGGATTCAGGACGGCGCAGTTGTGGTTAAGCAACCGGAAGCCCGGATCCGCTTACTCACTCGCGATGGAAAAATTCACGTCTACGTGAATAACAACGAAGTTAAATCGATCGCGTTGAATCCGGCAGGTGCGTCGGAGCGAGGGCTGTTGTTCTCGACTGCGATGACGCCGGTGGCAGTACTCGTGAGGGGCTTTGCGGGCCGAATGACGGACGAAAAACGGCTGCTGGAGATCCACGACTTCAAGGTGCAGAACTTCGTCGGGGCTTCTGTGAAACAGTTTATCCAGGAGGAAACTCGACTGCGCACACTCACGATTCCTCGATTCCGCCGCCAGGACCCTCCGACTCACGTGCTGCTGGCTCCCAACGGAGACGTGCTGCGAGGTCGTCTATTGGGATTTGCAGACGGAGTTGTTCGCTTCGAATCCCGCCTGGAAGAGTTTCGGTTTCCCCGTGAGCGAATTGCGACTGTCATCTGGTTGCGGCCGGCAGGTGCTGACGACGTCGATGGCGCCGATGCGGAACGCCGACCGGATACTGCCGTGCAGATGCGGCTGGATAATGGGTTTACGTTAAACATGACGCCGCAGAAAATGATTGACGGTCATCTGATTGGCGAATCTCCTGGGTTGGGTTCGTGCCGAGTGCCGGCGAATGCAATTCGAGATTTGTTCCTGGGGACTCCGGAAGGTCGCGGAGAGACGCTGTCCTATGCCCACTGGATCCCGAGGAACGCGCGGGAGCCTGAGTGGGATTCGTCCGAAAGCACTGCAACTGCGTCAGCCGGGCACGATCTGATTGGCAAACCGGCCGTTGACTTTGAATTGCCAACACTTGATGGCGGTACTTTCCGGCTGGGCGACCATGTCGACAAGGTCGTGGTCCTGGACTTCTGGGCAACGTGGTGCGGACCGTGCATCGCTGCTTTGCCCGAGTACATTTCCGCTACGGAAGCTTTTCCTTCGTCCGATGTGATTTTCGTGGCGATCAACCTGGAAGAATCTCCAGACCGGATTCGTGCTTTTCTGAACCGTCAGAATCTGTCGCCGGGCGTTGCACTGGATCGAGGTTCTGTCATTGCCAGGCAGTTTGGCGTTTCCGGCATTCCCCACACAGTGGTGATTGGTCCGGGCAATACCATCAAGCACGTGAAAGTGGGATTTTCAAAGGACGCCGGTGAGGAAATTTCGGCGGTGATTTCGGAGTTACTGGAAGAACGCAAAGGCCGTGACTGATTCCGTTGTTTTCTCCGTGGTGAATAAAGCGACTGAACCACGGAGACACGGAGAATGGGATTCGTTTCTACTTCATCGCACTGTTGAACGACTCTTCACCACCGACGATTGGCAGTTCAATGCTGGTCGCGTCCAGGTCGATTGTTATTTCCGTTCCCGGGTCCGGCCACAGTGTGAAGTCACGGTCGGTGGAAAAGATCATCATGCCGATCTGCTGGCCGGCGGGAATGATGTGGTCGTCCGGCTGCAGGTCGAAGGTCAGATCGTAGAACTGTCCGGGTACCAATGGCTCGCTTTCCGAACGTGACTTCTGGTTTTGTGGATCCGCCCAGCCACGAGTGATCACGTTTTCATAGATCTTTGCTTTTTCGCTTGTGGACCACGGCAGTGAAACCAGCCAGACCGAAAAGTTGGCGGCGGGCTTGTTGCAGGACAGTCGTGTTCGCAGGCGAGCGGTACCGGAAATGTGAAGTAGTTTCTTCAGTTTTTCAGTCACGTAAAGCAGACGGTGATCAGTCCATTCCGCCTGAGCCAGCGTGGCTCCGTTGAATGAAAAGTTGTCCGTCAGAGTTTCCGTGCCGCGTTCCGTTGGGTTTGTCACGGCGAGCGAGCCGCGTTCTTTGCCGCCTGCACCGGGATGCAACGTGACCACGCCGGCTTCGGGATTCGGATAGTCGGCGTAGGGCGTGGGTTTCTGCCGGTCGACGTTTTCGCGAACGATCCACGCCTTCGGATCCTTTTCGACTCCGTTTTGAATCCCGTACAGATAACGCGTGAACCAACGATTCATCATTTTCAGTGGCGGCTCTCCTCCGTGTCCTCCCTGGTGGAAGTACGATTGAACGGGCACACCTTTCGCCTGCACGGCTTTGTAGATACGGACGCTGTGTTCCGGCATGACGTTCCAGTCGTTGAACGCATGTGCCATCAGCAACGAGGCTTTCAAAGGACCCAGATCGTTCAGGTAGTCACGTCCGGCCCAAAACGAATTGTAGTCGCCCGTGACACGATCAAATCCTTCAGCCATCTCTTTATCACGGACATAGCAGTCGCAGGTTTCGCGGCGTTCCGGATTGCCGCTGTTGATGTAGTTGTACAGAACGTCGATGTCCTCGCCGATGTATCCGCCCGGATGCCGAATCAGTCCGTGCGAGCGATAGTAATGATAGTACGATGTGTTGGGTGCGATCGGGATGATGGCTTCCAATCCATCGACACCGGTTGTCGCAGCCGCCAGGGGGATCGTGCCGTTGTAGGAAGTGCCGGTCATGCCCACCTTGCCCGTGCACCAGAATGCTTCGACTTTGTTGTCACCGGTTGGTGTCGTGAAGCCAGGGGCTCGACCGTTCAGCCAGTCAATCACAGCTTTCGGTGCGAGCGATTCGTTGTCGCCGCCGATGGTTGGGCAACCCTGTGAGAGGCCTGTTCCTGGCGAAGCCGAATGAACGACGGCAAAGCCTCTTGGGACCCAGTTCTTCCAGTGTGACTTTGAAATCACGACGCGGCGGGTCTGCAGGGGAATCGAAGGTGGCGGGGCGTGTGGCTTCGGCGGCTGGCCAGGTTCCTGACGGGGATCCCAAAAGAAGTCTCTAACGCCCGATGCGGTGCCGGAAAAATAAGGACTGGACACATAGACTGCAGCAACCTTCAACCCTTCGGTGTCGGTTTGACGCTGTCGCGTGACACTGACGTGCATTCGGTCCGGCCGGCCATCGCTGTCAGAATCGAATTCCGTTTCCACCCACAGGTCGTGATGGATCCACTGAGTCTGGTCCTGAAACGCCGGGACAACCTGTGCTTCGCCATCGACGAACAATGGTACAGCCTTCTTTCCGGTCTTCTTCAGCCGCGATCGATACACCGGCGTCAGCCGTTCAATGTCTTTTTCGTCTGCCACTTTCAGCATGTCGCCGAGTTTGTCGACAAGCGGAAATTGTACACCGGCGTCGAACAGTGCCGCCACTTTTTCTGCCTCGTTCGCACAACAATAGTTGATGCGAATACCTGCTTTGCTGAGTTGTTTCGTGTGAGCCGAATCAACCGCATCGCCACCATACAGCTGAATGAAGTCAGACTGCAGGGCGATCGTCTCATCAACATACTGCTGAGAATTTGCCTGACGTTCCATGTTGCAGATCAGGACACCTGGCACGACCGTCCTGGCAGCAACCGCCGCATCATGACCGCAGGCCAGAAAACACTGATGAAGTCGGTCGGTTTCGGAAATGACCGTTGCGGTTTTTTTTGCAAGTTCCGCACCGCCTTTCAGATGAACGTTCAGCCAGATGTTCTGTGGCATCATGGCTAATGCTTCCGTCAGCGTTGGGACGCGTTCGCCTTTGAACTTTTTGTCTTTCCACGATCCGGCATCAAGCTTTCGGGCGTCATCAAGAGTGATGTCCGATACAGGGCCACTGCCATCGGTCGTGCGATCCAGTGTTGTGTCGTGCAGCAGGACCAGCGCCTTGTCCTTTGTCAGCGTCACATCAAACTCAATCATCTGTGCCCCAAGCATGATCGCTTCCCGAAACGCGGCCAGCGTGTTTTCCGGATGAGTATCGCTGGCACCGCGATGAGCGCAGATGCCCCGCCCGGGCATCACGTACGGGATTGCTTCGTCAGCCTGACTATGTGCGGCTGAACTGATACATGCGGCAAGAATGGTAAGTTGCAGTGAACAAACGAAGGGGGTGATACGCATAGTTGATTCTCGGATGTCGAAACGAATGGCTTTTTCGGCGGGGCCGACACGCTACTCTGTTGTGGATTTCGAACTGCTTGTTTTCCGCGTTGCACCGTCCAATGTCGCGGGGCAGTGCGCGTTCCGGCATATAGCGTGGCAATGGATGGAAGAAAAATCATCCATTCAGCCGAGATCTTTGCTAAAGCGTTACAGAATTCCGCTGCTGCTGCGTGTATTGGCGGAAAGGTGATCAGCGAATGACGCCCTGACAACCCGCGACAGACTGTTGCTGCTGGTCGAGCACAAAGCAAGCCACCGGGCGTGAAAGGGATGCTGCTCGAAACAGTTCATTAACCGACGTGGCCGACCGCAGCACGGCGTGGAAGTCAGCCCCCCGCCAAACTCATAGGGTATTACGCTGACTTGTGGCTGCGGCGAGCGTCTTTCTACATGCGAGCGTCGCTTTTCCACGATCCCATCTTCTTGAAGACGGCTCCTGGCTGCAGATGACTCATGCTGGTGCTGACCGGCTTGTTGTCACGTCGGCACACGGCGCGACGTGAGCCAGGCACAATGTCCGCCGTGCGGCCCTGTTGACGTTGTTCCCGGCCCCGACCCGGCGGCAACCGTTCCTGGTGCTCAGCGCCGAATTGTATTGGAACGTCAATCGTCTGGGATGCAGCGTCTCCTGAGCGATATGTTGTTCCGAACTGACGTCCGGCACTGCCGACTCAGTACTGGCTGGAGTACTTCTGAGGATCCTGTGAGAAAATCGCCTGCGTTTCTTGCGAACGGAACATGTACAACCGGTCGTTGTACCACAACGAAAAGTCCAGAATTCCGGCGACCTCTTCATTCGTGTTTACCAGCAACACAACGTCGCTTCCTCCTCCTGCCGGAGCATATCGAGCGGGATTGGCATCGAAAGCGGACTTGGCCTCCGGCGAACTGAAGTTGTATGTCATCAGGCCAAACGTGGATTGAAACTCTTTGCGGCCATCGCGCAGTTCGCGTTTGTTCCGTAAAACGACAGGGCAGAAGCCCTTAAAACCGGCCTGTCCGGTACGTGACATAATCCGGTAGAGCTGAGCCTCGCGTCGCGCATTGTCACTCAGCTGACGAAGTCGTTCAGGTTCCGGCTTGAGCTCGATCGGAGTTGCGAGTTCTCTTCCTTCGGTCACCGCTTCTGCAGATGGTGCCCGGTCTGCTTTTGGTGTGACCTGGGACAATGACGTATCCTGCGGTTCTAGCAGAGGGATTCTGACGATCTGCGACTGCGTCTCCATGTCAGCCGTTTGTCCAACTTCTCGCTCTGTTTGAACAGCCGCTGTCTCAGGTTCCTGGTTCTGTTTTGGCACTCGAGCCGGCTGGATGCGCGTCACCACAACGGGGGCCTGCGATGAAGATGTCGATTCATCGTATTGCTCTGTAGACACCTGACCGTTTGTATTCAATTGATATCCAGTAAGCGGGCTGTTCGGCAGGTCACGCTCTGCTGCCTGTGGTGGCAGCGACGGTTGGGGCCCAGCCGCAGATTCCTGAACAATCGGATTCTGATCGACTAGTGATTCATCTGTGTTCTGTGCTGGTGACTGGTTTTCGTTTCTCGCAATACCGGGTTCATTGATCAGCGAATCCAGGTCAAGCAAGGTGTCTTCTTCGCTGGCGAGGTCCGGTTCATCGAACGGAACCACGAAACTGTCGCCGCGAATAACCTGATGTTGCGGTTTTTGGTGGTCACCAGCATCACTTCCGGCTGGCGTTTGAGCCGCTGGCTGGCTTGTCAGTGGTGTGTTCGTGGGCGGCAGTGGAGGTTGCGGAATCGGTGCCTGTGCTGTGTTTTGATCTGACACTGTCGCAGCACTCGGTCTGTTCGCACCGAAAACCGATTGACCATTTCCTTTTTGATAGCCTGCCGTCTGCGCCGGTACTGAATTGCTCGTTTGTCGCGCGTCCGAGTTTTCTTCAAAAACGATAGGCGGTGGCGGTGGGACTGCGGGGATGGCTGAATGTCCAGTCTGGTCTGGTGCCGTCAATCCGTCTCCCTGGTTCGGTGTTTTTGCCTTGAACGTGTTCAGGAATCTCTTCAGTAGTCCCGGCTTCTTCGCCTCTTCGTCGGGCAATGCTGAAGGCCTGGAGGCGTCTGTCTTGTGCCGGACCATGCGAATTGTCGGGCTGTTTGTGTTCGGCAGATCCTGTGGTCTCATTGATGGCATTGACTGCCCGTTTTTATGGAATAGCTTCCGCAGTTCGCCGTTGACCGTTGACCGTTGTTGATTGGCGTCCGGCTGATATTGGGTCAGCTGAATTCCCGACGAATCTCTGTTCGATTGCGGCTCGGTCTTGAGTGCTGCCCCGTCGACCGGGCGCAGCGCTTCCGATTTCGATTGCTCAGAATTCCTGTCATTGGGCGCGGTCTCTGCTGCAACAACGTACACTGGTGTTGCGGCAAGGGTTGCCGCCAGCAGACATTGTTGAACGCTTTTTCGAGTTCTCATTTTCACTATTCCCGATTCCATTCAGGTATCGCAATTTCGCTCGTGTTCGGGGACACACCCGGGTCACCAGCCCGAATAGACGGGCGGACCTTACACGCGCAACGCAGGTCACTGTGATCTGTATCGACGGTTTGGAAAAACGGAAAGCTGATGGAAGTCGTTGAAAACAGCTGATGCGACGGATACGACGCGTAGAAAGCGAACAGATCTCCAGACCCGAATAGCCTGGCCAGGCTGCCTGTCTTCACATCTGACCTGCTTTCCACCAGAATGCGGACGGTCGCAGATTGCGCGAGAGACGCGTGGCAATCACGATAAATGTTGAGAATTATGCAATGAAAAGGACAGGGTGGGCACGACACCAGCCCTGTTCAGGAATGACACCCATGAGTACCGAAGAATCGATGTCCGTTGGTGACACAAAGTCCGTATCTGCGAATTCTGTGGTCATTCGGGTGGAAGCGGGAGAGTCCACTATGCGTTCGGTGGGCCGCAGAATTCTGGTGGCCGTGTTAATGGCGTCCATCTTCATGAACATGATGTTGCTGCTGAGTACTGCGGTTGAGACGACTTCGGCCACGCAGGATGTGCAGCAATCACATCATTCCGGAAACGCGGATGCCGCGGCGAAACTTGTCGTAATCAAGTTTTCGGGCACGATCATGCCCCCATTCACCGGACGCTGGTTAGCACAGATTGAGCAGGCTCAGGACGACGACGACGTCAAAGGCGTGCTGCTTGCGATCGATAGTCCCGGCGGACTGGTCGCCGACAGCCATCAGCTCTACCACGAACTGCAGAAACTGGCGAATAAGAAACCCATCTACGTCGCCATGAAGCGGATGGCAGCATCCGGCGGTTATTACCTCGCGATGGGGATTGGAACAGAAGGCCGCATCTTCGCGGAACCGACGACGTGGACGGGGTCAATCGGAGTGATCATACCTCGCTACAATGCCGCTGAGCTTGCTTCGAAGATCGGAGTCACCGCCGAACCGTTGGTCACGGGGCCGCTAAAGGGGTCGCTAAATCCGTTTCGCGATTTGTCTGAGCTGGAACAGGAAGTCTGGGACGCCATTCTGAAGGATTCTTTTGATCGCTTTGTCGGCGTGATTGAGCAGAATCGTTCCACGCTTGATGACGTACAGGTCCGCGAGCTTGCGACCGGGCAGATTTATACCACCAGCCAGGCAATCGAAAATGGTCTGGTGGATGAAGTCGGCTATGAGGAAGAAGCACTGCTGGCTCTCGCCGAGTCGCTGGGGCTGTCGGAATACGAAGTGATCCAGTATTCGTCGATGCCGACGTTCCTTGACGTTATTCTGGGGGCATCCGTTCAGACAAAGCACAGCATCGCCGATGAGCTGATGAGCGCGACCGTTCCGCGGGCGATGTATTATTGTTCATGGAATCCATGGGTGCCCGCGTACAGTGACTAGCGCTTTGTCACAGCCGGGTTTCAGGGTTGGCGAGGAAAACGGGGTCAGGTACCAAAAACCGGAACGGCCCGAAGGGTGCTTCGCATTTTTGGTACCTGACCCCCTTTTCCGGTGAACGATTTAACCCCGCTTTTTGCCTGTGACAAAGCTCTAGCGCAATTCTGCTTATCAAAGTGAATCGTTCTGGCTCACGCGTATGCCGCTTTTTGAGGTCGAATCGTGTTTCTTGCGGCCATCAATCAGCGTAATATGCTGTAGCCGGACAACGCTATTCCGGGAATATTCGCTTTAGCTGCGCAGTCAGCTCGCGCCGTGCTCGAAAGATGCGACTGCGGACCGTGCCGATCGGTATTTCCAGAATCGTTGCGATTTCGTCGTAGGAAAACCCGTCGATTTCCTTCAGTACCAGTGGCTGGCGAAATTCTTCTGCCAGCTTTCCCAGCGCGGCCTGGACTAACTGCACGTGTTCCTGACTGACCAGCTGGCGTTCCGGATTCGTGTCAACATTCTGATCGACCGGGGATTGACCGGACGCCGCTACGTAATTGTCCAGTGATGTTGTCGACAGACGCTCCTGACGTTTACGGCTGATCGCTGCGTTCATCGCGATGCGGTACAGCCACGAATAGAATGCAGCATCCTGACGGAACGAATCCAGCCGCCGCCAGGCCGACACAAATGCCTGCTGAGCGACTTCCAATGCGTCGTCACGAGACCCCAGAGCCTGTGTCAGGCTGTGGATAAGTCGGTCCTGATATCGGACCACCAGCACATCAAATGCCTCCAGGCTGCCTTCAACTGAAAGCTGAATCAGTTGATTGTCGGAATGGTTGTCCAACGTCGGTAAACCTGTGCGGAAGTACGGTGGTCGAGCGAGCCGCATTCTGCACAAAGTCAGAGCCCATCGCTACCCAGTTTGTTCGGCGGAATTCGACGCCGGCGGTGGAAAGTGAGGATACTGCTCTTTTCAGAAAGACCGGGCCCTTTGTCCCCTCATGCTTTCAGTTTGCGGGCGAATTTGCGATGCTGTTTTCGTTCTGTCCTTCCCTCCTGCAATACAGCCAGCCTCATGAATGCCACAACGTTCCATTGTCTGATTCGAACAGTTCCCGCTGTGTGTCTGCTTATGTGCGGCAGCGTAGTCTCAGCTGCTGACGCCATCGATATTGGCTCTCGCCGCGAACTGTTTGTCGACCGCCATTTGATTGATTTCATGTCGGATGGCGTACAACTTCAGGTCCAGCAGCCTGAGCCTCAGGAAGTTGTGCTTGTCACTGGCGAACCATGGGAGGGGAACACGTGTGCGTATTATTCGATCTTTCAGGATGGCGATATCTATCGGATGTATTATCGGGGCTCTCATGCCGTCGATATGAAGTCGGCGCATCCTGAGGTCACATGTTACGCCGAGAGCAACGACGGTATTCACTGGACGAAGCCGAACCTTGGAATCTACGCGTGGGAGGGGTCAAAGGAAAACAACATCGTCTGGACCGGAATTGGTACTCATTGTTTTGTGGCCTTTCGCGATGCCAATCCGGATTGCTCGGCGGACGCAAAATACAAGGCGATCTCACGAGGGCGACCGCAGGGGAAGAAGGGGCTGTACGTCTTCAAATCGCCCGACGCAATTCACTGGTCGCTGATTAAAGACGAACCGGTGATCACGGAGGGTTACTTTGACTCTCAGAATCTTGCGTTCTGGGATCCTGTGACCAAACAATACGTGGATTATCACCGTACGTTCACCAACAAAGTTCGCTCAATTCTGATGTGCACGTCCGACGATTTCGTAACATGGTCAACACCGACCCCGTTGACGTATCCGGACACACCGAATCAGCATCTGTACACCAATGCCATTCGACCCTACGCCGCAGCGCCGCACATTCGGATAGGATTTCCAACTCGGTATCAGCCAAAGACGCAACAGGTGGAGCCCGTGTTCATGTCAAGCAGGGACGGCGTCACCTTTCATCGTTTCCGTGACGCAATTATTCCGCAGACGGCACCTGAAGATCGAGACGGCAACCGCAGCAACTACATGACAAATGGACTGCTTGAGTTGCCAGGCCGTCCCCACGAACTGTCCGTCTACGCAACCGAAGCATACTACACCGGACCCGACAGCCGCGTTCGTCGTTTCACGTACCGCACAGACGGTTTTGTCGCCTTGAACGGTACTGGTGAGATACTGACCATGCCACTGGTGTTTGACGGAAACGTCCTGACGTTGAACTATCGGTGTGCCGCGAATGGGTCGGTTGGCGTACAGTTGTGCGATGCTGACGGAGAACCCTTGCCGGAATTCAAGAGTGCCGAACTAACCGGCGACCTTGTCAATCATCGGGTTCGTTGGCTCTCGGGGCAAACACTGAACAGCTTGTCTGGCCGAGTTATTCGGTTGCGGCTGAGTCTGGAGAATGCGGACGTGTTTGCGTTGCAGTTTATGGACAGATAGTGGTTGGCAGTCTCGCATAGCGGTAGAGGAGAGTTCCTGATTATGCTTCGACTACATTTGTTGTTTACTCTATTGCTGGCCTGTTGCAGCATCGGCCGGGCCGACGAAGAATCGGGACCTGATCCCGAAGCTGTTCAGCGGCCGAACCAATACGAAACTGACGACATCACAGTACCAGCCGCATTTGCGGATGAGCCTGTGCGTGATCTTTCCGTTGCCAGAGCGGCAGGTCATTTGCAGGACGGGGCGACTGCATGGTCACAACAGAAAAAGTGCATCAGTTGTCATACCAACGGAACGTACCTGTTCATTCGGCCTCGTCTCACGAATTCTCTGGGGCTGCCCTCGGAAGGCGTGCGTCAGTTCTTCCTTGATGAGCTGGCAAAGCTGGAAGTCATGGATCACAAGAGGCTCAAGAGTGGAACTCGGCCGGCTCAGGTAATCTATGCAGCGGCCGGACTGGCCGAATGGGACGTTCATGTACTTCACCGAAGATCTGCAGAAACCGATGCTGCATTGAAGCTGATGTTCGATCTGCAGGACGACAACGGCGCGTGGACTTCACTCGACTGCTGGCCGCCTCTTGAATCGAGTGCATATCAGGAGGCGACGATGGCAGCGATGGCAGCCGGCGCTTTACCGCAGTGGTTGCCTTCGATTCAGGATCCCGGCCTGTTGGATCGTGTGGAGCGTTTAAGAACGTACCTGCGTGATACAGAACCGCCTCACGAATACGCGAAGGTCCTGAAACTCTGGACTTCAAAGAGGTTTGACGGGATTCTTGACGCTGACGAAGAGCAGGCCATCGTATCCATGATTACGCAGAAACAGCAAGCTGATGGTGGCTGGAGTCTGCGCACCTTCGCCGTGCCCGAGCAATGGGGACGAGGCAACCGTGCCGAAAAACTCCGTGCAGAAAGAAACTTTGACTCGCCGACCAGCGACGGTCATATGACGGGACTGGCACTCATCGTGCTGCAGCAATCCGGTCTGGATTGTGAAACAGAGTCCGTACGTCATGGACTCGACTGGTTGAAGAAGAATCAGCGAGCTTCCGGACGCTGGTGGACTCGTTCGTTGAATACGGACAAGTCGCATTTTATTACGTACAGTGGAACGGCTTATCCGCTATTGGCGCTTCAGCTGGCTGGTGAATTGCAAAGCGTTGACGTTGGGAAGGGGGCTCCTTTCCCAACGTCACGCTGAGCGTACAGGTCACTCGCCGGTTGTCGTCGGGGCTTTCTGGTCTTTGCTCTCCTGTTCAGCCTTGTCGGCAGGTTTGCCGTCTGCTTCCTTGCCGTCTGCACTCTTTTCGATGACCGGTTTCTTCTTTGACTCTTTCACGATGTTGAATCCTGCGGACGTACGCTTGCCCACGGCCGGCTTCAGTTCTCGCAACCAGATGTTGCGGAACCTTACCGGGTCTCCATGAAACTGCAGCGAGATCGGTCCTGTCTCGGCGTGAGGCGTGTAGTGAGGTGCGTCGACGTAACTGCTGGGGCCGAGCAATTCGAAGTGATTTAGTGCCAGGACGCCGTTGTGAATAAGAGTCACGTAACCCGGCGTTTCAACAGCGCCGTTGACCTTGAAGACCGGTGCTGTGAAGAAGATGTCGTACGTATTCCATTCGCCGGGCTTTCGCATGGCATTGGCCATCGGTGGAGTCTGCTTGTAAATCGATCCGGCCTGGCCATCAAAGTAGGTTTCGTTCTCAAACGAGTCCAGCACCTGCACCTCATATCTACCCATCAGGTAGACGCCACTGTTACCACGTCCCTGTCCCGTCCCTCTGATGTCCGTCGGAGCCGACCACTCCAAATGGAGCTGAATATCACCGAAGTGCTGCTTTGAAACGATTCCGGTCTTTCGAGGAACTGCGATGCCATCCTGAATCAGCCACTGGTCACCATTCTCAAACGCCGACAGATCCTGACCACCAAACAGCACGATGGCGTCTGACGGAGGCTGATCGTTGGTGGCTCCGGGAGTGACGATGGGAGGCTGCTGCCAATCCACACCGCTTTTCCATTCCTGAGCAAAGGTCGTGGCGATCAGGGACAGGACCACTGCAGAATTCAGGCAATATGTGCGAAACGTCATCTGGGGGGGATCTCCGGTTTGGTGGGAAAACCTGACTGGGAGTCATATCGTGGCATTCCATCACAGCGGATGCAAATGGCGAAGTCTGAGAAAGACGCGTCTTCCGGATCTCGGTTTTGCAATCTTCTGAAGGTCCTCTTCGTGGCTGCTTGAACTCATGTTTGACGGCTGGAATACTTCCGCTGGCGAAAGGTGGCAGCAGCGAAAGTCTGTTCTGCCAATGTCAACGATCCACTTCATTCATGTCGGAACCCCGTCTTGTGGGTTCCGGCCTACGGATGTCAGACCGACGGAACACTGAAATGCTCTGGGAAATTGAAATTCTGCCGTCTCAGGATTCTCGTGACCACGAAGGACTGCGAATTCTTGCCGATGCCAAAAGTCTGGGAATCGACTCCCTGGCCCAGGTGCGGTCTGCGCGTTCGTTTCTGATCGAGGGTGAACTCACCGAAGCCGACGCCGGCAAAGCGGCAGAAGTGCTGTTGTGTGACGGCGTTGTCGAGCAATTTCGAGTGAATGCGTTGCCGGATTGCGGAGGGGGTCGGGAGTCTTTTTCGGGAGAAGACTCATCTGACAGCGATACCTCCAGTCCGAAAAAGACTCCCGACCCCTTTGCATGCCTGAACGTCCTGCTGCATCCTGGCGTCACCGACAGCGTTGCCGACAATGCGGCCAGGGCACTCTCTCAGCAGGACCTCAACGTTACGGCCGTCGCCACCTGCCGCAAGTACTGGCTGACGGGCGAACTTTCTGACGCCGATCAGTCACGAGTTTCCTCCAAAGTTATCGCAAATGATGCCATCGAATATGTTGTCAGTGGCCCGCTGCAACTAACGGACCTGCATGTTGGCACTGACTACAATTTTGAACTTGGAACTGTCGCTATTCGTGACATGGGCAGCGATGACGAATTGATGAAGTTGTCTGCTGACGGGCAACTGTATCTGCAGCTTGCCGAAATGCAGACAATCCGCGACTACTTCGAGTCGCTGGATCGAGATCCCACCGACATCGAATTGGAAACCATCGCTCAAACGTGGAGCGAACATTGTTCTCACAAGACGCTCGCAGGTCGTATTCACTACGTCGAAACTCAGGATGGCCGAACTGTCCGCGAGATCCAGTTTGACAACATGTTGAAGGAAACGATTTTTAACGCCACTGTCTCCATTCGTGAAAACCTGGGCGATGAAGATTGGTGCGTCAGCGTGTTCAAGGACAACGCCGGTATCGTGACGTTTGACGAAAATCAGGACGTCTGCATCAAGGTCGAAACTCACAATCATCCCTCTGCGATCGAACCATATGGCGGTGCCAACACGGGACTGGGCGGCGTTATTCGTGACCCGATGGGCACTGGCCTGGGAGCTCGCCCTGTCTGCAACACAGACGTCTTTTGTTTTGCTCGACCTGATTTTCCCGCGGACGAACTGCCGCCTGGTGTTTTGCACCCCAAAGCCGTGATGGAAGGTGTTGTGTCCGGCGTACGAGATTACGGCAACCGCATGGGGATTCCGACTGTTAACGGAGCCGTCTACTTTGACGATCGTTATCTGGGTAACCCATTGGTGTACTGTGGCAACATCGCCATGATTCCTCGCGACAAAAGCGAAGGATTTGTTTCACCTGGTGATCTGATTGTGGCCGTCGGCGGACGAACTGGTCGAGACGGAATTCATGGAGCAACGTTTTCATCGGCTGAACTGACGGAAGACAGCGAAAGCATCAGTGGTGGAGCTGTGCAGATTGGCAACCCCGTTACTGAAAAAATGGTTCTTGATGTTCTTTTGGAAGCACGTGATCGCAACCTGTACACGGCTATCACTGACTGCGGTGCTGGTGGCTTCAGTAGTGCGGTCGGTGAAATGGGTGAAGAAACGGGTGCGGAAGTCTGGCTGGACAAAGCTCCGTTGAAATATTCCGGCCTGTCGTATACGGAAATATGGATCAGTGAAGCTCAGGAACGCATGGTGTTGGCTGTTCCGGAAGACCACGTTGCGGAATTTGACCAGCTTTGTCGTTCTGAAGGCGTCGAAGCCAGCGTCATTGGAAAGTTCACCGACACCAAAGAGCTTGTCCTGAGGTACGAAGACAACGAAGTCGGTCGAGTCACCATGGAATTCCTCCATGACGGCCGCCCACCAGTCATTCGCGAAGCCACGTATGAGATTGTCGACTCGTGTGCCAGTGTTGTGCCGAAGGCTGAGACGCCGACAGAGCCACGGGAGCGAGTTTCGATTTCAGGCGATGCTATTCAGGAGATCGACTGCCCGGACCACACCGACGACCTCAAGAAGATTCTCGGTTCACTTAACGTCGCCAGCAAAGAGTGGATCATTCGTCAATACGATCACGAGGTGCAGGGCGGCAGCGTCGTCAAACCATTGGTAGGCATCAACAACGACGGCCCCTCTGATGCGGCTGTTGTGCGGCCGGACCTGACGTCCACTCGGGGGCTTGTCATCAGCTGCGGCATGAATCCCTGTTACGGCGATCTCGACCCGTACTGGATGGCAGCCTCTGCCATTGACGAAGCCATGCGTAACTGCGTGGCTGTGGGAGCCGATCCGTCAAAGATTGCGATTCTGGATAATTTCTGCTGGGGCAACACCGAACGTCCGGAAACACTGGGCACCCTTGTTCGGGCATCCCTTGCCTGTCAGGACATTGCAGTCGCTTACGGTACGCCATTCGTCAGTGGCAAAGACAGTCTGAACAACGAATTCAGTTACGAGGATAAGGACGGCAAACGCCAAACCGTGGCCATCCCGTCCACGTTGCTGATCACTGCTCTCGGCCAGATCGGCCACGTCGAACAGGCAGTCACGATGGACCTCAAAGCATCTGGCAACAAGCTGTGTCTTGTTGGTGTCACCCGAGATGAACTCGGCGGCAGCCACTTCAATCTCGTGAATGAGCTTACCGGAGGCACTGTGCCTAACGTCGACAGTGATGAAGCCGTAAAGGTATTTTCCGCCGTCCATCAGGCTATTAAGAAAGGCCTTGTTCGCAGTTGTCATGACCTCAGTGAAGGCGGCCTTGCGGTTGCTGCGGCAGAAATGGCGTTTGCGGGGGGTGTGGGAGCAAAGATCAATCTGACTGACGTCGCAGTGCCGTCCGACGGATCCGACGACGACGGGTTGGCGTTTTCCCGTGGGCAGGTGTCCAGTCCGGCGGCCGTGTTGTTTTCCGAAAGCAACACTCGGTTTCTGGTCGAAGTCGAGGAAGCGAAAGCCGCTGAGTTTGCCGCTGTGATGGGGGACCTTGTCTATACCTGTGTTGGTGAAACCACGGACGACGAAACTCTGCAGATTCTTGGCAATGGTGAAAAACCCGTCGTCAGCGAGTCGCTCGCAGCCCTGAAGGAAAGCTGGCAGAGCCCGTTGAATCTTTAGTCATCAGTAGGCTCAGCTGCTGTCGGGCGAGTAGGGTGTGTGCTTGCACGCACCACGGCGCACGACCGGTTGCATGCGTCATTCTCGCCCGACATGGATGGCGGCTCTTGCCTTCTTCCTGATCCCGGTCGAATCTGCAGTACGGTTGTGAGGCAGGTACGTGTGACCGCGGAGTTGTTTTATCAACCGGGGGAAGATTTGCCCCGCCTCCGAGACTGGTGTGGCCCTCACGCCGCGATCTGCTGCATCCAGGAACCGGTCTGGGAGCGATGAGTGCGTTGTCGATGTTGACTTGTGCGGGAGCGGCAATGGCGTTCGTGGTGGTTTCGAATGACACGTCGAGTGCGATCCGTTCGTGTGTCTTGGTGTTCTATTGGGGCAGGTCATGCTCGCATAGACTCGTAATGTAGCGTACGCTCTGTGCGGGGCGCCACTATGGATTACGAGAATTCGATACTGCCGGAACACACGCAGCGATTGCTTGCATCGCATGGCACGCGTCTGGAGTACGACCGTTGTGAGAAATGCACGGTAATAGATTTGTCTGCAACAGATGTGTCTGACGAGGAACTTGCGACACTGATCTACTATCCAGGGTTTGGCAAGCTGGATCTGTCCAACACAAACATCTCAAATGACGGGCTGAAGCATGTTGGCAAAATGCCATATCTGGAACGGCTGCAGTTGGCGGACACCAGGATAACGGACGATGGTCTTGCCGAATTTCGACACCTTAGAAAGCTGGAACGCTTAGACGTCAGTGATACGCGAGAGGCCCTGAATCGAATCGTTTCTCCACACGGACGTAGCCAGTCCCGTGATCCTCGACTCACAAATAACGGACTTCAGTATTTGGATGACTTTTCCAGTCTCCACTATCTTAAACTGGGAGGCACGCACGTCACCGATGCCGGGCTGCTCTGCCACGCACCACGGATGCAGCAACTCCAGGGGCTGTCCCTGAACTGCCTGGATGTGACCGACGAAGGTCTCAACGCCCTTGACTGCCTGGACTGGTGTCGACAAATAGATCTTTCGGGTACGCAGGTGACTGACGCTGGGATCATTCATTTCGTGCATCAGCATGAGTCAAGCTTGTCGCGGCTGAACCTCTCCGCAACTTCCATCACTGACAGCTGTATCTGCGAGTTTCCCGAAGATTGCGGGATCCGGCGGCTTCGCCTTTGGAAAACAAATATTTCGGACGAGAGTCTCCCGGATATCGCCCGTCTGCCGGAACTGACTCACCTGAGTTTGGCAGCGACGAACGCCTCTGACGATGGGATTCGTTGTCTTGAAAACTGTTCGTGGCTCAAAAAACTGGGCCTTGAACAAACAGCTATTACTGACGATTGTCTTGACTCGTTGCCCCGTGGACCACTTGAACGGCTGAGTATTAGTTCGACCGCGATCACGGATGAAGGGCTATCCAGTCTTTCCGAATATTCCTCGTTGAGCGAGCTTTCTGCTGTCCGGACGTCTGTCAGCGACCGTGGCTTACGACTGCTGGCCAGAGTGAAGAGTCTTCGAAGACTCGCCTTGAACCAAACAGCGATCTCGAATTCCGGGTTGGCTTTCTTGCTCGACCTGCCACTGGAACATCTGTATCTGACTCTTCCAATTGACGACACAGGGCTGAACACACTTGCTGGCATGCGATCACTGCGGTGGCTTACTCTTGTCGGATCGGATGTTTCGAGCTGGAAGCCATTGTGTCATCTGAAGAATCTGAAGACCCTCTATCTGGATGGCGTGTCCACGTCAGACCTGTCACCACTGGCAGAGTTACAACAACTCAAAGTACTGGGAGTGAGCGGCGGTGGTGTTCGGCCAGTTGAGGTTGCAAAGTTACGGCTCGCTCTGCCTGACTGTGCCATCTCGGTACGTGCTTGGAAAACTTCGCACCGAACTTGAGGCGATGAGTGCACCGGTGCCTTCCTGTCGGCACAGGTTGTGCCTGGCGACGTGTCACGCGTCGTCTGAGGGACTTCGGAGATTCATCTGCCCTGTCTTCTCACGTTCCCACGAACAATCTGTATCAATCGGCTCACCGTCCGAGTGACAGAACCGGTGCGTACCCAGAGACAAGTCCGGTCACGCCAGCCGATCACGGACATATTTACTTAGGCTACGCCGCTGGTTGGTTGATGATTATTGAATTTCCAATAGCTCAACAACGAAGTGCAGCGTCGCGTTTGGCGGCACGGCATCGCCGGCACCTGCGGCGCCATAGCCAAGTTCAGGCGGAATCCACAGCTCAATCATTCCGCTCTTGCCAACAAGCTGCATGCCTTCCGTCCAACCAGGAATTACGCCGCCCAATGGAAAGGAAATCGGTTCTCCCCGGCTGTAGGAACTGTCGAATTCGCTGCCGTCGTCCAGCCAGCCACGATAATGCACCGTAACAGATCTGTCTGCTGTGGCTTTTTCTCCGTCAGACTTTCTAAGGACTCGATACTGCAGCCCCGATTCCGTGGTCTGAAACTCCTTGGGAGCGTCTGCGTCAACTTCTCCGGCTCCCTCCTTAAGTTCGTCCATGTCCAGAAACGTGACAGGGGCTGTGGCGGTTGCAGAACCAGACCCGGAATCTACAGCGGACGCCGTGGGAGGCGGGACCGCCACGTTAGCCTCCGGACCGGGTTCGGCGCATCCGGCCATCAGAAAACATGACGGAAGGAACATAGCAAACAGCAGTGGTTTCATCGAATTCTACCTCAGGCACAACGGAATGACACTCAGAGCAGGGCATGTTGTGGTGCTGGGGCGCGTGAGTCAAGGCTGCGAGCACCCAGTGCAGTGAGATTCAGTGTTCGCATGTGAGCTAATTCGCAAAAACAAAATCAGCCGCGTTTGCCGGGACGCGAGAAGCTCTCGCACTCCGACAAACGCGGCTATGAACTTGATCTGGTTCGGTCGTACGTACAGCGTTTCACGCTGACTTGTGGCCGCGAAGAACGCCTTTCAATCGCAGTTTTGTTACTCCCACGAGCCAGTATCGTCCGCGACAATAAGTAAACTGCATCTAGTGGTGGTGTATGCCGCCGCGACGACCACGGTGATAATCGTAATGTGCCGGCTGCACGTGCAGGTGATTGCCGTGGCGATATATGGTTGCGGGATGGTAATCGTAGTGACCGCGAGTGCGATAGGTGCTGACGCGGTGCGACCCATACCCGTGTCTGGGATAGCTGCCGTATCCGATGGAAAAAGAGCTTCGGGGAGAATAGCTGCTGTAGCCGATGCTAAGCCCCGAACCACCGTAACTGAAACCGCATCCACTTCCGTGCCGACATTGCGCTGAAGCACTGTCAGCTGTAAACGCCAGAATCATTGCTCCTGCAAATACTGCAACTATTAACCGTCTCATCGTCTTCTCCCTGTTTGCGTCGTGCGAAACCAAATGAACAACTGACAGGGATTATGGCGAACAACGTGCCGTTTATGCCGATTCTTCCTAAGTACTGTGCTGAAATGATTTTGAGTGGTCGCGGCACTGGAAAGGTCACGGACAAGGCCGTGACTATTGCGCAACATGTGTTGTCAATGTGATTGCAGGGCGCTATTTCAGGCCGCGGCGAATCAGGAGTGCATCGACCGTTGGCTCCTGTCCGCGGAACGCCTTGTATGACGCCATGGGGTCGCGGCTGCTGCCTCGAGAAAGGACTTCCGCTCGAAACCTTGCCCCGTTTTTGGTCGTTGCTCCGCCGTTGGACTGCATAAAGGCAAATGCGTCGGCAGCCAGTACCTCGCTCCAAAGGTAAGCGTAGTAGCTGGAAGCGTAGCCGCCGCCCCAGATATGAGCGAAGTACGGTGTCCGGTAACGTGGCGGCACAGCAGAAATGTCGATGCCGTATTTCTTCAGTGTGGCCGCTTCAAAGGCTTCAATGTCGTCCGGGATCTGTTCGGCGGTCAGAGTGTGCCATTCCAGGTCCAGGATCGCGGCGGCCATATATTCCAGCGTGTCGAAGCCCTGGTTGAATTTGCTGGCGCGGATGACCTTGTCCAGCAGTTCCTTCGGAATCGCTTCGCCTGTTTCGTGGTGCCGAGCATAATTGCTGAGGATGGCCGGCTGAATGCACCAGTCTTCTTCGAACGTTGACGGGAATTCGACAAAGTCGCGCGGCGTTGCTGTTCCGGAAACGGATGGGTAAGTGACATCAGAAAATAGTCCATGTACGGCGTGCCCCATTTCATGGAACATTGTTGTGACGTTGTCGAAGCTGATCAATGCCGGCTTTCCGTCAGCCGGTCTGGGATTGTTCAGTACGTTGACGATAACGGGCTTTTCGTTCAGCAACGCCGACTGATCGACAAAGGAACTCATCCACGCACCTCCGCGCTTGGAGTCGCGTTTGAAGAAGTCGATGTAGAACAGGCCAATCTGTGAGCCATCGCCGTCCAGCACATCGAAGACTCGTACTTCCGGGTGATATACGGGCAGATCTTTTCGCTCACGGAAGCTGATGCCGAACAGCTTGTTCATGGTGAAGAAGACGCCGTTTGTCAGTACGCTGTCGAGTTCGAAGTACGGCTTCACAGCGGCTTCGTCGACTTCAAAGCGAGTCTTGCGCACTTTTTCGGCATAGTACTCCCAGTCCCACGGGGCAAGGTCGTGATCCGCTCCCAATTCCTTCATCATAGCTCGCAGGTCTTTGGCTTCCTGCTGCACTCGAGCAACCACGCCCGGGACGAGATCCGTTAGCATCTTGCGCGCGGCATCCGGGTTCTTTGCCATCTGATTTTGCAGCTTGTAGGCCGAATGGTTGGCAAAGCCCAGCAACTTCGCCCGTTCCGCACGAAGTTGGGCGATCTCCAGTATCAGAGGGCGATTGTCGATGCCGCCGTTTTGTCCGACTGCGCGATTTGCCGACGCTTTCCAGACGCGTTCGCGCAAATCGCGATTATTGAGCGACGTGAGAATCGGCACACGAGTCGTGTTGGTGATTTCCAGCACGTACTTGCCGTCGTGACCGCGTTCCTTCGCTGTTTCTGCGGCAGCGGCGATGTCGGCGTCGGACATGCCATCCAGCTTTGCGACATCGTTCACGACGACCGACCGTTCTTTCGTCACGGCCAGCAGGTTGTCCTCGAACTTCGTTTGCAGCGTCGACAGTTGCTCGTTGAGTGACCGAATGCGGTTCTGATCTGTCTCGGAAAGTTGGGCACCTGCGCGGACGAAATCTTCGTAGTGTCGTCGCAGCACTTCCTGTTGCTCGCCGGTCAGGCCGCCTGAGTCTTTTGATTCGTAAAGCTCTTTGACCCGTTGGAATAACCGCTGATTCAGCAGGATGTTGTCTGAGTGTGCGGCCAGCAGGGGAGCCATTTCCGTCTGAATGTTCTGCAGATCCTTGTTTGTGTGAGCCGACGTCATGTTTGAAAACACCATGCGAGATCGGTTCAGCAGAGCTCCCGATTTCTCAATCGCAACGATCGTGTTGTCAAAGGTTGGTGGGTCGTTGTTGTTGGCGATTGCTTCCATTTCGGCCAATTGCTGTTTCATGCCTGCCCTGAAAGCCGGCTGGTAGTGTTCCGTTCGAATCACGTTGAAGGCGGGGGCGCTAAGTGGCAATTTGCTGGCAGCGGCAAACGGATTGTCGGACGAAATCTCTGCGACAGTTCCTGATTCATTATTCACGACAATAGCACCATTAATAGTAGTCAAGGATGGGCGCTGACCGAATACGCTGTCTGAACTCAGCAGAACGACGGCAACGAATGGCAACGCAATGAACTGTCGAAGCCTCAATGCGGAACGGCCTGCAGGCCGATGCGGGCTGATGCTCCCAGCGGAATACAGGCGCGCAACGTGGTAAGAAGTCTGTTTAAAAGACTCTAGCATCAGATGTTCTCCGGATCAGATTGAACGATTGTCCTCTGTCGTACCGCAAGGTAACGCTTTTCAACATCGTTACCAAGCATCAGGCAGCCGCCAATCGTGTCGTCCAGCTGCTTTTGTGCCACGTTTGCCGCGACGGCACTGACTGTGCATCATGTGGTGTGTCTTTGTTTTCAGTAGGCTCTGTATGGCTGTTGCAATGCGAATCATATTTGTTGTTTTCTGTCTGGTCGTTGCCCAGGTATCAGCAGCTGCGTCGGCCGCTGATGTGCCCGGCGTGATCGACATCGGATCGCGGCGCGAGTTGTTTGTCGACACGTTTCTGATCCAGTCATTGGATGGCGCGCAGCGGCGGCTTCATCATCCCGTCGCGCAGAAGATTGCCACAGTCAACGACGCACCCTGGGAAGGAGCCGGCAGCGGTTATCACAGCGTTATTCACGATGGCGACGTCTATCGCATGTATTACCGGGGATCCGCTCTGGGAGTTGCGGCCGGAAAACTGAAAGTTGGCACGCAGGTTTACTGTTATGCAGAAAGCCGGGACGGAATCACCTGGACCAAACCGAATCTTGGGCTGTTCCCGCATGACGGATCGACACAGAACAACATCATTCTGACAGGTCTGGGTTGCCACAACTTCGCGCCGTTCCTGGACACGAATCCGGCATGTCGACCGGATGCACGTTTCAAGGGGCTTGGTGGATCTGCAAAGGAAGGCGGACTGTTTGCTTTCAAGTCCGCAGACGGCATCCACTGGTCACTTCTTCAGAAGGCTCCGGTCATTACCGTGGGAGCCTTTGATTCTCAGAATCTCGCTTTCTGGGATGCGACTGCTCAAAAGTACAGAGCCTATTTCCGCACTTTCACCAAGGGGGTGACTACGGCGAAAGTGTGGACTCCGGCTGGATATCGGGCAATCCGCACAGCCCTGTCCGCTGATTTTCTGGCGTGGGGAGACGATGCCGATCTGACGTACGAAGATTCTCCCGGAGAGCACCTCTACACAAATCAGATTGGCCCCTATTATCGAGCACCGCATATTCTGATTGGCTTCCCGACGCGTTACGTGGAACGCGGCTGGTCGGAATCGATGAAATCTCTGCCGGAATTGAAGCATCGGGAAGAACGAGCCGCAGCTCACCTGCGCTATGGCACGGCACTGACAGAAGGGCTGCTGATGGCCAGTCGCAACGGCGTTCATTTTGATCGCTGGAACGAGGCGTTCCTGCGTCCTGGCCCGGAACGGCCCGACACATGGAACTACGGCCATCAGTTCATTGCCTGGCATGCCGTCGAAACGAAATCAGATCTTCCCGGAGCAGCCAGCGAGATATCGCTCTATGCGTCGGAAGGCGCGTGGACGGGCAGCAGTAACGCCATGCGGCGGTACACACTGCGTCTGGATGGATTTGTATCGATCAACGCGCCGTGGAAAGGGGGCGAAATGATCACTCGACCGTTGAAGTTTGACGGAAAGAGACTCTCCATCAACTTTGCCACATCGGCAGTCGGCAGTGTGCGAATCGAAATGCAGGACCCGGACGGGACACCAGTGCCGGGATTCACACTGGACGACTGTCCGGATCTGTTTGGCGATACCGTTGATCGAACCGTTACGTGGCAGAAGGGATCTGACGTCAGCGCCCTTGCCGGGCAAGCTGTGCGACTACGGTTTGTGCTGAAGGATGCGAATCTGTATTCATTTCGCGTCGCGAAATAGCCATTGAGCACTGATCTGTTCGTTGCGAACGGCCAACTGGTCTACAGCGTTTCACGCTGACTTGTGGCCGTGAAGAACGCTTTTCAATGGCAGTTTCGTTACTCCAACGAGCCAGTATCGTTCACAACAATAAGTGAATTGCCAGGTTCAACCTGCCAACGCGCCGCAGGCTTCTTTAACAGAGATTGTTCCTTCATAGATGGCTCGGCCGACGATCGCGCCAATGAGGTTAGGCTGTGCCGTAGAAATCTCCTGAAGAGCCACAATATCATCCATGGTTGTCACGCCTCCGGACGCAATCACCGGCAATCCCATGTCTGCCAGCGCGCGGAGATCGGCCAGCGTTCCGGAATCGACTCCCTGCATCATTCCGTCATTGGCGATATTGGTGTAAATAACCGCAGCCAGTGGCACGTCAACGAACTTCTCGGCCAGCTGCATGACTGACACGCCGGACACTTCCAGCCAGCCTTCCGTGGCCACCATGGAATCTTTCGCATCAAGTCCCAGTGCCAGTTTGCCGGGAAACTGCGCACAAGCCTCGGCGAACCAGTTTGGTTCCTTCAGGGCCTTGGTTCCGATGATGACTCGACTCAGCCCGAGATCGTTGAGTGCGAGTGCGATACTGTCTTCGTTGCGAATTCCACCTCCCATCTGGCAGGGAATGCCCGTTTCGCTGACGATGCGCCGCACGACGTCGTGATTCACGGGACAACCGTCCCTGGCTCCGTCCAGATCAACCAGATGCAGCCATTCGGCTCCTTCGGCCTGCCACTTCACAGCCATTTCAACAGGGTCGTCGCCGAAGACCGTTTCGTCGTTATAGTTGCCCTGTCGAAGGCGCACGCACTTGCCGCCTCGAATATCAATGGCTGGATATAGCTGCATCTTACGTCACACTTTCGAATGTTCGGGGTGAGGGGCGGCCTGTGGCTACAGTTCCACGAAATTACGGAGCAGCTGCAGTCCCACGTTCTGGCTTTTTTCCGGATGAAACTGCGTCGCGAAGACGTTGTCCCGCGCTACGATCGATACGAATTCACCACCGTAGTCTGTGGTGGCGGCGGTCCATGAATCGTCGTCCGGCTGCACGTAGTAGCTGTGGACAAAATAGAACCAGGCATCGCGCCGAATGTCGTTCAGGAGCGGATTGTCTTTGACTGAATGCAGCTGATTCCAACCCATGTGTGGAATCTTCAGGTCCGCAGGCAATTCAAACCGGGTTACTTTCCCCGGTATGATTCCCAGGCCCTGAAACTCGCCGTCCTCGTAGGACACGTCAAACAGCAATTGCAGCCCCAGGCAGATCCCAAGAAATGGTTTGCCCGCGGACGCTGTATCTTTGATGACTTCGGTCAGCTGATGATCATGTAACGCCTGAATGGCATCGCGAAAAGCTCCCACGCCGGGCAGGATGACCTTTTCCGCTTCGGCGATCTGTTGTGCGTCTGAAGTGATCACCGCATTCGTGCCAAGTCGCTCAAGAGCTTTCTGTACGCTGCGAAGATTACCCATTCCGTAGTCGACAATTGTGATGGATGGCATTGATCAGTGTGGCGACCACGCGTTGCTGCGGGTTGTTCGATAACTCAAAGACTAAAATTGAAAACTCTGGCGTCGGAAGAAACTGTCTTCTTCTGATCTTTGGATGGCAGAGGATAGGTAAGTCCGCTGACGGTCGAAATGGAGACCATGTGGTCACCGGGAAGAACGCCGGGGTTGACGGGATCGTACATCATCATAAAGTTACCGTCTGCGTCAGTGACTCCGGTGGACGGAGTGGCGTTTTCCAGCTGCGCGCCGTCTGCTGCAGCTGTCGGTGCGAACTGAACCATGGCACCAGCCAACGGGGCACCGTCGCGAGTTACGACACCCGTTACGTTAACAAGGTCGGGCAAAGGTACGGAAAATGCCCAGCTAAAGACAAAATATCCACAGACGAGCAGTCCGGCCAGAGCTGGAATGGCCTTCTTCGCATATGTGACGAGGGCATCGCGTTGTGCGACCTGACGCCTTTCGTCACGTGTCAATGTCGGCGATTCAGATCCACCACTTCGTTTCTTGTCGTACGTTCTGGTGAGTGCGCTGGCGGCCGTTCCGGCGGTCATAACATCGGCGGCAGCAGCAGCGCCTTCCAGGCTGCCTTTGTCTTTCTTTTTCGCCGCACCCTTTTTCTTCTTTGCCTCTTCGTGTGCACGCATCAGTTCGGCGACAGATGGTTTCGGTGCTTCCGGAGCAGCAGTGACGCTGGCCTGGGCAAGAGCAGCGTTGGCCGGCTCATGTCCCGCCATCGAATCGAATTCATCCATCGCTGACAGATCAACCGGCGGCGTCAGTTCCATCGGCATATCGACAAGGTCGGCGAAAGCTTCCGTGAATTCAGGCTCTGCAGCGTCGTCTTCCGTCCTGACACGTTCTGCGACATCGACGGTCGGATCCGGCTGATCGATGTCTTCCGCGGCTTCGTCGACTTCCGGTATCGGCTCCGGAACCTTGAATCCGACTTTGCACCTGGGACATTTTCCGTCAGTTCCGGCAAGATCATCAGAAATCTTCAGAACGGATTTGCATTTCCTGCAGGTGTACCGAATGACCATTGTGCAATCCTTGTCAACTTATCCCGCTTAACGCTGTGAGTTTCAATATAGCTGAGAAGTTCAACAATGGGGACCGATTCAGCATCAAACTTGTCGAAGACCAGCGCCATTCAGCGGAAAACTGAACTCCTGTCTGAGCAGGACAGGCTTCCAAAAACAGCAACACCGCAGCCAGGTGACTGCGGTGTTGCCGAATACTTGGTCCGGGTCCGATTGTGACCGTCCCTATGCGAACAGCGGCTGCCGGTTAAAACTCACCAGAGTCGACGCCTTCGGAAATGCTACCAAGGCGATTCCAGACGCGAACGTCGACGGACGTGCCAACCCTTCTTGCGGAACCATCTGCCAGCCCGACCTGAACAATGTCTCCATGAGGCCCACCTGCAGCTTCATAGTTGTTCTTCTTATTAGGCGGGAGCAATGTTGAGAACAATGTTGCCGGCCCGCCCCACGCCCAGCCATCGCTTGCAATTCGCCGCGTATTTCCCACAGCATTGCGATACTCTGGTGTCGTGTTGCTGAATCGTTCTGCTTCCGCAACCATGATCGTCTGCGAAGTGCCATCGGTAATGCCGGAAAGACTTGTCGAACTGTTGGGCGTAAAAACGCCAATGTTGGAAGACAACTGATACAAGTTGACCACTGCACTGTTGCCGGTATTCCCAGCCTGATTGTAAAGTCCGATTTCAGCAGCGTTCAGGAAGATGGTCTGCCGAGAGTCACTGAACAGCAGGCCTGAACCAGCACATCCTGCGTAGTCATTTCCTCCTGATGTCTGTCCCGGGAACAGTCGGAGGTTATGAGACAGTTGGGTGCTGTCCATGTTTGTTCTGCGTGAAGGACAATAAAAGGGTTGGATGTTGTTGGCCCCGGGGGCGACAGTGACCTCAAGCAGGGTTGGGTCATTGAGAGGGGCATTTGGATCGATTGTCCCGTGTTGCCAACGAGTCAGGTTTGTGTTGCCCCATGCGTTCAGGCCCTCGTTCCACTGCTGAGAAACAATCGCCCTGTCCATCATCGGCAGAATGTGCAGCATCCAGCTCTCCCCATGTGCCACGGCTCCGCCTCCGGTTGGATTCGGAAGCGGGGCGAGGCCAACCATGGCATCGGTGGTTGCTTCAACTTTGTTGACGACGCTAAACGTACCATTCAATCCGTTGATTGTGTCAGTCGTTCGCTGCCACGCCACCGTCTGGCCAGGGGGTAACACGAGGTGGACGTCGTGGTAGTTGTGCAGAGCCAGACCGAGCTGCTTCAGGTTATTCAGGCACTCAGTCCGCCGAGCTGCTTCACGGGCTTTCTGGACGGCCGGAAGAATCAACGCAATAAGGATGGCGATGATTGCGATTACAACAAGCAGCTCAATCAGCGTAAAGCCTCTTAAGCGATGGGATGGTCTACGCATGAACGTTTCCTTTTCTGAAAGACTGAATCGTTGTATCAGAACGTCGAGGTATTGAGACCCGCTGGCATCATTTTAGATCGGACGCAAACGCAGGTCACTTCAATTTCAAGAGTGACAACTGTAGAGCGTCTTATTGTTCAGTTTTCCACGGGAATGACAGCGTTTGGAACCATTATTTTGATGTTTTGGAGCTGAAACCTAATATTCAGCCGTCGAGTCCTTATCAAACTCAGGTTCGTTAAACTTCGATCCGGCATATTCCAAACAAAAATGACCTAATGTCCGGTCGGCATGTGTCTCTCTGTCGGTTATCACCCACCTTGGTCAGAAGCCGCACTTTCCCTCTCCCCCCGATGACAACGCCGCGAAGGACTTCAGCCGGAAAACATACTGTCAAGCCAGCCAGCCGAAGGCGGCTCCCCCGAAATTCGCCACTTCCGGTCTGAGCATTGATTCCCAAACGGGGAGCGGAAAGCTGCAAACGCGCGGCTTTGAATCGTCCCCAACATCCTTTGGAACGTCCATTATATGCGTGATTTTATTGAACCCGGCGTTGTTGCTCGTCTTGCGGGATTGTCCATGGACGCTCGGGCTCCCATGATCGGCAGCGTGTCCGGCCGACATCGCAGTCCGACACGAGGTTCCAGCCAGGAGTTTTCTGAATATCGCAAGTATGTCCCGGGCGACGACACGCGTCGGCTGGACTGGCGGGCGTGGGGCCGCAGCGATCGGTTTTACATCAAAGAATACGAAGCCGACACAAACCTGCGTCTGTGTTTTGTCATCGACGTCAGTGGCTCGATGAAGTTTGGCGTCGATGGCAGTCAGCAACCGGGCATGACAAAGCTCGACTACGCGCGCCGTCTGGCCGGCACGCTCGCGTACCTTGCCGCGGGGCAGGGCGATGCTGTTGGACTATACTGCGCCGGCACCGACTTCAGGAGCGAAATTCGCCCTAAACGCAGTGCAGCGCATCTGCGGTTTGTGCTCGACGAACTCGGCGACATGCAGGCTGACGGAGAAACGGGGTTGCCCCAGGCACTGCATCATGTCGCAGAAAAAGTTGCTCAGCGAGCACTCGTGGTGATCATTTCAGACCTGTTCATGGAACCGGAAACCCTGCGCAGCGGTTTTCAGCATCTGCGATATCGCAAGCACGATGTCGCTGTTTTTCACCTGCTGGAAAAAAGTGAAATCGACTTCAGTTTCGATCGCCCCGTGCGATTTGTTGATCTGGAAGGAGCGGCCCCGCTGCTTGTCGACCCTACCACCATCGCCAGACAATACCGATCTGCAGTGCAGACATACCTTGCCGACCTAAAGAAGATCGTCCGTGATTCGGCGGTCGATTACCATCGCGTCAGCATCGAAGAACATTACGCCGAAGTGCTGGCGAGATTCCTGCTGGCACGAAAACGGTGAGTTCCTTTTCCGCCCCCAGTCTGCAGGCGCGATGTTTCCATAGATTCATCCCATGAGTTTCCTTCAACCAGCCATCCTGTTCGCTCTGCCATTGGTGGCGTTGCCGATTCTGATTCATCTGATCAATCGGAATCGACACAAAACCATTCCGTGGGCGGCAACCATGTTCTTGTTGCAGGCCAGACGCATGGCCCGGGGCATGGCGCGGCTGCGATATCTGCTGCTGATGCTGGCCCGCATGCTGGCGATTGCCGGACTCATCATGGCCGTCAGTCGTCCCATGTCCGATGGCTGGCTCGGACTGACTGCATCCGGTACTCCGGAAACCACAGTGATCGTGCTGGACCGTTCTGTCAGTATGGAAGAGCAGAACCCCCAAACCGGGCGTTCCAAACGTTCGACCGCGTTGCGAAGACTCGCGGACCTGATTCACAGCACGGAAGCAAACACAAGAATCGTGCTGTTCGACAGTGCGTTGCAACAGCCGTTGGGTGTGAGTTCAATCAGCGAACTGTCGGAGCTTCCGGAGGCACGTGCGACGGCGACATCGTCTGACATTCCCGAGTTAATGCAGCAGGTTGCAGAGTATCTGGATACCAACGAGTCCGGCCGCACCGATGTCTGGGTCTGTTCGGACCTTCGAAGAAACGACTGGAATCCCACATCCGGTCGCTGGGAGTCGGTGCGTCGGCAGTTCGAATCTCGTGATGGGCTAAGACTGTTTCTGCTGACGTATCCGGACATCGCCCCCAATAACTTTGCCGTCAGCGTCAGTGGCGTACATCGTCGTCAGACCATGGACGGTGCCGAACTGGTGATGGACATTGGTGTCACTCGCAGCGACGATTCCAGTGAACCACAGGTTATTGACCTCACCGTTGTCATCGACGGCGCACGGTCGCGTCTGAGCATGGAAATCCTGGGCAGCGAAGTTACGAAGAATGGTCACACCATTCCGATTGCCGCCGGATCTCGCGAGGGCTGGGGCGAGTTGAATTGCCACGCGATTCGAACCTGTCCGACAATTCTTATTGTTTTGTCTATGCGGAACCGGCCATTCGAAAAACAGTCATCGTTTCCGATAACGCCGACGCGGCCGAAATGTTTCGCATCGCAACACGGACGCCCGTTGACCACAGCCTGATCTACGAAGCTGAGGTACTGCCAGCGGCATCGGTCAACACCCTGCCGTGGGAAGAAACCGCGCTGATCATCTGGCAGGCCCCTATTCCCGATGGTTTGCAGGCTCGTCAACTGGAAGACTTTGTTGCGTCCGGCCGGTGTGTCGTGTTCTTTCCGCCGGCGAATTCTCAGGGCAACACCCTGTTTGGTGGCATGTGGTCCGACTGGCGTGTGCCGGAGTCCGGTGACCGTTTCGGTCTTAAGCCGTGGCGCACGGATTCTGATTTGCTGGCGAACACTCAGAATGGAACGCCGCTGCCGGCAGGGCAGGTTGAATGCTATCGAGCCTGCTTGGTCGAAGTCGCGAAGGCAACGTCGCTGTGGCAGCTGGACAGCGGCATGCCGTTGTTGACGCGAGCCTTCACTGATCAGGGAGCCGCATGGTTCTGCAGCACTCTGCCCACGCCCGCAGAATCAAATCTTGCCAGCAATGGTGTCACGTTCTACATCATGCTGCAACGAGCCCTCGCACGCGGTGCTGCGGCGCTGGGGAAAGCGCGACAGATGGAAGCTGGCACGGTCGCGGCGACAAATGCCGTCAGCTGGAAACCGCTGGATGAGTTGTCAAGGAAGATATGGGTCTCTCAACGTGCGATATCAACCGGATTGTATCAGTCCGGCGACAGGCGATTGGCGTTGAATCGGCCTATGATTGAAGACGTCGCTATTGTCACGGACGACGCGACACTTGATCAGACGCTCAGCGGACTGGAATACACACGAATTGATGACAAAGTTGACGGATCGATGCAGTTGGCCAGCGAGATCTGGCGAACGTTTCTGTTCTTTATGATCTTCGCACTGCTTGCCGAGGCACTGCTGTGTGTGCCGGAGCGAACTCCCGAAAAACAGAATGTTGATGCAGCATCAGCATGATGAAACAGACTCGGTCTTTCAAAAAGACCGGGTCTGTTCATTGCCACTTTCACAGACAGTCATTTTCCAACATGACCTTCTACTGGACCACCACCACCATCCTGTTCTCCGTCGTTATACTGGCGGCGGCGGCCGCCTGCTGTTTTGTCAGCTGGCGCCGCAGTGGGTTCACCAGACCAATGGGGCTGTTGGAGTGCTTTCGGTTCCTGTTGGTGGCCATCGTGCTGGCAACGCTCAATCAGCCCGAGCTGACTCAGGAGATTCGCCCCGACGATCGCCCTACACTGGTTCTGTTGCACGACACATCCAACAGCATGCAGACGCGCGACGTGCTGATGGTCAACGACGATGCTTCAAGGATCGCACAAACGAGATACGGGGTGACACAGTCTGCCATCGATCCGGAAAAATGGAAGACCGTGCAACAGGACATGGACCTTGTGATTCAACCTTTCTCATCGACGTTGCAGAATGCCGACCAGGGTACGGACCTGAATCAGGCGTTGCAGAAGGTTGCCGACAGCCACGTCAATCTGCGAGGCATCGTGCTGTTGGCGGACGGCGACTGGAATACAGGCACAGCGCCCAATTCGGCGGCCACTGAACTTCGAATGCGTGGAGTTCCGGTTTTTGCCGTCGGTGTCGGCAGTGTAGATCGACTTCCCGACATCGAACTCATCAGCTCCGACGCGCCGACGTTTGGCGTTGCCGGCAAGACGCTCAGAATCCCTTTTCGCATTGTCAATTGGCTGCCTGGTGACCGAGACATCACGGTGTCGCTGGCGGGGACGCGCGGCGAAGCCATCGAAACGACGGTTCGCGTGCCGGGGATGGGGCAGGTCCAGGACACCGTCAACTGGCGACCTCTGGAAACCGGCGAGTACGGCCTGTCGTTACAGATTCCCGTCGACGCCGACGAGACCATCACCGACAACAATCAGCTGGCGTTTCCTATTTCGATTCGCGACGAGGCATTGCAGGTGCTGGTGGTCGAATCCTATCCGCGCTGGGAATACCGCTACCTGCGGAACGCTCTGGAGCGTGACCCCGGCGTGGAAGTGAACTGTCTGTTGTTTCACCCGGATACGGACAACGTCGGCGGCGGGCGAGGCTACGTTGAACAGTTCCCGGACGAGCAACAGTTATTCAACTACGACGTGGTGTTCCTGGGTGACGTCGGCGTGGAATCCGGTCAGCTGAACCTGGAAAACTGCACGCATCTGCGACAACTTGTGCGCAGTCACGCTGGCGGACTTGTGTTTTTGCCTGGTTTCCGAGGTCGACATGGGTCGTTCCCGGGCACAGAACTGGAAGACCTGTATCCCGTCGTGCCGGACCAGGCGAATCCACGCGGCATCGGTTCAGCGAGCGCGGCTCGCTTCGTTTTGACAGAAGCCGGGCGACGCAGCCTGCTGACTAGACTGGAAACGAAAGATGACGAAAACGAAAATATCTGGAACAGTCTGCCTGGATTCCACTGGCACGCCGCCACTGTACGAGCCAAAATCGGCACGGAAGTTCTGGCGGTCCACAGTTTCGAAACCACCAGATTCGGCCGAGTCCCCCTGATCGCCACTCGGACGTCCGGTACCGGCAAGGTCCTGTTTATGGGCACCGACGGCGCCTGGCGATGGCGGAAAGGCGTGGAGGATCTGTATCACTATCGTTTCTGGGGCCAGGTCGTTCGCTGGATGGCGTATCAGCGGAATATGTCCCAGGGCGAATCGATGCGGCTGTTCTATTCCCCGGACCGTCCCGCGGCGAATAACGTGCTTACGCTGAATGCCAATGTGATGACCAGTACAGGTGAGCCATTGCGAGACGGGACAGTCGTGGTGCAGGCCGTGGCGCCATCGGGCCGGACATCGTCCATTCGTCTTAGACCAGCCGCCGACGATTCATGGGGCCTGTTCACCGGAAACTATACGCCTCCGGAAGGCGGGAGTTATCAATTTGTGACGACATGTGCAGAAACCGGTTCCTCCCTGGAAACATCGATTGCCGTGCAGGGACAGGAACGCGAACTGATCGGTCAACCCGCCCGCTATGACGTGCTGAAGGAGATTGCTGAAATCACACGTGGCCAACTGACAGATATCAGTCGCATGCAGGAACTGGTCGAGCATATCTCTGCACTGCCCGAATCCCAGCCGGTTATTCGCCGCTTTCGCCTGTGGAGCCATCCCGCCTGGGGCGGTGCCATTATTCTGCTGTTGGGGCTGTTCTGGACAGGCCGCAAACTGGCGGGACTGGCGTAGGTTCGGTGCAGATCTGCGTCCAACGGAAGACTACTTTACTCGCACCAGCTTGATGATGCGTCCGGATACGTTCCAATCCTGGACATACAGATTGCCATCGTTGTCCCAGTATGATCCGTGCGTGCCACTGAAGATGCCCTCAATCCAGTCTTCCTGTTTGATACCGAAACTCCGTCCCTTCTTCGGATCGGGGTTGTGACCGAGAACGGCCATAATGGTGTTGCTCCTGTCCAGAATCACGACTCGACCGTGCAGGTCCGGCACCGACACATAGTCTCCCTGAACGGAGGCGGAGGTCGGCATTCCCAGGCCGGTGATCACGACTTCAATGAAGTTTCCATCCAGGTCATAGTGCAGCAGGCGGCCCTTGGGCTCATGATTGCGGTCGCAGATCAGCAGTCGGGGTGGGTCGTAACGCGTGTCCAGAGTCATGCCATGCGCGGTGTTGAATTGCTTCAGGCCGTTGCCCTTTGTTCCAAAGTGCATCAGGTATTTACCGGTCTTGTCGAACTTGAAAATGTGGTTACTGGCGTAGCCATCGGCCAGAATGATGTCGCCATTGGGAGCAACAGTGATTGCTGTGGGATTGAACTTCTTAAGTTCAAGTCCCGATTCCTCAGGAAACGGCAGCTTCAAAACGATGTCTCCGGTTTCGGCGCTGAATTTGATTCCCTCGGCGTTGGCGTTGCGGGCTCCGTAGATGAATTCGCCTCCGTCTTCGTTACGGATTTCCATGTCATGGATGTTTGAATACTCGTCGCCTACGAAGCGGCGGATCACCTTCCCGTCCGGCGAGAAGACGAAGACTCCGATGTTGGCACTTGTGTAAATATTGCCTGCCTTGTCGACTACGACACCGCCGTGGGTTGGCCCAATCACGGATTTTCCGTCTTCGCCCAGGCCCCAGCCGGGAATCGTGTCAAAGGTCATCAATCCGCACCCCATCCGAACGGATTCGGGCGTTCCTGCAGTCGCCAGCGGCAGAGCGATGCCTGTCGAAACTGTGACGGCGATAGCAAGCAGACAGTTTTTCATGATTTGGATTCCTGATGGATTTGTTGTCGCTATCCGAAGTTCTACGAAGCCGATGTGTGAACGCGGGATCGCTCGGTATCAAGTCGTGTGCCCGAGCGAAACATTGGCCGACTGGTTCCTCGCAGACGCTTTGCGTTTGTGTAGATTAGACAATTGGCTTTCGGTCGTGTCCACCGACCGTATCCCGGATTGTCTCTTTGCGTTTCCGGCTGTCGTTGATGAAGCAGGGACTGTGCCGCAATCTACGGCCTCGTTTTCACGCACCAGCCTGCCATCGGCAAACCGCCGAGGCCGAATGTGCTCTCTTGCTTGACGATTCCTGTCAGGTTACGACACTTCCCCGGCACTCCCACCCACGTTTCCTGCCAGGCGTTTCAGGAAGATCGAAAATGCGTTTGATTGTTGCCATTACCTCATTCATCGTACCGTTCTCGGCCCTGACGGCGGGTGACTGGCCTCAATGGCGAGGCCCTAACCACAACAATGTGGCTGATTCCGGACAGAACATTCCGACCGCATGGAGTGAATCAAACAACGTCGTCTGGAAGGTCAATGTGCCAGGTCGCGGCCATTCGTCACCAATCGTCGTTGGTGATTTGATTGTGCTGACCAGTGCCGATGAACAGGGTCAGCAGCAGGGCGTTTTTGGATTTGATCGCCGGACAGGAAAGCGGCTGTGGGGGACAGTCATCAGCAAAGGAGGATTTCCAAAGATTCACACCAAGAACACACATGCGTCATCAACTGCCTGTAGCGACGGCAGGCAGATTTACGCTACGTTTAATCACCACAACAGGATCGAAGCCGTCGCTCTGGACATGCAGGGAAAAATCGTCTGGCAACAGGACGTCGGTGGTTTCGTTCCTAAACAGTACCAATACGGATACGCAGCAGCACCAACGTTGTATAACGGCACGCTGATCATCTCCGCCGACTGCGACACCGTGGCGTGGTTGAAAGCTCTGGATACCAGGTCCGGTCGAGTTACGTGGCAGCAGCACCGTCCGCAGAAACTGAATTGGTCGCCGCCGATTATCGGCAACGTTGCCGGGAAAGAGCAGTTGTTCATCAGCGGCTGCCACATGATAGCGGCCTACGATCCGAAAACGGGACGACCATTCTGGAGCAAACCGTGTCTGACCATGGCCACGTGTGGTACCGTCGTGTGGGACGAAGACACCGTCTATGCCAGCGGTGGATATCCGGATAAGGAAACCGTGGCCGTCAGGGCCGATGGTTCCGGTGAAATACTGTGGACAAACAAAGTGAAGTGTTATGAACAGTCGATGTTAATTCATGAGGAGCACCTGTATGCCATCGACGACGGCGGAGTCGCTTTCTGCTGGCATGCGAAGTCCGGTCGCGAGATGTGGAAGTCGCGATTGCGTGGACCGGTTTCCGCCTCACCGGTCCTTGTCGGTGACACGATCTATGTGTCCAACGAAAAGGGCACGACCTTTGTTTTCAAAGCTAACCCGCAGAGTTTTCAGGCGGTTGCTCAAAACCAGCTCGGTACCGTTTCCTTTGCAACTCCAACCGTCGTTGACAACCGCATCTATCTGCGCGTTGCTGCCGGTCAGGGCGGAAGTCGTCAGGAAACGCTGTACGCGATCGGGGCAAAGTAGACCAGGCCCGTGCAATTCGTTCCGCCGACACATCTGCTGCCGTGGAAGCCGCTCGGAGCGTCTGGAGTGGAGGAGAATTGATGCGAAAAACATGGGCTTGAGTGTCGTCACCAATGGTTGTGAGGTTGGTCAGTTACGTAGCCTGGGACCATTGTCGCGAGCTGAATCAAATTCCTGAATGGGACGATGGCCCCATCCTGCCGTCGAAAACCACAATCCGTGACTGCTCCCCATTTCGTCCCGTCACCAGGAGTGTGCAGAACCTTTCAGGAAATGCTGCTAGACTGCCCGGATGATCGTGGAAGGACTTTTGACAAGCATCAACGCCGCCGGGCAGATCAATATCGCTCCCATGGGGCCGATTGTTCAGGGGGATTTTGAGTCATTGCTGCTCAGACCGTTTCGTGGATCGACCACGCATTCCAACCTGATCGAGACCAAGACCGCCGTGTTTCACGTTGTTGATCGAGTGGACGTAATTGCCCGCGCTGCGATCAGTCGTCTGGAAAAGCTGCCGGATACGGTAGCGGCGACCGTCGTTCCGGGCGTCGTGCTGACGGACTGCTGTCGCTGGTTTGAGGTGGAGATTACGGACATCGACACGACGAACGAACGATCAGAGATGCGGGCAAAGGTTGTTCACAGAGGACAACTGCGACCCTTCTTCGGACTAAATCGGGCGCGGCACGCGGTGATTGAAGCGGCCATCCTGGCAACACGCGTACACATGCTGCCTCGCGAACAGATCGAATCAGCCATGCAGTTTCTGGCACCCGCTGTCGCGAAGACCGGCGGTCCCGAAGAAACGAGTGCTTTCGCCATGCTGCACCAGCACATTGACCGTTATTACGTCGGAGAAACTTCGGCATGACAGTGGTTGTCACCACCGGTGCACGACTGCACTTTGGACTTCTCTGTGGCAGTCCGGATTCGGGCTGGCGCTACGGCGGCGTCGGCATGATGGTCGATCAGCCAGCGTGGGAAATCCAGGTCTCGTGGGTACCGGCCATCGAATCAGACGTTATTCATGCGGGAGACATCATCAGGGACCGCGTGCAGAACGTGCTCTCTCGTTTTCGACACGTCGTTGCCGACCTGTCTGCTGTTGAGTGCACTGTTCATCGCGCAGCGCCGTTTCATTCCGGTTTGGGCGCGGGGACTCAGTTTACGCTGGCGCTGGGGACGGCTCTGTTAGTGCTGACCGGGAAACCACGCCCGCGGGACATGGCAGAATTTGCGGCCACACTGGATCGAAGTCGGCGGTCGGCTGTGGGGACATACGGTTTTGACCACGGCGGCTTCGTGATCGATCACGGTATTCCTGGGGACTCCACGACACCTCGGTCGTTTGACCGCATTCGCTTCCCGGATTCGTGGCGGATGGTCATGTTAACGCCGCAAACGGCCGAAGGCCTGTCCGGTGAAACGGAAGAAACATTCTTCGATCGACAGGACTACCTGGCTGATGACGTGGTGTCGCAGATTGGACAGGTCATAGAACCGAACATTGTCGAATCGCTTCGCGGCGAAGATTTTCGCCAGTTCCGCGACGCTCTTGAAAGATACGGGCACCTGGCAGGTGAGTACTACGCCGCGGCTCAAGGCGGAGTGTTTTCGAATCGGCAGATGGAAAACGTTGTGCAGGAACTGAGGTCACAAGGTATCACGGGAGCCGTTCAGTCTTCATGGGGGCCGACGGTCTGCATACCAGCGGAATCAGATCAGGCCGCGGAAAAAATTCGGGAGGTGGCGCGGGAAAGCGACCATGGGCCGGCCATCACCACAGGAATTGTCCGCGGTCTGAACATTGGCGCCACCGTTCGCACGACGGCTCCTGAGCATGGTCAGCGGTCGTTCGGGTAAAGTCTCAGCAGCCGTTCCGGCGATGTTCCCAGATTTGCCAGGGCAACGATGACCCAGTTGCGCAGTGTCTGTCTGAGCACTCCACGTCGCTGCCAGCGCCGCGCCGAAACTTCGATATGGCTATCCAGCACGACAATTCGACCAGCCCGCCGGATTTGCTTCATGAGAAGCAGATCTTCCAAAAAGCAGACGTCCGGAAATCCGTTGTACTCATGGAAGACCGACGTGCGAACAAAGATTCCCTGATCGCCGTAAGCCCACTTCAGCAATCGCGCACGCCACAGATTTCCCGCTTCAAGTGATCGATAACGAATCCCTGGCTGGTCGATTCTCTGACGGAAGCACCCGGCGATGGTCTCTGGCGATGACCTGAGTCGGTTGCGAAGATCAGAAATCGAGTCCGACGACAATCTGCAGTCAGCATGCAAAAACAACAACACATCGCCAACGGCACTTTGTGCACCCAGATTCTGCTGTGCGGCTCGACCTGATCGGTCTGACGTCACAATCGAGGCGTTACCAGCGGCAATCTGAATTGTCTGGTCTGTGCTTCCGCCATCGACAACAATGATCTGGTCGGCCCCGGCCTGGGTAGCACTGGCAATGGCCGAGGCAATTGTTTGCTGTTCATTCAGCGTGGGAATGATGACAGAAACCTTCACTACCTGGGCGTCTCCCCACACAATTCTGAACTTACTGTTCCGACCATTGCTGTTGCAGTTCGTTCAGTTCGTGCATCAGGTTTTCCCAGAGCGGATGAAGCCGTTCCGAGTCTTCGATCTTCTTATCCTGGTCGTCCACAACATAAAAAACGTCCACGACCTGATCGACGTTCGTCGCAATTCTGGTCAGGTCAACAGACAGGCCGTGGTTATAGATTGTGAGGGCCAGTGTATGCAGCAGGCCTGGACTGTCCATGGCAAAGACATCGATGACAGTGTGCGTTTCAGAACAGTCGTTGTCGATGGAAACCTGCGGCGGAGCCGGCTGGATCCCTTTCTTCTTAGTGAATCGAAACAGGCCACTGCGGCGAAAAATATGATCCACCGTCAACTTTCCTGTCAGGACGTTGGTGAGAGCGTCGCAGACGTCCTGAATGCGATCTTCAGCGACGTTGCCGACAAAGTCGTTGTCGGTGACCAGAAAAGACCCGATCATTGTCGAATCGGCAGTTGTGCAGGATTGAGCTGTGTGGATGTTCATTCTCAGACCGGAAAGCACGCCCGATACCTTGTGGAAACTTCCTGGTTCGTACTGGCTGCTGGCAAAAATGCGATAGGTCACGGTGTCTGTATCGGCGTCGTACGCTCCTTCGATCCTGACATCGGCCATCCCGAGCTGCTGAATGACACCAAGATCGCGGGCGATCCGACCTGGGTCTTCGGTCATCAGATAAAATGGTGGCAACACGTCCAGTTGACGATCGACCCATTCCGGCCAGCTATCCTTCTTGTCGGCCGCCAGGGGAACGATGGACGACCGCACATGCTCCCGCACAAGCTGCAGGCGTTCCTGTTCAAGGTGGTTGATGGGGCGCCCGCTCAGGATCCGCATCGTTCGGTTGTACAAATCTGCCAGCAGGTCGCCCTTCCAGTCAGTCCACACATCCGGTCCCACAGCTTTGATATCCGCCACCGACAGGACGTACAGCATGCGCAGTAATTCCGGTGCGCCGACCAGTCGAGCAAAATCCATCAGCAGTGCCTGGTCCGTGATGTCGCGACGAAGCGCGAGATCAGGCATGATCAGGTGCTGCCGTACCAGAAACATGATCATCCGCTTTTTGTTTTCCGGCGTTTGTAGTCGCACGGCCACCTCGTCTGCGATCTGTTCGCCGACCACGCTGTGGTCACCTTCGCGTCCCTTGGCGATGTCGTGAAGAATCAGCGATATGTGCAGTGTGGCTTTGTGCCTGAGACTGCTGTAAGCCGAACCGACAGGAGTGGTGTCGTCGGCAAAAGATACAACTTCGTCGATGGTCTTGAGCGTATGTTCGTCCACCGTGAAGCTGTGGTACTGATTGAACTGCATCAGGCACCGAATCTCAGACATCGCCGGCACAAGCCAATCCAGCACTCTGGTTTCATACATGGCACGCAGTGTCAGCGGCAGGCCGTTGCCGGAACGCAGTACGGCGCGAAAGTGACTACACGATTTTCGACTGGGCTCGGTCGGCAGCCGGGACGCAGCTCTGCCAATGATTCGGCGCAATTCGGCGGATAGCACAACCTCATATTTTGCGGCAGCCGCAAAAGCCAGCATTGCTGCCTGGGGGTCTGATTTCAGCGTTTTTCCAAAGTCGTCTGGTGCAGTCAGCACACCCTTCTGAATGACGAACCCATCCGAATCTCGTTGTGGCAGAATCGCGTTTTTCAGGCGAGCAAAAAGACCGGGCCGCTGCGCCGTTTCTGTGACGCGGCGAGCAATTTCGGCCACCTGGGACGTGTGGCGGAAATACTCCTGCATGAAATTCTCGACAGACCTGCGATGATCGTCCTGGGTTTCGCCCCGACTGGCTGCGATTTCCAGCTGCAGATCGCGCGTCAGCACGTCCTGTTTCAATCCTGCTCGACAATGAAGATCCAGCCGCAACGACGTCAGAAACGCGTCCGCGCTGTTCAGTGCCGCCAGTTCCTGGGTTCCGACCGCGTTGTGTTCAAGAAGTGACGTCGGATGGGAATCTCCGAACTGTGCGAAGGTTACCCAGTTGATCAGATGCAGATCACGCAGCCCACCAGGAGAACGCTTCACATCAGGCTCAAGCTGGTTAACGGAATCTCCGCCGGCCATCCATTCTTCACGTCGGGATACGACGCATGCATCGACAAAGCGATCGGCGGGATTCTGAAAAACCTTCGTTTCAATCAGTGTGCTCAGCGAGGCGAACACATTCTGACTGCCCAGCAGATGCCTCATGTCAATCAGCGACGTGGCGAACGAAACGTCTTCGTTGGCAAAGCTGACGACGTCGTCTGGTGTCCGGATACTGTGGCCGAGTTGAAACCCCGTGTCCCAGCAGTCGCGCACGAACGCCGTGAGAACAGGGGTTAACTCGACAATTGCCCGTGAGTCGGCAACCAGCAACAGATCGATATCTGAGTACGGTGCCGGCCGACGCCGACCATTTCCGCCGACGCAGATGATCGAAAAACCAGCGTCGTCAGAGATTCCAGCAGCCTGCAGGTGATGCCCCATCATTTGCCGCAGAAGGTCGTCCAGCTGATCGGAATACCAGTTGCAGATCTCGATTCCGCCCTCACCCAACGCGTGCCGTCGACTGATCTCATCGCGCAACGCCGCTACAAGCTCACGACGTTCCTGAATACTGGAAACGTCCAGGGACACAGGATCGATCGCCACGGGTAATCAGTCAAAATGCAGGGAATGAAACAAACAACGACGGCAGAACATGTCTGCCGCACGAAGGATACCCTGGGCGATGGCTGGAACGAAGCGACGAATACCTGAAGGAAAGTGGTTTCCGACCCTTGGGTGAACAGGTTTCGGAATTCTTCAGATCGCTTCTGCTCCGGATTCACCCGTCCGAATACGAACAATCTGCTCAAGCGAGGAAACGAAGATTTTACCGTCTCCAACCTGTCCCGTGCGAGCCGATTCGCACATGGCGTTCACGGCAGCCTCCACCTGATCTTCTGCCACGACGACCTCCATTTTCACCTTTGGCATGAAGTCAACCGTGTACTCCGCGCCACGGTACGTTTCTTTGTGACCTCGTTGACGACCAAAGCCGCGAACTTCCGAAACTGTCATGCCCTGCACGCCGGCTTCGGTCAGTGCCGTCTTGACATCTTCAAGTTTGTAGTGTCGGATGATCGCCTCTAGTTTTTTCATTTTTGTCTTTCCGATGTTCAGAATCTGTCTACAAGTCGCCCCTGTTTGGCCGCATTTTTCAATGCGCGAAAAGCCACTGGTGCTTTGTCAGAACCAGGTTTTAGGGTTGGCGAGGAAAACGGGGTCAGGTACCAAGAACCGGAACGGCTCGAAGCGTGCTTCGCATTTTTGGTACCTGACCCGCTCTTCCGGCGAACGATTCAACCCCACTTTTTGCCTGTGACAAAGCACTAGGGCAACTAACGTGCCACACCGAAATGGCTGTAGTTTGCGGCTGTTTGACGGACAGAGTCGCCCGGATCACCAGCAGCCTGCCCATAAGTTGTGCATCCGCTCGGATCCAGCCAGTATTGCGCAGGCGAATCTGTGGCACATGACGTACACCTGAAGACACGCCGTTTGTTCGTATCCTCTGCTGCTGTGCCATGCATTTTGTGATCATTACCTTTCTCGGCTGTCTGCTGGGGCGAATTGCTGCCGGCTGGTCAGCAGTGATGCTGGCAGATATGAACTCCGGTGGCCTGCTGAAATGTTCTGGATGCGGTTTGTCTGTGTCACGTCGGCGCCGCTGGTTCGGTTGCCTGCCAATACGCTGCGACTGCAAGGCGAGTCCAGTGACGTGGCACATTGGGGCGACACTGGGACTTGGTGGACTGTTTCTGGGTTTCTCGTGGCTGGTTCTGCAGGCCAACTGTCAGGCTGTCCATGAAGTTCAACCGGATGTTCCGCTGTTGTACCTGCGCCTGCCGTTTCACCTGACTTTGATTTTTCTGCTGTGGGTCGCCACGCTGACTGACCTGCTGGACTACGTAATCCCCGACGAAGTCATCTACTCAGGAATCGTGATCGCTTTGGTTGGGGCGGTCACAAGTGGCGATCTGCAGATGATGCATCTCTGGGTGAACTGGGATGACGCAGTCCCTGGACTTCGAGGCCCCTTGATTCCCGACTGGATCAAAGACAATCACCGGTTGCACGGACTTGCATGGAGCCTTGCCGGTTTGCTGACTGGTGCATCGCTGACCTGGCTGGTGCGGTGGGTGTCACATCGGATTCTGGGCTATCCGGCCCTGGGGCTTGGCGATGTCACATTGATGGCCATGGTGGGCGCGTTTATCGGGTGGCAGCCGACGTTGTGTGTTCTTGCGATTTCGCCGCTCACAGGGATTGTCCTTGGCCTGCTGGTCAGGTTGTTCACCGGGCGAAAGTTTGTCGCTTTTGGGCCGTATCTTGCGTCGTCTGCTGTGCTGGTCATGGGCGCGTGGCGCTGGCTGTGGGCAGACTACCTGACGCTGCGCGACATCTTCAGTCATTGGCCATCGGTGGTCGGACTGATCGTGTTTTCTTTTGCAACGTTTTGCGTGTTGCTGTTTCTGCTGCGGATCTTTCGGACACTGCCGACAGAACGTCTGCGTCGATAGACCGGATCAGATCATATCCAGCTTACGATGTCGGCGTGTGGGCGGCTTGGCGCATTCGGCGCAGATGCCGTAGCCTTCGAGACGATGGCCGACCATGCGGAACTCCATCTCCACGGCAACCCTTTCCAGGATCGCCGAGATTTCTTCGTTGCGAAACTCAATCAACTCATTGCATTTCTCACAGATGAAGTGGTCGTGCTGAGGATAGCCATAGTCGTGCTCGTAGACCTCACGATCGTTGGTCCGAGCAACCTTTCTGATCAGACCAGCTTCCTCGAGCGAGCTGACGGTTCGGTAGACTGTCGCTCGACTGACGCGAATTCGTCCGTCGACGGGTTTGTCCAGTCTCGCGACGATTTCATCGACGTCGAAGTGCTCGTGGTCGGAAAAGATCTCACGAACGATGATGTCCCGTTCCTGCGTCAGTCGCATTTTTCGAGTGGAAAGGAATTCTGTGAATTTCTCAACCGGAGAAACGGCTACTTCTTTAGGGGCAAAATCGCTCACGGGTAACCTCAGGATAGCGGACGACAGAATGCCGGATTCGGCCATGTTTCAGACCGGACCGACCGGTTGACGGAAAAACCACTGACAAACGTTTCCGGGATTCTGCGTATTGATTCGACCAGACACCTATTTCAACGGCATATTGCTGTTTGCGGAAGGGGGGGGATGAAGCTTTTCAGCGTCTGGGACCGGATTACTGCGATTGGTTGTCGTTTTCGATCGAGTTTCGCATGCGTCTCATGGCTTCATCGAGTAATTTCTCAGAATCGTAGGTCCCGCGGGCGATGGCCTCTCGGATGGCACTCAGCTTTTCAGCTCGCAGTTCCGCTTCATCTTCCGGCGTTATCGCATCAGCCTCCGGAGTATCAGCATCGCCTTCGTCGGTATTCGACGGATCAGCATCGCTAAGCAATTCACTGAGAGAGTTCAGGCGATTTGGGGAGGAAGGCGACATCGGCCCGGTCAATTCTGATATTTATGGAAACACGAGACCCTTCGCGAGCCGTAATCGTACGACTGCCATGGCAACGCGTCCACTTGAAAGCACGGAAAACCACGCCGGCTGTTGTGCTTGTCGACGTAAACGACCGCCTAATCTGACTTTGCGGGCAGTTGAGCTGACTTTGCGGGCAGTTGAGTTGTTTTCTCCGGAGTGTCGACTGTGGCCGGTTCCCGGGGTGCGGACAAATCTTCACCGAACACCGCAAGGATGCCAGCGGGGATTTCAAACCGCTCCGGTTTCTTTTCCACCTTGCGATTGATCTTACCTGCCAGTTTTTCACTTTCCTTCCTGACACGGTGCCCAACGATGGTCTGAATTGATTCGCCGAACAGACGAACTCCGCCGCCCTTCGCATGGCTGATTCTGCGCAGGCGAAATCCTGTCATGTGAATATTTGCAGTTTCCACGTGGGGCAGCACGCGCAGCTTTCCGCCGCTGTCTGTTTTCACCAGCTGATTGCGAAACTGTACGTCCGCGACAAACGTCAGGTCTGCTTCGGCCACTGCTGAGATGCTGTACAGTTTGAGCCCCATGTTCCACTGCTGTTGCTGACCGGTAACGTTTAGTCGAATTGATGCGCGAACTCGATAACGCGGCACGCCTTCGCTCTTTCGAGGCAGCAGCGAAATCTGCAGTTGAAAGAAATCCTTCGGGTTCACGAGAACGGCGGAGACGCGACGCCATGTTCCGTGACTGACGTCTTTCCAGCGTCGGGACGTATGAACTTTCAGGCCGTTCAGCGTCACGTTCAGTCCGGACTGCACACGTTTCTTTTTGCCCCAGTCGTCATCGTCCTCAAACGATTCCGGCAACAGCAGTATCGCCATGCCTTTCACAAACTGAATTGCGTGTGGCGGCAACAGTGTTTCTTCGACCGGAATATCCTGAGCGCTACTGACCGCAAGGCTCAGCGTTGTCACGGCGACCGCGGGAAACAAAAGTAGTCTGCAGATCATGGTTGTTCCTTCAACCAAACGGTCAGTTATAGCGGTTTACGAAATGACGGAACCGGTTCTGGCTCCTGGGGGCAGCCGTTCTGCTGTCGGAATGCGTGAACCGCGGCCGGAAGTCAGCGAAATTCGTTGTCGTGGTGAGGCTGGTTGCAGCAGCGACTGGCTGACAGCGAACAGCCTGCGTTATTTTGAATATGGTCCGGAGCCGACGAGCTCCTGATCCGCGAATCCTTTCTCCACGCAGGTACGAACGGCATCCGCCGCTGTCAGGATATCCTGCTCCGAAATATCAAGGTGTGTCGCCGCCCGCATCCGTTGGCCACCCATCGGCCCCATGCGAACGCCGCGTTCCTTTAATGCAGCAGCCAGTTGCACCGCCGTGCCAGGCTCCGCATTAATCTCAAAAAAAACAAGGTTCGATTCGGTCGCGTCCGGACAGGCGTCAATGCCATCGATTGCAGCCAGCTTTGTCGCCAGCAGTGTTGCATTATCGTGATCCTGTTGCAGCCGGTCCACATTGTTTTTCAGTGCGTAAATTGCTGCCGCCGCAACAATACCGGACTGTCGCAGCGCCCCGCCCAGCATTTTTCTGACACGTCGGGCCAGCTGCATGTCCTTAGCCGTTCCCACAAGAACCGACCCCATCGGACAGCCGAGCCCCTTGCTGAAACAAATGGAAATCGTGTCGAAACAGGCTGCCATTTCCGCCGCCGAGTAGCCTGCTGCCACGACGGCGTTGAAGAATCGAGCCCCGTCAAGGTGCATTCTCAGGTCATTATCGGCCGCCCAACCGGCAACCTGCTGCATCTGCTCCAGTGGATAGACGAAACCACCGGCGATATTCGTCGTGTTCTCCAGACACACCAGTCGAGTGCGACAAAAATGCTGATCGGAAACTCGAGGCTGCCAGATCAGGTCATCGATGCTCAACATTCCCTTCGGCGCGCCAAGCTGGCGAACAGTGACGCCGCTGAGTACCGCCGGGCCACCGGCTTCAAAAATGCCAATGTGGCCGGTGTCGTTGATCAGCAACTCGTCGCCCGGCACACAGTTGACTCGGACTCCCATCTGATTCGACTGCGTTCCCGAGCACGCAAAGACGGCCGCCTCTTTGCCAAGCATTTCTGCAACCATCGTTTCCAGACGATTAACGGTCGGATCTTCGCCCATCATATCGTCACCAACGTCAGCATCGAACATGGCCTGTTTCATCGCCGGCGTCGGTTTCGTGACGGTATCACTGCGCAGATCAATCATGTTTTTCTGTACGTTCTGCCATGAGGTAACGACGCCGGGCACGTCAGCAAACCGAGAAAGACGCTGATCCCGCTGAGAATCTCCAGTCAAGGACTGTACTTTGAGAATTCAAATGCTTCAATCATCCGCAGATCAGCCTGAACCAGAAATCGACAGAGCGAACCAGGATCTCATAGAACAATACTTCGATTGATGACCGCTACACCACTCAATATTACCACCATCGACTGCCGACAGGGCGGGGCCAAAGACCTGTTCGGCGAACTTCGCGACAAGCTGAGCCCGCGCGGCGATGTTGTTTCCGGAGCCGGACGACAACGCACCATCGAACTGTTCGGAGAACCGCTCAGTCCGCGTGAAGTCGTGCAGCGAATCTGCGAGGATGTACGAACCTCAGGTGTTGACGCCGTACTCGACTACACCGCCCGGTTGGACAGAAAGCAACTGACACCGGAAACGATCCGTGTGCAGCCTGAAGAATTTGAAGCCGCCACCAACGCCGTTTCACCCGAGTTTCTGCAGACAGTGCGACAGATTCGGGACAACATCGCAGAGTTCCAGTCGGCCGTCCTGCCGACCGATGCGGTTGTCAATCGCACGCGGAATGGTGGAACGGTTGAACTGCGACAGCGCTACCTTCCGATGAAGCGAGTGGGCATCTGCGTGCCAGGCGGAGCCGCTGCTTATCCGTCAACCGTTCTGATGACGGCCGTGCCGGCGAAAACGGCTGGCGTCCCGGAAATCGCTATCGTTGTGCCGCCGACCGAATTTGGCGGATACAACAACGACATGCTAGCCACCTGTCATGAAATTGGCGTTACCGAAGTCTATCGTGTCGGTGGTGCTCAGGCCGTGGCTGCGCTGGCCTACGGCGTGGATGGTATAGATCGAGTGGACAAGATTGTGGGGCCCGGGAACCTGTTCGTGGCATTGGCCAAACAGCACGTTTTCGGCGACGTTGATATCGACAGCATCGCCGGGCCCAGCGAAGTTATCGTTCTGGCCGACGATTCTGCCAGGGCCGAATTCATTGCGGCGGATCTTATCTCCCAGGCCGAACACAGTCCCGGTTCGGGCGTGTTGATCACATGGCATGAACCGCTGATCGCCGAAGTTCAGGCCGCGTTGGAACGACAACTGGATCAACTGCAGCGAGGCGATCTGGCGCGAAAATGTCTGGCGGATTATGGGGCCCTGATTCTGGCTCGCAATGAAAACGAGGCCGCAGAGTTGACTGACATGCTGGCTCCCGAGCATCTGCACATTTCAATGGACGATCCGGAATCGATGCTCTCCCGAATTCAAAATGCCGGCGCGATCTTTATGGGACATTATACTCCCGTTGCCATCGGCGATTACGTCGCCGGACCGTCTCATGTTCTGCCCACCGGCGGCACAGCCAGATTCGCCAACGGGCTGGCATCGACGGACTTCATGAAGCGCAGCTCCGTCATCTGTTATGACCAGAAGTCACTGGCCGCTGATGCCGATCACGTGCGTCTGATGGCCGAAAAAGAGGGGCTCACTGCACACAGCGCCAGTGTCGATGTTCGCCTGCGTGACTCCTGAACACCCGGTGTGAAAGTTCGTGCGTTAAATGCAGCGCGATCTGCGGAAGACAGTCGCACATCACAAGCTGAGGGAAGCAGATCCGATGATCACGGCAACCGAATAACCCTGCAACACACAGCGAACTGACGATGGTTCAGTCTTTCCGCTTCGGGTTGCAAAAAAAACACTGGACAAACGCAACAAGCGGCGCTGTCCAATTAGGGCTCTGATCTGTCCACTGGCAATGAACGTAACAGTGCGATCGTGGCCCAACTGCTGGCGGCTACGGATATGAATTGGTCTTCATCGTGCGGGAATCCAGTTTCGTAATACGGCTGAAATCCGTCGGCTCGTGTGACGACGTGCCATGTTCCATCGTCGAGCTGCCTGTCGAGCAAAAACCGGACTCCGGATCTGATGGCTGCGTGCTCGGGCTTTAATCGGCCTGCTTTCAGCAGGGAGGCCAGCACCGTGCTGGTCGCGTAGGCATCGCACTCCATCTGAGCGGTTTGGGCCCATCCGCCATCCGCCATCTGGCTTCTGCTGCCTCAGCAATTCCTCAACAGCAGACGTCGCCATAGTGTCCTGGTTCTGAACAATTCTGAGCGACTTCAGGCGAAAGACTGCGTCTTCAGTGTCAGCCGGTTGTGTGGTCGACAGCCACTTTGCCACCGCACTGAACCGAGTCTCTTTCGATTCATTCTGTGCTGCGGGTGTGAAACTCTTCAATCCACGCAGAGCGACGTACGTCGTCGTGAACTCGTTGCCATCGGAGGGAGGACGAGTTCCCTTTTGGCTCCAGTGGTCTTTGTCGCTTTGACGTTTAAGCAGGTAGCCAGTGACAGCGTCGGTGGTGGCATCGTGAGCGAGTCCGCCGACTTCCAGTGCCCACAACGCGTAGCCGGCGGTCAGCACCTGTCCGCCCTGGCCTTTGCCGTCCAGATATCCTTTTTCGCCGCGCTTCAGATGCGCCAGAATGTGTTGCAGCTGGGCGGAGAGATTGTCTTCATCGACCGAAAAACCAAGTTGCTTTGCTTCGGTCAGAGCCAACACCGGCAACGCGTGATTGTGACACGTGAAGCATTTGTTTTCTTTGCTGGATCCGGCCGAGGCTTTTTCCAACCAGGGAATCGCCTGTTCGACGGCCGATCGAATCTGCTGCTCAGTTATTTCTTCAGCTGACAACGAGGTCGACAGATACAGGGTCGCAAGTACTGGAATTACGTAACGCATCGAATGTCGTTCCTTCATCGTCGTCGACAACTGATAGAATGACATAAAAGTCTAACCTGATACGATGCTATATTCACTACTCAAAGTTGAATTCGGAATGCCATGACGATCAATGTTGGATTACTCGGAGCCGGCTGGTTTGGTCGGGAAGCTCATCTGAAAAATCTGCTGCGTCTGCCGGACGTGGAGGTTGTTGCTGTTAGTAGTCGTAGCGACGAAAGTCGCGCTGCCGCCAAAGATCTCGTTGGCGATCAGTTGCAGACGTTCGCTGACTGGCGCGATGTGCTGCAGGCCGATGCGTTGGATGCGGTGATCGTGGCGCTTACGAATGACAGGCATCATGAAGCGGCCATGGCGGCCCTGGCGGTGGGCAAACACGTGCTGTGCGAAAAGCCGCTGGGCCTGACCATTGCCGAATGTGATGAAATTATGGCCGCATCACAGGCCGCTGGAAAAGTGCTGCAGGTGGGGCATGAGATGCGGCACCAGGGACTCTATCAGCGAATGAAGTCGATGGTGGAACGCGGCGACGTGGGGGATCCTCGCATTATGTGGTGTCGTGAGTATCGTGGTCCCATGCGTCCTGGCTGGCGATCGAGCGAACAAATCACGGGTGGCATGCTGCTGGAAAAGAACTGCCACCACTTCGATCTGTTCAACTGGATACTGGATTCACCGCCTGTTCGAGTCTCCGCTTTCGGAGGCACCGACGTGCTGACAGATCGCGAGCTGTTGGATAACGCTCAGGTGCTGGTGGAATACGAAGGTGGTCGCCGGGCCGTTCTGGAGATCTGCCTGTTCGCGCCAACGGGTGGCGATTGCGAAATCGGCATCGTTGGCAGCGGTGGCCGCATCGATACGAAGAACCAGGCGATCCACCTGGAATACCACCGTTTTGATCCCGCCGAACACGTTTCAGAACAAGTCCCGGATCCGGACGATGAAGCGGGTTTTAAAGATGCGTCCGGGCGAGTCGACCGGGGGATAAAAGCCGAGCTGGCTCATTTTCTGAATTGCTGCCGCACAGGTGAAAAGCCGCTCAATGATGGAGAATCGGCGCGGCTGAACGTCGCGGTCTGTCTGGCCGCTCAGGAGTCCATTCGTCGTGGCGAAGTCGTGACAATTGCAGAGATGATGGATCGAAAGCCCTAAGGTGATCGGCGCATTTCCATGCCGGAACCCGAAGCACGGCGGTGCGGAACTTCTGTGCCAAAGACACCAGTGTTCAGGCGAAATTCTGCCGCTCACTCCTATTCCGCGACGTCTCGGTCTAGACTGCTTGCCGATCTGGAAAGATTGTCCAACCCAACACGCTGAGACTTTTATTCATGAGCAGCGATTCCGCACAGAACGATCCGTACGCCGGCCCGGCAGCCGAAGGGCAGCAACTTAAGTGGAACCAGGGTATCAGCAGCTACCAATGGCTGGTGCTGGTGGTTGCTTCGCTGGGCTGGGTGTTTGACATTTTCGAAGGTCAGGTCTTCGTCGCCAGCATGCGCGATGCCATGCCGCAGTTGTTGGGAGTTTCGTCGGCGGATGATCCTCTCGTTGCGACGTGGAACAACTATGCTCTGGCGTCATTTCTGCTGGGCGGGGCGTTTGGCGGAATTCTGTTTGGCATGCTGAGCGACAAAATCGGCCGGTCGAAGACGATGATCTACACCATCCTCTTCTATTCCGTATTCACGTGTATCACTGCGTTTGCGAATGCTCCATGGCAGATGGTGCTGTTGAGATTCCTGGTCGCGATGGGAGTTGGCGGTGAATGGGCCGTGGCCAGTGCGATGGTCGCGGAAGTCATGCCGAAACGTTCGCGGCCGGTGATGAGTTCCATATTTCATGCGTCGAGTGTGTTTGGCACGCTGATGGCCGTGGCTGTGGGCTACTTTATCATCAGCCAGAAACCGTGGGGCGATGACACCTGGCGGCTGGGTTTTCTTATTGGAATTGTCCCCGCGCTGCTGGTGGTGGTGATTCGCTGGAAGATGAAAGAGCCGGAACAATGGCAGAGGGCCAAGGAGCGTGAAAAACAGGACGCCTCACAGGTAACCGGTTCGATACCGGAGTTGTTCAGTTCGCAGAATATTCGTAATACGTTTGTCGGTGTCGCTCTGGCAACCATCGGACTGGTGACGTTCTGGGGCAGTCACATCTACGGAAAGAATGCGTTGTTGAGGTCCGCTCAGAATGACGCCCTAGCCGTGGAAAGCGTTGCTGCCGATGCGGACAAAGCGACAAAGAAGATCGCGTTTGACGCGCATGAGTCAGAAATTAAACAGGCCGAAATGACCAGCATGTGCCTGAACACGCTGGGCGGCGGACTGGGCCTGGTGCTGTTCGGCTGGATCTCAAATATGCTCGGACGTAAAGGCGCCTTCGTCTTCTATCACGCCGGCGGATTTGTGATGGCCCTGCTGATGTTCCTCGTGTTGATTCCTCAGAATGCGCCGTTTCCTGTACTGTGTGTTGCATTGCCCATCTTTGGTTTTCTAACGCTGGGCATGCACGCGGGCTATGCCGTGTATTTTCCTGAACTCTTCCCGACGCGACTGCGCGGCACGGGCACAGGATTCTGCTTTAACTCCGGGCGTTTTGGCACAGCGGCAGCGATGATGCTGGCGGCAACGATGGGTTGGAAATCCGAACAAACGGCTTTGTACTTTGCTCCGTTGTACGTGTTGGGGATTGTTGTAACGTTGATGGCGAAGGAAACACGTGGTGAGGAGCTGCCGGAGTAACAGTGTTGGACATGAGTGGCCAGGCTTCCCTTTCTGATTCCCGGACTGCCAGGTTTTACCGATGCTGAGGGGCTTTTGATCAGCGGCAAAACGATTCCGTTTGGCATGGCGGGTGGCTACCTGGGAGCCGAACTGGCTAGGCGCAGCATCGGTCTGAAGATAAAGACGGGAGACACTTTTGTGGTTCCGGTGGCCGTGGCAATTGCGATCGGTCGGCCTGTTCTTGCTGAGGCTGCTGTCACGGCACGCCGGCAGATCTTCCCCGGGCGGTCACATTCTCATCGATTGATCACCCCGCCCCCCCCCATCCGACACAGCGATACGAATCCGTTTTTCATCTGCTCAGAGCATGGCTGCACCCAATGTTCAACGTCGAACAGAAAAAGTCCAGGTGGCGGAGTCTTACACTCCGCCACCTGGACATTGATAATTCGCTGTTCGAGATTGGTCCTTCCGTCTCTCTACGCCCGCGTATTCTCGCGTTCCACTGCAAATTCATGGTTGGCACGATTGGAATCTGAGTTGTCGCGGGCCAGGATGTTGCTTCGGCGTATATCTGCCGACCCGTCTGCGAGTCTGCATTCCTCCCACCATCATCTGAGGCCAAATATGAAACGTCTCTCTCTCCTGGTCTGTCTTCTTCTCCTGCCTGCGACACAGGCTCAGGAATCCACCGCGCCGCTGCGTGTTGGTATGATTGGACTCGACACATCCCATTGCATCGCTTTTGCGAAGTTACTGAACAACGTCGATGATCCGAAACATGTTCCTGGTGCCAGACTTGTGATGGTATATCCGAAGGGGTCGCCGGACATTGAAAGCAGTGTGTCTCGTGTTCCAAAGTACACTGTGGACATTCAGAAACTGGGTGTTGAGGTTGTTGATGATCTGGAAGCGATGGTCCAACAGGTCGATGCGGTTCTGCTGGAAACAAATGACGGGCGGCCTCATCTGGAACAGGTAATTCCTGTCCTGAAGGCCGGCAAGCCCTGTTTCATCGATAAACCGATAGCCGGATCGTTGGTGGATTGCATCGCGATTTTCGAATTGGCGAAGCACTATAAGACGCCGCTGTTTTCGTCGTCGTCATTGAGGTTTTCAAAGGGAATACAAGCCATCCGCAATGGATCACTGGGCGACGTGACTGGCTGCGACACGTATTCGCCGTGTTCGCTGGAGAAAACTCATCCCGATCTGTTTTGGTACGGCATCCACGGTTGTGAAACACTCTTTACGGCGATGGGGCCGGGCGTTACCACGGTCACCAGAACTCAAACGGTCGACTATGACCAGGTCACCGGGACGTGGAGTGACGGCCGCATTGGAACGTTTCGAGGTATCCGCGCTGGAGCACGAGGCTATGGAGGTACCGCTTTTGGAACCAAAGGCTCCGGCCCAGTAGGCGGTTATGATGGCTACGCTCCGCTGCTGGTCGAAATCGTGAAGTTCTTCAAGAGCGGTGAGCCACCGGTGTCCGCCGAAGAAACGACGGACATCTATGCTTTTATGGAAGCCGCTGACGAAAGCAAGCGACAGGATTTTGCCCCGGTCAAAGTGGCTGAAGTGATCGCGAAAGCTCGAGCTGAAGCAAAGACGAAGATCGCTGCAGCAATCGCCCGGTAAGAATTCCCACGTTCTTCTTCGAAAGCTGCTCATGCGCAACGTCATTCTTGTTTCCGTCGTGGGGCTATTCATGACAATCACGAGTGCCGGCGGCGATCGGCCTCGCGGCCGCGACTTTGCAACTCGTTCCGAAGTCGTGGCCCAACACGGCGTTGCCGCCACCAGTCAGCCACTGGCGACTCAGGTCGCGATCGACATTCTGAAGCAGGGTGGTTCGGCCGTGGACGCCGCTATCGCTGCTAATGCGGCGATCGGTCTGATGGAGCCGATTAGTAATGGAATTGGCGGTGATCTGTTTGCGATTGTCTGGGACGCAAAGACGCAGAAGCTGCACGGTCTGAATGCCAGCGGTCGATCTCCGGCAAGTCTGACGCTGGCAGAGTTTCGCAAACGGAAGCTGGAATTCATTCCTGCGTTTGGTCCGCTGCCTGTCACAGTGCCGGGATGTGTGGACGGTTGGTTTGAATTGCACGCGAAGTTTGGTCGCCTGCCAATGAAAGACGTGCTTGCACCGGCTATTGAGTATGCGACCGAGGGGTTTCCTGTGTCGGAGATCATTGGAGCGGGCTGGCGGGGAGGGAAAAGAACGTTTGGTAAGTATCCTGGATTTCTGAACACGTATTTTCCCGATGGCAAGGGGCCGGCCACCGGTGACATCTTTCGCAACCCAATGCTGGCGAACACTCTGCAGAAGATTGCGGATGGCGGCCGTGACGAGTTTTACAAAGGCGAAGTCGCTCGCACGATTGCCGACTTTATGCAGCAGCACGGCGGTTTTCTGAGTTACGACGACCTGGCAACGCACACGTCAGAATGGGTCGATCCGGTGTCCACGAACTATCGCGGCTATGACGTCTGGGAACTGCCGCCTAACGGCCAGGGCATCGCGGCGTTGCAGATGCTGAATGTGCTGGAAGGCTTTGATCTGAAGGCTGCGGGATTCGGCAGCGTTGACTATCTGCATTGGTTCACGGAAGCCAAGAAACTGGCTTTCGAGGACCGAGCCCGACTGTACGCCGACATGAGTTTTGCCGACGTACCTGTCAACAGACTGATCTCTAAGGAATACGCAGCGGAGCGGCGAAAACTCATTCACAGAAACAAAGCCGCGGATGAATATCTGCTGAGCCTTCCCCACGCGTTGGAAGAAGGCGACACGATTTATCTGACCGTTGCTGACAAAGACCGCAATATGGTGTCGCTGATTCAGAGCAACTACCGAGGGTTCGGCAGCGGAATGTGCCCGGACGGGTTGGGGTTTTGCCTGCAGGACCGGGGGCAGTTGTTTGACCTGACCGAAGGCCGCTTCAATACGTACGCTCCAAAAAAACGACCGTTTCATACCATTATTCCGGCTTTTGTCACGAAGGACGGCACGCCGTGGCTGTGTTTCGGAGTCATGGGCGGGGCAACTCAGCCGCAGGGGCACGTCCAGATCATCGTCAACATGATCGACTTTGGCATGAACACTCAGGAGGCCGGCGATGCTCCTCGCATTGTCCATCAGGGGTCATCTCAGCCAACCGGAGAACACATGGACGACGGTGGCGCAGTGGCGCTGGAAAGTGGCATAGGCAAGCAGGTGCGCGACGGTTTGAAGGAGCGCGGACACAAGCTGAAGTCAGCCCGAGGAAGTTTCGGCGGCTACCAGGGTATACGGTATGACGCCGCACGTGACGTTTACTTTGGTGCATCGGAATCGCGCAAAGACGGGATGGCGGCAGGGTACTGAAATCGCAGGTGAACGCTGAAATACGCTGTTCATTTCAGACTGCGCGCATACACTTCCCTGGAGAATCATTGTCCCTTCGTGCCATGGAACCTTGAAAATGTCTACAAAGCCGCTGTGCGTCCTGCTGTGTGTTGTTGTCTTTCAGGCGACCACGGCAGCTCCTGTGCTTAACGCTCAGGGTGGTGAAGATATCGCCAGGGGACTGCTGCGAGCGTTGATTGAATCGCAGCTTGAAAAGTCACTGCGAAGAAATGGTGGAGCTCCGAACTCCCACGAGCACGGGAATCCGGGCGACAGTCGCGTGACCCCCGAAATGTTGCGACTGCGGCCGATTACTGCCAGCTACGCGCAGGAAAGTGCAGCTCTTTCTGCGTTGTTGAACACTGATGCCCGTAGAAGTTTTGAAGTCCGTCGGCAGCTGCAGGCGGCGATTCAGTTGCAGGCGAACGCTACCGCATTGAATCAGAGGAGTGCACATCAGGCAAATCATCTGGCGATGCTGGACGAGTACCGTGGTCTCAACAGCGAATGGACGACGTTGTCACATCAGTTGGACCAGTGCCGGTCCCTGAGTGCTCAGACTCGCGCCTGCATAAAACGAGTAGCGCGTCTGGACGCACAATATTGTTCCCTGCTTGGAATTCAGGAGCAGTTCAATAACTCCAGACTGACGCGAGAAGCGTACACGCTGACAGCTTATCTCCGCGATCTGGTCGACGACGTCCAGGACACTGCACCTCGTCCCGGTGCCAGCCACAACAGGACGCTCCGCAGTCTGGGCCGCTTGAATCAGGAGGCTGACTATTTCGCTCAGCTGGTTTCTCGGGGTGTGCAGTTTAAGAAAGCTGTCACGGAATACCGCCAGCTCTATCGTTCGTGGCAGTCGGTCGAAGAGGAACTTGAAGGCTATTCCGGGAATTCGATGGCCCGTACCATGAGACGGATTCGTGAGTCGCATCAGACGATCCATGAATTACTGCGTCTGGAGATCGGTATCGATCGCAACCTCGTGCTGCACCTTATCCATGAAATCGACGACGACCTGACGGGGCTTTTTAAGTCCATCACGCTGGACGAAATGATGGCTTTGCCGGATGCCGACGCGTTGACTGAGGCGGCTGACGCAGTCTACGGAAATGTACAGAATCTGGATGATCTGGTGCATCGTGAGGAAAGTCCCCAGGCAATCGCCGAAGCGTGGGTTTACGCCGATGAAGCCTGGGAAGTGTTCGCGTTTTACGTTGCCCCAAGTCTCAATGCTCAGACGCAGGTGTCGCTGCGTTCGATCGGTCAGGCGATGCAATCGCTGAAACACACAATGGGCATCAACGTTTCGTTTGACCGGAACGCTTTGGTCAGGTCGGCTTCTTCGCTGGAAAACATGGGCGAGCATCTCGTGACCGCTATTCGCCGTTGGCAGACTCATCCAGGCAACCACAATCGAAACCTTGTTGCCCAGACGCAGGAATTGGTGGACCATTGCCATCATCTGGAACAGTCTCTGGCTGCTGGTCGAAACGCGGCGAATCATCGCCAGGAATGTGACGAGATTGTAACTGTGTGGCAGAAGATTCGTCCGGAATTGAAGAAATGCGACACCGATGAACGAGAGACGATCAATCACATCATTGGTGCATTTACTCCGGAACTGATTCGCCTGAGGACGATGTTGGATGAGTAGTCATGAGTTTCCGGCAAGGACGCCTAGCTGATGTCCTGTCGACTTCACCTGCTGACCTTCAGTCACTGCCCTGCTTCCACATGTCCGGGGCTGGACGAGTTCTATGGCCACATGGCCGCTCGGTCACTCGTCTTTGAGAATCATTACCTGCAACGACCTGTCGCGAAAGGCCCGTTCGAGGCGCTGGGCGCAGACACGTCGTTTACGCGGCTGCACGCGTCGGTTGCGAACAGCAGCGTGTCGGTCAGAACGGTTCTCATTGGTAATGCCTGCGAGACAGCGACCCCACAACTGCCGGAGTGGCTCAACGCGACGGCGATTACCGGCGATGGTGCTGACGGAATGCCTGGTTTGCCGAACGAATACGTGGCACAACTTCGCACCACAGATTTCTCATGGGTTCATGCTGTGCTGCCGGCAGCCGCTGGTGTGGAACAACTGTCTCATCTGGTCACGCAGGCCCAACAGATTGCCAGCGATGCACAGGGCGTGCTGATCGTTACATTTCTGAATGGCGGAGCAGTCTGCAAACCGGACAGGTTTCAATCGCAGTTGTTTGAAGGCGATATCCGCGTCCCACTCTGGATTCAATCGCCACATCCTCCTTGCCGCATTCAGGCACTGACGGGGAGTCTTGACATACCGATGACGCTTGCAGACGAGCTTGACGCCGGCGACCGTGATCTGTTGGCACAGGGTTCTGTCGATGGTGCTGCGAACCTGTTGCGTTTCGCAGAGAATCCAGGCAGCAGGCAGGATCGTCGTCTGTTTGTCAATGCCGATGGCACGACGGCAATACGCACTTCCAACTTTCTATTCGTGCAAACCGGTGCCGAACCTGATGCCGTGTCGGCGCTGTACGCGAAACCGGAAGACCTATGGAACGTGAATGACGTGTCTGCCGAGTACCACGAAGTTGTGGAAGAACTCCGGAATCTCGTGCGTCAGGCCGGGCTTGACGATGATGATGCTACGCCTTCAGGACCTGCCTGACCTGAAATTCTGAACGATTTCCGGAAAACCTGTGTGGGATCTCCGGGTTGATTCTCAAGGGTGGGCAGTTTGATATGATCCGCGAGTTCATCCGTCTTGTCATCATTGGCCTTAACTCCTGCGTTGAGACGGAGTTCTGTATTTATCAAGTCGAGAAAGCGTTCAGTAGACCCTTAGCCGCACCGCAGTCGGAATAGAAGGCCCCGCAACAAGCCAGGCCTGCGGTTACAGGTAGGACGATCGCTGTGAAAGAATTGAATGTCGGACACGAATACCGAAGCTTCGGCCGAATCCATAGATCTGCTGCACAACGCTCATGCCCGGATCAAAGCACAGATGAGCAAGGTCATCGTCGGACAGGACGACGTGATTGAGCAGCTGCTGATCGCGTTGTTCAGTCGAGGGCATTGCCTGCTGGAAGGCGTTCCCGGGCTGGCCAAGACATTGATGATCAGCACGCTGGCCAAATGCCTGTCGATGGACTTTTCCCGGATTCAGTTCACACCTGACCTGATGCCGGCCGACATCACCGGCACTGACGTGCTTCAGGAAAACCGCGACACCGGACAGCGCGAATTTCGATTTATCGAAGGTCCGTTGTTTCATAACGTGATTCTGGCAGACGAAATCAATCGTACGCCGCCAAAAACTCAGGCCGCGTTGCTGGAAGCGATGCAGGAGCGACAGGTCACTGTCGGTCAGACAATTCATCAGCTCAGTGATCCATTCTTCGTGCTGGCGACGCAGAATCCGATTGAGCAGGAAGGTACGTATTCCCTGCCGGAAGCTCAGCAGGACCGTTTCATGTTCAAGGTGTATGTGGGATACCCATCGTTCGAGGAAGAGCGTCAGATTGCACGCCAGACGACATCCAGCATGAAGGCTGAGTTGGAGCAGGTGCTGTCGGCCGAACAGGTGCTGGAAATTCAGGACGTCGTGCGACAGGTTCCCGTTACCGATCACGTGATCAACTATGCATTGGCGATTGTGCGGCAGACACGGGTTGGTGAACCTGGAGCCCCGGACTGGATAAACGAATGGCTTGGCTGGGGGGCTGGTCCGCGAGCGATGCAGAACCTGTTGCTGGGTGGCAAGGCGCGAGCTTTGCTGGACGGTCGTTCTCACGTCTCCACTGCAGATATACAGGCGTTGGCGGCGCCTGTGCTGCGACATCGAATTACGCCCAACTTCACTGCCGAAAGTGAGGGCATTACGTCTGACAAGGTCGTCGAACGGCTGATTCAGGAAACTCCGGACAAGGAAAGCGAACTGACCAGTGACCCACGGCTTGGAAAGATTTTTGCAGCCTGACGAAATCGCGAAGATTTCACGTCTGGAACTGCGAGCTCGCAAGGTCGTCGAAGGGTTCGTTTCCGGATTGCACAGAAGTCCGTATTTTGGTCAGTCTATCGAATTCGTGCAGCACCGGGAGTACGTCCCGGGTGATGATACTCGGCGTATTGACTGGAAGGTCTGGTCTCGCACCGACCGGTACTATCTGAAGCAGTTCGAAGAAGACACCAACGTGCGGGTTGTGCTGCTGGTGGACGGCAGCGAATCGATGCAATTCGGCACGGGTTCGCTGACGAAATTTGAGTACGCGCAGACCGTTGCTGCCGCACTGGCCATGCTTGTGCTGAAGCAGAATGATTCTGTCGGCGTCGGGCTGTTCGATTCGCAGATTCGCAGCATGATTCCGTCCAGCAGCCGCCATAATCATCTGAGCACAATTCTGCAGGGGCTGTCTGCAGAAACCGCAGGCGGGAAAACGGATATGATCGGAGTTCTGCGAAAGGCGGCCGAAGCGATGTCACATCGCAGCATCGTAATTCTGATTTCAGACCTGATGTGCGACCGGGAACAGCTGTTCAAAGGCCTGCAGCTGCTGCGGCAGCGCAAGCACGAAGTACTGATTGTGCACACGATGGACGACCAGGAACTGGACTTCGATTATTCGGGCACGCTGCGTTTCGAAGGCCTTGAAGACGGCGGGAAACTGACCTGTGATCCGGCGGCACTGCGTGAAGGCTACCTGGAAGCTGTGCAGAAATTCCTGGAGACAATTCGACGCCGCTGCGCGGGCAGTGTTATCGACTATAAGCTTGTGCGAACCAGCGATCACCTGGATGCTGTCTTGTCGCACCTGCTGAATTTTAGAATTGGAATGACGGGGAAGTAGGGGGCAGTTGATAGTCGTCAGTTTTCGGTTCCGTTGAACTGGCGACTGGCGACTGGCCGCTGGTCACTAATCGCTGATATGTCGTGGTTATCGCAGTTTTTTCTGAACCCTGGCTTCGTGCTGCCGGGTGCTGCGCTGGCATCTGTTCCGATTATTATCCATTTGCTCAGCCGTCTGCGGTACAAAAAGATCCGTTTTGCTGCCATGGAGTTTCTGCTGCAGAGCGATGAACTGAATCGTCGTCGACTGATCATCGAGCAACTGTTGCTGCTGTTGCTCAGGGTACTGGCGGTCATACTGATCATGATGCTGCTGGCCCGATTTGTGCTGGATCCATCCCGGATGATGATGCTGCGGGGAGCAACCACGCACCACGTCCTGATTCTGGATGATTCCCTGTCGATGCGCGAATCGGACGGTGATAAAATCGTATTCGACCGAGCCGTGGAGACGCTGGAGAAAATGCTCTCGCAGGGCGGCAGTCGACCGGGGTCGCTGCGAGTTACCGTGTTTACGATGTCCGAACCGGAGCGGCCGTTGGTCACAGACCGAGCTCTTGATAACGCGCTGCTGCAGGAATTGACGCCGCGTCTGCGAAATATTCGCTGTTCTTTCCACGCATCTTCACCAACAGCGGCGTTGCGGGCGGCCGAAGACGTCCTGTCGGGCGACGGCGGAATCTCTCCACGAGTACACGTGATTACGGATCTGCGAGCTTCCGACTGGCAGGGCGATCCGGAAGTTGCGGCTGCCTTGAAGTCGCTGGATTCGATCGACGCAGGGATTACGGTCGTGCAGGTCGTGGCAGAATCGTCTGACAACGTAGTCGTGAAGCAAATGACAGCAGACACATTTGGCGTGGCCGTCGGCGTTCCGTGGCGACTGAATCTGACTCTGCAGAATCACGGCACCAGAAAATGCAGCGATCTGCGTGCCACTGTTAACGTGGATGGGGCTGCGTTGCCTGTGAACGTGCTGATCCCCGATATTGAAGCTGGTGAGGAGGCGTTTGTATCGCATGATCTGATGTTTGATTCACCCGGGCAGCATGAAGTCGAGATTCGTCTGGACGAAGATGCACTGCGGGAGGACAACAGCCGCTTTGTTGTGGTCGAAGTTACGGACAAACGCGCCATTCTGCTGGTGGACGATGAGGCCCGACAGCAGGATGCGGAATACGTATCGGCCGCTCTGAGTGCAGATCCGCAGCTGACCGGGCTGGTGACGGAAATTCGTACGTCGGATGTTCTGACGTCCGCAAGGTTGCAGACCTACGACTGCATTTATCTGCTCAACGTTCGCGAATTGCCGGCTGACGCGACGGAATTGCTTGCCGAGTATGTGGCCGGTGGTGGCGGAGTTGCCTGGTTTCCGGACGATCAGGCGAACACCACCTGGTACAATACCACGCTGCAGGCCGACGGCAGAAAACTGTTTCCCGTCCTGTTGGGCAACGTGCAGTCCGTCGCTGAAACCGTGCTGCAGGATGAACAGACGTTCCAGAATCCGGTGTTTGTGACTCATCCGATCTTTGCGATCTACAATATTCCCGACAGTCCGTTTGCCGACGCCGTCCAGGTCTCTCAGTGGTATCAGACGGCAGTCGAACTTGATGAGAAGAACAATAAGGATGAATCGGTCCGCGTGCTGGCGCGGCTGAACAACGGAGACCCTTTGATTCTGGAACACAGCCTGGGCCGCGGACGTATTCTGACATTTCTGACATCTGCCGGAAAACGCTGGAGCAACTGGCCCGTTTCACCAGCAGCACCAGGTTATGTCGTAATGCATTTGCTGATGCATCAGTATCTGCAGCATCCGATCAAGTCTGTCGAATCACGCGATTTGGGGGAGTTGCTGCGGTTTGAATGGCCCGTCAGCGAATACACCGAATCCGTGGAAATGTTTCTTCCCACGGATCCGGAAGACACCACCGCTGATTCATTTTTGCGACTGGTGGCTGCGCCTGTTCGGCAATCGGTCAACGACAGCGATAAAGAGAATGAAAATGATGTCGCAGCACCGGACGCGTCCATTCCGGATGACGTCGATCGACTGGCAGTGTCTGTGCCGCAGGCTAACCGCCCCGGCGTGTACCGCGTTAAACGCTTTCGACTGGACGGAGAAGGCGAAGAAACATGGTTGGCGATGAGTGTTCCAACGACCGAGAGCGACCTTGCTATAGCCGACGTCACTGCTGTGGAAGCGCTGTCTGAGACTGGTCACGTGCGGGTTATCGCCGCCGACGTTGCCGGGGGACTTTCCGGCAGCGATGCCGGACGGGAAATGCGATGGCTGCTGCTGGGGCTGCTGGTTGTCATCCTGATCTGCGAACAACTGCTGTCACTGCGTATGAGTTTTCACCCGGAGGTGAAAACATGATTCATGGTTCTGCGTCAGAACGACCAACTGGAGTCACCTGGTGTCTTCCGAGCGTCAGCTCGCATCCGCCGCGGCCGGTGCCGCACCGAGAGGTGACGACATGATGTTGCGGGGGCTGGTGATCTTTGCTCAATCGGAAACGCAGTCGTTCCGTACAACAGAACTTGATCTGCCGGAATCGACGGCGGGCATTCTTCTTCTGTTGTGCGGGCTGGTGGCGTTATTCGGGTTGGCGACGTGGACATCGCTGCGTGACAGCCGATTTCTGTCGCTGCCGTGGCGAACGATGCTGTTGACTTTGCGCACTGTGGTGCTGGTACTGACGATGATTGTGCTGCTGAACCCGCGTGAGCGGATGCAGACAACTCAGGTGCAGAAGTCCCGCGTCGGAGTGTTGGTCGACACTTCGTTATCGATGGCCTATCCGGCGGCCGACAGCAACGATGCAGACACCACCATGTTGGCACCTGACGGTTTGACTCGTGCCAATGCCGTTCAGGAAACGCTCGTGGAATCGGGCCTGCTGGATGACCTCGGTGCGACCCATGCTGTTTCGGTGTATACCTTTGATTCGGCATTGACCGGTCCACAGGCGATCATTGCAGACGGGCAAACGACGTTCGTCAGACATTCCGATCGTGCGATCGACAACGAAAACCAGGATGCTGCCCCTTTACTGAGTTCAGCAGACAGCGCGACGCAACGAGTGGATCTGGCAGATTCGGAACAACGTTCGCCGGAAGAGACCGCAATGAAATGGGAGGCGATTCTGCAGCCGCGAGGTGGCGAAACTCGATTGGGTGAAGCTCTTCACCAATTGGTGGGACAACTTTCCGGACGCACTCTGTCGGGGCTCGTCGTTCTGACAGACGGTCGGTCAAACGCCGGGCTGGATGCTGAGGTCGCTCGGCTGCGAGCTGAGCGCAGCGACACAAGATTGATCACGGTTGGTGTTGGCAGCCAGCGTGCTCAGATGAATCTGTGGGTCGCGGGCATGCAATCTCCGTCAGACGTTCATCGGGGCGACCCGTTTGATATTTCCGTCGTGGTGCAGGGCAGTGGAATGCAGGATCAGTCCGGTGTCGTGCGACTGTTTCAGCAGTCCGCTGGCAGCGACGGCAAGGATCGCAGGCAGGTTGCCGAAGAACCGTTTCAGTTGACGGATTCGTCGATTCCAGCAGGAGTGCAGTTCCAGCAGCAGTTGTCTGTGCCAGGAAAATATGAATACATCGCGGTCGCAGAGCTCGGTGACGACACGGTGGTGGAATTGACCATCGACGACAATCAGCGTCACCGTGAAGTGGAAATCACGGACCGCAAGCAGAAGGTTATGGTTATCTCCAGCGGGCCCATGCGTGAATATCGATTTGTCAGGAACACTCTGTACCGACACAGCGGCATCGAATCTGATGTCTGGCTGCAGACGGTCACGAACGAGAACCTGGGTTTTGTGTCACAGGAAGCCGAGAAACTGCTGACGTCGTTTCCCAGGACAGAAGCCGAGTTGTTCGAATACGACGTGATTGTGGCGTTCGACGCTAACTGGAGTCTGCTTTCGTCCGAACAGCTGAAGTTCCTGAATCGCTGGGTTGACGAACATTCCGGCGGCATCATTTTTGTCGCTGGCGAACTGTTTACAGGGGAGGTTGAGCGGGACAGCGAGAAACTTCGCGACGTCGCTGTGCTGTATCCGGTCGTGCTGAATCGAATTCTCACGGATTTGCGGGTGACTCAGCGGGCCAATCAACCGTGGCCCGTAACATTGACTCCGGAGGGGCGAGCCAGCGAGTTTCTTAAAATTGCCGATGCTACGGGAAAAACAGACGTAGATCTGTGGCAGACCTTTAAGGGCATTTACCGCAGTTATCCCGTGCGAGCGATTCGCGACGGTGCGGTAGTGCTGGCCGAATACGGAAACCCTCGTGCGAAGACCCGAGACGGTCAGCCACCGTTTCTTGCGTCTCAGTTCTACGGCAAGGGCCGCACAATGTTTGTTGGCTCCGCCGAAACATGGCGTCTGCGAGCCATCAGTACCGAAGGTTATCAAAGATTCTGGACCGGCCTGATTCGTGAAGTCGGCCAGGGTCGGCGCAGCCGAGGTCGGTCTCGCGGTTTGTTGCTGCTGGACAGAACTGAGGTTTCGCCCGGACAGGCCGTCACTATTCGCGCGCAGCTGTATGATTCCAGGATGCAGGAGCTCCGGCGTGAGTCCGTGCCGGTGTCGATCGTCGATTCAGACGGCCGTCCGGTCGCTGTTCCCGAGGCTCTCCGTGGAGACGCCCGTCGGCCCGGTCAGTTTGTGAATACGTTTCGGCCGGCTCGTCAGGGTGTCTACCGAGTCAGCGTGCCTGTGCCGGAATCCAGTGACGTGCTGCAGGCCAATATTGAGGTTGTCTTACCAAACCTTGAGTCCGAAGATCCATCTCAGAATGTGCGTCTGTTGAAAGGTTTGACCGATAATACGGGCGGAACCTACCTGACTTCAGTCGACATTAAACAACAACTGCCAGGCCTGCTGCCGGATCGCAGCGAACCTGTCATCGTGGATGAACAACTACGAACTCTGTGGGACCGACGATGGCTGATGTATGTCATGATTGGATTGCTGGGGTTCGAGTGGGCACTCAGACGCGTGGTGAGGTTGTCGTAAACCGTTATGTCTGACATATCCTTCAAGAAAGAAACAACGTCAATCGAACTGCCATCGGCCGTTCGGTTGCTGATTGCCGCGCTGCGGTCGAAAGTACGACTGTATTCAGTGCTTGCCGGGCTGCTGCAGGTGCTGATCGCTGCGGTCGCAGTCTTCTGGCTGACGTCGGGGATTGATTCCGGCTGGTTTGCTTTGCAGAAACTGGAATTGCCGGTTGGGCTAAGGTCGATTCTGCTGGCAGTGATAATCGGCGGAGGCACATGGCTGATTCTGCGACATGTTCTGGTACCGATGTTTTCACGGATCCGGGATACCGACGTTGCTCTGCTGCTGGAGCGTCACTTTCCGCAGTTTCAGGATCGATTGATTACGATAGTGGAAGGGACGCATGGCTATCCGGCAACCGGTTCGGTCGTCAGCAGCATGCTGCAACGCACGGCTGATCAGGCGAATTCCGTCGCAGGCAATGTACAGGCAGACGATGTCTTCGACTTCGGCCCGCTGATGAAACGCGGTGTTGTGTCGGGAATGCTGTTGTTGTCACTGGTTGGTTGCAGTGTTGTTCGGCCAGGTGCGTTGGAACGCTGGTGGAAGGCATTCGTGTTGTGTGAAGAAACCTATCATCTGCGCACGACGACGCTGGATTTCTTCGTGATTGCTCAGCCTGCGGATCGACGTGTTGAGTTTCGCAGTGATGCAGATGGCCGGCTGCATCTGCATCCTCGTGGTTCAGATCTGGAACTGGAAATGGTGGTTCCCAAAGGTGATTCGCCTGCCGGAAAGCCGTGGGTCATTCCGGAGCGAGCCAGAGTTGATGTGATTCGCAGGGATGGAACAACCAGTCGCACCTATGTCTCGGCGACTGCGGATAACCGGTTTCGTTTTATTCTGACGCGACTACAGGAACCGGTCACGATTGAAATTCTGGCGGGTGACTACCGAACGCCGCAGCCGTTGAATATTCGAACGGTTACGCCTCCGGATATCGACACCATTGAACTGGATTGCAAATATCCCGATTACACGGGCTGGAACCAACAGATGGAGACTTTGATTTCGGTTCAGGGCAGTGAAGTTGCGTTGCCACTGGAAACGGAATTCCGATTGCGGGCCAACAGTAACAAGCCGCTGCAATCGATTCGCATCGTTGCGGACAGCTTCGAACTGGCGGGCGATCGGTCCTCCTGCACAATTACGCCACGCGACGATCAGCAGATTGCGTTTCAGGATCACGGCCCGTTACTGTCGTCTGATGGGATGATGGTCGAAGCCCTGTTTCGTGTCACAACTTCGACCCGGTCGGAAGGTCCGGCTGACGAGGGGGCGAACATCGACCCGCCACCTGATGAAGATTCTGCTGAGGGTGAGGATTCGGAATCCACGGCGCTGCCGATTTCGTCAAACTCGTCATTGCGATTCTTCCTGCATGACGAGGATGACGTGACTTCTGCCACGCCGGAGTCGCTGCGCGTGCGGGGGATTCCCGATAAACCACCAGTCATCGCGACCCGTACGATGGGTATTGGCAACTCAATCACTCGGCGTGCGGTGATTCCGATGACTGGTACAATTCAGGATGACTATGGTTTGCAGTCCGCCGGATTTCAGTTTCTTGTCGACGATGAAACAGAATGGCGACCACGGCCGTTTCGAAACGTGTTCCCCACGGGGACCGCAGCGTATCGGCTTGGCGAAGGAGATAAATCGAGGCCCGAACAATTCTCTGTTCAGCCTCTGGATCTGACAGAAGGTCAAACTCTGGCTGTCGCCGTCGTGGCTGCAGACGGCTGCACAATCCCGAAACCAAACACAACGCGTGCGGAGCCGATTGTCTTCCGCATCGTCAGCAACGAAGAATTGCTGGCCTTGCTGTACAGTCGTGAAATCAATCTCAGGCGGCGGTTTGAAGAAGTCGTTCAGGAACTCCAGCGCGTAAAAGACGATCTGCAGTTTCACGAAGACGTGGCTCGGCGAGTGGAAGGTGATGGGGCGAATAGTGAATCCGAAGATCGCATCGGATTGACCACCTGTGCCACTCGCTGTGGCAATAGCCTGCGGCGTCAGAGTAACGAATTGACCGCAGTTGCCGAGAGCTTTGAGGAAATTGTGGCTCAGTTGATCAACAACGCCATTCCGCCACAGCAACTTGCCGAAGCGATGCGCACCAGTATTGTTCAGCCGCTACTGGCCGTCACGGGGGAACCGATGGATACAGCGGATCGTGCTGTCAGTGAGTTTCGAGTGGCGGCGACGTCCGGCAAGGCCGCGTCAGAGCTGGTGGCAGTGTCAATTCGCGAAGTGTCCTTCGTCATTGCCGAACTCCGGGGCATTCTGGAGAACGTCCGGGATATGGCGGAATTTCACGAAGCACTCCGCGATTTGAAGGACATCCTTGAAGAACAGCAGCGAATTCTGAACGAAACGAAACGAGAGCAGATCAACAACCTTGGGTTTTAGGGGATTCACAGGTGCGTCATGTATGGTTGTAAAGTTGGGTAGCGTTGCCGGGGTTGGAGCGAGGTATGAGTGAATCCCCGGGGCCGGCAATGCCGGTTTGATTCTCCTTCACAGGCTCAGTCCGGCCCCAGGCCACCCGCCAGCCCGAAACCACATACCGTTACGGTGCTCTGCTTCTATGTTTGCAAAAATCCCGCTGGACAGAAGACAGCAGGGTACCGGACAATGGAGAAACCGAAGAAACGTTGAACAATCAGCAGGCCAACACTTTCGCCTGTTCGGAGAGACAAGATGTTGAGCAGACCGAAAATTCGTATGTTACTGATGCTTGGCTGCCTGTCTGTAATTCCGTTTGAGTTGGCCGTTGCCTTCGACGAAACGACTCTCTCTGCCACTGAAAGACTGCGCCGTGACCAGGAAGCGGTCAGCGGCCGATACTCCCGATTTGAACGTTTGCTGTCTCAGATGGCAGACATGCTTGGTCATGAAGATCCGGAACGCGCCGAGCTGTTGCGACGAGCCATCAGTAAGGGGCGCGAACAGGCCATCAGTGCGAATCTTGACGAAATCGCTGAGTCGCTCGAGGCTGGAAAGTTCGGGCCGGCCGCTGAAAAACAGGTCGGCGTGACTGCCAGTCTCCGTACTCTGCTGAAGTTGCTGCAAAGTGAAGACCGTCGCAGTGCCGTTGAGAAAGACCGTGAACGTCTGAATAATCTGCTGAAGGACGTGCACAACACAATGGCGGAGCAGCGGGCTGCACGAGGCGTGGCACAGAATTCGAAGGCCCCGTCGAACGCGGCCCCGGATCAGCAACGCGCATCAGATCATGCAGAGAAGATTCTGAAAGAGATGAAGCAGCACGACGATGCTGAGGCCGGCGCGGCACAGTCTGAAAACGAAAAATCAGATTCGGACAGCAAGTCAGGGGAGCCGAAGGACAAGTCGTCCGACGGCGGTGAAAAGTCGGAAGGTGATCCGGATAAGGATGCGGACGCCGATCCGAAAGACGGTGAGAAATCAGATAAAGAACCCGGCAAACAGTCGTCTGATCCCAGCGATCCGTCGCAGGGGCAGCCGAATGAAAAACCATCGGATCAGAACGGCAAGGGAGAGAGTCAGCCATCTGATTCCGACAGCAAGTCGCAAAATCCGAGTCAGTCGAAAAGTGGAGAGTCGTCGAAGAGTCAGGACGGTGAACAACCGGAACAAACGCCCGGTCGCAAACAAATGGAAACGGCGCGCCAGCTGATGCAGGAAGCTCTGGATCAGCTGCAGGAACAACAACGGGAAAAAGCGGTCGATAAGCAGGATTCGGCGATCGCAGAGCTGCAAAAGGCGGCCAACGAACTGGAGGAAATGCTGCGGCAACTCCGCGAAGAAGAAAAGGAAATGATCCTGGCCGCTCTGGAAGCTCGATTTCAGAGGATGCTGGCATTGCAGACTCTGATCCACGAAGGCACATTGGATCTGTCGGCTACACCCCGGGAACAGTGGGCTGACAACGCTGTCAGCCTGTGTCGGGATCTAAGTCAGCAGCAGGCTGATCTGACGCAGGAATGTCGTCAGACGACCGGTCTGCTTCGTGAAGACGGCACGTCGGTGTCCATTCTGGTCGCTGTCGAAGATATCGAATTCGATATGGGGAGCGTCGCGGCACGACTTCAGGAAACCAAAGTTGGTGCGTTCACACAGTCGATGCAGACGGATGTGATCGAAGGGTTGAAGGAGCTGATTGAGGCGACGCAGCGTGAGATGGAAGACATGAAGTCGGAAGAACGACAGCAGCAACAGCAGCAGGCAAAGAGCCAGAAGAAACCACCACTGGTACAATTGATGGCAGAGATCCGCGTGCTGCGGTCGCTGCAGTTAAGGGTCAATCGTCGCACACGACAGATCCACGAGTTGTCGCAGGATGCTTCGGCTGATGACCATGAGGACCTGTCGCCTGACCTGCGAGAATTGGCGGTTCGCCAGGACAGACTGAGAGAATCCGCGGCCGAATTGGCGAAACGAATGGAGCAGCAGCGATGACGGCTCACCACGAACGAAAATGGCATTTGATCTTTCTTATGTCGATCATGACGTGTCTGGTGTTTTCAGCGGGACCTGCGGCTGCTCAGGATGTCTCAGGCCAAACTGGTGACCGAGTTACTTTTGTGAAGATGCCGGCGGATCAGGTTCGGACAGAACTGTTGCAGTGGCTGGCAACGTCCGGGGCGGAACAGCCCGTCCTTGAAAAAGTTATCGCATTGTGGGCGGACGATGCCGCACTGGCTGGTCTGTCAGGTGAACAGGTGCTTGATCTGGTGGTGAATTCCTTCGCCGAAGCCGATTCTGCTGCACAGCGGTTGTTGCGCGAATCGAATGGAGCAGGGCCGGTCGAAGGAATTGTCTTTGACGGAATCCGCGCGACGCCCTTGTTTCAGAATCAGCTGCAGCTGTTTCGTGCTCGTTGGCTGACGCAACACCGTTATTACGACGAAGCGCTGCCGTTGCTATCTGAACTGCTTCCGGAAAATGTTGTCGATCCGGCAGGACTGCTGTTCTATCGAGCTGTCTGTCAATCACAGCTGTTGCAGCGGCAGCAGGCGCTGGACAGTCTGTCTTTGTTGCTGAACAACACACTGGACGTGCCGGCCCGATTGCGGATTGTTGGGGAAGTGATGCAGCAGGAACTGGTCGGTCAGGTCGAGGAAGGTATGAATCAGATTTCCCTGTTGATGAAGGATGTTGAGCGGCGTCTGGATCTCGGTCGGTCCGGTGAACATACTCAGAAACAGGAAGACGCGATCATCGCGGGGCTGGACAAGCTGCTGGAAGAAATGGATGAGAAGAACAAGCAACAGGGTGGCGGCGGAGGCGGTGGCGGAGATTCCTCACAGAATCCGGCCGGCTCACAGGGCGCTGACCGAAGTCAGATCAAAGGTTCAACAGGAAAAGGTGATGCGGACCACAAGGAGCTTGAGGAAGGTGGCAAGTGGGGGTTGCTTAACGCCAAAGCAGAAGCGAAAGCACGCGAACTGATTCGCCAGAAGTTTCCGTCCAATTTTCTGGACCAGATCGGACGTTATACGAAGAAGCTGGCAGAGCAGAAGAAGTAGGCATGATTCCAGTAGTGGTTTGTCACAGCCAGGTTTTAGGGTTGGCGAGGAAAACGGGGTCAGGTACCAAAAACCGGAACGGCCCGAAGGGTGCTTTGCATTTTTGGTACCTGACCCACTTTTCCGGCGAATGCT
>JAAERP010000124.1 GCA_024230215.1 Fuerstiella sp. | reverse complement strand
GCCGTCGAACTGGCTGCTCAGGCGACGGGGAGATTCCAGAATTTGTCGAACACGGAGAGCGCGCGTTGCATCGTCGTGCTCCGGTCGGTCACAGAGCTTGTCCATAACTCTTTCAAGTGATACGCCGCGACACGCCGCGGACAGCTCTCTGGCATCGCGCAGATCATCATCTGCGTAGGTCGATACGCCGTCTCGAGACCGCAAATCGGGTATATCATCGCACGCCGGGTAGGTGGCGCCGCAGGACACGCAGTGCACCTGATCTTCTGACAGACGCTCTATTCCACCCGCACAGGATGGACAGCACCACAGAGCCAGCGGCGAAGAGTCAACTCGCACGTCGCTGCCACCCTGTCACTTGAACACGACACTCAGAATTTTCAATGAACCTTCCAGCACTCCGCAAATTCACAGCCGGGGCAGAACCCGACATCACTCTTATAATACGTGGTGTTTACCGTGATTACATCTCCGTCCGGAGCCTACGCGATGGTCAATGCCACCTGACACCGGTGTTAGCCGATCT
>JAAERP010000123.1 GCA_024230215.1 Fuerstiella sp. | reverse complement strand
TGCACTTTGTCATTGCCAATGACCAGTTTGCTTCGATTACGGACTACGGTTACTTGCGCGTGAAGAAGTCCGGCGAGGTCATTGGACGCGGCGACTGGAACGGTTTCCAGCTGCCAATTCGTGCGGGACGCTTCACCCTCAACGGCAAACAGGCAAAGACGACGAGCAAGGGCAATGACCTGCTCTTCGGTGAACCGGCGGCCGCGGACATTCCAACCGTTGCAGTAGCAGGAGAGTGTCCTTTCCCCGCGACAATAGCTCCGAGCGGCCCACTACATATGTTCGCTCGGGGCCGTCGCGATGGGGCTCTCGAAATTAAGAACACGACCGGAAAGCCTCTTTCCGGTCATGTTGAGTTCTCCACCCCGGCGGGTGTCGAGATCAAACCGGCACGGCTTGAGTTCAAATCAGTCGCACCAGGCGAATCGGCAGCCTTGCCTTTCACGGTCACGACGGGCGATCCAGCGAAGGGGAAACAGACGCTGACTTACCGGGTATTCTGGACAACCGACGACTCGGCCCCAACACGCTCGGCCGACCAGCCATTGGTTGTGTACGCCGGACCGACCTTGGTCAAAGAGTACGCCAATCGGCAGGCCAACTACGTGCTTCACTCGCCCAAGATGACCGCGCGGTTTGCCATGTTTAATGGTCTGTGCTCCCATCTCGCCGACGACGACGGCACGGTGCGACTGGACGGTTCGCCGCTGTTCACGATGTCCGACGGGGAGACGCCACTTCTGTTCGAGAAGCAGAAAAAAGGTTACACGTGGCCGATTGAAGCGCCTGCCAATATCATTGGGAACGCTGAAGAAAAGTGCCGCTGGCAGGCATTCTTCTACGGTGGCCGGATGTCAGTTCGACTGATCCCGGAGTGGACCAAGTTTGAACGAGCACATTTCGAGGTTCCCGGCCGCTGGAAATCGCCCGGTGGTCCGCCGCGCTGGAAGCGGATTGTCGGCGTGGATGAAAAAGGGAAAGAATCCGACGTCCGGCCCGGCACAAAGCTGAAGGTCACGGCAGCTGAACTGGAGTTCCCCGGCGGCAAGTGGAACCTGGCATTTCAGTTTCAACCGCCCCAGCACGTCACCTTCGAGGGGACCGGCATGAAGTTTTCCGTTAACAGTTTCACCAAGGACAACTGGCAGCTCGGCTTCGTAAGCCCCGATGGCTTCGACGCCTGGCGCGGCAAGAAGAAGCAGTCGGCAAGAATCAAAAAACAGCCAGTGGACATTCATGTGAAGGCAGGCGATGGACGAGCCATCCAGTCGGCAATCGACAAGGCGGCCGAGGCTGGCGGCGGCACAGTCCATCTAGCCGCGGGACGCTATCCGGTTTCGGCGAGTATTCACCTGCGCAACAACGTTCGTCTGGTCGGCGAACCCGGGAAGAGCGTTCTGGCTATGACGCCCGCAAAAACACGCGTGCGCCTGGCGAAAGACGGCAAACGATTCGTGCGACAGATCAAGCTAGCTGACTCGTCGAATTACAAGGTCGGGGACGGTGTGACAATCTCCGACACGAAGAACGCAACAGGCTTCATGGTGACAACGGCGACCTTGGCCAAAGACCTGGGAAGTGGGGCCTTCGCTCTCGATACTTATCTTCGCTTTGATTACGGCATGAGTCGCGACGCAACCGTCCGTTCAGCCTTCCCGATAGTCACCGGCTGGAAAGTCAACGACGTCGCGGTGGAAAACCTGATCGTGGAAGGAAACCGGAAGCAGGGTCACACGGAACACATCGGCGGTTGCCGCGGTGGTGGCATCTACTTCCACGAATGCCACAACATGCTGGTGCGCGGTTGCACCGTGCGGAATTATAACGGTGACGGGATCAGCTTTCAGTGGAACTCCAAGAACGTCACTGTCGAAGATTGCACGGTCGAGGATAATTCGGGGATGGGCATTCATCCCGGGAGCGACTCTCACGACAGCCTGGTCCGGCGGAACACCGTCATACGGAACGGAAACGGTGGATTGTTCGTATGCGTAGCTGTCAAGAATTGCCGCTTCGAGAACAACCAGTTGCTGGAGAACTCCGGCAGCGGCATCTCAATCGGTAGCCGCAGCACGGTCAACGCGATTGTTGGCAATCGCATCATCGCCAACGCCAAGTCTGGAATCGAGTTTCGCGAGGAACAGGTCGATGCAGGAGCTCATCGGAATCGCTTCGAGCGCAATGTGGTCTTGAACAACGGTTCCAGTGACGAAGGAGAGAGGGCGGCCGTCGTCATTCGGGGTCACCACCATGACCTGGTATTCCGTCAGAACACGATTGGTCATGATAGTCCAACGGATGAGCGACGCTTCGGCATTCTCGCCGGAGCGGACTCAACGGGTTTGCATTCTTCGGAGAACACGTTTCAGAACGTCGAATCGGAAGTTCTCAAGGATGGGGAATGAGATGATCAGGTTGCCGTCTTCAAGGTCGAAGGTAGGGTCCTACAATCAGGCTCCCACTTTGTAATCGTGTGCCACGATTCGGGAACTAGGATTGTGCTGATATGACTGAGTCCACCGTCATCGACGCTACGACGCCTTGGTGCGGTTCTTGCGAGCGCCATACCGAATACCAGACCCGCACTGTGCGAACTTCTGATGGAGACGCAGGCACTATCGCGATATGCGATGAGTGCAATCAGCAAATGTATTCTCCCTCGTGGCAGCGAACGAAATTACGT
>JAAERP010000122.1 GCA_024230215.1 Fuerstiella sp. | reverse complement strand
TGTTGCTGGCGATCATTGACCGTGCCGCAGAGGCAAGCCAGCAGGATTTGCCAGGGCTGGAGCAGGAAGGACATATTTGGCGCCGAAATCAGCCAGTGTCCGGTGCCGACAGGTGAAATCAAGCGGGCGAGATGAGCAACCCTGAGTCGCTGAAATGCCCGTGTTTCACGGCCTTTTGAGTTCGGCGGAGTTTTTTGACCCTACGGGCTCGGCGCCGGTCAGAACGGTCGACAATGGCAGCAGAATGACAACAGCAAGCACTGCGTGACTTCGTCCTCTCATCGTCATCAATCCCTGGCAGTCCCGGTTGACCTGTTTGTGTCCGTATGGCTACGCGATTCTGTTAGAGGACGGACAAAGAAGACATAGGAATTGGTGTCTCGGCCCTTGTATCGAATGCTGTATTCAATCATCAGTTCGTTGGGGGTGTCCGGGTCATACTGATTGATGATGCAGTTGTGGCTGTACCCGTCGTATCCCCCGCGTTCGCTGCTGATGATGAGACCGTTCTTCCATTTGATGCCGTCATCGGATTGATACAGTACAAACCGATTCGTTCCTTCGCCCTTGTGACCGGATCGCCCGTGGAGATAGTACTTGCCGTCAAGAAAGGCCAATTCCGGGTCTCGAATCTTCTTGTCGAGCTGAGCCCGCCTGTGCTCGGACCAGGAGCGACCTCCATCCCGACTGATGCAGTAGTGCAGATGATCTTCATCGGCGGTCACGTACGCCCCGGCCAGCAGAGAGCCATCTTCCATGATGCACAATGCCCCGTACCACGCAGGTATGTCCAACGGCAGAGTGCTTCGTTTCTGCCACGTCCTGCCGTCATCGGTACTGGCGTACAGGACGTGCGGTCCCTTCGCGCCATCGCAGTCGAAGAGGATGTAATTTGTGCTCCCCGAGACGGCGACCGCGGCTGGAGCGCCCAGAAAGTCACCGTCAACGGGCTGCGCGTCGGACCATGTCCTGCCGTTGTCGTGGCTCCTCATGAAGACGATGCGAACTCGCTTGTCGTTTTCCAGATGGCTGACGAAAACTACGCCCGTGCCCTTTGATGTAACGAGTCCTTCCTGTACCCAGGCCGATCGTTGGGGAGTCTTCCGATACGCTTCGTAGCTGTAGGCAAACTTCTGGTACTTCTTCCAGGTCTTTCCGCCGTCATTGCTCACCGCGAATTCACTCCATCCGTCCAGATTGTGGTCACTCGTGTTCGTGTGAAAGGCGACCAGACTGCCATCCGGATACTCCATGCACACAGGGCCGCCGTGAGAGTTTCGTCCGGGCGAATCCTTTTCGAAATCGCAGATCACATTTCCGAAGACTTTGTCACCCGGACTGGTTTCTGGATCGTGGTCATAGACCAGGGCGCCATCGATGAGGTGGGCTGTCGACCTCGATTTTCGGGCGCCGGACGCCGTGGGTTCTGCCTGCCCGGCATTCGTTGCCGGTTGTACTGCCAGAATGAGGGAGACGATGAATTGTGCAACGACAATTACGATCTTCACGGCAGCTCCTTTGGCAAACTGGCACTTGCAGGTTTGAGGTACCAGTAATCTCTTCGTTGCTCAATCACTGCTGCGCCATTGTCTGGCCACCCTTTGAATTCTACAGCCTCGATTCGGAATTCTTTGCCTGAATCGCATGACTTAAGCGGGTTGGCACGAAAGCGGAAGAAGTCATCGTCGTCAAAGCCGCGGATTTCGACCGGGTCGCCGTCGTGTTCTTTCAGCCGGACGAATGTCACACCCTGCTGGCAATCAGCCAACGCGAAGTCAAAAACCTTTGGGCCTTCCGTGTGGCTCGCTGACATGTCCAGGGACATTCGGGGCTCCCAGTGCTCCGTCATCAGCCTGATGCTGCCGCGATCAGTGATGCTCAGCTTCAGGTTCTCGCCGTCGCTTTTGTAGTTGTTGCTCGTCGCCTCCTTCTGGCCAGCGCGGACTCGGTTTGATCGAATGACGATCGTCCCGTCCTGATTGCCCGCGACGAAACGCTGGTTGCGAATGTCCACATGCAGCTCTGAACCGAGGTCGAGGATGCCGGTCTGAATCATTGCTGTGGAATACTTGTTACGGAGATACTCTGCTCCGTGAATCGCAAGCAGGCCGGATCCGTTGAGGAATAATCGGTCCGTTTCTTTCTCGAGTCGCAATTCGATCCGCCCGACTTTGGCGACATCATCAACCTGTATGGTTTGCCCTGCGGCTCGTTGATCGAAGATGACCACATCGTATTGATCCGGAATTCCGAGATCCCAGTTGGCAGGATCATTCCAGTTGGTTGTCTTCGCATTGCCAGTCCAGCAGACCGTGTCGCGTTTGTCGGGCCGGTTTCGTGGCTTCAGAAAATTCGCCAGTTTGGGTGTGTCGAGAGACCGCGTCAGGCGAAAGACTCCGGCCGGTCCGCCGGGATGGCCGCTGTAGAAGAAGATATGCTGGACGCCACGCTTTACGTCGGCAACTGCTCCACCGGTGTGGAAGCCATCGGCTGTTGAGTAGAAAGAACCGGAGCGTTTAAAGAGTTGTCCTTCGAATCGCCACTTTGCCGTTTGCCAGTCTTCAGGAGCGATGCTGAACAGGTTGATGCTCATGTCTTCTCGCTTCGACTGGACGACTTCGTACCGCTTTGTGACCGGATTGAAACAAATCGCGGACGTATCGACCGAACGGCGCGTTTTCACGTTGGTGTTGGCGACATCAGCTATGGTTGTGTCGCCGAACTGGAATCGCATTTGCGCGAGGATGTTGGCCGGAGCCTGATTGCGGACCATCGCCACAAAGCGACCGTCGTGAAAAATAACGTCGGGTTCAGCCGGCTTACACCAATCAGGTAACGCCAGTCGAATCTTCTCCCAGCTCTCGCCGCGGTCGCGTGAGCGGTAAATTGCCAGTTCACGTTTGATCTCGTGGGGACGGTGGTCCTTGTAGATCGTGTGGTGGGCAAACAACAGCAGTCCGTGCTCAGGGTGATCGATAATGCGCGGGCCGACCGAGACGAATGGACCTTCGTGGCGGTCTTCCCGAAAAGCCTCCCGCAGATGTTTCCACGTGCGACCCTGGTCTTCGCTGCGAAATGCACCGTGATCATTGACGAGGATGACGTCTCCGTCACGCGTTGTTCCAATCGCGTTGAGATGCAGCTTGTATCCGAGCGGGCTGTGGTTGTCGGGATCGAACTTGTAACGATGCGACAGCGGAACCGACCCGCCGCGATTGCGATCCTCTTCTGTCATGCAGTGTCGGACGTCGTACGGCTCGGACCATGTTTGGCCGCCATCCGTGGAGCGGACGATCGTGGAATACGTGGTGTCCGCGTCGGCGTCGCCCGAAAGTTTGCGGTTATGACCGGGCATGGCACGGTGAACGACGATCAGCGTATCGTTGACCATCGTGGCGACAGGCCAGCCGAAGTGATTGTTGTCACCCTTCGGACTGGTCGGCAGATTGACGGGTGCCAATTCAAGCAGGCTTTGTTTGGCACCGAGCGAAAACCGCTTCAGCGCAGAGTCATCCGCCGCAAGCAGTTTGCGAGCGAATGGACTCAGCGCCGTTGACTCTGTGGTGGTCTTGTCTGGGAGCGCCTCTTGAATCGACTGCGCGACCGCCTTTGCCAGCACTGTCTGTCCATGACGTGTGAAATGCACTCCATCGCCCAGCAATCGTTCGGCCTGTGGCTCTATGAGTGAGTACAGGTCATTGATTCTCACATCCTCTTCTTCCAGCAACTCTTTGGCGGCATGGTTGTAAGCGATCACGTCGCTGTTTCGCCGGAAACCGTGAACTTCGGCTTTGCGTCCGACGGGAGTGGTCGAGGCCCAGATCAGGCTGGCGTTTGTCTGATGGAGTCGTCGCAGCAGGTGTCGAATGTTGTCTCGATACTGGTCCAGTGGAATCTGGAGTCTGCCTTCAGGTGGAGGTGCGGCTTTGCCCGACTCGTTCAAATGCGTCAGGTCGTGAATACCCCAGTTGAAGTGGATCGCATCCCAATTCCGGTGGCCAAGATAAGTCTCAATCTGGTCCAGTGTCTGCCGGGTTGAACGGCAGTTGTCGGGTGCGCGGCAGACGTTGGCGATCCCCGCGAGCTTCTCGCGAACGCCCACTGTGTAGGACATTGAGATCGAGTCGCCAATCAGCAGTACGTTGGGCAGTTCCGGATCTGCTTCAACGAATGCATATTCCGGCCGCCTCTGGTATTTGGCTGGGACAGCCTGCCGCCAGGCTTCCGGCGTGCGGTAGGGACACGAGCCATCGGGGATCTCCACAGCGTCGTATCCCAACAGCGTTGCCATCGCTTCTGCGTAGCGGCGTCCGAGTTCGCGCTGTGACGGCGTCGAGAAGTGTGTCTGATCTCCCGTGCTCTTCAGGCCGGCCGAATCGACCGTCGCCGTGTGCTGAACGCGACGGGGCAGCCCCTTGAGCGACTCCGAAACAAGTTCCGCACCGGGACGATCGTCACGCTCAGCCAGCTCAACGCACGGCAGCGCAGCAACGAACGAAAGCTCGGGCAAACCGAGTTCACGACGGAGATCCAGAATCATTCCATCAAGTCGCTTCGCGTAACTCTTCGCGAGCGTCAGATCCTTCGCATCCTTCTCGCCCAGCATCCAGAGGATTCCACTCAGCTCGCCGCGTTTCGTCGCTTCGCGAGCACGTCGAACGGTCGCTTCGTATAGATCACCACCTTTCTCCCATCGCGAAAGCGGCGAGCCGCCTACGGCACAGGGAACCAGCCCAATCGTGATGCCCTGATCGACAACGTGCAGCATCCCGCGTCCGAAACTGACGCCCGGCCCAACGCGGTCCCGTGAACTTGTTTCGTGAAGCGGATCGACCGCGGGAATCCACTTGCCGGCCTTGTTGAAACTGAAGACTCGCGGGTGGGCCGGCCACCGAGTCATCTCGCCCCACCCAACCATGTTGGATTGGCCCATCAGCAGATAGACATGACGGTGTTCCTCGGCCGCACTGACTGAGAGTGGTAAGACAAGCAAGAGAACGGTGACGGCACAGATTGCAATACGGGCCATGGCGGGATCACTTGATAAACCGAAACGAGTACAGGTCGGCGTCTTTCAGTTCGAACTTCAGCCGTACCGACTTACCGGCCAACCGGGTGACGTTCGTGCCGGTCTTCCATGAGACAACCCGGTCGAGCTGATCGCCGTACAACAGGTTGCAGTCGCTCATCGCAAAGCTCGGTTCTGCATTTCCGTCGACGTCCTGAATCTCGACTCGCAGCGAGCCGCCTGCCGAAGTGGAGAAATTGATCTCCAGGCGATCTCCTTCAAAAACCAGCGGCTTCGTGACAGCAGTACCGCCCTTCAAAGACGCGTTGAGCGAGGCGAAGCCGTCGAGGCGCAGGGTGTAACGACGTAGCTGGCCGGGCTCTTCGATCCGCCCGTTCTCCTTGACATAAAAGGACAATTCGTTGGGTGCGCCCTCATGGAAACTCGATTTCGTTTCCGTGAAGCCCAGCGCGATGCCTGCATCTCCATAAAACCAGTTTCCGAGCCGCTGGATGCCGGGCCGCACGAACGCTTCCGGCCAGACGTGAAACCTCGTGCCGTCACGGCTGACGATGAACATGGTGTCGGTTAATGCAGTGCCAAGGCGGCGAAGCTGTTTGGAGACACGTTTGCGATCACGCAATGCAGGAAGCTGGTCGGTGGATTCCGTCCAGCCGCGATCGATGTACCGCATCGGGAATCCCATCAGCAGATGCGGCGCGCGATAGTACGGGTGAATGCCATTGGTGTAATACTGATGCGCTATGCCGTCGCTGTCGGCCGAGCCGCGGCGGCCGGGCTCGTACTCGAGCATGCGGGAGCTTTCCCACGTCAGGCCATCAGCCGAAGTCGCCGTGCGCACGTCGCGTCCATCGGGGATGCTCCTGTCGCGTTTCCTGGAATCACGCCAATAGGCCCGATAGGCGCCGAGCACGGAGTCCCAGAACAGGATGTTGTGCGAGTCAAACTTACCCTGCGTGATGACCGGTTTCTCGCGGACCGGTTTCCAGTGGATGCCGTCGGCCGACTTTAGCAGGTACAGGCCATGCTCGTAAGGGCTCGGCTCGTTGGCCAGCGGCCGGCCGCGACCGACCGCCTTGTAGATCGCGTCTGGCGGGCAGTCGGGTTTCCCGTCCTTCATCACACTGAGGTTATGCGAGCCGACCCCATCCCACATGATGTTGTTGTCCGTCGACCCCTCAAATTCGATGAGGCCCAGCGAGGGGCGAGTCCAGTGAATCCCATCCTTGCTTTCCGCATAGCAGGTCACCTCGCGGCGCGGTGCGTCCCGCTTCCTGCCAAATGAGGGCGGCGCGAGTGAAGACCGGTAATACATCCGATACAGAGCGTTTTCCTCGTCATGGATAATCGTAGCGTAACCCGGCGACTCCGATTCCCAGGGCTTATCAAAGCGTATTGCCACGTCGCACAGCTGCGGTCGATGCAGCGCCAGTCGCGAGCCCTCGAACTGGTCGACGAGATGCCGATCCACAAGAAGTTCCCTCCGCGAACCAATGTTAATGGGTTCAGCCGCGGTGGCAGTTGCCAGGACGGGAAAGAACGAAAGGGCGATGAGCGATCGGATC
>JAAERP010000121.1 GCA_024230215.1 Fuerstiella sp. | reverse complement strand
TAATGCTCGGGAGATACGCATCTACCGCACAGGCCGTCGTCAACACGTCAGCCAGTTCGTCGAACACCAGCGGAACACAGCATCAGATTGGATTAAATATCGGTGGGGGAATGTATCACGGAATCCGGCTGAACACTGCCGGATCTTTGTGCCTGGACTCTTACTCTGGAGGGTGGAGTGAAACATTTTCGATTTCCACAACTGGGGATTTGGAGTTTTCAGGGAACCTCACAATATCCTCACCGGACATTCCCGCCAGTGCATCGGCAACCGGCACAGCTGGAACAATATCTTGGGACTCGGATTACATTTACATTTGTACGGCAACGGACACATGGAAACGGGTTGCAATTTCCACTTGGTAACGAAGGAAAATTAAAATGCCAGAAACACACATTCTGCAAATCGCAGGTCACCAGACCGTGGTCGAAACGCCGACCGAGGACGCATTCGGGGCGGAGACAGTTGACGCGGCGTGCGAGATTCGCGGGTATAAAGCTGAGATACCGAACCCCGCGTATGATCCTGCTGACCCTGACAGCCCAGAGATGATTCCGAATCCACAATCACGCGAGATGTTCCGCGACATGGACGTTCTGACATATCTGCGGTTGATGGTGGTGCAATATCGCAAGGCGAACCGCGACATCACGCCGAATGACATGGCCGCAAAAAACGAAGCTGACCTGGCGAAAATAGACGTGATCAGTAGCGGTCCTGTTGTGTGATCTGACAGCTACAGCGTAACGGAGAGACGTAATGGCAAACACGATAGTCCAATGTGACGCACCGGACGGAATGACGCTCACGCTGAAACTGTACGCCGTCAACGGTAACACGATCTTGAACGGTGCGTCCGGCGATGCACTGACGGAGAGGACGAACAACAGCGGGACATATTATACGGCTGGATTTGTGACCGAGGCTTTGGCAGGTCTGTATGAAACCCGAATCACGAACGCTTCGGACGTGACGATTTGCAAGTACGTCGTGGAACTGGTGGACGACACCGGTACTTATGTCTGCGTGGATCGCATTGATACATCAGGCATTGCGGCCGCACCGTCTGCCGCAGTGATTGCGGACGCTGTACTTGATGAAGCGATGAGCGGACACACAACAGCGGGGTCGCTCGGGTTGTTCCTGAACGATCAATACGACTTGGCAATCACGGGTATCACGACCGGCGTTGAAACGCGGGCAGGCAAGCACAGCGTGGCGGGTACGGTCATGATGTCGACGAACGCGGCGTTGAGCGGCGGGACGTTGACGGCGAAGAAACCGAGCGATGATTCGACCTTCGCCACGTATTCCGTTACTGTGGACGCCTCGGCATCGAACATCGTGGGGATGAGTTAAATGTGGGTCTGGTATTTTTATTCCGCGTTCGGGTCCACTCCCCACACAACGCCGAAAACGTACTTGGTGGCTGCTGCATGTATCAGCCACCACGGAACGCAGGCGGGCAGCATCAGCCACCACGGAACGCAGGCGGGCAACATCAGCCACCACGGAACGCAGGCGGGAGCAATTCAATGAACTGTGACACGATCAAGGGCTGCATATTTGAAGATTCTGCCTTCAATATGATGGCAAGACTCATATCTGTCGGTGGCGAGTACGTCACAAAGTCTTCAGTGTCAACTATTACCTGGAAGGCGTTTAATATCACGGATGAAAGCACGTCAGTGGGCAGCGGCAGCCTCGTCGTAGACGACGTCATATTCGATACTTTGCAGATCGATGGGCGATGGGCCGGCAGAGACAACCTTGGTTATAACTTTCTCCAGGTCCTTCCTGCGAGCATATTAACGTCTCCAGGCACATATAGGATTGAGCACAAGGTGGTCATGGCGGATGCTGACAGTACAGAATTCTATCTGCATCCGTTTCAACCCAAGGTTGAATCGATTTGGAGCAGTTAATAAAAGGTTTGCACTGTGAAGTTATTCAGCGTGGTGGCATTCGTGGCCGCTTGGCCGTGGCTAGGCGAATTGGTTTTAGCGCAGTCCAATGTCCTGAACCCGTGGGAAGTCGGTAAAGACATTTCCTTTGCCGGGCTCGTGTGGTTTCTGGTCGGCTATCTGATTCCAAAACTGATGTCCCAGCACCGCGAAGAACGCGAAGGGTTAGTACAGCACCTGACTAATGCCGAGACAAAAAACCGCGAACTGCTGGAGGATTTGTCCGAACGCCACGCGGAATCTGCGAAGTCGGGCCATGCAGCCGCGAATAACCTAGCCGCAGAAATTCGCAGCTGCAAGGAGCAAATGGAGGGCTGGGGGCAATAGCCTTGAAAGCATGTACTGCATGTGATATGTGTCAGTCCTCCATTTAGGCTGCGCAAAGTCATCGACTTTACACGAGAAAGGTGTTGACTCAATGTTAAAAATGCTCAAGGAATTACTGTCGTCCAAGAAGGCTGTCGCCGCCGTAGCAGGCGTGCTGGTACTCCTCGCGGGTCGCATCGGGCTGAATCTGCCTGAAGAAACCGCCCTTGAGATCACAGGCATTGTGATCGCGTACCTGCTGGGGCAGGGACTCGCTGACGTTAACAAGCCGGTGGCCTGATGACACCAGAAGTACCGATCGACAACCTCGGCCTGCTTCTAATGATCGCTGGTGGTGGCTGGCTCGCAGTTACGAACAGCGGGGCGCTGCTCAAGTGGTTTCGCTCCCGCCGAACGGCCGTGTCAGCACCTGGGGACGACGGTCACAACAGTGATGCTGCGCCACCGGTGGGATTCACGACGCACGTCGACATCATTCTGCTGGCGGCGCCCTCTGCCCCAGCTGGCACGCTGGTTGCGTACTGTGAGGAGGGTCTGACTGAAGCTCAGGTGCTGGTGAAGGAGCGAATTCGGCTGGAGGCGCTGGTCGGGGACGCAGCGGAATGAAACCCAACACCCTCGCCGCCATCATCGCCCTCATCGGTGGATTCCTGCAATTTACGGACGGAATTCCGAATCCATTCCCGCCTAATCCGCCAGTCATCGGTGACGTACTGGGTGATTGCTACGTTGCGGATCGAGCCAGTACCGTCCGAATTCTGACTGAGATGGCTGACAGGGAATTCAGCAGCGATTCGGAGCAGGCCACATGGTTTAACAATGAAACTGACGAGGCACGCAGGGCAGATTACCAGCCATTTATCGATTCCGTGGCTGAGGCTATTGAGGCTGGTACGCTGAAGGAGCTGGCGGAAGGGCTGAAGCTGTAATGCCACTGGATTTCATACCGATTCCTGAATCAAAGCCGTCAGTTCTGGCATCACTGGAGCGGGAGTCGTTCTGCGCATCAATCGATTCACAGTCGTTCCCCAACTGGGAAAAGGTGCTGAAGGATCCAGCACGGCATCCCAAGAATTACATGCGTGTGCAGCGTCAGTCATGGTCTGACTGTCAGGGGCAGGCGACAGCGAACGGTAGTGAGAAACGCGAAGGCTACGTTCGAAAGGGAAAGACACGGCAGCGGGCTGATTCGTACGCATACGCGGCCAGTGAGTACATCGATCAGGGTCGCGTCGGCAGGAATCGTGGCAGCACAATCACCGCCGGCGTAATTCTGCAGACGAAGGGAATTACGAAGCTCGGCATCGGGCCTGGTCTGCCACTGGAGAAGGACTGGAAGTATGAGAGACGAACGAATACACGGAAATTCATTGCCGACGCAAAGTCAGTCGACCTGCAGCAGTCGTATCTTACAGAGCAGCAGGCAATGCCAGACTTCGAGTCAACCCTTATCGGTATGGCGGCAGGAGGCTCTGGTCACATCGGAATTCACTGGTCAGGTATTCGATGGAAGAAACTCGGCAACAAGCGTGAGATGACCAGCCGTGGCCGCAGTGGTGGTCACGCCGTTGAGTCGGTGTGGGCTGAGTGGATTAACGGTAAATGGTATCTAAACGTCTGGAACAGCCACGGTGATGCGTGGTTTTACGTTGGCGAGAAGATGTGGAATCGACTGGTGGACATGAAGTTTCAGCCGTTCGGCGGATTTCTTCTGATGCCTGACAAGGCTGAAGAACGATACGACTTGGCGACATGGAAAAGGACTCTGCGTAAATGAGACGCCTAACCACAATCCTGTTACTGACTATCGGTTGCGCCCAGCATTCACCTGACCTATGTCGTGTGGCTGAATTGCAGACGCTGCTGTCCGCGTCACCAGAGCGTGCTGTATCTGACACGGTCCTGCAGGACCGGACATCCAATCTACTGCCCCTGAACGAAAGAGTTGACAATGAGACCGATGCCGAATTCAAGGTGGGTGATTACTGTCTGTACGATTATTATCGCAGCAGCCCTCCATGTCCCCCATGTATTCGCTGGGGAAAAACTGAACACGATAGAGTCAGCTGCAAAGTTAAGCAGTGGGACACGAGTAAGCGGCCCGTCAAATTCGTTACTGCAGTCCCCACCTTCCGTCTCCTCTGGTGTAACACAGAAACCAAAGAGTGGGACGACCTCAAGCTCTGGACGGGTTTCGTATCAGCCGACACGATCAACAAGCAGATCGCGGCGCACAAGAAGCAGCAGACGCAGTCGCAGGTCATCCCGGTTAGCCTGTCGAACCAGCAGCTGAGGCTGACGGAATATGATCTGCGGTCGTGGATCAATGAACATTACACACCGATGTCGCGTTTGGATCGGGCAACAGTGACCCCTCAGTCATGGGTGTGGACGCATCTGAAGCAGGATCAAGTGGGTGGCTTGCCACTTTGGATGGCACTAGCACTGCACGATGCGGTCCACCCACGATCTTCTCCTCTGATTACGCCGTGGGAGACGAGATGAAACGAGCAACCCCTGACCGTACGCTGACGCGGCTGTCCCTGCGTGACCCCTTGTCTAGTCGCCAGTCAGGGGTTGTGGATCCTCGTTTCATTACCTGACACTGATAACATACGCAGCGGAATAGCAGGTTGTACGGGAAAGTTGAAATAGATGAGCCTTATAGACCTGAACATCGATGACCCCGAGAATCGAGCGGCTATTCAGAGGTTTGTCCGACAATGGCTGACGAACAGTATTCCGCGCCTGAATCTGCCTGACAAGCTGGAACTGAAGATCGATCGGAAACAACATCACCTGGCAATTGAGTGGGAAGGCCAGGTTGAAGCGGTACTCGGCGCTATCGGCTTGCCAGACCCTGACCTGCTGCGGGCAAGGGTTTACGAGGACCACGCCATCGTGGACCTTCGATTCAGCAATATCAGGATTGATTACTCATGAGCTTATATCGCGACATGAAGTACCAGGCTAAGGCTATGGCGCTGGCTGGCATCGAAATGCAGACGGAAGAGTATGACCAGTGTGAGGCGATTCTGCTGTACATGGCCGAGAAGTCTGGAATCGACGCATACACAACGATTACCCTGAGCCCCTTGTGTGGCCGAAAAGATGGTAATAAGAAGGAGCAGCGCCGCAGCCGTCGTCGTCGGGCGAAGCAGATTCGGGCGGAATTGAAGCCTGAACTGCAGGCGGTTGGTCTGCTGCCGCTGGGGCCAATCTTCTGGCTGCTGATTACGAGTCCCACCCTGTGGTCATTCCTGTTCCACTGGATTTTCACGATTTTGACTGATCGTGAATAAGGCGAAAAACGATGGCAAGCATAACCCCAAACAGCGACCGACGCCGCCGGGACGAGCGCCGCAAGAATCGGGCGGTTATCCAAGCGGCCCGCACAGTCGGCAATTCGGCAATGGCGCGCAGCCCGCAGATACAGCAAATTCGCCACCAACTTCAGAACCTGTTACACACAGCCCAGCGTACCAGCGATCGCAAACAGGTAGCCGAACTTCGTCAGCTGTTACAACGAATACTAGGCAATATCACAATCCGGAAGGCTAGGCTGGTGCTTGATAAGGCTCTGGAAAAAGCTGCCCCACGCGGCAGGACTCTACGTCGCATTGCGAGCAGCCGCATACCCAGCACAGAACGCGACTTAAAAGGAGTCATAAAGCGAGACATGGCCGCTGTATCCAAGCTAATTGCGCAAATGCAGGCACCGGATGCCCCGGCACCCACGTCGCGACCAGAACGCCCGCCCGTAGCTCCGGCGACTGTGCAGCGTGAGTCTGGCGGCGCGATGCCGTACAACACGCGGCTACTGCCCAATGGGAAAATCGAAATCAAAACCGGCTCGTTTCGCCGGGTCTATTCGACCACCGACCCGATAATAACCGGAAAGTGGATTCGCGTATCCAGCAGCAACGTCAGGGCCATCAGCTTCAACTTTAATTTCAAGTTCCCGCACAAGTCAACACTGTACGTGCAATTCCTGGGGACCGATGCCGCCGGCAACCGAGTCGGCCACGGCCCAATGTACGAGTATTACGATATCGCTCCGGACAAGTTCGACAACTTCCGGACGGCGGCTAGTAAAGGCGGATGGATATGGGACGAGCTGCGTGTCAGGGGATCAGCGGTACAGCATCGAGTCAAGTACACGCTGAAGGGGATTGTCGGCGGCTACGTGCCCCGGCGGGCCACAATCAGGAACGGCCGAGAAATGTTCGTCCGACGCACGATCCAGCACCGCGCCGGACTGCACGAAAAAGCCCGCAAGCCGATCACCAGTCCGCTGCCCGATCAGGATCTCGGACCTGCCAGACGCCGCCCACGGCGGGGACGACCACGCCGCGGACGGGGGCCGCAACTGTTCTAAACTTTGCTTGACAGATCCGACCGGCCTCGTTACTATCTGTCGAACAAGGCAGTGCATGGCCACAAAAATAACGTCCGGGCAACCGGGCTTACACGAAACCCGTCATGATGTGATGCACCACATTGTGACGGGTTTTTATCGTTTAAGGCCGTTTCAGCAGGTTCGCTCTGTGGGTCTCATAAACCCACGGATCCGGTTCAATTCCGGAGGGGACGGCCGTTTCACACCGTATACGCCACGAGGGAGCGGCCAGTGTCAGGGCTGGTGGAAAAGCCGGATGTTCGTCATTCTTCCGGTGACATGGCGGTGCAAATCCGTCTGCGGTGATTTCAACACTTAACGCACAACGCCTCGCCGGGCGGTATCCTTAATTTTGGAAGGGAATGACTGTTGTCAGACATAATCACTACGGCACGAGTGGCGAAATCGGAAGAGACTATCCGGGCCGCGAATGACCAATTCGGCCAGCATTTTTCCGAGTGGGCACTGGTCGTTGGCAGCGAATTGCAAGCCGCCCAGGAAGAACTGGCGGAGCATAAAGCAGGGTTCGGCAAGTGGTGTAAAGATAAATTTGGATGGTCGACGTCACGGACACATGAGATCCTGAACGCCGCCGAGACGATCCGCTTAACTTCCGCAATTGCGGAAGTTGCGCCAACCAATGAGGCACAATGTCGCGAACTGGCGAAGGTGCCAGAGGAGCATGTTGCCGAAGTCTGGCGGCAGGTTGTCATGGCGTCCGAAAAGACAGAAAAGCCTATCACGGCCTCGCGGATCAAGAAGCATATTGAGAAGCAAGCGAAAGAGGCAGGGCCCGCCGAAGGTGGTGGCGGTGACGAGGAAAAGCCTAAAAAGCCTGCGAAAACCGTGAAACCGGACAAACCGGCGGACGACGAGATCGCGGATGAGCCAGACACCGACGACACCGACGAAACGGAAACCTCCGACCTGCCCGCATTTACCGCGTCGATCGTCCTGGACGCACTGGCACAACCGATACCGCCGGAGTACCGCAACGCCCACCAGCTGAGCATCACGTTGATGTCGGTCGGCCGCGAACTGGACAAATACAGGAAGCAGGCCAAAGAGCTGAAGGAACAGCCTGGCGGTGAGTGGTTGCAAATACAGCTGATCGACGAAGGCGTGCGGATGCTGAAGGCGTACTTTCAGGGCGCTCGATACCACGCGCTTTGCCCCAGCTGCGACGGCAAGGGCGGCGAAGAATGCAAGAAATGCCACGGTTCTGGATTTCTGCCTGAATACCTTAAGGAAACGATATGAGTTCGCTTTTCCCCGACATCAAGCCTGTCATTCAGCCAGTCAAAAAAGTTGTCGCCCGCCCGTACCAACTGGAAGCAATCAAAGCCGCTTTCCGTGAATGGGAGAATGCAGCATCGACGCTGATCGTCATGCCAACGGGCACAGGCAAGTCTGTCGTATTCGCCAAGATCCTCAAGCAATGGCTTTCTGGCCCTCATATTGGCCGCGTCATGATCATGGCGCACCGCAAGGAACTGATCGCTCAGGCGCGCGAACACGCGATGTCGGCAGGAGCAACCTGCGAAATTGAGATGGCTGATTCATATGCTGGCAAACGTGCGGACGTCGTTGCGGCTTCAGTCCAAACTCTCAACGCCGGCAGGACTTGTTTTACCTGCGATGGAGTCAATAGTGACGATTGCCACACATGTGGCGGGTCCGGTCGCGTGAAACGTATGACGCGATTTTACCCCTGCGACTTCGGGCTGATTATCACAGACGAAGGCCATCACGGTACAGCATCCAGCTACCGAGACGTATACACGTGGTTCGGCAGTAATCCAGAAAACAAACGCCTGTTTGTGACCGCCACACCGGAACGGGCAGACGAACAGGGGTTGCACAACGTCTGTGACACCGTGGCCTATCGGATGGAGTTGCGAGACGCGATTTCTGAAGGGTGGCTCTGTCCGATCCGGCAGCAGTTTATCGAAGTGGATGGTTTGGACCTCTCGCGAGTTTCAACACGACAAGGCGACCTGGCCGACGGAGAACTTGAACGGGCATTCATTGGTATCGAAGACGACGACCAGGATGAATTGCTACACGCTATCGTTAAGCCGGTTCTTGAGACCGCCAACGGCCAGCAATTCATCGTGTTTGCGTCTGGCGTCAAACATGCGGAATTGCTGCAAGCAGCCTTTAACGCTTACGACAATACGAAGGTTAAAACACTGCTTGGAACGACCGATCCGACTCAACGGCAACTGATCGTGAAACAGCTAAAAAGTGGAGAAATGCAAGGTCTCGTGAATGTCGGCGTAGCGACCGAAGGATTCGACTGCCCGGCCGTTGCTGTCGTTGCAATCGCCAGACCAACAAAATCGACTTCGCTGTACCTGCAGATGATCGGGCGAGGAACCAGGCCGCTGCCCGGCATTGTCGATATCGTAAGAAATCCGATGCCGCCCGAAGGGCCGGAACTGGCAACTGAGCGACGCGCTGCTATTGCTGCGAGCGAGAAGCAAAACTGCATCGTTATGGATTTCGTTGGCAATTCCGGCACCCACAAACTGGTCAGTGTAGCTGATGTACTATCCGGTGATGATGTTGACGTCCGAGACTTGGAAGAGGCTATAAGGTTGGCACACAGCGCGACCGACCCGGCAGACATGCAAGAGGCCATCGAAAAAGCCAAACTCGCAAGAGAGGCAAAGGAGGAGCGGTTGGCGAAGGAAGAGGAACGCCGCATATCAACGCGACGGAAAGCCGATGCCGTCCGCATGACAGCCTACGACGTTGACCTATTCGACGGCAAGAATTTCGACGCATACCGCGATTATGAACCGGACTTCGTGGACGCCGCTAGCGTGAAACAAGTCGACTATCTGCTGAAACTGGGAGTCTCGCCGGAGAAAGCCACCCAGACGACCAGACGGCAAGCTGGCGCGATGATCACGAAGCTGAAAAACCAGAGCGGTGGTGATTTCATCGTATCATTTGGCAAACACAAAGGCAAAAAACTTCGCGACATTCCACGCGGATATCTCTCATGGATGCGTGAAAATATGGACCGAGCAGACATTCAACGCCACATTACCACGTACCAGAACGAAAGCTGATATGACCGACGACGACCACAAAAAGAAAATCGCCGACGCGAAATGCCGAGTTCAGGCGATGGACAAGGTTGACGGATTTGACGACAGATCCATAGGTGTCATTCTGACGGCCTTGAATACTGGATTGAAAAATAAAGATGGCCCCCCTTTGTACGACGCTCTTTACATGCTGCAGGACGTCGCTGAGGAGTTGACGGCCTGCCCTGAAATGAATGTTATGAGCTTGAAGGGCATTCTTCGAGCCGTAGGCCAAATAGTTAATTCAAAATTGGATGGACAATGAGCGAAGCCACGACCCTGACCGAGCAGCCTCACGAGCGCCAAATGACTGAAAAGACGTTCACGGAACAACTGCAGGAACGCCGCGACCTGAAGCCTGACAAATTCACGTTGGCCTGGTGGGACAAGCGTTTCGACGAATTGAAGCAGGGCTACGCTGGCGCCAACCACAACATCAACAACGCTGTGGCGAGTGTCAGGGATTGCTGGGCTGAATTAAAGAATCAGCGAACAGTGAACGCGGATCTAAAAAATGAACTGATAGAGTCCCACGCACGTATCGGCCAACTGCTAGGTGACTTGACGCAGCTGACAGAACGTGTAGAAAAAATGGCCGGCTGGATAAATCAACAGAGAAGAAGATAATGACGTTGATTTCGTTGACCGATGATGACAGCATCAGCCAACGATCAGGAACAGATGCGTGAAGGCTCACCAAGGTGCAGATGCGCATCCGCACTTTTTGCACTCTTAATAATTCAGAACCGACTCAACCGGGAGAAGGCGGCAGATCCCACGATCTTCTGTGCAGCCTGTTGAGAGCAGCGAACCAACACCGCTGAAAGAATGTTTGTTGAAGACTTTGCCAGGGGGCCTGTCCATGCACCTCGCGAAGTTATGTTGACCACCGTCGAAAGGGAAGCCGCCGAGGCTTCGGGCGATTCCGCACACCAGCGGTTTTCGCAATTGCCGCGACGTAAAACAAAGGGCGGGGTCTAGGATCTTTGTGCGCAGCCGGACGTCCTGGACGCGACAGTCAGACGAATCGCAGCTTAGAAAAAAGGGGGATCGGAGTGACGCAACAGACGCGCACCGTTGAGGAGTTGAGATGACATTCCCCGGCCAAGTCAAACCGCAGCTGTGCGGAATTTGTGGGACGAAGCATTCCCCGCACATGCCCGATAACCGCACGTTTGTGCCGTGTTGCCCATCCTGCTGGAATAAGATTTCACCAAACGTCAGACTGATGGCTCTTGTAGAGGCGCGTCAGGAAGACACATGGCGGGGCTTGGTGCAGAGCATTGACTGCTGGCTGGAGGGTCCGTTTCTTGATATGATCGAGCGAAAGATGGAGAGCCGCCAAGAAAACGAGCTTAACTAATGCCGTTTAATAAGTTCCTCGATGTGATCAATTACCAGCTGGCAGACCTGCTGGCACGCAATGAAACCGGCGTGTTCTCTGCTGGTTGCGAGATTAAGGCCGGACGTCCGCACCACACAGATAAGCGGTTCGATCAGCGGCGGGTGCTGCGTCGTGAGCCGGTCGAATTCAGTAAGCCCGCGGCGATGCTACAGATTTGCTTCAAAGAGGCTCAGCGGATGGAATGTAAGTTTTTTGGTCGAATAGCCGTAGAATTCGATATTTTCGAGGGTGCTGTGGTTGACCTGCGGAAAACGATCAGGCAAACTTTTCACTGCACGGCGGGAACGTCGTAACAATTTAACCCAAACGGTACTTCATCAGAAGCCCGATCAGCCTAGTTGCTGACCGGGCTTTTTTCGTTTTAAGACCTGATAGCTTATGCTACCCGAACAAAACGAAACTCAGCCACAATTTGCGATTCGATTTCACGGCGCGATGCTGGAAGACATTCCGGATCCGTATGCGAGGAACGCGGCTTGTGATGAGGCATGGGAGTCCGAACACGGTCCAATGCTTGAGCGGGATCAGGCCCGCGACCATTTTGATCCTGAAAAGTACAGCGAAGCTCGCGACGTTGTTGTCTTCTGCGAACACAGCGTCCCAGATTCAACCTCTGCCAGCGGTTCCGTTATTTCCGGGACATATGACCAGTATTCGCTGGCAGCCATGTGTGACAACATGAACTGCCGGATTCGGGACACTGACCAGTTCAGCCCGATCAGCAAAGGCCATACAATCAAGGGCAAGTCGGAACCTGATTTACTTGGCTTCAGTGGTGCCATGCGGCTCGGCATGATTGGCCGTGAGAATCCAAAATTTGCGGTTATAACCGACGAATACAGACGTGCTGACAAGCTGGAGGACTTCAAGAGTCTGCCAGGCAGGTCGCCGGAAGTCTGGAAATACCCGAGCATGGCAGACCGTTTTTTTGCTCCGGTCGCCGCTCTGGGGACCACGACGCCGCGGCTGGACCTTCCGCCTGCTAAATACTCAGCAATCGACGCGGATGGCAACGAAACACCAGTCGACCGCTACAGTCGTTCGCTCGACGATACCACCTTCGACGAAGTGGAAATCGACCAATATATGACCGCGATGGGCGGCAACAACAGTTTCGCCCCGCAGTTTGGTGGCGGGGGCGGTCAATACGGCGGCAGCGATCAATACGGCAGCGATCCCAGCGGGATGCCTGATATGTCGGAAGCTGGATCTCAAGAGCAGTTCCTTCAGAACGTCATTGACGGCCTCATGCAAACACAGCCCATGCAGTGGGTAATCCAGGAAATGCAAAAAACCGGCAATAGCGGCATGGCCAGCCCGGCCGTGCAGCAGCCGGTTGACCCGGTGGACAGCCTGCCAGGGCAAGCTGAACAACCGGGGCCGCCAGAGATGGGAGCACCACCTCCACCGGGCGGCGAAGCTATCCCACCTGCCGCTGACGGGATGCCGCCAGCGGCTGAACAAGCTCCATCTTTTCCGGGCGGTCCTGACGATCAGGATCCCTCTCAACAACGCCCCGAACAGGGAATGTACGCGATGACCGAACATTACTCCAAGCCGCACGAACGTATCGAATTTCTTGAAGCGCAAAACCAGAATTTACACGAACGAATCGCCGAGCTGGAAGGCTTTGGCCGTCGCGATCGGTACTCACGTCAACTTGATCTGCTGGCGCAAACACACATCTTTAACCACGACAGCGAACTAGAATCGCTTTGCGCCATGAGCGTGGAAGACGCCACCGTGCAGTTGGGACGGATCAAAGAGAACTACTCCCGCAACTTGACGGGCATCAGCGACTTCGACACGGCGAGACCAGACGGCCAGTCTGCTGCTACCGATACTGGTGGCGATCTAGACGAAGACACCGCCGAAGCTGTTTCGCAGTATGCGATGGAACATGACCTCGATTACTCCACGGCTCGCGAACAGTATCAAAGAAAGACCGTCGAAGCGTAACTCGCAGGCCCACGGCGTTTAATGGCTCCAACACAAACAACAATTTTTAAGGACGGAAATTATGACTATTGCCGGTGGATCGATCCTGCCCGCTCGATTTGTTAAGGCGGATTCTACTGATGGTCAGGTAATTCAGGCGGATCTGAATGCTCAACCTCTGGGCGTGTCCGGCCAGTCGGCCAAGGACGCACGGAACGACGTCAACAACGCTAATCACGCCGAGGATGGCGACCACTGCCAAGTCAACGACGGGACGGGTGTTGACACCGACCGCACGGTTCTCTTGGAATTGGGCGGAACGGTTTCGTTTGGCGGCGCGATTATGCCCGATGCTGATGGCAAGGGAATCGCTGCCACCACGGGAAAATACTACGGGGCTATTGCCCTGTCTGATGGCGTCAGCGGTGATCTGATTCCCGTCCGTCCGGTGCTTACTGGTCTCGTCGCGTAAACGTCTATTTGCTCATCGGGCAGGCATATGTGCTGTGCTCTTTATGTCGGTTTGGAATCAAAAAAACAAGTAACGGGAAGTCAATACCATGACTCAGACAGTCCTCGGCGCCAACAATGCTTTTGTGCCATCACATGCGTCGTCAAAGCGAATGATGGTCGACTATAGTCGGAACATCAAGAAGTTCGCCCTCAATCAGTACATTCAGGTTGTTCCAGTAGATGAAGGCAAGGGCTATTACCTCGAAATGGATCACGAGGAAGCCGGCCGTATCGTCAACGACGGCAAGGAATTCGCGTGGCCCGATGGTGCTCCAGCCCCGTCTGGTAATCCACATCAGCGGGAATTCGAGTTCAAGATCTTCCAGACTCACCGCGAAGCGTATCCGTACGCTCTGGGGGATAAGGGTCTGAAGCAGGCGAGCTTCCCACTGCTGGACGCCACAGCGGCCGCCAACGGTCAGAAGGCTATGACGCGACGTACCAAAGATGTCTGTGATATGTTCACCACAACGGGGAATCATATCGCAGCCCACGTCATCGACGTGTCAACGCTGTCCACGGGAACATGGGGGCAGTCAACGACTCAGCGGCAGACGATTAAAAAATCGATTCGCACGCTGCAGGAGCTAATGCTGGACGCGACACTGGCGGCCATTGAGGAGGAGGATCTGATCCTCGTGATCAATTCCGCTCTTGCCAAGACTCTGAGCGAATCACAGGAAATCGTGGACTACATCAAACGCAGTCCTGTAGCTCTGGCCCAGATCAAGGGCGAGCTGAACAAGGGCAACGCCAACGCCATGTATGACCTGCCAAAGCAGCTGTATGGCATCAATCTGGTCGTCGAGAAGACTCGCAAGGTGACCAGCAAACGCGGTGCAACTCGGGCGGTGTCTCAGGTGCTTGCCAGCGGTACGCCGTTCATGACGGCTCGGCCCGGTTCACTGATCGGTCAGTACGGTGCCCCATCGTTCAGCGGTGGCACTTGCTTCGTCTTTGAGGAAATGAAAGTTGAGACCTTCCGCGACAAAAAGAATCGTCGTACCGAAGGTCGTGTTGTGGATGATTACGCTGTCGTGGCCACAGCCCCTGCGGCAATGGGCATGTTCCAAAACGCATAACTTGACAGACAGACACGAGAACCAGAAAGCCGGTTGTCCTTGAGCGGCGACCGGCTTTTTTTATGAAAGTGAATGTAATGAGCGACAATGACGTCCCTGCAATCCCAACGGTCGTTCCGGGCACAGGCCCTTCAATGTTGGAACGTATCGAAGCACTGGAATCCGGCACGGTTGCTACGGGTGAGTCTGTCGGTGCTGCCGACGCCCTGCAGGCCCGAGTCACGGATCTGGAGGAGAAGTTGGCCGATGCCCTCACTCTGATTAACCTGGGGACTGACCGTCTCCTTGAGTTAGAGGCTGTGTCGCCGGCGATCGAAATTGAAGAAGTAGATGTCTAATGAGTGACTACACCGGCGCGGACGATCTGACGGCCCGGTTTGATACCCGCAGCATACAGCAGCTGGTGTCGGATACGGGTACGCCGGTCCTTCCGTCGGATCTTGCGACAGACGCCAACCTGGCGGCGGCCCTCGATGACGCTGAGGGGGAAGTGGTTGCTAACCTGCTGGTTGGCGGCCGCTATACCACAACGGAGCTGGCGGCACTCACCGGCACGGCTCTGGCGTATCTGAAATATATTATTTGCTCGATCGCGATGCTGCACCTGCTAAGCCGCAGGCCGGCCGTGAACGCCAAACTGTACGAACAGCTAAAGGAACTGCGAGAGACGCACCTGAAGGCCCTGCAGGACGGCCATGCGATCTTTGGCGGCGACGATGAAGACGTAGACGCCGGCCGGGTTTCAACGGATGGCGTCAGTCACCAAGACATGGTTAATAACGATTCAATCAGGATTCGGAAGCCGCGATATTTCGGCAATCCGTCGCTGCCTATCGGGAGACGTTAAGCAATGGCCAACACAACGACGCGAATGTCCACTGGGCCAGCTGTGGCTCAGATTCAGTTTGATCCTGCCGGCTCGCCCGGTGCGTTCGTCGAGCTGGGATATTCGGAGGATGGGTTTTCCATTTCCGAGCGCCCGCTGATGCAGGACGTGTTCTCCGATCGCAACGGCGGCAGCAGTGGTGTGCCGGTCGATACTCAGATTTTCGGGGTTCTCGGCACCATTCGCGGCAAACTCACCGAATTCAACTACACGACGCTGAAACGGCTGAAAGCGTTCGCGTCAAAGACAGCGCTGACGGACGGGCAGGTTCCGACGCCGGGTTGTCTTCTGTTGAAGGACGCCGAACAGTTCCGGCTGTTGCTCGAAGGCACGAAGGATGCGGCTGAGGTGGTGGGCGGCACGCCGGTCGCTGAGGTCATTACGCCGCTGAATTTCAACGTCTGCCTGTTCAAAGATGCGGTGGATTTCAACGTGGGCTCAAAGGTTACGGCGGTGGAAATCGTCATAACGGCGTACACGTTTATCGATGCTGATGACTCCGATAAGCTCAAACTGTACAACCGGGACACGGTGGTTTAATGCTGCGTAACTGGATCATGCGGAAGCTGGTCAATCGTCAGCGGAGGCTGTTCGCCTTCTGGGACGGGCGGAAGATCGTGCGCCTTGACCCGATGGTGATTATTCGCCGGCTGGCCGAGAATCCAGACTATGATTCGGATAACGACTTCAAGCGGCTGAGCAGTCCGAAGTCTTCCACTCGGGGGGAAGCGATCGGCGGGCTGGCTGCTGTGGCCCGTGATGCGTTCGGCCTGCCTCTGTTCGACGGTAAGCATGGGTTGACGGAAATGGAGCTGCTGAAGCTCTTGAATTCGTTTAATGGCCAGATGGACGCGCTAAAAAAAAACATGCGCCTCACGCCCGAATCCGAGCCATCTACGGCGACGTCCGAGAGGCCGTCAGACTCTCGATCAGAGACGAGCACGAGCGATATGTCGGGCTCTGGCTCAATGCCCCAGACAGCTTGACGGTGCAGGCCTGGCCAACTCTGTTTGGGGTTGCGGCCGCGTTCTCTGGTCCGTCTGAAGCCATGTTCGTGCAGTTGGCCGGTGAAAAGAAAATGGGCCAGTATATGCAGCAACTCTGGCAAGCAGCCACGAAGGCCGGCAAAGAGGGAGAGGAATCGTGACCGACGACGATGGCACCAGAGACGATCCTTTCGAAGGGTTGTGGAATATCCGCGACAGCTGGGACTACGAGTATCAGGACATGGAGCGAAACCCGCCCGTGTTCCCGACGTTTGACAACGATGTGCCAGCGGGTTCGCCGAATTCACTATTCGAGCAGATCGAACCGCCGGCCAATCTGTGGGAATCCGTCATTGAATCAATGATGGGGTTTGCCGCGAAAATCGCCGGTATCGACATCCCGGATGCGTTGACCGCTACGCAGGCCGTCATAGAGCACACGTTTGGCAGGCCCCGGACAGCAGAGGCGGCCCCGACGAACATATCGCAGGCCATGCGATTCGATGGCGATCAGGGGATACTGAACCGGAACATAACCAGCGACGGCTGGCTCGCGCGTCGTGCGCAGGCGATGCAGGCCAAACGAGACGGCGAGGATGAAGAAGACGGCGGCGGGGTGCCAGTTGGTGCGTTGGCTCGCGCGGCAGCGATGGCCGGCAGGCGTCTTATCCGAGTGGCTGCGGCGCTTGGCCTGGTGGGGCTCGGTATTGGCTTGTTTCAGGCGGCGGTGGTTGGTGCCGGCGTCGTCCTCAAAAAAATGTCCAACATGGGCTGGGAGCAGGTGAACGCTGTCGCCAAGTTCAACGGCGCTCTGCTGGGAGCACAGAAGCGTATCGAGGTCGGCAATATCCTGCGTGATATCGAGATGGCGCACGCCCTGCAGGAAAGCGGCATGGAGCATCTGGACAATCAAGAGCGATTAAATGAGGCGATGCACTACTGGAAACTCATGTGGGCACAGCTGACGTCTCGGCTCGGAGCGTGGGCCACGGGCGTCATGGCCGACTGGGCAGAAAATCCGGTGGGAGCGGCGGCCGACATTATTCCCGATGCGTTGCTTGAAACAGTAGGGCTCGGTGCAGACTGGGACGATAATTTTGTGGAAGCGGGCAAGCAGCTCGGGCGTGACCTGTTTGAGAACCCACTGGCCACTGTGGCGGGTGGAGCCGTGGACATAATGATGCCGGATGCTCTACTTGAGGCGCTTGGAATGGGTGCTGAGACGGATGACAAACTGATCGAAGAGGTCAAGGACTTTTTCAAGTGGGCAAAAATCAAATGGCCGGGACAGGTGGATAAGCTGAAATTGGATCCGCTAATGATGCACAACCACATTATCGGGCCGGCGTTCAATCAACAGCCGGCACCGCTGGCAGGTCTCGGCGCAGCTCCAGCTCAACCGTAGGAATTTGATCAATGGCAGCTGGGTACACCGAAATACAATACAACGACATTGTTTTGCGTGAATGTCTCACGAAGGAATTCCGCCAGGAGCCTGTGTGGGACACGGACGGCCAGACGCTGCTGTATCATAAGTTCACGGTGACGGTGCAAGGCTACTTCGTGAGCGGGATCGATACGGTCTCGAATGGCGGGATTCCGCCGGTGTACACGCCAGTGCCAAGCTCGACCGTTGAAATCGAAAGCGTGCCGCGGACGGACTGGGATAATGCCGGCAAACGCTACTACGCGCTGGCCGACAACATCACGGCACGGCGTAAGAAGTTCATTATGACCGTCGGCAAGGGCGGGATTGCTGAGCAGATTATCCTGCAGGCATATCCAGCACCAGGCGGGCCGCGGAGGCCGGGGCAAGGGGTTGGCGAGGGCGTGGCCGACAAGGTGCTCGACGGGAACTCCAGTCTGTACGAGTTTTATGACCGGAACGGCGGGCCGAGAGTCAGCAACCTGAAAATTGACGAGCTGGTGGCCAACGAGACCTTTCGCGTAAATGTCACATTTGAGGTCTGTATTCGGCCGCCGATAGAATACTACCTCACCGGCGGCCCTATGGCACAGGTGCAGCGGGCGTACGGCGTCCTTAGCAATCGCTGGTCCTGTGTTGATACGATCGACCAGCACCGCTTCACCACCCGCATGTATCAAGGCCAGATTACACTCTCGTCTCCGTTCATGAGCCCGCACGAGTTCCGCTATCTGGCGTTGCCTCCGATTGAACCGGGAATGCAGCGGCGGCACATCGAATTCGCGGCGCAGGCGGATGGCCTGAAGCTCCGGTATTCAATCCGGGATGAAGAATCAACCGTGACGCCGGTCGGAACGGGCAAGCCCGACGAAGACTCGGTACACATGGCCGTCACCCAGGACGAGAACGTGGCGCAGTTTGCAACGCACGTTATTACCAACTTCACGATAACGCTCTCCGGTGGGCCGAACGCGAATCGCAAGATGTTGCTGCGTATGGCGGCCGTCTATGCTGACGCGAAACTGGCCTTGTCTACGTTCGTCAAGCCGCTGGCGGCTGGTGAAGACGTCCGCAAACGCGCGGTGTTTATAGAGTCGTATCGTATGTCGGAAGAGTACGATTCGCTGAAAACGAACAAGGTCCGGTTGTCGATCCAGATCAGGCGAAACCCTGATAAGTTCGACATGAAGAACGGCACGCTCGTCAAGCATGTAACGGAGAATTTCGGAAACGAGGTCGATGGGCCGCAGCTGGCGGCGGCCACAACGGATCCGGCGTTGGCCACGGCTCTGAACGATTACAATCCGCTCTTGAGCTGGGGTAATCGGACCTTTCCGACGTCGTACCTTGATGACGAGACACCGCCGATTGAGGGAACGATTGCGGCCGGGGCTGCGCTGGCCTGCCACCTGCAGAGTGTAAACACGACAGACTTTTCTATGTGCACCGGGATGCCGGCTAATGAGGACCGAATCAAGCAACTAAAGGAGTCCCGCAACTGTGACACACCGGCGGCGGTCACTGGCGGGATACGGCGAACGATCCCGGATCTGGCTGCTGAGGCGTTGAGCCCGACGCACAAAGAAAACGTCTACGAGTCGCAGAAGCTCGAATCGGAGTACCGAGAGATTGACCTCGTGGCGCCGTTGCCGGTCGCACGCGAGGCGGATCCGTTCAGCTACGGCAGCGGGGGCACCGGGGAGTCACCTTCGCAGAATCCCGTTCCGAATCAGGCAATCAATGACACCACAAGACAGACGCGGTTTATCCAGTTGGCCCCGCCGCAGGTGACTCGGATCGTGCGGATAGAAGCCAAGCGATGGGGGGCCGTGCCACGGCTGCCGGATCCAATGACGTCTTTCACGGACAAAGACGGGGTTGGGCATTCGCTACTGAAAAAGCACGTCAACGTCCCAGCTCCACAATTGAACGGAAACCACGATACCCGCGTTTTCATTGTTCATGCTGAGTATGTGTATGCCCTGAGCCATTCACCGAAGCAGTATCTGACCGGCGTCCCTGACTTTGAAAGCGGCGACATTGACGGCGTGGAACAGTTCGTGATTCCAGTAAAAGATCTGTACTCGGCCGATAAAGGCGTGGACTATAAGGTGTAGAGTGTATCGCATGGACTACAGTGAGTAAGCGGAAAGTGTGTTCATCTTGATTTAGGCCGTGTGCTTAGTAGCATAAGCGAATTCGGTGCAATTCCAGTGTATTTGAAGGATTAGAAGAAGGAAGACAATCATGGCGGATATGAGTTCAACGGATGCGTTTGCCACGGCTCCGGCTTCGGCGGATAAGACGGCGATTTTGGCGGCGTTTGATACTCTCTCAACGGCATTGGACACGGCAAACACAAACGGCACGTTGGATGCCGCCGGCCTGGTCCAGTGCAAAAAAGAGCTGATTGACTGGCTGGAAGACCTCGGCCCGAATATGAATGCCTGATGCCTCACCGTCATACCACTAAGATAGAGGTTGCGGAGCGCTTCGAGCGGCTGCTTAAGTCCAAGCTGCCGGATTTCGAGTCCCGAATCTATTGGGTGATCGACGATCGGCCGCCGGCGGGGGCGATACGTGATGTCGAATTAGTCACGTTTTGCTTCACGGGCGGCCACTTCGACCATCCGAATCAGGTGGGTAACGTGCTGGAATATGAGGGCACGATCCATGTTCGCGTCTGGTCAACGAATTACAGCGACCAGGACGGCGAGGATCGCGAGCTGTTGGTGGCTGAGCCGCATGGTCTGTATCGCGTGCAGAACAAAGTGCTGCTGATGTTCGACAACTATCTGGACGACGGCAATGCGACGGATCCTATTCTAATCGAAGGCATGAAAGTGCTGAGCGATGCGGCATCCAAGGAAACGGTAGACGATGATATCGGCGACGGATTCTGCGGGGTTCTCTCTGTGGATTTCGCCGTAAACTTCGGGTGGGATTTGACCGCTGACGACTAATGATAAAGCTCGGCGATACTTACGGCCTGCATCTGGATCCGCACGACTATATTCGTGGCTGGATGGATAGATACCTGCCGTCTGAGGATCGGCGGCTCATTGCTCCACCGCAGGCGACGGTGACGCAGCGCGGCAATAATCTGCTGTACTACAATTATCCGGAGATTCCGGAGCCTGCGATCAATCAGCTGGTGATACCGACGGGGGCCACTCGCTGGGCTCACATACTGATGTTGGTCACGGAGGACGACAAGAGCGCCATCTACTCGGAGGCCGGCACCGGGCCGCTGGTTCTGCAGTATCGAGCGGAACGCCGTGAGGATATGGCGTTTGTGGATAGCCAGGGGAATCCGGTCCCAGCGGATCATAAAACGCTAAAAATGACGATGTGGCCGCTGGCCGCCATACCGCTGACCACGAAGATCGTAAATAGCAACCGGACAGCAGCAGAAAGTCTGCGCGAGGGGGCCTATCTTATCCCTCTGGTTGACGGCCGCTATTGGTGGCAATTCCGCAACGTGGGGGCCATTGAAGACGAAGAGTTTGCGGATCCGTCTGCAATGCTGACGTACCTGACCGGCCGCGTCGATGAGACGGTGACGATTCAGACGCTGCACGCTGACTATACGGTGCTGCCGGATGTGCAGAACAATAACTTTGAAAGTGTGGCCATCGTCCTGGAGTCTGTTGCCTCTCAGTTGGGGCTCACGGTCGTGCCCGATATGACGTCGGCCGATCATGCGTCACCGACCGCCGGCAGCAAATTTGCTCTGTTGGATGCTACGGCCAGTGCCACGATTGACGCGAATCACCTGTCAGGGCTGGGAGCTCTCGACGGCTCTGAAGATATCGCAGTTCCGGTCCCAGTGATGGGCGATCGGTTTGAAACAGATTCCGGTGCTAAGCTGCCCGCAAAGGCGCAGGTTAAGACGGCCGACGGTGAGTTTACGGACGTGACGGCCGGGACAGCTGGCTACACTGAGGACACAGTGACGGGGGCGTCTGTGGTGCTCCGATACAGCTGGCAGGCCGAAGTGCCTTCGCTGCTGGTTACTCGCATAGCCACGGACTACTACGCTCGTTATCTGCAGCAGCACGATATCTCTTACGTCGGAATCCAGCAGTGGCAGCCGACCTGCTACACGGACTGCGTTGTACATCGGCAGGACGTCAAGAGCGGGCTGGCGTCGACCATTACTCGTGTGCGAAGCATCCCGTTTAACCTAGTGCCGGAGGAGCCATCGGCAGCTGCTGCTGGCGGTGGTCACATTATGCACTACAGGATTGACGACTGCGATGCTGACAATTACTACGTGACAGCAACATACTGGACTGGTGGCTGCGGAGACCCACCGGGAAAAGATGAGTACACCGGATTGTGGACTGTAGAAAAGTTGCCGTGCGATTCGCCCTGGACGGTTGACTACATTGACGCTGGCAGTGTGCATGGGGTTGCAGCCTACACGTACCCCCAGACTGGCGAATGTACGCAACTCTGGAAGGAAATCACGTCCTGCGGCCCAATGACCTGTTAGTTCAATGCCCACACCAAGTCAGATAAAATCGCTGTCGATAAAACGCTGCCAGGAACAAGTCGTTGACGCCTGTGCTAATGAAGCTGCTGGCTGCTGCGGAATCGTTGCTTGTGGCATCTGCGTCAAGGCATACGACGAGTACGGCGAACTTATAGACGGGGTGCTTGCTCTCTACTCGGACGGATCATATTCGACCTCGGTGAATGGTCATTCATTCAGCGGGGTGTGGTCAGTTGGCTACGATGGCGAATGTGTATTTACAGTGACGATTGATGAAGGAGAGTCATATGTTGAACAGGTGTTTGAATACACATGCTATGACTCTCCATGTCGTGCTGTTTCTGGTACGGCTATCGTTCCGGAAGGCACCTTGGAATGGACCGTATCGGAACCCGTACCGATCGCACGCCGCACAGTGGATGGGTGTCTCCATGAATTCTGTGGGACGTGCGGGTGTGCGCCGCCATACGTCTGCGTGACTGTCTCGTCAGACTCATGTTCTGCGAGCGGCGTGTTTCCTTTCAGCGGCGAGCTAAATGACTGCGGCGAGGCGATTACCGTTGAATATGACTACAGTCTGTTGTGCGGCGCAGAGACGGTGGCCGGGACTGTGTCATTACTGCGAGATGAGTACACAGACGGGTGTCTATTGGAGATCAGTGTCACTGGAGGCACGGGAGATACCATCCCCACTGAGTGTGCAATCTCAGGATCGGTTTCTGCCACGATAGGCTATAGTGATTACACCATCACAGTCGTTGAAGCTCCTTGTGAGGGGTGCGTCGAACCTGAGATATGCCTTGAGTGTTGCGATTCAATTCCTCCCTCACCTCCAGCAACATTGATTTGCCGAATCTCACTCGGGGCTATCGAGCAACCAGAAGACCCAGAGCCTCCGTTCAGTACAGCCTGTTGGACGAATTTAGAATTTCCAATATCGTTTATCTATGACGTTGACGAAGACGTTGGTCAGGTGTGTGTGGACGCGGGAACTACTCGCAGAGTCGATTGCATTGGCAATCTACTTGACGGTGAATTCAATGAATCCTGTTGTACTGGGGGACAGTGGGTTGGCGGCGGGGGTAATGCCTGCGGCGATATAGATGTGTGTTTTGTTCCCTGCGGAGAACTCAGTTGCGGAACACCTCCTCCCGGTGAGACTCTCACTTCATGGGATTTGTATGTGCAGGTCGGTGGGGCTAATTGCAGCGAAGGCCGAATGTGCTTGATTTGTCATGACGCTATTGCGTGGTCAGTGGAGGGGTTTGCGGTGTGCGGTGAACAGTTATTCAGCACCGGAACAGGGAGCGCTCTCCTGATAATCGATATAACGGAGAGCTAAGGGTGCATGAATCCACACAATCGCGGCTGGACGAGATGCAGACTCGCCGTAAAGCAAATACATTCACGCGATGTCCCGCTAAACACGTCACGACGATCCCGAGGGCTGTCAGGGCCAGTGGTGAACCGCTCTTGTCGTCCGTAGGCAATCGATTGCACGAAATTATTCGACGAGAAACAGGTGCCGATATTCCTTGTGCGGCGTGCGAGAAAGAGATTAACGCTTTGAACCTGATGACGGCAAAAGAGGCCAGAGGCGAACGTGAGCGGGTTGTCGACGGCATCTATAGCCGGGCGTGGGGACATGCCCGCTGGCAGGACAAGATAAAGCTGCTGGCCGACAAGGCGTTGTCTGTTTCGACCGCTGGAAAGGTGAACGTCGGCAAGGACATCATCGGCGGATGGTTCGACGAAGCGATTGAGGCCGGTGCGCTGCGGATGCGAGTAAAAAAACACCGTCAGGGCCGAAGGGGGCGGGGGGGTGCGGGTGCGGGAATCGAAAGGCGTAGGGCAAACCGCCTCACAATGCCGTTGTCGAAACTCCAGAAGCGATTGCATGAGGCGGCACTGGCCGCACCGCCACCGGAGCCGTTCCCGTTCGTCGGCGAACCTGTCCGCAATATGATCTGGCACGTCTGGCCGGTGGAAGGCTGGCGGCGACACGTCGAGCGAATCAAGGATCTGGCGGCGACTTGCGACGGCCAGCGGATCGTCGGGCTGTCCATCAGTCCGGACTCTGAAACCGCAGATACGGTACGCGGCGAACTGGGCGACGGATACACGTATCTGGAATTTATGAACAAAGGGCAGGGCGACGGCACCGGGTCGGGTGAAGTTCAGACGCTGCGGGCCGCACTGCCGATGCTCGACGCGGCTGATCCGGACAGCATCACAATCTACGGTCACTGCAAAGGCGTAAGGCCGCACACACGCGACATGGAAGCGGTACACCTGTGGTGCGACCTAATGTGGGAGATGGTCGCGTTGAATTACGAGCAGGCGACAGCGGCAATGGAAGCGGGCTATCAGATGTTCGGGGCGTTCCGCACGTTCGGGGGCATGCCGTTACAGCCTGCTTATTCCTGGCATTACAGCGGTACGTTTTTTCAGTTTAGAACTGCGTCGTTGCTCGAAAATGGAATCACCCCCGTTAAGGGGGGATACGGCGGCACGGAGGCGTGGCCAGGGGATTGCGTTTTAACGCAATACGCTCACTGTGTCTTCGGTGATGGGTTGGGATTTAAAGCTCCATACGACGTGACGAATTGGCCAGCGTGGATCGATCAGGTTTTCGAGTGGGAAGTCAATCGGATCGGCGGGCCGCGAACGGAGCAACATAAACGTGAACTCGATTGGCTACTGGATCGACTGGACGGAGTGCGGTCGATGCTGGTAATCGGCAGCAAGCACGGCGGGTTAGAATACCATATCAGTCAGCGATATCCGCAAATGGAGATCATTAGCGTGGATATCGCACCGCAGGCAGACAACGCCGCACAGCACGTACACGTCGGAAGCAGTGCCGATCCTGTTCTACGAGATTTAATCCGTGCGGCCTATAATTTCGATGCGGTATTCATTGACGGCGACCATACGCTGGCAGGTGTCACCGCTGACTGGGAATTCGCCCAGACGCTGGAACCGAGCCGCATATATTTTCACGATATCCACGACGGACTAAAGCACCGACGTGAGGGTTGCCAGGTCGATCAGTTATGGGCGAATATCAAGCAGGACCACAAGACGGCTGAGAAAATCGTGGGGGTTGGATGGGGCGGAATTGGAGAGGTGTTGCTTTGACTGTTTTCATTACCGGAAGCCCCCGAGGGGGGACCACATGCCTGGCGAGGGTTGTTAATTCGCTGGGGGTTCCAGTGCTCCACACGCCCGATCTGCAAACAACACTTGAGTGGGTTGGCCTGGGCGACATGCTTCGCAGTGACAACTGGAGTGTCGCTGTTGAGATTATTAGAAATGAAGCCCCCAAGGGGGAGTATTGCATTAAGTCGCCGGGCATCCTCGGGCACTTGGCGGGGCACTTGAGCGAATTTGGGAATCCTAAAATTCTGTACGTCCTGAGAGACCCGATGGCGATCCACCACTCCATTATCAGGCACACATCTCGGGTAGATCCAGACGCCCTTAGACTGATAATGGAGGAGCAGGACAGGGCAATTCATTTACTTCCGACTCTGGCGTGCCCGTTCATGGTGGTGAGTTACGAAAGGCTCGTGACTCGTACGGAATTAGCGGTTAGGGAAATTGCAGAATTCCTGCATGTTGATTTCACTGCCGCTGCTATAAGCGAAGTTGTTATTGGGGATCGTCGATATATTAAGGAAAATTGACACTTACGATGTACGGCCGATTGGCTGGTCATTCGGGGAGCATCACACACCTAGTCAGTCACTGCCTCAGTTCCAGACAATGCCGTTTACGTTGTCAATTCTTAGCACACAAGCAATCAATGCAACGGGATATCACGTAGGCAGATCGCCTTTCTGGTATCATTCGGGTGAGCAGCACATCGATATCGACACAGAACAGGACTTCAAAATAGCTCAGATCCTGTACGCAGAAACACTGAAATCATAGTTACGGCCGGCGTTGATCGGTGAGGTCCGTAGCGGAAGCTGCGGACATTAAAAATAGCAAAAAGTCCCGTCGTGACACATCAGTAGACTCTCTGTTATAGTTTTCGGATTATGGAGAACTAAAGAATGAACGATCTAATGCGTCCGGATGCGTTTGCCATTGTGCCTAATCCGCAGAATGAGACCAGCGAGCAGGTTGCGGCCTTTGTTAATAAATACGTTAGCCGCGGCCACGATGCTGCCAGCGACGCGCCCGGAGCCCCACCGCTGTGGGGTGAGGATGCCGTACCGCATGTGATGACGTTCGCCAGTCTGGTCGGCACGTTCAGCCGGGCCTACCAGCAGTCTGACGAAGCATTACAGGATTCGTGGGAAAATGCCCGGATGATGCGCAACGATGTGGGCATCATGGAATCGCTGGAAGCTCGGCAGCGGATGACCGCTCAGCTGGAATGGTCGATCGAGCCTGAAGATGACAAGCACTACGGCCAGGTGAGTCTGGCCCGTGAACTCGAACGGATCATAAAACGAATCCGCAGATTCACCGAGTACAAGCGGAATCTGATGGAAGGGATCTGGTTCGGCAAATACGCGATACAGAACAAGTACGGCTGGCAAACAGTCAACAACAAGCAGCGGCTGCTGCCTACGCCTCCTTCACCTGACCATTCCGGTTGGATGCCGATTCACGGGGATAAAATCGTCTACCGCTATGACGATGGCAGCCTGAAGCGTGAACAGGGCGAGTATGCCCACCAGATGGGGATTCGCACAAACGTCTGGAATGGCTGGGGCAAACAGCAGATTCACAAGGGGCTGTCGGCCGAGCCAACGGGCGAAAGTATTGTACAGTTCCTGACAGAGCAGGAACGAATGGTGTGCACCGTCCATAAGCACTTCATTGAGGACGCCGACTATTACGATCCGCACTTTGCCGGTTCGGTCCACGGTGTCGGTATTCGGTCCCGGATCTACTGGGAGTACACGTTGAAGCAGGAGACGCTGGCGTTTCTGATGGAGTACCTTGAACGGTCGGCCGGCGGTATTGAGGTGTGGACGTATCCCAGCGGGGATAAGGACGCTCTGGCGGCCGTGAAGGATTCCGCAAACAAGCGGATGGCCAACGGAAAGAATCAACTGTTCTTCCCGAAGCCGATCGGTGACGACGCTAGTGCCTACAATCTTGAAATTGTAGAGCCGGGGTTTGCAGGTGCCGACATCCTGCAGAACCTGATAAACGAGTATTTTGGCCATCGGATTAAGCGGTACATTCTGGGGCAAACGCTAAGTTCGGAAGCTGATTCCACTGGACTGGGTTCTGGCGTGGCCGACGCTCACATGGATACGCTATCCCAGATCGTCAACTACGACGCAGCGAATCTAGAAGACACGTTGACGTTTGAGCTGGTCAAGGTTATCCAAATGATCAACTTCCCGGAAACGGCGGGTTGGCACATGAAGTTTAAGTTGGAAACGCAGACAGAAGACTCAATGGAGATACTGCAGGCGTATCAGCTGGCGTTTGGTATGGGAGCAGAGATTCCCGCCAAGGACGTGATGCACACGCTTGGCCTCGGGCAAGCCTCTGGAGATGAGCAGGTGCTCTCTCAGGCGGCAATGAACCAGACTGCGGACCCGATGGGCATGCAACTGGGGATTGAGCAGGACGGCGACGGTGACGGAATTATTGGCGAAGGTGACGCTACTATCGACGGCGGCATGGAACAGATGGGCGAGGAAGCCGAATTTGTCCAGCAGTACAGCCGTGATGCAGAATCGAAGGAAGCGGCGAGGGCTGTTCTGTGGAGCCGGAAGCAGTGGCAGAAGGCGACGAACCCTCGTCAGAAGCGGGAGATAAAGAAGGCGATTAGGCCGCTGAGGCGAAAAATCAAGGCGGCATTCGTCAAAGAGCAGTTGCTGCGAGCTGGCCGACTGGACAAAGCGAGGGAACTGGCCCAATGACATCGGAGGTTCCCGATCTGCGACGACTCCAGGACGTCGGGTCTTCCAGCAAGGAGGGGCTGAGGATTATCGGTGCGCGGTTCCGGTCGTTTCCTCCAGCATTAGCGGCCGAGCCAACGACGGCGAAACCGGGCACAGTGGAAAAGCTGGCGGTCCTGCATCATCGCTATGCGGCGGGTCTGCCGTTGTTCGATGGGGCTGATAAGGATCCGGGCGATCCGAGCGGATATGTGTACAGCGTGCCGGGGGACTTCATGACGGAAGAGGACCGAATCTAATGCTGGCAGAAGCTGTACAAGCATACGCACGGGCTCCCTTGCCGGGGCAGCTGGGCCTGAAGTTTGACGAGTCAAAGCATCCGCGCGCCAAGGGGCCGAAGGTGGGCGGTCAGTTCGTGGCCGGCGAACATGGGGCATCGCACACGTTCCCGGAGGCCGGCGGCCGGTATGGGTTCACAGCTAAGGTCACCGGACGGAACGAAAAGGGCCACGTTGAAATCAAGTCCGAAATGGGAACAGCGACGGTGCCGCAGGAGTCCATGCAGCACTTCTATAGCGACATGACCGGGGACGTCAGCTATTTGAAAAAACACGGCAGCAGCGGGCACGCGGCCGTAGACAACGTGATTCATGGCGGGGCTGAGGTGCTGGGCAAGGGTAACGATTCTGTGGTATGGAAGTCAGGTGGCCACGTTGTGAAGTCTTCGACCACGGTCCCTTATCATCCGATGTCAGGGCGTTGGGCTCACGGGTTGCCACATGAGGCGGTTGCGAAGGCGCAGAAGCAGCACGACATGACGGAGGAAATGCGGGCCGCTGGCGTTACGGGGATACCAGAGCAGGAAACGGTGCAGCACGGCGACCGTCTGTTTACCGTCCGCGATCATCTTGAAATACCGGACAAACTGAACGAGAAACAGCTCCTGCAGGCCAGGGACCACCTGAAGACGATGCACGACGCCGGGTACTCGGTGAACGATCAACTACAGTTCGGTGTCGGTGACGATGGCAACGTGTACCACTTCGATCTGGGACAAGCGGATAAAGCTCGCGGCGGTGACGGGGAATGGACCGACGACGTTGGGGATGACCGGCAGGCGATGCGGCGACTCTACGACGAATCAGGCGTTCGATACGATCCGCCCGTCGAAGAGTTGGAACGCGACATGGGCAAGGCTCTGCGGCACATCAAAACGATGGGCGGTATTGACAACGCGATGCCGCACGTTAAGAGGCAATTTGACAAGGCATACGGGGCGTTAAGCCGAGATAAACACCCGTGGTCGGACTATTTGGAGGGCGTCAGTTTAGGGTTGTCGGACGACGAGATAACGAAGGACATGGATGTGGAAGTGCCGGCCGGTATCTACAAAGAGCCGGACACAGTGAAGGCGGCCACGGACGAGTACGCACGGGCTCCGCTGGCTGGCCAGATGGGCTTCAACTTCGATGAAGCGAAGCACCCACGAGAAACGACTTCGCACGATACGAAGCACGCCGGGGAGTTTGCGCCTAAGAAGCAGGCCCCTGTGCCGGACGGCAAAGTGCGTATGGTTCACGCTCCGAAGGGCGGGGCTGTGTCCGAGGTGAATGGCATATTCTACGAAGCGGGCCGCTGGATGCCCGTTCACGGCTTGTCAGCTGGACGGCCGAAGCCAAAGCCGAAAGCGAAGGCCGATCCGTTCGGTGGCGGGGCTCCTGTGGCGGATCCTGACGGCAAGGGGCGTGCGCCAGTGGCTCGGCAGCTGTCGCCTGAGCAGATAGCTGAACAGAAGGAACGGCAACAGCAGGCAGAAAACTGGATCAAGGTACAGACCGGGCCAGTCGGTGAAATGATGTGGGTGGGCGACAAGCCGGGGAAAACCGGATGGAACGTAACGAAACAGCTGATACCGTATTTCTCTGCACTGCCGAATGAGCAGATTGAGGCGATAGGTGAGTGGGCGCGTCAGCGGGTGATGACTTCCGATAATACGTTTCCGGCGGAACCGGGATACAGCCAGGAAGACATGCAGGCGGGATACTTTAGGAAGGCAGAGGACCAGACAACGGGAATGTTTGTGTCTCGCAAAATGCAGCGGGCTAAGCCGCCGATGGGTAAGGCCGTGGAAGCGATTCGTCAGATTACTAATCTTCCGGATCAGGTTCAGGTGATGACTGACCTGAATGAATACATGCAGTCGGTTCTGGGCGGGATGGAGTTGCCATTCTCGGACGACCGAGCGTTGACGCCGGAACAGCTCATGGAACGGGATTTGTCGGTGTACGAGCCGCTACAGCGTGCCGTGGGGTACAAGAAGACAGCACCGGGCAAGGCACGAGCCGAAAAAGTGATCGATAGAATTCGCGAGACAGACGGCGGGGCGGTCATTATGGCGCTGCTGGCGGTGAATGGCTCGCAGACTGGTTACGACCGAAACGGCTTCGCTAATCGCGGCATGGATGCGTATTCAAAAGTGATCAATGGCCGGTTCACAAACTGGGAAAGAGCATCCGCCAAAAAGTGGTTACTGGACAACTTTGGGCCTGAGCGGGAAGACTCTCACGTAAATCAGTATCGATGGCTGGTTGGCGTGTTGGAATCGTCGAAGACCAATCTGCACATGGCCGAACATCAGCAGTTTGATGAACACGGGAAGATGAGCCCGCGTGTGGTAGAGGGGTACAGCCTGTCGTCAGCCGTTGACGATTACGCGCGTCCCCTGCCGAATCAAATGGGGTTCAACTTCGACGAGCAACAGCATCCCCGTGAGGCGGCCGGAAAGACGGAGGGCGGCCGATTCGCTAAGAAGCCGGGAGTGTCCCGACACGCAGCGTGGGCGGCCCGTCGTCACAAGCATGGCGATCACCCCACCAGTTTCCTGAGCGGCCACAGCAGCAAGCCTGTGCGTGATGCAGCGAAGGAAAACGCCGGGCTGGGCCTGTTGATTACTCCGCACACTCAAAGCTACATCGCCCACATACCGGACTACAGCCATATCGCTCTGGATAACGGCGTTTACAGCGAGTTCACGGGCTCGGCTCCGTTCAGTCACAACAAGTTTATGGACATGCTGAACCGGGTGGCGGCCAATCCGGAAGCCGTTGAAAAGACGCAGTTCGTTGTGGCTCCCGATCGCGTTGGCGACTGGCAGGGCACTATCGAGCGGTCACGGCCGTACTTTGACAAGATCCGCAATCTGGGGTTTCCGGTGGCGTTCGCAGCACAGGACGGCATTGAGGACCACATGGATCAGATTCCGTGGGATGAGTTCGACGTGTTGTTTATCGGTGGCAGCACGCCCTGGAAACTGGGCTACGATCCGAAGGGTGAGTACAAAGACCATTTCCGCCCGACAAGTGCGGAGCTGAGTAAAGCGGGGGCGCTTCCGAATCACATTGAACTGGAAAAGGAAGCGAAGCGACGGGGCAAGCGGATCCACGTTGGCCGGGTGAACAGTCACAAACGCATGGTCGATATTGCACACTTTGGTATGCAGGCCGATACGGCAGATGGCAATTACATCGGTATCGCTCCGGATAAGAACCTGCAGGACGTGCTGCAGTGGCTAAGGATGACTGGCGGCGAACAGTTTACGGAGCAGAAGCCGGGGAAAGAGCCGGTAAAGCCGTACGCAGGACCAAAGCGTCGGCGATCAATCGACATGCCGGTTCCGATCGAAGGTCCATCCGGGTCGAAGCTCCATCGTTACGAATGGCGCAGCTACTTCGACGAGATGGAGGAAAAGCGGTACAGCGATTGGGATGCCTCGGAAAATAGCAGTATGACCGGCCGCGAAATTGTTCACGTCTTTGAAGTCGAAACTCCGGACGGCAAATTTCACCAGGCATCGCTGGAGAGTGCGTTGAAAGAACTGGGGTATATGAAGGGAACTGATTCCGCCAAGCAATTGAACAGTTTGTCTGGGGCACTCAAGAAGCGGGCGCTTCTACAAATGGAACTGGAGCAGACGCCGGAAACCGAATGGAAACATGCCGACCTGAAACGCAGGATGTCTGATGCAGACAAGAAAATAGAAAAGCTGGCCAGAGCTGCGGCGGATCCGGGGAACACGCCAGACGGTCGTCGGACTCTATTGCGGCGGGCTATGAAGGTGCTGCAATATGGGAACATGCAGGAACACGGCCACCAAACGCAAAACTGGACATTTGACGAAATGGCGGCGCATAGCAAGGGCGTCGATCGTCATGGATTGAGATCGCAACACGGTGATGTGTATCAGGAATCACGACAGAGAATGGCCGACGCAAGAAAGTTGGCCGATTTGGTGAATCGAGACATTATGGCGGGGCGGTTTCAGCGTAAAGGCAAGCCGCTAAATGCTGACGATGTGCCAGAAACTGCGTCATGGGGGACTAAAGTGCCAGCGATCCCCAAGAGTGACGACAAACAAGTGAAGCGATGGTATCTGAATGCCAGCGAAGATGTTCGGCCGTTGGTCGAATCGCTCGAAGCGTGGCACGCTGAGCATCATCCACAGTGGAACCAGAATAAGCCGGTAGCCGATCAGTACAGCCTGGCCGATTCGGTCACGCGATACGCACGAGCTCAGCACGATTGGAAGCTAACATGGTGACTATTTCAGAGTGGGTTGACCGTTACGCGCGAGGTGCAAGGCCGGCGACTCCTAAGCCGATGATTGGCCAGCGTGGGCTGTTTGACGAGTCAAAGCATCCGCGAGACCATAAGGGCGTGCAGACTGGCGGCCGGTTTACGCGGTCGCCTCATGGCGGTGCGGCCAGTGCGCCGACAGTGAAGCAGCATGGCGGGCACCTGTTTGAGCAGCCGACACAAGCGCCCAAGCCGGTGCAGCCACAGCCGTCGCAGTCGGGCGAGCCAGTGGGTGGCCGTGTTGGTGAGGAACCGGCGGTCGATCCATCGCTATATCGGGATTTGGAAATTGAAGAGTATCAGGTCGGGCCGCACACATTGTGGCGTGCCGGGAATCTTCAGCCAGTGGCGATGAGGGGGCCGACTGGGCGTGTGTCCAAGCAGCTCGAAGCGTCGATACAGCCAAAAGATTACCCGCGGCCGACACATAACCGGCAGCGTCTTGTTGTGGCGTGCGGTATGGGTGTCGATTCGTTTGCCATGTTGGTGGCAATGAAAAAACGGGGGATTCGTCCTGATGCTATTCACTGGGCCGATACCGGGTCTGAACGGAAGCACACGTATCAGGCGTTCAATACATTGCAGAAGTGGTGCCAAAAAAACGGGTTTCCGCCGATGGTGATTGTTCGTCGGTTCGCTCCCAAGGCGGGGCATCGGTCGCTGTTTGAACAGTCGTGGAACAATGAGCAGCTGCCGTCAGCGGCGTTCCATGTGAATCATTCATGCAGTCAATCGTGGAAACTGCAGCCGCAGCGTAACTGGGACAGCCAGTGCCAGTGGCTCTGGAATGAGGAAAACCCAACGACGGCGATCGGGTTCGATGCGGACGAGGTAAGCGGCCGTCGCGGGGTCAAAGAAGCGGTCGGGTTCGATGCTGAGGAAGTGGGGGGCCGTCGATCGGGCGGAACGCGCTACGAGACGAAGGGCACCAAAGAGGAAGACGCAAAATACGATACATGGTTCCCGCTGGTCGACTATGGGCTGAACCGTCAACAGTGTGTTGACTTGATTCGGGCTGAGGGGCTTCCGGTTCCCGGCAAGTCGGCGTGTTTTATGTGTCCGTACGCAAAGCAGTGCGAAATTGACGACATGAAGCGAACGGGTGAGCTGAGCGCAGCCACGGGGCTGGAGCAACGATTTGAGGCAGCACAGCAGAACCGACAGAAGTATTCGGACCACCTGGTGTCGTTGTCAGTTCCGGAATTGGCGCGGGAAGTAAACAGCGGGAACACAGAATCCGGCGTGTCGCAGACGAATCAGAAAAATATGGCCAGGGGCGAACAGAATCGGCGGGCCAAGGGCAAAAAAGTGAAAGAGTTTAACGTGCGAGGCCTGGGCGAAGGTGGAAAATCGCAGTGGGCGGAAATGACCGGGAAGCCAGGAGAGGGACCAGACAAACCGGGTTTGATGCCGGATCCTCTTCCGATGCCAAGGATTGTAAAAAAATGATCGACCAACATAAAGCCGCTACGTCTCAGGATCGGGCTGGGCTTCCAGCACGGCGCGTTCATCTTGTGAATTCACCAGAGGAACTGCAGAAAATTGGCAGTGACTCGTACGCGCTGATGAATGACCAACTGGCGGCGTCTGTACCAGAGTGGCAGAGGCCCGGCTGTGAGTTCGTACTGACGCGGAATCCAGCGGGCGTCGGCGGCTTACCAGCAGCTGTACAGGCGATGTCTGGGCAGGCTATTCCGAGCGGCGTGGCTGCTGTCATTGTGCAGCCAGATGCTGACAATACGCTCATGCGTGAGGTTATGAACCGGAATGTGCCAGCGTACACGATGGTTCGGCCGGATGTGATTTATCAGGTGTTTTATCCGGAGATGCGCGACATGGCAGCAGTTGAAGATATTCGGCGGAAAGCAAATGAGGAAGTTGACGAGTACATGCGTCAGGATTGGCAGCCTGTACAGCAGTCGGTGCATTCTGAAGGCACGTCGCTGGATCAGATTCCGTCACTGCACAAGCACATCGCGGGCCAGCTGCGCGGCGTCAATCTCGATATGGGCGGCGGTGCGTACGATAAGGCCACCCAGTTCCTTGCGCAGCATGGCGTCAAGAATCTCGTCTATGATCCGTACAACCGGCCGGCGCAGCACAATCAGCAAGTGATGGCAGCCGTGGCTGGTGGGCGTGCAGATAGCGTCACGATCGCGAACGTGCTGAATGTGATTCCTGAGCCGGCGGCACAGCTGCAGACGCTGAAGGAAGCCGCTGACGCATTGAAGCCGGGCGGCACGGTGTATATCGACGTCTATCCCGGAAATGGCAGCGGGCACCCAGAAAAGACAAGCAAGGGGTTCCAGCAGAATAAACCACTGCAGGCGTATCTGCCGCTGGTGCAACAGGTCTTTCCGCAGGCCAAACTGACGCACAGCATGATTGTGGCACAGAACGGCGGGGGCCAGCAGCAGAACTATGCTCGTGTGTCTGATCTCATCGAGCAATACGCCAAGCTGGGGCCAGCTGCCGGGCAGAAAAACCTCTTCACGCCGCAGGTGACGAAATCCGGAGCGATGAAAAAACGCTGGCAGGAAGAACTGCACCCGCGTACCGGCAAGGGCGTCGGCGACGGGGGCAAGTTCCAGAGCAAGCACGGCGGCGGCCAGCATGTTCGAGTCGTCGATCATGGCACCCACCACGTAGCGCATGTTCAGCACCCGCGAACCGGACAGGTGCATCAGTTTAAGGGCCACGATCACGCGCACGCTGTTCGTACGGCCGCCAAAGGAGCCAATAACTTAGGGTTTGTGATCGAGCCACCAAAAGAACAGCCGGAGATGGGCGGGCTGTTTGCGGGGCAGCAGCAACCGAGTGCCGGAGCAAAGAAGCCCCAGGCCGCACCACCGAAGCCAGCAACAGGGCCGCAGCACACGTCACCGCCACCGCCACGTCCGAAAGCTCAGGGTGGTCTGTTCGATCAGCCGAAGCAAGTGGCCACAAGTGGCCAATCGCCACACGTCGTCGGCCAGAAGCACCCCAAAACAGGCATTGTGCCACTGTTCAAGGGGGAAGCGGAAAAGCTGAACGATCAGCGTGAGGCCACTGAACCAAAAAAACACAACGACGCCTTACAGAAAAAACTGGACGCACTACGGGAAGAACATAAATATGTCCCGCAAGATCCACGAGGCCACCACCCCGAAAAGGCTATGGCGATAAAAGAAGAAAACGCCTGGCACGCCCAACAAGCTGGCGGTGCTGCCGATCAGCAGAAGCAACCGGCCACAAGTGGCCAAACTGAGAAAAAGCCAGCAGCGAGCATTGACCCCAAGGGTCAAGCGCCAGCACATGCAAAGCCGGACCACGCGGAATTGGTAAAACAGGCGCAGGGCTGGAACCATTCGGCACGGGAACATGAGGGCACACTGCCGGACAATAAAGCAAAATTGGCGTTCAGTCGGACCACGGGAAAGAGCGACCTGGATAAATGGCTGATGAAAACGCATGGCGTATCAGACACGGATGCCCGTGCAGCGTCCAACAAGGCGGGCGAGGAAGGGCCAGCACCGCACGCGAAGCTGCCGGCGACACATTGGTCGCATTTGCCCAAAGAAGGCGACCGTAAGACTGAGGGGGAACATACGTACGTACTGAAGTCCGGTCGGTGGCATCGGTCTGACGGTGAAGGCCGGGAATGGCAGCAACGGGAAGTAACTGTACGCGGATCCGTCAACAAGCCGGAACACAAAAAGACGGTGGATGTCCGTGTTGATGTCCCAGCCGATCAGTTGAAGGGGTACATGTCAGATCATGGAAACCCTGACTGGCATGGTGATGCGCCGTCTGGCCGGCATGTTGGGGCGGCCAAAAAGGCGATCAATAATCTGAAGAATAAAAACCCTCTGTTTGCGGATCAGATTGAAGATGAAGAGGGGTCGGCCGAAGAACGGGCTGAGCGATTTCACTCAATAAAGCGCGAGCGGCTGAAAGCTACAAAAGCCCAGTGGGCGAAAGAATGGGACGACGAGCTGGATTCTCTTCGAGGGCTGACGCCGGAACAACAAGCTGAGGCAATCAGGCAGTACGAAAGCCAGGATCTTCACTCCGGCAGCCAGAACACGCATAAGCTACTGCCGGATGTGGTCAAGCTGATTAAATCCGGCGGGTCGATTGAGGACGATCGGAACAAAAGAGCTGCCGTGTTTTTAACCGATGCGTTTAACCACTCTAAGAATAAGGAGCTGCCGGCCAAGCGTATCGTTGAATTACATGGCAAGGGTGTGAAGTTCGATCCTGCCACGTTAAAGGCCGCACAGGAAATTCACGCCGGGGAATCGGCTGAGAAAAATAAACAGGCAAAACAGGACGAGCCCTTCCAGCTCGAAGGCAAGAAATCCGAATGGGAAGTGCCGGACAGTCAGAAGCCGGATCTGCCGAACCAGGCACCAGCGAAGGCGGCCACGCAATCGGCTCTGTTCGACGCCGGCAAGAAGGAGGATCTGCCGGGGCAGGAAATGCTGTTTGACGATCCCGTGGATTCCGACAATTCAAAGACGGCCGAAAGCCAGGCACGGGCTGTAAACCCTGCGTTGATTCATAACGACGTTCATGTGATTCCTAATGCCGGAACTGTGCCGTGGACTCGCCTTAGTGCGGATGGTCAGTTGAAGACATTGCAGGTGTCCGCGAGGAACAAGCGATTAACATCCGATCATGTTGATGCGTTGAACGATCTGCCACGGGGTGAGTTTAAGCTGCAGGAGCGTACCGGGAGTAATATCAGCGACACGTCATATGGTAAACATCATATGGCCGTTGGTGGGCTGGTTCAATTGGGCCTCATTGACATGACGGATAATGGGCCGGGAATGCCACGGTCGTATAAGCTAAACGCAGAGGGTGCAAAGGCCGTTGAAAATTGGCATGTGGCGCAGGATCAGTTGCTAGAGCGTCACAAAAAGGCCGCTGGAAAGAAGGATCCGCACGCCGATGCTCTGAAACGGGCGGAAGAATTCACAGAGTACGGGCCGACGTATGACCGGAACATCGCGACCAGTTACGGCCGTTACATGAACGCGAAGGAACGCGGCCACAGTCAGCAGATGCTCGACGGGCTACACGGTGAACTGAAAATGCGGCTGGACGCCAGAGACGCCAGAGCCGGCGATGCGGGTATCACTGAACTCAAGAAACACGTCGATGCGGACGGCATTGAGCACAAGATGTTTACCAGTGCCAAAGATCCGGACGGCCACGTGCGCGTGCGGATGCGGGATACGGATTCCGGCGAGAATGTTGGTATCAAAACATTCCCCTCACAGGAAGCCGCTGAGAAGGCATTCGCGAAGAACACGAAGGCCGCCAGTAATAAGGAATTCGACGACTTCGTGGAAGCCGGTAAGAAGGACAAGCCGCTAAGTATGCAGCTCGATGAAATCAACGACAAAAACGAGCCAGAGGGCGGCTGGTCTGATAGCGATCGCGTCCCAATGGAGCAGCAAAAAGCCACGAAGGCGGCCGGCGGCAAGTCGCCACACCAGGGCCTGCTGAACCGAGCGGACTGGCACAAAGAGGATAAAGGCATCAGCGCGGCTGCAGCGTCACTTCAGGAAGCGATAGACGAAGGGTACAGCCCGGAAATGCAGAAGCGAATGGCTGACCAGCTGAGTGGAAAACTGGAACGAAAAAATGACGGCCGAATGGCGGAGGCTGTGAAGCGGGCCGGTGAGGAAGAGAAGAACAAAGAGCAACGGCCAATGCCGGCGGCAACGTCTGACATGACGAATGATGAACTGCGTGCAGCCGCTGCTGAAGCAGGCAAGACGAAGCAACCGAAGGAACCGAAGGGGGCGTATGACCCTGAGCGGCGAGAACAGGCTCCAGCGTCTGAGTCGCGACAGAAGGAATATGAAAAGCAGGTAGCTGAATATGGCGAATCGAAAAAACGAGCGTCCGAAATTAAGGACCAGCTGAAACATAACGATCGGGTCGGCAGAGGTGAGGCGACAGCTGCAGTAAAGGCGACGGCCGCAAGTGACACGCCATCGTCAGATGCGGTCAAGAAAACCGACGGGCACCGCGAAGCTGCTCAGCACTATTACGACGCCCAGAAACATGAGGACTATGCCTGGGCTCGAAAGTCTGACGTTGATAATGTCGGTGCGGATCTGGCGGGGGCGGCACGACATGTGCGAAACGAATGGCGTACGCTTGAAGACCTCGAAGCGATGGGGGCCGCCGTCGCAGAGAAGGGGATAACCAGAAGCAACCTGCAAAAACGGAAACCGAACAATTTCGCAGTGCACGCTGAGAAGAATCCGATGACAGCGCTGGCTATGCACTTTGCGATGAATACGATTCCGCAGAGGCCGTACGGCACCAAGAGCAATGAAGCGAAAGGAACGTCCCTGGACGGCATGAATGCCGATGAGTTCAGGGCGAGCACGCGCAAACAATATGTCGAGATGTTCGATGCGTTGCACGCGAAGGCTGAGGAATTAGCTGGCGGGGATATGGGTCCGTCAGAGGCGTTGCACGAATTTGCGAGGTTCGCGGATTCGCACCGTAATAAGCTCACCAAGGGCGGGTATTCTCAGACTGTCCGAACCACATACGACGCGCTGAAAAAGATCCACAAGCAGACGCGGACGGCAAAGAACTACAAAGACAAGTTCTCGCTCGATCCATCACAAGACAATTATCGGTTCAAGTCGAATACTGCGATTCACAAAATGCGGGAGTTCGCAAAACTGGCACAGGAGCATCACGGACGCTTCGACGGCGGGGATGACGTTCAACAGAAGGCCATCGACGTTATTAGCGGTAGTACCGTGGCGTCGGTGTTCGGCAAGAAGGTCGCCGGAGGAAACAAGAACGCGGAGAAATTCAACCCGTCGGAGGCGTATGTTACTGGGGTCAGTAATCGCAAGGGGGGCCGCAAGGTCAATACGTCGTCGCATGGGAAAACGCAGAAGATGCTGATGGGTGGCATGACGATTCGCGGTCTGCAGTATGGCAACTCCATGACGGACGATGAGCGAGTGCATCACACAGCGAAGTCCGCAGAGGCGTTTGTAGACCTCGCGGACGCATTGGGTGTACCGGATGAAGCTATAGGGATGAAGGGAAAACTCGGGCTGGCGTTTGGGGCTCGTGGTCGAGCGGGCGCGAAAGCGCATTTTGAGTCGGCCGGGAATGTCATCAACATGACAAGAAAGAACGGGTCGGGGTCACTGGCCCACGAGTGGGCTCATTTTCTCGACTTCAACTCTGGTGAGCGGATGGGGACGGCCGCAAGCTCGCAGCGGAATGACAACCACAAGAAACTGCAGACGGCTTGGGCGGCCGCAAAGCAGCGCATAGGGGAGTCTGTGCGGGAACGGTACGAGGGGTTCAGCGCTAAAGTGCGACAGAAAGAATACGAATACTGGACGAGCGACGTTGAGATGTTTGCTCGTTATTCGGAGCGTTTGGTGCAATCAAACCTGCACAAAGAGGGTCGTGACAATACGTATCTCGTGGGGCTGAATAAGTCGGGGCACAGCTGGTGGCCGTCTGATGCTGAACTGGAAAAAGCACGGCCGCACCTGGAAGCAATCTATTCGGAATTCGGCAAGAAATGGGAAGGGGAACACGGCAAGGTGGAACGCAAGGAACGATACGAGAGAATTCGGGCACTCAGAGACGGGGATTCATACCAACGGGCCGATATCACTGCGTTCGTCGATAAATACTTTCGGGATGAGTGGTGGGTGTACACTCCAGAGCCATCGCTGTCGGCGGCGGTCGATCAGTACGCACAGCGAACACTCGGGCAGCTGGCGGTACACGGTGCGGCGGATATGGCGATTTCACCGTGGGGGAAATCTCGGGCGTTCAATCGGATGATTAAGTCCGCGTTCGGCGCATGGCAGGACCGGAACGCCGGCCAGCAGTCACCTCAGCATACCGCCCTTGAAAAACGGCACGGTCTGGATGCTGGACAGGGTCACAGGATGCTGCAGGAACATGCACGCCGATCAGCTCGGGCCGAACTCAAGGGGCAGGGGCGCCCGCAGGCTCAGGGGAATCCTCAGCAGGGTATGACTCAGGGCCAACAGCGGCGACAGGCAGAGGGAAGTTACTACGAGCCACCGGCGCCGGAATGGAAGGGACCACCGCCGTCCGATCATCCAGACGCGGACCCACAGAAACTCTTCGACTTTAACAGCGGGCCTGCAGCACCAGCACCGGAGGCTGGCGGCGGTTCCTCACGTCCGGGCGGCCGTGCACCTGCTGCAAGTTACCGCGCAGGGACTTCGCCGGGCCTGGACCGGACAGCGGCCGGGGTGCCCACCAATAGGCGCGAAGGAGGCGGATACACCGACAGCAGTCAGACCAGCCACCCGCCAGCCGAGTACCGGCCGGGCTCTATCGGTGATCGTCTGCAGCGCGGGCAAAAGGGGATTGAGCAACCGCAACAGGCCCAACAGCAACCGCAGCCAACCGCGGCAGATAAGCCGTTTGCGCTGCCAAAGGGCATTAAATCGGGGTCACTGGAAGCTCAGGCCCTGGAGTATGAGCACAAGAGCAACCAGAACGCGGCAAAACGTGGGAAACTTCCGCCGGGCACGTTTAAGCCTGCACCTGCGCGACCGCCCGAAGTGCAGGGGCCGGAAGGGCCGTGGATGCACATCCCAACAGCAGCTGACCGGCTTGACCGAGAAGCGGCGGAACGAGGTGAGACGGCCGGTAGTGGCCGACCAGATCCGAAGCCGGGCAGCCTGGAGCAGCAGGGCCGAAGGAGTGATCTTGAAGAATTGACTGCTGCGGCTGCGAAGGGTGGAAAAGATGGGGAATTAGCAAAGCAATTTCTCCAGCACATGCAGAAAAGCAACGCGGCATCAGCACCGCAGGCTCCCGCAACGCCATCAGCTGGAGCCGTGGGGCCATCTAACAAACCGTTTGAAGAGTTGCATCCCCGTGGCAAAGAAGGCCATAGCGACGGCGGTAAGTTTGTTAAAAAAGGCCAAGAAGAGGCCGGGTCTCCGACCGATCAGGCACCACCACCACAGCTGAGCCCGGAGCAGGTGCACCACATTCGGCAGCAAAAGGCCGCGCAGGCCGCAGCGATAGAGCACAAGAAATCGGTCGAGATGGAACCGCTGGGCGTGCGTGTGAACGGTGAGAAGCCGGATAACCCGGATAGCCCGTATGCCGGCACGGCGCTGGACCTAGCCACTGATATGGGAAAATCAGCCCAGAAGCAGCACCGTGGCAAGATCGATAAAGGCCGGGCTATGCAGGCCTGGGAGAAATCCGGCAACATTTCAACGGGCGGCGGAATCCGGGAGGTCATGGTGGATCCGGCGCGAAAAAACCAACCGGCCATCCTGACGAGTGAGGAACGCGAGGCGGCACTAAATCGGTCTGCGCAGGTTCGCCGCGAACTGGCCGACCGGGACGCCCGTAACACTGCACAAGCTGAATTCCAAAAGCTGCCGAAGGCCGCAGCGGCTGCCGAGTCCGGTCTGGCTGAGCCGCAACCGGAGGACTTCACAGGCCCGGACGGTCGCGTTAACGAAATATCGTACACGGACGCGGAGGGCAATAAGGTCGAGGGATACCGTGACGCGATGAAGAAATGGCAACGCAGGGAACGACAATTTGACAACCGTCGGCAGGATCAGCATCAGGACCGTATCAAGGCGGCGGCGACGTCGGCCGGTGTGGATCCGGTAGAGCTGCACCAGATTGCCCAGCAGACGCACGAGATGCACATGGCCCAGCATAAGGAATGGGCTCCGATCGTCCGGCAGGCGCAGGGGCTCGTCAGCAAGAGCAAGGCCGAAAACATTGAGAATTCCCGCGACCGGGCCGGGGCCGGCGACTACTCCAATATACCTGGGTTCGATGATATGCTCGATGAAATGATGAACAACGCTCCACACCTGAGCTGGGGCGATAACCCGTCAGATACCTTGTGGCAGAAGATCAAAGGCGGTGGGCGTACTCCAACCGTCTCAGATGACCACATACTGAAGGAATCCGTTGATTACCTCACGCGGCAGAACAGCTCGCCAGCGGCCGCGTACGGCGACCCAGAGGGCTACGAGCCACCTGACCACAGTGGTGGATACGATCCAGATGACCCCGATGCCGTCCCATTTTCCCGGCATAGCGACATGACGGCCGTGCTCGATCGTTACATGCGCCCGTTCCTGACGTCCTGCTAACTTCCGCAATTGCGGAAGTTGCGCCCCGCCGAACCGCGGAAAAGCGCGGAAAAGCGCGGAAAAGCGCGGGGATCGTCACCGGGGATCACCGGGGATCGTCACCGGGGAGAGTGTGCAGAAACGGGGAGAGTGTGCAGAAACGGGGAGAGTGTGCAGAAACG
>JAAERP010000120.1 GCA_024230215.1 Fuerstiella sp. | reverse complement strand
TCACACAGGCTCCTGCCTACACAATTTTAAAGACGGTCACGGATGTCGGTGCTGAGGGCGCAGGCGGCGTGGTTGATGCTGCTGGTGATGTGATCAGTTACTCAGTTCTGATCACCAACACGGGTAATCAAAGCATTACCAACGTGGTGATGAGCGATCCGTTATTGACTGGTGCCAATGGCACGTTGGTGTCGACTCCTGTCGAATCTCTCACCACCGACAGCATTCTTGCTGTGGGTGAAACGTTCACGTACACGGGAACTTATACCGCCCAGCAGTCAGATATTGACGATAACGGTGGCGGTGATGGCGACATTGATAACATTGCCAGCGTAGTCAGTTCGGAAATCACGGTACCGCTGACGTCGGCAACTGCGACACCAATCGCACAGTCTGTCTCTTACTCGATTGTGAAGACGGTCACTGATGTTGGCAGCGATGGCGCGAGCGGTGCGGTTGATGCCGCTGGTGATGTGATCAGTTACTCCATTGTCGTTGCAAACACTGGTTCGCAAGACATCACAAATGTGGTTTTGACTGACGCCTTGCTAAGTGGATCAAACGGTACACTTGATCTTGTTCCGGTCGAATCGATCAGCGCAGACGGTGTTCTGGTCGTTGGCGAGACATTCACTTACACGGGAACTTACACGGTTCAGCAGTCAGACCTGGATGACAACGGTGGTGGAGATGGTGATATCGACAACTTGGCTTCGGTCGTCAGTACCGAAATCACAACTCCTCGCACGTCGAGCACTGAGACCCCAGTCACACAACTTCCTGCGTACACGATTTTGAAGACGGTCACTGATGTCGGCGGTAACGGAGCAAGTAGCGTGGTTGACGCTGCAGGCGACGAGATCAGCTACTCGATCGTGATCACCAATACCGGTAATCTCAGTATCACCAACGTGGTTATGAATGATCCTTTGCTGAGTGGTGCGAATGGGACCTTGGTATCGATACCAATCGAATCCGTCTCCACGGACAGCATTCTTGCGGTGGGTGAGACTTTCACTTACACAGGAACTTACACGGCCCAGCAGTCAGACATTGATGACAACGGGGGCGGTGATGGCGATATCGACAACGTGGCCTCAGTAGTCAGTGCCGAAATTACAACACCACAAAGTTCCAATACAGAAACTCCAGTCACCCAACTTCCCGGCTACACCATTTTGAAGACGGTGGCGGATGTGGGTGGTGCGGGATCAACTGGCGTAGTTGACGCTGCAGGCGACGAGATCAGTTACTCCATTGTGATCACGAACACGGGGAATCTGAGCCTCACGAACGTCGTGATGAGTGATCCGTTACTGAGTGGAGCTAACGGCACGTTGGTATCGACGCCTGCTGAATCTGTATCCACGGACAGTATTCTTGCGGTCGGTGAGACCTTCACGTACACAGGGACCTACACGGCCCAGCAGTCTGACATCGATGACAACGGTGGTGGGGATGGCGACATTGACAATGTGGCTTCGGTGCTCAGTGCAGAAATCACAACGCCACAAACTTCCACTACCGAAACGCCGGTCAGTCAACTGCCTGCCTACGCCATTTTGAAGACAGTTACTGATGTCGGTGGTGACGGGGCGACCGGTGTAGTCGATGCCGCAGGCGAGGTGATCAGTTATTCCATTGTGATCACCAATACTGGGAATTTGAGTATCACCAATGTGGTGATGAGTGACCCGCTGTTGAGTGGTGCCAATGGGAGCTTGGTGTCGACGCCTACAGAATCCATCTCTACGGACAGCATTCTTGCGGTCGGTGAGACATTCACCTACACGGGAACTTACACGGTCCAGCAGTCTGACATCGATGATAACGGTGGTGGGGACGGCGATATCGACAACGTGGCCTCGGTGGTCAGCACCGAAATTACAACAGCTTTGACATCGGCAACTGCGACCCCTATTGCACAGGGAGTGTCTTACTCCATTGTGAAGACCGTCACAGACGTTGGGGGGGCTGGCGTGAGCGGCGTGGTTGATGCTGCAGGCGATGTGATCAGTTACTCGATTGTGGTGAGAAATACTGGAGGTCAGGACATCACGAATGTCGTGCTCAGTGACGCCTTGCTCACGGGGGCCAACGGTAACTTGAATCTAAGCCCCGTGGAATCGGCAACAACCAACAACATTCTTGAGGTCGGTGAAACGTTCACCTATACAGGAACTTACACGGTTCAGCAGTTGGACATCGATGACAATGGCGGTGGCGATGGCGACATCGATAATGTGGCCTCGGTGGTCAGTGCTGAAATTACGACGCCACTCACGTCGGAAACCGAGACCCCGATCACCCAGATTCCTGCGTATACGATTGTGAAGGCGGTCACGGATGTAGACGGGCTGGGCGCGGGTGGCTCGGTTGATGCGGCGGGTGACGAGATCAGCTATTCGATAGTGATCACCAACACGGGCAACCTGAGCATTACCAATGTAGTGATGAGCGATCCGTTGCTCAGCGGTGCCAACGGCACGTTGGTGACGACTCCTGTCGAATCGTTGTCGACCGACGGTGTTCTGGCCGTAGGAGAGACATTCACCTATTCGGGAACTTACACAGTTCAGCAGTCGGACATCGATGACAACGGAGGTGGGGATGGTGACATCGACAACGTGGCCTCAGTGGTCAGTGCTGAAATCACAACGCCGCAGACTTCCAACACCGAAACTCCCGTCAGCCAACTTCCTGCTTATTCCATCGTGAAGATCGTGACCGATGTGGGCGGGGAAGGAGCAAACGGTGTTGTGGATGCTGCTGGCGATGTGATCAGCTATTCGATCGTCGTCGCCAATACCGGCAACCTGAGCATTGCGAATGTAGTGATGAGCGATCCGTTGCTCAGTGGTGCTAACGGCGCATTGGTATCCGTTCCTGTCGAATCGTTGTCGACCGACGGCATCCTGGCCGTGGGCGAGACATTCACCTATACGGGAACTTACACAGTTCAGCAGTCGGACATCGATGACAATGGTGGTGGGGATGGTGATGTCGACAACGTAGCCTCAGTGGTCAGTGCTGAAATCACAACGCCGCAGACTTCCGAAACTGACACGCCGGTAACCCAGAATCCCCTCTACACCATCGTAAAAACTGTCACCGATGTTGGCGGCGATGGCGAGAGTGGCGTTGTTGACGCTGCC
>JAAERP010000119.1 GCA_024230215.1 Fuerstiella sp. | reverse complement strand
TTGGCGAGGAAAACGGGGTCAGGTACCAAAAACCGGAACGGCCCGAAGGGTGCTTTGCATTTTTGGTACCTGACCCCCTTTTCCGGCGAATGCTTCCACTCTAACTTTTGCCTGTGACAAAGCACTGGTGGTTTCCGAGCAGCAGCCTGAATAGAACAGTTTAGAAATTGACGGCACCGGTTGTGGCTCGGGAGGGCGCCGTTCTGCTATTAATACACGTCAACCGCGGCCATGAGCCAGCCAATGTCGCTGTGCAACGTCGAAGACGGATCGAATCTGGTTGCGGCATGCCGCGTTAGAGTAATCTACTTTTTCTAGTGAACCGTCCTGGCTCGTGGACATAGCCATTTCTCAGGCTGGCACACGCCTTTTGCGGCCACGAATCAGTGTGAAACGTTGTAGGTCCGGGCGGAAATATGGCACAGGAAACACTTCGACTCCCGCCTCAGAATCTTGATGCCGAGCGCGGCGTATTGGGCAGCATCATGCTGCTGAATGAAGCCATTGACGACGTTGGCGAAATCCTGAAGGCCGATCACTTCTACAGTGACGGACATCAGAAGATTTTTGCGGCCATTCGCGATCTCTACGAAAACAATGTTCGCGGAATCGATGGCATCACTCTGGCCGAAGAACTGACGCGCCGCGACGAACTGGAAGAGGTTGGTGGCGCTGCCTATCTGGGAGAAATCCTGGACGCTGTTCCGCATGCCGCACACGTTCGCTACTACTCAAACATCGTGCGACAAAAATGGATGCAGCGCTCGCTGATCTATGCGTGTACGGAAATCCTGGCACAAAGCTACGATATGGCGACGGATATCGAAGACCTGCTGCAGAGTGCGGAGCGGCAGATCTTCAGTATCGTGGAAGAACAGGTAGGATCCGGCAACATCGCCATTGGTGATATCCTGATGGAAGCGTTCCACAGGATCGATGAACGGATGAACAGCGAGGGCGACGTTTCCGGAGTCACCACCGGGTTCACGGATCTGGACGCACAGACCACCGGGCTGCAGCCGACGGAAATGATCGTATTGGCGGCCCGCCCCAGTATGGGCAAGACGGCCTTCGTCTGTAATGTTGCCGAAGCGATCGCTCGCAAGGACAAAACAGGTGTCCTGCTGTTCAGTCTGGAACAGTCCAATCTGGAATTGGCCGAACGTTTTCTGTGCATCGTCGCCAAGGTCAACGGACACGACCTGCGTGCCGGAAACCTGACTGCCGAACAGCGCGACAAGCTGATGATGGCGTCCGACGAACTGGCGCGATTGCCCCTGTTCATCGACGACAAACCCGGCCGCACAATCGGTCAGATCTCAGCATTGGCGCGCCGGCTGCATCGCAAAAGTCCGTTGGGCGTCATCATCATTGACTATCTGCAGTTGATTGAACCGGAAGACAAAAACGCTCCTCGCGAACAGCAGATTGCCGGCATTTCACGTCGGTTGAAATTCCTGGCAAAGGAGCTGCGTGTCCCCGTCATCGCTTTGGCTCAGTTGAATCGTGGTGTCGAGCTTCGCGAAGACAAACGTCCACGACTGGCGGACCTTCGAGAAAGTGGAGCGATCGAGCAGGACGCCGACATGGTCATGTTCCTGCACCGTCCCGATCAGTATGATCCGGAAGACCGTCCCGGCGAAGCAGAGATCATCGTCGCCAAACATCGCAGCGGCCCCACCGGACTTGTCCGCCTGACCTGGCGCAAGGAATACATGCGTTTCGAAGACTACACGCCGATGGCGGACGACGACTTCGATCACCTGTAACGGATCACGGCCACATGCTCGACAACCTGATCGGCTGAAGACGTGCTGGTTTATTCGTGATCCTTCTCCGCAGGCAGGGCTCAGGACTTTTCTTGTCTCGGCTGGAGCCTGGGGACGAGACGTCAGCAGTTCTGGAATCACGCAGATTCAGCGGCCGCATTTTCAATTCCGGACGTTCATGATCCACAGACACTGATAGGGTTCGATGGTGACTGTCGCGTTCAGCTCGTCGAAATAGATTTCGGAAATCGGGTCCTGCCAACGGTTCAGCGAAATCAGGTTCAGATCCGCCAGCCGCAATTCCTGGGCAACGGCGGTCATGTTGTGCAGTGCGAAGATACTCTGACTGCGATCCTGACTCTGTCGCCAGAAAGCAAAGAACGGATCATCCAGCTGCAACGTGAATTGAGTTGCGTTCGGGTGGAAGGCAGGCTGTCGCCGACGAATGTTCAGACGACGTATCAGTTCATGAAACACCAGATTGTTGTCAGACAAGTCGTCATTCAGGACCTTCTGCAGATCGGCGTAGTCCCATGTGTGTCGGTTGATGGAACGGTTCTGACCGCTGCGTTCCACGGCGCTGGCGTCGTTTGACGTCGCCAGCAGGCTGTGAATATAAAAGGCCGGAATTCCCTCCAGCCCCATCATCACGGTTTGTGAACACAGGAAACGATCCACCTGCCAGTTGTCTTCGCCGTCGATGGTGCCCTTCAATGCGTCGAACAGGGCGACGTTAAGTTCATAAACGTGCTCGGCGCCATCGGCACCTCGCCGAGTGGAAATGCGGCCGCCGAATTGATGGATTGTTTCCACCATCTGCAACTGTTCTTCGTCAGACAGCAGCCCTTCGGCGGGTCGCATGCCGATGCCGTCGTGCGACGCCGTGAAGTTCAGATAGGTGCAGCCCACCGGTGCGGGCGGCATGCTCATCATCCAGCGCTTCAGGTACTCCGTTTTGCCGGTCAGCAGCGAATGCACAAGTAATGGGGCCAGGCTGAAGTTGTAGATCAGGTGAGCTTCGTTGCGGTTGCCAAAGTACGAAAGGTTCTCGTGGTTCGGGACGTTTGTTTCCGTGATCAGCAGCGTGCCCGGAGCGAAGAAATCGGTCACAGTGCGGATCAGTCGTACGACTTCATGAGTCTGCGGCAGATGCATGCTGGTGGTCCCGGGTTCCTTCCACAGGAACCCGATCGCGTCCAGCCGAAAGATGCTGATGCCCTGTTCCACGTACAACCGCACAATCTTCATGAACTCCAGCAGGACCAGAGGATTACGAAAATCCAGGTCGATCTGGTCATGGCTGAACGTGCACCAGACGTGTTTCACTCCATCCGGTGTTTCCGTCGGACGCAGTAGTGGTGATGCTCGGGGCCGTACAACCTGCGACAGATCATCGCCGGCAGAAATTTCCAGAAAATACGAAGCGCCAGGTTCAAGGCCTTCGCAGTAGTTCTGAAACCATTCGCTTTGCGACGAAACGTGATTGATCACCAGATCCGCCATCAGCCGGTAACGATCTGAGACCGCCGTCGCGTCGCGCCAGTCGCCCAGTGCCGGATTCACGACGGAGTAGTCAATGACCGCGAATCCGTCGTCAGAACTGAATGGACAGAACGGCAGAATGTGCACTGACGAAAACGCATCTTCCACGCGAGCATCCAGGAATCTCGCGAGCGTCTGCAGCGGAGGTTCGTCCGGTGCTGTAATCGAATCACCGTAGGTGATCAGCAGGCTGTCTTCCTGCGACCAGAGTTCATCCAGAGGCAGCGGGACTCGCCTGTCAAAACCGTCAAAGACCTCAGCGACCTTTCCAGCCAGCAGATCGGCATTGCCGTCCGGGTAAAGGAAAAGCAGGTGTTGTCGCAGCTGGTCATAAAAACCAGTGGTGTCCGGTGAAACAGAAGGCATGAGCAGAGGCTGGATCGCGGAAGCGTCCGGACGAAAGATGCATGCCCGGGACGACAGACGGTTTATTGTTCGTATTCGGACGCTCGCCAGCTCCGGCACAGATTATGAGTCACGTCTACACCCTGGACAAGGTCTTGTTCACCAGAAACCGCTCTGTCGGGGAACGGCCACCACCCTCTGGTAGATCCTCCGTCGTGGTACACGCAGCTTCTCTGATGATCTCATTGCCGGATACGGCGTTTTCCTTAACCAGTGAAAAAACTGGCGCTGCCCAACTACGCCACTCTTCGATCCTGAAGGCGTGATGCGTCGACCGTCGTGCTGCCAGTGACGGCAGAAATCGGTTTTCGAAAGATCAGAAACTCTTTCGGAGCGTAGTGGATTCGTCCGGAGGTCATACGATATAGCAGGGACGTTGCGTGAAAGTAAGCGCCTTTGATCAGACGCGCTGGCAGACTGCCGTGCGAAGGCATTGCTTCGGGGTGGGATTCAATGGCTTCGAAGCCCACGCGGCACGCCATCGCGACCAATGCAGAAGTGGTGTAGAAGTAGAAGTTCACTCCGGCGTTCAGTCGCAGCGGCACGCCAAAGAACAATCGGCAGAACAACCCGGAACCGGTCAGCAGGCGATAGCTCTGGCCCGGAATCTCGACGGCAAAAAGTGCACCGGGTTTTAGAATTCGAAAAATCTCGGCCAGGTCGTCATTGGGCGTGCGGTGACAATTGAAGGCATCCAGCGACGTGACGACATCAAACGTTTCGGCGCCGTGGTTTTGCTCAGTCAGATATCCCTGGCGCACATTGAGTCCGAAGTGATCACGAGCGAAGTCTGTCGACACCGCCGACGGTTCGACGCCTTCCACATCCCAGCCTTCTATGCCCTGAAATTCTTTCAGGAAATATCCCGATGCAGTGCCCACGTCCAGCAATCGGCCACCGTCCGGAACAAGTCGCCGCACAATCGCGGCTTCCCGCTGCAGACTGTCCCTGCGATAGCTGACGTAATGCAGCTGAGTGGTTTCTGGCGCATCGACGTGTTCGGTCCGAAAGAATTCTTCCGTTTCGTCGACCGTGCTGCATTCGCCGACGAACATCAGGTGACAGACATCGCAGCGCACGACGGGCAGAGCGTGGCATTCACCGACAAACGTTCTTGATGACGGTCCACAGACCGGACATTCGGTTTTCATACATTCTGTCATGTTTGTTTTCCCTGTGGCATCAAGAAAGGGGTCAGGAACCAATAGTGCGAAGCACCCGAAGGGCCGTCCCGGCTATTGGTTCCTGACCCCTTTCTTGATGCTAGCGACTTACAACAATCATCAGCATCAAAGCGGCCACGGATCCAAGAATCACACCCACCGGGACACCTCGGTGTTTTCGTTGCTGCCACAGAAGCCCCAGCCGCGCAACCAGCAGCGTGGCTTCGCCCAGTCCCCAGCCGACCGCTGCCGCTACCTGCCAGGACAGGCTTCCGTGAAAGACTGTTACCAGCGTGAGAACGGCGATGCCAGGGACGACGGCGGCAACGTCGTGCCAGTTCAGGGCGTACGCGTTCAGCGTGTACTTAAGCCCCATGTTGATGCACGACAGGTACAGTCCGGGCATCAACAGCACCATGATCTGAGCAACTTCACCAAGACCACGATGCGCGAACATGCCGGAGACCGGCACGGAAAACAGGATGCCCAGTACACACACCGGAAGAAAGACGATCGTGACCAGCATCAGTTTGCGGCGGATGATGGCCTTGATCGTTTTCAGATCATTGGATTCAATAGCTTTGGCCAGCAGAGCGAAGGACGATACAAAAACGCCGGTGGCAATTAGACCTGATGTATTGACCAGTTTGAATGCCGTTCCATAGATCTTAATGTCGCGTGGCGTCGCAAATGCTTCCAGCAGAAACGGTGTTGCCCGCTGAAACAGGCAAACCAGTACCAGTCCCGCACCAACCGGAAACGTGGCCGCAATCGTGCTGCCAAACGTTTTGAGAGGATGCGCGTTCTTAGTGACGTTGCCATCAAATAATGGCCGAACAACACTCAGCCGCGATTCAGTCAGCATTCTCAGCATGTTGCACGTCAACCAGATCACCAGCAACGCTTCCAGGTCGCACCCGAGCACGGCGGCGGTGATCATGCTCAGAGCCATCACGACGCGAGAAATGAGTACCACGACCGCTTCTGCATCAAGTCGTTCTTTCGCTCGCAGGAACCAGAGGAACGGATCAGTTCCGGGCTGAGTTGCTGCAACCAGCACGCTGAGCATGAATCCACTCGCTGATAACGTGTTGCGAGGCAACAGGTAAAACAAAACGGCGGAGGCCAGGGTGTAGAACAGCTTGCAGCGAAGTGATTGAGACAGGACGGACCGGGGCGTGGTCGAAACGGAAAACTCACGCACGGCCCACAGTCGTCCGCCAAAGTCTGATGCCATTTCCAACAGGCCGATCAGGTACGTTGCCGTGATGAAAGCGGCACAGCCGGTGTCGTCCAGCAGCTGAAACAGCACGAACAACAGGACAATCTGCAGGGCCCCATGAATGGCATTTCCGCCAGCATTGCTGATTACGTTGCGTCCGAATCGTCCGGGCATCTTCATGTCAGACCGCCTCGTCTGAAGCGTTCTGAGCCGCCGGACTGAAGAAGACCAGCGATATCGAAATCCAATACAGACAGCACAGTGGATTGTTGTTCAGCAGGTACTGAGTGTTGCCGAACTCGCGTCCAACAAAGAACAGCAGCAGACAGGCCGCGATGGCACGCTCTTTCTTGTCGAACGAAAAACTCTTCCTGACCAGCTTTCGAATCAGCACTGCATAGAACAGCAGACCGAGCAGTCCGAACATTCCGGCCGCTGACAGAATCCAGTTGTGCGGATCTGAACCGTAGTAGCCGAGCACCGTTTTCACGAAGACGGGAAAGTGCGTCAGTCCATACCCAAACAGCCAGTCACCGGTGTCCATATATTGCAACGTGGCCTGCCACAGCTCGCCGCGGACACCAAGACTCTGCAGATCCTTCAGTCTCATCATCACCAGCAGATCACCCCACGGGATGTCCATCAGGATAATCAGAGGTGCCAGCAGTACTCCGGCCAGGATTGTATAACGTGGCGACAGCGTCCATGTCATCGCTGCCGTCCCAACCAGATAGAACACAAACATCGTACGCGCCCCACCGAGAAATGCGGCGGTCATGCCGATGACAAAGAAGCAGGCGATAAACTGAGGCGATATGTTCGGAGTCTTCTTGTATCTCAAGATGATCAGCATGAACAAACCGGGCGCTGAAGCCAGGATATTGGGAGACAGGAATGGTCCGGTCAGTCGCGGCATGCCTCGTGCGCCACCGTCCATCATCTGAAACAGTTGCCGCATTTCTTCAGCACCCTGAGGTGACGCCCCGAACATCGGTCCCAGAAAAACCTGCAGGCCGGCGATAAGGAAGATGTGTCCCAGAATGCAGACAGTCACCGTCTGCACGCGGACGGACGACAGCGGATCGACCGACAATTCACGGTGAGCCAGGTATCCCGTGACCATCATCATTGCCATCAGGCAGCCGATGATCGCATAAGGACGTGTCTGCGACTGCTGATGAAGGCCAAAGTGCTGCTGGACGGCCGAACTGAAGATGCCGTACAACACAAGGATCAGTCCCAGTCGCAGCAGCCCCCGAAATTCCTTTGTTTCCATCGTCAGCGGCGCGCCGAATCGCTGCAGGGCCGCGGTAAGAATCATCAGCGCGGAAATCCCCGCGACGCCAAGATAATCAAAGGGCACGACCTGTCCCGGTGCGTCCTGCACGGACAGCACCAGCAGCAGCAGACAGGGCCGCCACTGCGGAAAAATCAACGCTGCTGCCACGGCGAACATCGGACCATCGTATCTGGTCTGCACGCCAAGTCGGGCGCATGACAAATAGGCTGCCGACAGGATGATGCCTTTGACGACTTCCGCATACGCCACGGACCGCTGTGGCGCAAGCGCCAGCGAGGGTCGAAGCGTGCTGGTGATGACGGAAGTTGAGTGCATGTCGGCGGTGTATTTGGGGGCTATGCCACAGCTCTTTGTGGCTCGCAGAATTGTGGTTTCGATGGAGCCAGCGACTGCAGCCATGCAGCAGGCAGTCCGCCTGGCAACGATTTGTTCAAGGCCCGCACGTCATTGGAAAGCCGGCGAGAATCATCTTCGCTGAAAACTTCTGTGAACGTGATTTCCGGTCGCCCTCGATCCACCATCAACAGCCGGATGAGTTTTTCTCTGATCTGCGTGCGACGGTAGACCCAATTCATGGCCTTCCGAGTCGGCGGAAAGGACTTCGCCGCTCGTGATGTCGACATGATTATTTTTGCCAGGCTGACTGACCGCAGATCCTGGGAATCGTTGACCTTCTGATTGAACTGCTGCGGCACGAATTCGCCGGACGCCCCCACGAATTCGTACAGGCGTTGGGCCAGATTCAGTCCGTCGCTGGTGACATCATCAAAGAAAAACACGCCGACCTGTTCCGGTGGAAACGCTTCCAGAAAAGGATTCAGTGCCTCGCCATACTGACTGCGCCGCAGATACTTCTGGTCTTTCTGCACGAGCGTCTGAAGATCGTCAGGTGTCAGTTCAGCAACTTTGCCGTAGATGACCGACGCGTCATGGAACAGGTGCGACATCGCCCGATCGAATGGATTTCGCAGCATCACCAGAATCCTGGTGTCCGGATACCTGTCCCGAATCCGTGCGGCCACCCGGTCATCGTCCATGTACAGCGGCGAGATCTCACCTGCGCAGGATGTGTCGTCAGCAAAGTGTTTTCGATACCACGATTCGCCCCGACGATGATTGTCGTCGGTGTTGAAATAGTTCAACTCCTTTGGCTGGCTCATGCAGACCGACGGATGTTCGTTAAGCACCGTCCACGCCCATGTTGTCGCGCTCTTTTCTGCGCCGATGCCTATGAATCCTGGTGACCATGTCATGCTGTGGCTCCCGTGGCTAGGCCGCGCGTTTGACAAATGGTCGAATATCCGCGTCTTCATACTCGGCTGGTTCAAGGATGCCGCACAGTTCCAGCAGCTCTTCAATCTCCGGGAAGGACATCGTGCTGCCGGTAGCACTATTGTACGGTTCTGTCACCTGACGTCGCAGGACCGTGGGATAGTCGTAGTCGATTTCCTGATACACGCTGCGGAACGCCGGCAGCACAGTGAACATGTCCGGCAGTTCCCATGTGCGTCGAGTTTCCTCGTCGGTCATCAGCTCTTCGTAGAATTTTTCACCCGCTTTGGAGCCGATTGTGGTGAGTTCAATATCGCTGGGGGCATGTCCGTGGCCAGGTGCCAGCCGGCAGATCATGACCCTGGCTAAATCTTCGATTCGCAAAACGGGCATCTTTGTTACGAACACTTCGCCGCCTCGAGCAAGTTCGGATGCCTGCAGGACCAGACGGCACGCCTGCTGCAGTGTCATCACAAACCTGGTCATTTCGGAATCCGTCAACGTAACCGGTCCGCCAGCTGCAATCTGTCGTTCGAAGACCGTTGCCACAGATCCTCTTGATCCCAGCACGTTGCCAAATCGAGTGGAGCTGAAGACCGTGCGCTTGTTGATCTTCAGACTGTTGGCCGCGGTGATGAGACGTTCGCCCATCAGTTTGGACGTGCCCAGGACATTGGTGGGGTTTACGCCTTTGTCGGAGCTGGTGAAGATGACGCGTTCCACGTTATTGTTCAGTGCCGCCTGAATGACGTTTTTGACGCCGATGATATTCGTCTGAGTCGCGTCGAACGGCGACTTCTCGCACAGAATCACATGCTTTAACGCGGCCAGGTGGAACACCACGTCGACGCCTTCGAACAACATGTCAAGGCGATCCTGATCGCGGATGTCGCCCACGTGGCATAACGCTGCGACCCCGTCACGCTGCTCTGCCGCGATCTGTGCATCGATCTCCTGTTCCAGGAAGAAAATCTCTGATTCGTTACTGTCAATGACGCGGACTTCGCGAGGGTTTTGCGCGACAATCTGTCGAACCAGTTCGCGACCGACTGTGCCGCACCCACCGGTGACAAGCGCCGTTTTCCCGGTAAGAAATGCCATGATGTTTCACCCTGATGAGAGATAGGAGTGTTGCCTCGGTCTCAAACTGCAGTTCGGGTCGGTACATCCTCAAAATATCTTTGCGGATCTGTACTCGCCGGTCTTAGCCTGGGAACAAGGATTCAGGCAGCCTGTGTGGCTGCACGGTTTCGATAAAGAGACGGGTCAACAATGGAGGCCATTGCTGAGGTATTCAGTTGGCCGCCGAGATGGGCGTTGATGTGGTCGATGGGTTGCTCGCTGCCGGCAGCGATGTCGTTGTAGGGAACTTCAAGGCAATTGATGTGATCTGACTGGGCGATCCATTTTCGGAATCGAACGATTTCTCCGGCGAACAATCGGGCCATGCGGTCGTCATCGATGCCCGAACGCAGGTCCATGTTCTGCAGCATTTGCCGTTGAGAATCCAGAATCTCGTTCAAATCCCGTCGCATGAAGATGACGTCGTACTGGCGATCGACCGGCAGATCGTACAGCAGGCTGTAGACCATTTTGACGGCTTTACCGGAACACTGATTCAGCCAGGCGGGATTCTGTTTCGTTTGCTTGACGGGTTCGAATTCGTAGTAGCCATTGGGATTGTCCGAATCCGCTGTGCGCTGACCATCGCACAGTGGAGGGGCTCCACCGGCTTCCAGCATTTTCATCATCATGGACGTCCCGGACCTGGGCAGGCCCGTCACAACGACAATTTGGTTTTCCTGTATCGCGGACATTATTGCTGCTCATCACATCCTGGTTTGAATTCAGGCGGCCTGTTTCTGCTCGCTGGCCGCGTCGATCATCTTCCGTAGCTGATTTTCGGTAAGTGCCCCGGTCTTCCTCGTGATTTCCTGCCCGTTGCTGAAGCTCACGAATGTCGGGACACCGGAGATGTTGTATTTGGCTGCGGTCTGTGGGTTTTGATCGATGTTGATGGATACGACTTCCGCCGTCCCTGTGAGTTCCTCATGCAATCGATCAACGACCGGTTGCATCATTTTGCACGGCGGACACCACGACGCCCAGAAGTCGACCAGCACCGGCCGCTCTGACTTCAGCACGTCGTCCTCAAACGATTCGTCAGTGATCTGCATGCTTATTCGTTTACTTGATCTGAAGTTTGTGTGTGCAGCCCGGTCATGAAAACGGGGTCAGGTACCAAAAACCGGAACGGCTCGAAGTGTGCTTTGCATTTTTGGTACCTGACCCCTTTTTCCTCGGCGGCTTAAGCCGCCTTCTCTTTGATCTCCGGTTTCCACGTTTCCAGAACTTTGAGCTCACCCACTTCGCCCGACCATTTCGTGGTGGGGAAAAGTTTTGATTCCTGTTCCTTAATTCGTGCGACGGCCTCCGGCTGTGTCAACACCTGAAACATGCCTCGCACTTCGTCTTCAAACGATGATTCTGACGCAAAGCCGAAGTTGTCACTGAGCTTGTCATGAATGACTTCATACGGATGTTCTTCCGCTTCGACTCGTGGATTTTCAATCCGCTGAACTTCCGTATCCAGCCCGAACTCGGCACCGATTGTGGCGACCGTCTGAGCAATCTGTTTGACGGACATCACGTCGGTCACCTGATTCACCACGTCATACTGGCCGGGCTCCGGCGGAGCGGCGATCAGTCGTGTGATGCACTGCATGGCATCTTTGAGTGTGATATAACCGCGCAGCTGGTTGCCGCTTCCATAAATCGTCAGTGGCATTCCGATCACCGCCTGGGCGACAAAGCGATTGACGACCGTGCCCCACCATTCGTCGATGTCAAAGCGAGTTGCCAACGCCGGATGTGCAGCCAGCTCGTCGGAGTGGTTGCCGTAGATCACGCCCTGCATGACATCGTAGCTGCGCAGCCACCAGTACTTGCAGGCTTCGTAGACGCTGAATGTGCCCTGAACCTTGCTGACGTGGTAGAAGCTGACCGGATCCCGTGGTGTCAATTCACCACCCAGACTCCATTCTTCACCTTTGTACTGCAGCACGGCGTCGCCAGGAAACAGGCCTTCAAACAGCGGCCGACCCGTGAGTGGGCTGCCGTATTCGCCCATCGTGCCAAGCTTGATGATGGATGCATCCGGCGCGTGGTCGCGAACGCCAAACAGCAGACCGAGCGTTCCGACGACGTTGTTTTGAATTGTGTCGACGGCCTTGTCGACATCCGCCATGCTGTACGGCGCGCTGGGGATTTCCGCGAATTGCACGATCGATTCCGGCTGAACCTCCTTGATGTAGGCAAACAATGCGTCGCGATCCATCAGGTCAATTTCTCGAAATTCGACATCCACGCCGAGTTCTTCATTCGCGGCTTTGACCCGGTTCTCCATCGTTTCGATGGGGATTACTGAGTGCGCTCCGCGTTCGGCCACCAGTTTGCGTCGCAACATGTTGTCGATGCCGTAGACCTTGCAGCCCAGCTTCGCCAGTTTCAGTGCCAGCGGCCAGCCGAGGTATCCGTCCATCCCAAGGATCAGCACTCGCATGCCGTCCAGCAGATACCCGGAGTCCGTCTCTTTCCATTCCGTGCAGTGTTCGAACGTAATGGACGTCGGATCAAAGTATCCGATTTCAGGGCGGCGTTTGCATTCCACGACCAACTGCCCCTGTGCAGCTTTGCGAAAAGCGGCCTGGCCGCACGCCCGGAAATCGACGTGACCTTTGAATTCGACAGCTGGACAGCTCCAGCAGGTCTGGTTGGCGTTGTGGCAGGCGGTTGGTTCGGACATGGAATTGGGTTCGGGGTCTTAATGAAGTGAACCACGGAGTGACGGAGAAGACGGAATTGAATGACGGTCTTCTCTGTGTCCTTCGTGGCTATGTGGTTGTTGTCTACGCAGCTTTGTAAAGTGATTGTGCCTGCGGCATGATTACGTCCAGGACGTTTTCGACTTTCATGTCGTCCGGAATCTGCCCCAGATTATTGCCCCGCACAAAGAACGATGATTCTGTGTACGTGTGTTTGCCGTTGATGGCGGTCGGTTCAATCAGTTCGGAAAGATTCATCCGCCCTGACAGCGCCACGTCTTCGGCTGGCATAACAACAAGATCAGGTGCGCGATGAGCAAACGATCCGGTATAGATGTCCCTGCCGCGATGCACTTCGGTTGCGATCTTCCGACCATTGACCTGGGCTGACATCAGAAATGCTGTCAACCGCCGCATCAGCTCTTCGGCCTGTTCGTCGGTCACCGCTCCGCCGGGATGCCGGCCTTCACGATGCAGATAGATTCGACCGGGATCCATCGCAAAAGCCTGGGTGACAGGGAGCATGTCGATGTACGATGGGCGATTCGATTCCCGTAGCTGCAGGTAGCCGTTTTCGGCCAACAGGAAGTTCAGGTTGACACTCATCTTCTGAGCTGCAAAGCCGTGATCCGATACCGCAGCAATTGTGGTGTCGTCGTCCAGACGCTCCAGAATTCGACCGATCTGCACATCAACTTCGTGGTAGAAATCCAGAAACGACTGGTGATGCGGCGATGAGGAATCTTCGTAGTCTTCCCACAGATAGTGATTCAGCCGGTCCGTTCCGGTCAGCACAAACATAATCTGCTGCCAGTCCTCGCGGTCCCAGTGATGGTGCAGCGACTCGCAGCGCGTGGCCATGACCTTGTGCAGTTCGGCAACAAATTCAGACTTGCCGGTCTCAATCAGCGACATGTCCGCATCGACCTGATAACCGACGCCTTCCAGCCATGGCAGCTGTTCCGCGGGATAGACGGCTTTGTTCAGGTCCAGGGCCACAAAGCCGGAGACCAGCATTCCATTCAGCGGTTGCGCGGGATATGTCTGAGGCACGTTCATGATCAAAGACGGGCCACTGCCTTCACGCTGCCAGAACGGTTTGGTCCGGAAGGTGCGCGACGAAGTAAACCCAAGGGTGTAGCTGCCGTCGATTAGATCGGTGAAGCCGTAGATATTGTGTCCACCGGAGTTCTCACCCGTGACGATCGATGCCCACGCGGCCGACGATACTTCGGGTAACGCTGACTTCATCGGTACGAGCGTGCCGGACGACAGCAGCGGCTGGCTGTTCGGCATGACGCCGGAATCCGCAAACTGCTGCCACATCCATCGTGGCAAGCCATCAATTCCAAGTAAAAACAGCCCAGGCATTCCGTTGCCTTGTCCTAATGCGGGGCGGCCCGCATGCCGATTCGAGCTGACGCACGGAAGAGAATAACCCGCTTCCGTTGGTCGCTGCCTGAATGTGATAAGAAGGATTGTACGCGAAGGGGAAAAGTTTAGATGTAACCAAGTTGCCTAAGCCGCTCTGCGACGGCTTCTGAATCGTCTTCATCCATAAAGGCGTCTGCTTCGCAGATTTGTTCCAGAACGCAGACGACGTGCGAAATCTTCTGTGTGGAAAGTTGTGCCACAAATTCTGCGGACTTGTCGATTCCGTCCGAAACCACAACCAGGCGTCCGATATCAGCAACTAAAGGGATGATCGCTTTCGCATCCACTTCGCTGTCGACAGGATACGCCGGCCCGTTGATCAACCTCGCTGTGCCATCCTGCGAAATCGAAATTGCGGGCGTAAGGCTGGCGATGGCTTCTGACGTGAAATTGACAAGCGCGTCGCCGTCCTGCAGGAAGTCGGTGAGGGCGTCTATAGAGGCAATAGTCTGGATGTTCATGGGGCCATTGTTCGTGGTGTGCTGGACGGATTTCAGTTTCGAATTTCAGATCTTGATAACAACGGCGTGGCCATTCAGGTTGTGAAGCACGATCCGATCCTTCAGGTGACGCTGCTCTTCAACGCACTTAAGAATGCCATCGCACGCCTGAAAACCGTAGTCGTCGTAGACGATGATGCCACCGGGAACCAGTCGGTCCCAGACCCACTGGCTGACCTCTTTGGCCGATTGATAAACGTCTACGTCGATGTGGCACATGCGGAATGTCAAATCCTGGATTTCATGTTCGGTATCGTCCGGGAAAATGCCCTGCAGGATTTCGACGTTCATTAGCTGCATGTTTCGGACAAGCTCTGCCACGACTTCCGGCGATGTATCGTCGTGTTCACCGCCGCCGTACGTTTCGTCCATTTCACCGGCTTTGACGACGCCCGTGAATGTGTCGCACAGGTAGACGTTGTCCCTGATTCCACATTCCTGCGCCTTGCGTGCCATCAGCGCACCGGTGCCACCGCGCCATACGCCGACTTCCAGCAGTGCGCCTTCCGGCAGTTTTGCACTTTGCTGGGTGAGCTGCCAAAGTTCGTAGCAGCGGTACTTGTCAACCAAGGTGTGATTCCGGATGTCGTCGTACGCGTCGATGAAACCCTGATCGATGTTCCATGGCGAATAAGTGGCCAACGGAAACAGATCTTCGTACGCCAGCGACGTGGTCCTGGGAACGCGATTGATTCGGAACCCAAATGTCCGAAACGCGCGTTTGACGGATGTCTTGATTGCACTCATGAAGTCAACTTCCCTGTTGATTTCAGTGATTTCGGGCAAAGTAGGGCGTGCCGCGACTACCTGGACCGTGGAAAATCTGTGGTGAAGGATATCCCACACGGAACATCGGGCCAACACCAATCAGTGTGACATCAGAAAAGTGGGTCAGGCACGAATGGCCGGAACGGCCTTTTGCGTGCTGTGCACGATTGATTCTGACCCCTTTTTTGATCGGACAGCCTCTTAGGCGTTTCGATATGCGTGGATCCTGCGGCCCAGCGTGGCTCGCACGATTCCAACCAGAAATGCCGTATTCGCCAGCAAAAAGCTGAACGCCACCCCCGTGCCGGGGATTCTGCGACCGAACACAGTCGCCAGCCAACCCAGCCCGGCCATCCCGAACAGCAACAGATATGGCAACGCTGCGGCGATGGATAATGCGCCTGGGACAGTCGCCAGCAGCCAGCACGATGCGAATAACGCAATCAGCAGGAATACAGGGGAGAGCCACTTCAACAACTTGTGAGACCACAACGCAAGAGCGTACCAGGGATGCCGTAATGGGTTCAGCAGAGCTGGGCGAGACCACGTTCCCTGCCAGTTTCGCAGAGTCTGCCGAATGCGTCGTCGCAATGTGATTCCGGATCCTTCTTCGAACTCGTCAAACGCTTTGGCTCGAGGCTCGTGAACCACCAGATAGCCCTGCTGCACCACGTCCAGCGGCACGACGCAGTCCTCGCCAATTGACGGGTCCATCGTCTGCAGGAGTTCACGGCGAACGGCAAAGGAAGCTCCGGCGACTACCGCTAACCAACCCAATTGAGACTCAAGGTGACGAACCTTCATCTCGTAATTCCAGTAGAAACCCTGGCTGGTGGTGTTTGCGTCAGCAGCGTTCTGAGCATACATCAGCCGCCCATCGACGGCCCCCACCCCTGGATCGAGAAATCGCTCGGCAACGTGTTGCAGAAACCCGCCGTCAAAAACAATATCCGCGTCCGTGAATACAACGATCTCCGAATCCACGGTCTTGAGAGCTTCGTTCTGAGTCCCCGTTTTCCCCAGTCCCGGCGTCTCCATCAATGTGACTCGTTCATCCGCGATCGACCGCACGATTTCGCCTGTTCGGTCAGTTGATCCGTCCGAAGCAACAAGAATCTTCAGGCGGTCGGCTGGGTAGTCACATTCCAGAGTATTTGTGATTCGCTGTTGAATGACGGCTTCTTCGTTGTGCACGGTCAACAATACGGTCATTTCCGGCCGTGCCTGTTGTGAGTCCGTTTGCAATGCGCCCGGACGTGCAATGGCCCGTCGAACAGCGACGCACAACTGCAGGAACCGGCCGTAGCCATCGTATACCCAATACAGAACGGCTGTCGAAACTGCCAACAATAGCCATGCCATAAGTCGCTCCTTCGACCTGATTAGAAAACGGGGCGCCACAGGAACACTGGCATAGCCAGTGGCACACAAACGTCCATTTAATTGCTGGCAAGGCATCAGGGCGAACATCCCTGCATGCACAAAGCCAAATTGGATTATCTGACATTGGGACAGATGGCTTGTACTCGAATACAGTCGCAGGGCCAATGTTGATTCTGGGTGGCACGGGAGTGCTGCAAGGCGTGCGGGGTATGTAGTGGATGGGAGGTATGGTTTGAATGTGACATTCGCCGAACGAGACTCTTCAGGACAAACTGAACAGGCTGAGGTAGATTCTCGTCAGCGGTCAGGAAACTTGTGGCTCAGTTTTGCGGTGTTGCGTAAGCTGACAAGTGGGCGAACGGGTTGGCAGAAATCTACCCCACGGAACTATATGCTGCCGTTAAGACAGTTCGTGAAGGAGCCACCGTTGGGGGACTCTTCCCGAATGACGCCTTTATTCATGTCTCTGACTGATGCGACCTACACGGGTTTCACCACACACGCGATCGAAACTCAGGGTACTGCTGGCCATGTTGCAGTTTGCCCTGTTCGTACCAGCGCTGCGCGCTCAGACGTTTTCGCCAACGCCGTCGCTTACGATTCCGTCGTCTGATATCTCTCCACGTTCTGAAGCGACCGGGGCACCTGTCAACGACTTTTCTGTAACAGTCCGTACTGATGTGCTGAATCATTTTGTCGAGCGCCAGTCCGTCGAAAGCAACAATGTGGCCACTCAGGTCATGGAGGCAGATGTTCGGGGCGTTCAGACGACGACGACGTCGAATCAGTTGCAGTCGGTCAACAGTAGTGGCAGTGCTCGGCTGCACATTCTTACGACCGGCACCGTATCCAGTACCACGGTTGGCCTTACAACTCAGGCACGAGTGGCGACATTGGGGAATCACACATTCAGCGTAACGAAACCGGTGTTCTTTGACGGCAACAGATTTTTGACAAAACCGGCCTACGGCAGCCTGCGGGCACGACAGTTTCCTCAGGCCGTCAACAGCATCGCGTCCGGCATGCCATTGCTGGGCCCCATCGGCGATCGCATTGCACGGAGAGAAGTCTATCGGCGAATGCCGAGTTCGGATGCCATCGTCGTGCGGCAGGTTGCCGACGACGTTCTGCCCAAGGTCAACGCAGAAGTTGACCGGCAATTGGCTGAACTTAATGGCAAGTGGCGAGATCTTCGTCAGACAATCCGTCGGGTCTCTGGAGGCCGACAGACTTCATGGGCTGCCAGCACGACCGACAACAGTTTTTCGTTGTCGGCGTCCAGTCCATCGACGACTCAACACACGCCACCATCTGGACAGACTCTCACGACCGACCTGCAGGATGAGGAGGTCGTTGCTGTGACGTTTTCGCAGGACAGCATCAACCGGTGGCTGAATGCTCAGCCACTGGGTGGGCTGACGATTCCTGACACCGCATTGCAACAGGCACTTCAAACGTTTCAGAATGCGAAGAAAAACCCTCGGGCGTTTCTTCAGTTGCTGCAGCGGCAGACCGAATCGTCAGTGGAGCCATTGATCTTTTCACTGCAGCTGGCCAAATCCAGCCCCGTGTTGTTGGCACTTGAGGGTGGGCTACTGACGCTCCGAATCCGATTTCAGGTAGTACCGAAACTGGCACCGGCCAGCCAGATGCATCAGATGAGGATCGTGCTGGGCGGCCAGAGCGCGACAGATGGAAAGTGGACAATCAGCTTACGGCAGATTTCCGTCGATCCGGCGGACAGGAACGCTGTACCTGACGCATGGACCACCTTGATCGGCGGTCAGGCGACACAAATGGTGGGACGTGTTCCCCCATCGGAACTTCCCCGAACACTTGACCTGAGTCACATTGACAAACGAATTCCGGCAACGCGCATTCATCGCATTCAGTGTGAAGCAGGCCAGCTGCGAATTTCGTTCAACCTGGACGCGACGTCGCAGGAAATCACAACAGGCCGGTTAGTGCGGTAGCAGTGTCGGTCATCCGGGAAGACTGAACACCAACGTAGGGGCCGCTGTGCGGACCAACATCCATCACTGGGTAGAACGGTTGCTTGCAACCAGTGTTGCGCAGCAACAGGAGGTCTGTTGTGTTCTGCAACGATGGATTGCCGGAAGATGGTTCCGTACAGCCTCCTGTGCCTGCGGCACCCAAAGGTTGCGAGCAACCTGGGCTACCCGGTACCCGGCTGGTCCCCCCGATACCCACTACGGTCGAGTAGCTCTGCCGGTCGATCTCACTCACCGCCGATGATGTAGCTCAGGATTTCCATGATCTCGTCGGTGGTGAACTTGTCCAGCAGCGCCTTTGGCATCATCGAAGTTGTTGATGGAATGATCTCTTCGATGTTGTCCTTTTGAATGACTTTTGGTTTTGGCGCTTCCGGATTGACCAGTATCGAAATTGACTTACTGTCTTCGGCGGTCACGATTCCTGAGGTGGTCAATCCATCGATATCGATCACAATTTTGACGGCGTATTTGGGATCGATCTTGTAACTTGGATCAATGATCTCACGCATAATTCCGTAGCGGTCACCCTTCCAGCGTTTCAGGGTATCGGTCAGATCAGGGCCGACGGCTCCACCTTCGTTTTTCATTTTGTGGCAACCCAGGCACGTCGCGTCCTTAAACAGCTTTGCGCCGATCTGTGGACTGCGGCCACGCAGGCCGTCGGTCAGTTTTTCGGCATCGAAGTCAGCCAGTTTCCAGTTCTTCACGAACGAGCGATTGTTGCCCAGCGGATCCTTCGGCGTGGTTGGGTTGCGTTGCCATGCGTCCAGATCCGGAACGACAACCATCACTCCGTACATTCGCATCCAGTGGCGAGGAAACGAGCAGACGTATGGGTATTCGCCTGGTTCTGTCGGTGCGGTGAACGTCAGCACTTCACGCTTGCCTGCGTTGACCATGTCGGTTGAGAACAGGACATCCGGACTGTCGGGCACGTAGAGCTTCCCATCAAGTCCCGGTGTCGTTCCAAGTTCCGCTCCGGCCAGGGCGACTTCCTTCAGCTTGCCGGTACTGGTGATGACAAGGTTGTGTGGCATCAGGTCTTCATTCTCCAGCACGACCTGCACGGAACGTCCTGCTTCCACGGCAAAGAACGGCCTGTCGTACCGCATTTCTTCTTCGACGGTGTGTATCCGAACGACTCGGACAGTGACGTCCCGCAGACGTTGCCGGTAACGCCTGGATTCCGCCGCTGGCAGCCTGCGCAAAAGTTCGTCTGCCAGCTGCATCGCATCAAGGAACTCGCCCGTTGTTCGCTGCGCCGCTGGCGTACTTTCGGCGTGTTTTACCAACACGTTGACAAGCTGTCCTGACGCCTGTGCACTGCGGGCCGTATCCGGAATTTTCAGCAGACTGCGGACGGCGGGAGTGCGAAAACTGTCGGACGGAACGAATTCTGCCAGTCTGGTGAAGCTGTCTGTCTGATTTGCAGAAATCGTCGCCAGGGCACGAATGGCACTGGATCGCACGGCATCCGGCTGATTTGCGTCAAGCGAGGCAACCACGTTTGCTCGCAACGCATTTCTGGTTTCACCCGCAGGAACCAGCGACACGGCGGAAAGGTAGGCCAGTCGGGATGCTGCATTCGTTTCCGCCTGCTGCCATGCCGCTGCGGCCTGATCGGCGACGACCAGTCCCGCGTAACCGGTGGCACGCAGCACACTGCTTTCCGAAGACATCGCTTTTCGCAGATCATCAGTTCGTGCCGCAAGGACATCTTTGGAATGAGTCAGCAGAATACCTGACAACTGCCGACCAACTCGCTGCTGATCCCGGTCCCCGTCATCCAGAGATTCCAGCGCCGAAAGGAGCTCGGTGGCCGTGTCCGTCCTGTTGATGGCGACCAGTCCGTTGAGGGACTGTTCGCGGTTCTGTCGTGACAGGCCTGGCCGCAACAATATGGCTTTGAACACGGGAATATACTTCGAGTCATCAGTGGACGTTTCCACCAGCAACAGGCGAGCGTTGTCCAGGCGTTTCAACTGGTACTCAACGATCCGTGCACTCTTGTCGAGCAGAATCTTAGGCCGTTCGATTTCTTCTTCGTCTGCATCGTGATGATGGTGAGCAGCGTCCTGAGCAATCGCTGTCTGCAAAAGGACCAGGGCTGAGAGTAAGTACCGACACATGCCAAACATTCCAATCAAATCATCGTAGTTGAGACAACAGAAGCCCGGCATTCTGTCAACGCCGGGCTTCCGAGATTTCTTCTGCACATCTCCGCAGGGTTTAGATGCAGTCTACATATTCTCGTGAACCGCTCTGGCTCGGGGGAGTAACAAGACTGCTATTGAAACGCGTTCTTCGCGGCCACACGTCAGCGTGAAACGCTGTTGCGGGGCTACAGACTTTCCAGATGCCGCATCGTTTCGTCAAGCGTGTATTGCAGGTACCCGTCGACGTCGTGATTCAGCACGTCCAGAACGGTTTCAATCGCATCCTCGCTGTCGAAGAAACTGCACGCTCGCACGGCTTCCAGGCGAACCAGTCCGTGGTCATCGTTGATGCGTTCATGAACCAGTTTCAGAGCATTCGGTACCTTTTCCCGCATGTAGCACAGAATTCGTGTCGCGGCCGCTCGACTGTGATGATCGTCGGCATTCAGGGCGGACGCCAGCAGATCCATGTCGACAATATTGTGAGACTGCAGCACCCAGTTCGCTTCCAGAATCTGGTGGGTATAGCCATCGTCAGTCTTGTCGAGTTCGGCAGCCCACTTTTTTACGGCACGAACGACGTCACCGGTCTTGCGTTCGGCCAGTTCTCGGCGTGCTCGATAACGAGCTCGGTCTTCGTATTCCTTCAGTGCGTCCAGCACGGCAGGAATCGGTTCGCCGGCAATCGCCGGTGCATTCACCAGATCACGGCCAGTGCAGATGACTCGCCAGATGCGACCGTGTTGATGGTCACGATTAGGTTCACGCAGATTGTGCTGCAGGTGACCGATCAGAGCGTTGTGCCAGTCACAGATGTACAGCGTGCCATCGGGGGCAAACTGAATATCGATCGGGCGGAAGTTGCCGTCTTCGCAGAACAGCAGCGGTGGCTTTTCAGTCCCTTCAAAACCGCTGCCGACTTCCTTCACAGAATGCTGCAGAATAGACCGATCGCCAATGACGTTGCACAGCAGAAAATCGCCCTGATCTTCCGGCTTGAAGTGGCGACTGGACACCAGCTCGTTGCCGGCCGATGGTCGAGTTCGCTTGACGATGAATCGAGGATAAGCGTCGCGACCTCGCAGAGCCGTGTCCTTGAAGTTGTTGACGCTGTCGTTGAACGAGCCGCCAGCGTGCTTGTTCGGATACTCGACTCGGCCGCTGATCGGAGTTGCCCAGAAATTAAAACCAGGTGAAGCATCGGAAACGAAATCCTGTCCCCACTTGTCGTAGACGTGTCCCCACGGATTGGCGAACGGCAGCGAGACGTGAGTGCTGAAGTCTTCCGTGCGAGCGTTGTACCGCCAGACGCCGGCTTCGTGCATTCGAGTCAGACCGTATGGACTTTCTACCTGCGAGTACTTGAACGTGCCTTCGTTGAAGTACAGCGCCCCGCCAGGACCCCATTCAAAAGCAGATATCCCATGATGCGAGTCTGCAGTATCAAAGCCAACCAGCTTGCGGATGCTTGTATCCGCCACATCATCGCCGTCGGTGTCGGTCATAAACAGAATGTCGGGCTGTTGAGCGATGTACGCTCCGCCGTGACCGATCTCGAAACCCGTGGGCTGATGCAGTCCATCAGCGAAAACCGTACACCTGTCGGCACGACCATCGCCATCGTTGTCGGTCAGAATCAGAACTTTGTCCTGCATCTTCGTCTTTGGCTGCCAGTGCGGATACGACTGCATTGTGGTGACCCACAACCGGCCCTTGTTGTCAAAGTTCAGAGAAACGGGGTTGGCCAGTTCCGGAAAGTCCTCTTCTGATGCGACCAGCTGAATCTCGTATCCGTCAGCCATTTTGAACAGTTTTTGCTGTTCGGCACCAGGCAGGTAATCCAGTGTGCCAAGTTTGCCGGCTTTGCGATTCTTGTCGTTCTCACCGCCAACGTTGGTCTTCACTTCGATAAATGGCAACGTGTTACTGTCGTCACATTCGTCGGCGACCGACTTGCCCTGAGCAACGGCCCAGATTCGCTGGTCGCGGTTTGCGGACATCTCATCCAGAATAGCTCGTTCACGCTCCATCACGTCGCGATTGTTGTAGGTACCGTCGGTACCAGCCAGACCCCGTTTGCCATAAATGGAGAAACCGTTGACCGCCCGATAGCGGTGCCACCAGTGGAAGTTCTTGTCGTCGACTTCTGCCTTCAGAGCAGCGGAAGCCGCGCCTGTCTTAATGCTAAGCCCCAGCGCTTTCATGAACAGTGGAGCCAGGGCTTTGTAGCCGGCGTCATTCAGGTGTGCACCATTCAGCGTGAGCTGTTCGTCGGAAGCCTCGAACAGTGCTCTGGTGGGAGTGTAAATGTCGGCGAACGCGGCTCCTGATTCTTTGGCCACTTTCTTCAGTGCGGCCGTGTATTTTGCCAGGTTTGCGTTTTGCTCTGTGCCGTCGGTAACGTTCGGATCGCCGATGTTCTCGAAAGCGATCGGTGATACCAAAACGACTCGCGCGTTGCTGTTGCTCTTGCCGCTGAAATTCTTACCCTGAGTCTCGTGCACAAGTTTGAGCACCTGTTCAGCGAACTCGGTCAACCCCTGATCCCCGGCAAACGATTCGTTGAAGCCAAAGAAGTACATCACCACGTCAGCTTTGCTGTGTGTCAGATGGCTGTCGGGATCACCAAAGTCCATGGAACGAATTCGTTCAAAGGGCTCATCGCCGGGGAAGCACAGGTTGCGAACCGTCAGTTCCAGATCCGGGTGCGACTGATGAAGTGACGTCTCCCAGTGATTGCGGTGCTGTAGCCGTTCGCCCAGTTCGTTGCCGACAAGACAGATGTGGTCGCCCTTCTTCAACTCAAGCTCCGCAGCGATAGCAGGCATTGGCGTGGCACAGAAGAATGAGAACAGCGGCAATAGGACGGTCAGTCGCTTCATGGGGTTCCTCAATGTGAGTTTAGGGGTGGGCATGTCAGCGTGGCAGGCGCCTCCGTCCGCGGCATCCGTCGATGCTTCGGTCTGATACCGAAGCAAGAGACAAGATTGTGGCACGGGCGAGAACGCTAGAGCAGTTTGCTTATTGTCGTGAACGATACTGGCTCGTGGGAGTAACGAAACTGCTATTGAAAACCGCTCTTCGCGGCCACAAGTCAGCGTGAAACGCTGTAAATCATGCCGCAGGTGACGTCGGGTGTCTTGCCAAAACCGGACTGTTTTCCGTAATTATCAGACATGATTCGCCTGATTCTGGAAAATGCGTGCGGCCTCCCGGGCGACAGATTGTCAATGCGAAACACAATGACACCGGCATGACGAGCGATTCGCGGCACGGGAAAGGACACGCAAAAACTCGAGCCCGATGCTCTCACAACCGGACAGATTCGACCACCGAAGTTCGGCTGGGTCGTCACCTGATGCAGTACAGCGTCTTGTTGGATCTCAGGTACATTCGTCCGTCGGCAACGGCCGGAGTGCCGTTGAAGTCGGTGTCGTCCAGGGCCGCGTTTTTTGAAACCTGCTTCATTTCCGGATTGGCTTCAAAAACGTAAGTACCGCTGCGGCGAGTCACTACAAAAATGTGGGCACCGGCTTTCACGGGTGAGGCGTAGACCGGTCGACCGCCCGACTGAAGACCGGTCAATCGAGTTCGCGTCACTGTTTCGCCGGTCGTGGCATCCACTGAAAACGCCTGGCCCCTGTCGGTGACCCAGTACAAGTGATTATCGTGCAGCAAAGGAGTTGCTACGTAGCTGCTGTCGCGACTCTGCCACAGCCCGTGTGAATCCGTTACGTTTCTGCGCCCACCGCGTTTGATGGCATTTGTCTGCTGCTGAGGATGCCCACCGAAGGTATAGAATGCTGCCTCCCCGATCACAACACCAGGAGTCACGTTGCCGCCATTGCCTATTTCACTGAACCACCTCAGCTTTCCGTTGTCTGCATTCAACCCCCACACTTCACCGGGCATCGAAATGACGGCTTCCATGACGTCGCCTTCTCCGGGCACAAGGACGGGTGTGGCAAAACACAGTTCAAGGCCGTCGTATTCTGCCTTCCACAGTTCTTTGCCGTCGGCAGCATTCAGACCAAAGATCGCTCGGCTTTCTTCAGACGCGTTTACGATCAACGTGTTGCCGAATAACACAGGACTCGAACCCGAACCCCACCGCCGATTGCTGGACATCTGTCCGAGATCTTTCTGCCACAGTTTCTTTCCATCAACCGTCCACCCGACGGCTCCCGCTTTGCCGAAGAAGCAGTAAACGTTCTTACCATCAGAAACAGGCGTGCCGCTGGCATAACCATGTTCCGTCAGATAGCCGCGATAGGCGTCTTCACGCTCCGGTCCGCTGATGGAATCCTGCCACAGTTGTTTACCACTGTCTGCGTCGACACAAACAAGATGGCGTTGCGAATCCACGTTGTCGTCGCCGGAGTAGCATGTTACGAAAATTCGATTTCCGACCACGATGGGCGAGGACGATCCTGCTCCGGGCAGATCGAGTGACCATGCCGGATTTTTCTCCGCGTCCCAGCGCAGGCGAACTGTGGAGTCAGCGACTCCCTGACCGTCCGAACCACGAAAGCGATTCCAGTCGGCTGCAGGTACAGTTGAGCTCGCGGCGAGTGTAATGCACCACCAGGCAGTCATGAGTGATTTCATCTGTGCGCTCCGGTCGGGTGTAGGAGTGAGTAAGGGGAACCGTTGAGTTCATTCTACAGCGTTTCACGCTGACTTGTGGCCGCGAAGAACGCTTTTCAGTAGCAGTTTGGTTACCCCCACGAGCCAGCATCGTCCACGACAATAAGTAAACTGCTCTAAGCAGCAAAAACGGTGACAGGAAACGATCACTCATCCTTTTGTTCCACAATCAGATTGGCGGATGACGTGATTCCGGTCGTCTCACCACTGACCGAAATCGCTGTTGTGCTGAGTCCTGACAATACATTTCCTGTCAGCGAAATGTGGCTGGTGGACTGCAGCACAATTCCGCCCGCCTGGCGATCTCCCTCTTTGCGTTTGATTTTGCCGTCGCCCAGATAACTGTTGCAGAAGCTGTTTCCTGTGACCGCGATCCGTCCGCTGTGCTGCCCGATCCGCAGCGCATCATTCTTCATCAGCGTAAACGTGTTGGCACTGACGGCACAACCGTGAGCGTCTTTGAGGTCAACTCCTTCGCCGTTGTGTGCAATCACATTGGCGCTGATGGTGATGCCGTAGCAGTCACGATCCAGAGTTACGGCGGTGCCCTGGCATTCTTCGATCATGTTGCCGGAAAGAACCGAGCCGTACGTATTTTCAATCAGGACGCCCTTACCCAGATGATCATCCACACAATTGCCGATCATGCAGATGTTGAAACTGTCGATGCAGTGCAGGGCATCCTGGTTTTCTTCAAACTGATTTGAAGATACAACGATATCGTGGCAGCCCAGCAGGTTCAGGCCGACAGCCTTATTGTAGGTAATCAGGCAATCGCTGACGCGTGGGTCTTCGTAGCAGTGATCCAGCCTGATGCCGTCACCGCCACAGTACGACACCGAAACTCCCTGCACGAAGATTTCTTCAATCAGAATGGCCTCAATGCCGTGTCCGCTCTTTGCGCTGCCGGTAATGCGAAAGTTCGACAGATTGACCCGCCACAGGCGTTTGTCTTTCCTGACCTGCTGGCCGTCGGGATGCTGCACGATCAACGCAGGTTTGCCGTCTTCGTTGCGGTTGACGATGTTGGTCGCCGATCCGGCACCTTCCACACGAACATCGCCGCGCTGCAGGAGCAACGGTTCGGTGATCTCAAAGTCACCAGCCGGAAGCCTTACCAGCCCTCCGCCTTCCGGAACGGCATCAAACGCCGCCTGCAGGCTGGTGAACTGGCTGGCGTCTATAACCGGCCGCGCCCCGGGCAGGACCGGGTCGGCCGCCAGGCTCATTTGAGCAACAGAGAGAAAAGCAATCAATCGGAAAGCTGTCTTCATGGGATTACCGTTTCTGTGAATGATTGTCGAAAAGAGTTCACTACTTTGTCTCAGCCAGATCCACGCAGATTATTTCGTTGTCGTTGCGGATGTAAGCGTGTTTGCTGGCGAAGGCGGGCATGCTCCAGATTATGTCACGTCCGTACGCGACGTTGCTGGTGTCGATGACCTTCGCGCGGTCAATTTCTTCGAATCCCTGCGGTGACAGTTTTGCAATAATCAGCTCACCAAGTTCGTTGAACAACCAAAAGCGATCTTCGTGTTGCACAAGGAAAGCTGTCGCGGAATCGACAGCGCGTCGGCCGAGTACGTCGGTAGTCTCCCACAGACGTTCGCCATCGGGCAGTCTGATGGCGCGCATGACCCCCTTTTGATCGAAGCCGTACAGCACGTCGTCCACCAGAAACGGCTGAACATTCACCGGACAGATGACGTTCTTCCTGCCGCGCCAGACTTCGGCTGCAGCGGGCTTATCCGACGCCATTCGGATCATCACGCTCTGTTTGTTGAACCCGGCCACGTACAGGTATTCGCCGGCAACGACGGGCGACATGATCATCGAACCGCTGGATGCCTTGTACGGTACCGACCAGTATTCCCTGCCCGTTTCCGGGTCCACCGACGAGACCGCATCCGGACGCAGCAGCAGCAACTGGTGCACGCCTGCGTGCTGGATAACGGTCGGGGGCGAATAACCCTGTTGCGGCGATGTTCCTGTTCGCCAGATTTCTTTGCCCGTCAATTTGTTCAATGCCACAGCGTGGCTGCCCGTTCCTCCGGCCAGCGTTAACAGCTTGTCGCCGTCAATCAAAGGATGAGCCGCGTATCCCCACAACGGAGTCTTCGCACCGTATTCCTTCTTCAGGTCCTTTTGCCACACGACGTTGCCGGTCAGAATGTCGAAGCAGAAGAAATGGCCTTCCGCACCCAGCGTGTAGACTCGATCACCGTCCACGTTTGGCGTGCACCGTGGTCCTGAAGGGTACGAAATTGTGTACCTGACCGCGTATTCGTGCTGCCACAGTATCTGGCCGGATGTCTCGTCAAGACACAACACACGTTCTGTGCCCGTGAATTCCTTCCGATCAAAGTTGGCAACCTTGACGTCCTCACGAGTGACGTAATCTGCGACAAAAACCCTGCCGGCCGCGACCGCGGGTCCGGCAAAACCGCCGGCAATCGGAGTCTGCCACAAAACGTGCGGTCCGCCGTCCGGGAATCTCTTTACGATCCCGGATTCTCGCCAGATGTTGTCGCGTTTGGATCCCATCCACTGAGGCCAGTCGTCGGCCACCGCCGCCGAAGTGACGACAAGCAACAACAAAGATCGAATCACCACATGAATCTCCGTTGAATTTCCACAGACGGACGAACTGCTTCCCGACTTCCACCATTCTGCACGATGAAGCACAGGATGAGGAGTCACTCGGGCGTCGGGAATGTATGATTCTCTGCAGTGTATTTCGCTGATTCAGTTTCGGGCAGGATGCCTTCCAGCCTGAGAAGTCGACATGCCCGGGAGCCGGAACCGTGCACATGATCGGTCATATGCTCTAATCAGCGGTTCTCCGTGATGACTGTCACGAAGACTTTTCTTCCAACGAATCTGCGTGTCACCCTCAGACTGTGTGCTGGGCGCCTTTGCTCTGAGAGAACATCGCCAGGGTCACCGGTCCAGGCCGGGCGTTTCACGAGTCCGGATTCTGATCTATGGAATCGTTGTTTCCGGTTTCCACCAGCTGTTATTCTTGCTGGGCATCGACAGAACAACGTCCGGCAACACGGCACTGATCATCTGCTCGGTACCCATGTGGACGGCGTTGCTGTCCCTGTTTTTTATTGGAGAAGAATTGCTGCGGTTGGCATGGTGCGTCATTCTGGTGCGGCACATGCCGCCATCATTCAGAACCTGATCCCGTTGATCGCGATTCTGGCGGCATGGCTGGCTCGAGGAGAAACCGCGACGACAACTCAGTTGTTTGGCGGTGGATTGATTCCTGGTGGACTGGTTATCATGCGATACGGACGACAGAATTATGACGTGGCACCAGTTGCCGAATCTGAATCAACATACAAAGTGGCCGTAAGTGCAGTTTCCAAAGGTGTATAAAGAATGTCTTCTTTTTCGACTGTTGATCACCATCGTCCGTTACTCAAACGCCTGATTGTAATGGCATTGAGTTGCGTGCAGCTGGCGACCGCCGTTGTCGCGATATGGACTACGGCATCGGCAGCTGTCGGCGAGCAGCCGCACTCAATCCGGGTGTTGTGCTACAACATTCACTATGGCCAGGGCAATGACGGAGCGTATGATATCCCGCGACTGGCGGAAGTGGTCAACCGATTGAAACCGGACCTGGTAGCTTTGCAGGAAGTGGACGTTGGTGTCGAACGGTCCGGTCGGATCCACGAGGCACAGCAACTCGGACAACTCACAAATATGGCCGTCCGTTACGGTCCAACTCAGCACTACCAGGGCGGTTTGTACGGTAATGCCGTCCTGAGTCGGCTGCCGATTCTGGACGTCGTTATACAACCACTGCCGTACACGGAAAGCACGGCGGACCGGACGACCTATCCTCGAGGGGCCATCGCCGTGACGGTGCGCGGTCCGAACGAGCAACGGCTGCGCTTTATCAGCACTCATTTTCAGCACAATGTGGAAGAAGACCGAGTTGCCGAGGCACATGCCATCAACAGGTTGTTTGCGGGCGATGCGGACAACATACCGACGATTCTGGCTGGAGACATGAATGCCACTCCGGATGCAGAACCTGTTACGGTTCTCCAGCAGCGCTGGACAAATGCCATCGACGACAAGGCTGCTCCGTCAGCGCCTTCCAGCCAGCCACGCAACCGCATCGATTATATTTTTTATCGACCGACGCACCGGCTTCGCATTGTCGAAACGAAAGTCGTTGCGGAACCCATGGCGTCAGATCACTGTCCTGTGTTCGCCGTGCTTGAACTTACGCAGTGAACCGACAACGGATTTCGCTGACTCATGGCCGCAGTTCTCGTGTCATGGTTGCAGAACGACTGCCCAACGAGCCAGAACCGGTTCCGTCATCTCGTAGACTGCTCTAGAACTTTCTCAGCCGCGTCCTGGTGGCGATGCTCTGCTGGTCCTCGATCTGCATGTCGGTGATTTTCCACTGTCCATCGCGAGGTTCAACGGAAAACAGAGCGGCGAACTGGTTCTGTCGTTCGTGGACATGGCCCCAGTGTTCTACCGTGCCGCTGACCGTCCAGCGACTGCGATAGCGAAAGCCGGGCCACTCGGCATGGAGTGATTCTGCGGCCTGCTGACCATCGTCATATTCAACAGCGCGAACACGTGCCACCGCGCCACCCTGTTCGCGGATCTGCAGACTCTCACGCAGCTGCAGATAAAGCGATTCCAGCAACGGGCCGTCGACCGACTGGTCCAGTGCTTCGTAGATTCGGTCTTCGGTGCCAAAGTCCAGGGCACGGTATGCCCCTGTGTGCAACTGTTTGAAGATGTGGTCCGTGTCGGTCACTTCCGGAAGTGGAGCGAATGGATGAGCCACTTCGATTCTTGCAAACGGCCAGGTCACGACGCCCAGCACGCAGAGTGCCGCAGCGATTCTGAAGCCCTGAGTCTTCCCGAATATCGCACATGCCAATGCCAGCACGATTGCACAGATGGATGCCACGGGCACGACCAGTCGTGGTAATGGGGGAACGTCTGCACTAACTGCGGCCACGGGCTGCGGTAAGACACTCTCGTCTGCTGTCCATCGAAAAACGTTGTCCGCAGGTTCATTGAAACGAGAGAATTCGAAGCGTTGCATCCGATTGGGATAAGAGAACACGACGGACTGCACTTTGCGAAGTGAGGCGTGAAATTTGTTCCAGGTGAGACCGGCTTCGCGAACGGAATCGTCGGCCGTGCGATAGGTCATGATGACCCCGACCCGGCCGTTGGCCAGACTCACCCGCCGCTGTTCTGCCTGGCGAGCGAAGTCTTTGAGGTCCAGTCCATAGAAGTCGATTCGCGTGAATTCCGGTTCGACAGTGACGCCGTTGATCGTTGTGGGATTCACACCCGACAGCCAGTCGCGAATCAATATTCGGACGCCGTTCTGTTCGTCGACCTGGATGAAGGCCGGGTCTTTATGTTCCATCGGCATGATAGTTCGCAGGCTGGCCAAAGGAATCAGTACTTCGTGCCGCACCTCGGCCGGTTCGATGTATATGAACGAATAGACGCTGCTGTAGCTGGTGATGCCCAGAGTCGCTTCTCGTTGTTTTTCGAACCACGCTTCCCAGTCCTCGTCCGACGATTCGTCCGTAAGTTGTTGCTGGTCCCAGTCAAAACGCAACGTCTGTGCAGCTCCGGGCTTGAGAGACTCGGTGTAGGTCATCTCCGTGCCGGCCTGATGCAGAGTCAGTTTCATCTCCGACGGAAAGATAAAGTTCTCGTCGCTGATATCCTGTTGCAGCGTCAAAAATTCGGGGGGCTCCGCAAACCGGTACTCCAATTCATACGTGGCCGTGAACAGCATCAGATCGTCGACGGGAATTCCCTCTTCAGGAATCTCAAACCTCTGCACATCAGTAACATTGCCCTTGAATACCTCGCCCCTGGCATCGCGTAGACTGAATTTGTCCAGCAAAAACTGCTTGTGCTGTTCCAACCCCCGACTTAGTTCAGGGGCTGGGATTACGTCCGTCGCATCGGGTTCCAGCCCCTGAAACAGAAACAGGTCTTCGGCGAACAATTTGATTCTGACGCGAGCTGCCGTGCGAGTCACAAATACCTGCGTTTCTGTCACCGAAATCGGATGACCAGCCAGCGTGATTGTGCTGGTTCCAGTGCAGCACGCCAAAGTCAGTATTTGTGCGCAGGACACGCGAATGAAAAATTTCATAAACTGGAGCCTGTGACAATCCGGTTGGATCTTCAGGAAGAACATCTGATTCGTGTGCATCTTCGGATGCAGCCAACGGGAACAGACCGTCGCTGACGACAATCCGCCGTCGAAGACGGCTCAGCATACCCGAAACAGTGCTCGAACGAACCCGTTCGTGGTTGTGTGCGGATTTGGTCGGTTTGTCCTGCAGGCATCCCGCCTGCAACGGCCAGCCGAGACGGCTGCATCACAACGAAATGAGCAGCCCTCTGTGTTTGACGGTTTCCCGGCAGGGACGTTCAGGCACCGGGATTCTAAACCCACATTGAACCTGGTGAAGCGCAAAGACTCCATCGGCATCGGTCAGCTGGACCCAAATTCGATCGAAAGTCCCGACTTCGTGAAAGACACGGCGCAGGCATTCAAAGCGGCGATTCCGTTCGTACGTTTTCTTTGCGGAGCACTCAACCTGCCGTTGTAACATTCAAGAAAGCGGCCCGCTTTGCTGCATCGCTGTGCGGCGACAAACAGAAGCGGGCCAACACATTCCGAGCGGTAGATCGAACAGGCCGGCGCAGCCGGTTACATGCCTGCCTGCAGAGCTCGCAGGTGACGTTCAAAGTGATCGGCCAGAACTTCCGTGTAAGTGTCTGGATGAGAATCGAGTACCGAACGGACGGCGGGACCGAGAGTGGGATCGGTCAGTGTGGAACCGAACGTGCAGTGCAGGATCTGACGACCTGGTTTCGTGAAACCTTTGCCTTCGGGAACTTCCGACCACAACTCGAGGTATTCGCGTTCCAGTTCCAGCACATCGCTGACATCGGCGGGTGCTGGAGCAGAATCAAGTGTGGCGGACACATGATACGTGGCTTTGTCGACGTCGTAGCGACTGCGGCCAAAGTCGATAATCTGTCGGAACAGGGCTTCGTCATGGCGAGCGACGACTCGCAGAGCTTCCAGATAACTGGTGCCTGCGGTCTTCACGTGAAACTGCCCCTTCGTTTGTTTTGACAGCAGCGAATACATCGAGACTTTGTCGGACCCGGAATGCAGACTGAGTTTGTAGCCGCCAAGCAGTGTGGCCACGGCCGCGTGTTCGCCCAGTGATGTCTCAAGAGCGTCAAGGTCGCCTTTGTAGTCGACACCTTTTTCAAGGTCACCGATGAAACGAGGTGCCAGACTGACCAGTTTCATGCCGCCCTGCAGACATTGATCGGCGATGATGTAGTGTTCGGCCAGCGTCGTTGGCTGTTCTGTTTCGTCCACCGAAAGTTCGATCTCGTAGTCCTTGCCCGCATCGTCGTGAACTTTCCTGATGTAGTCGCCCATGGCAAGTGTTCGAGTAATCGCTTTGCCATATTTCACGGCGGCTCGCATGCAGGCGGCTTCCGTCAGTTCAACGGTTGTGCCGGTCGAAAGGCCTACACTCCTGCCAACGTAGCCGTCGTACCAGCTGGCCTGTTCTTTGACGTCCTCAAACTTTGCACGGACGGTGGCTTCGTCGTAGTCGTCTGCTGCCTGGTCCACATCGTCAGAAGGATCGATCGTGAAGAAAGTAAATCCAACGGCTGCTGTGACATCAACATCTTCGGGGGTCTTCAGATGGTCCGCATCTGCGCCGACTTTGCCCGTCCAGCCAGCGGCCTTTGCTCCATTGAGCGCGTCATCCATGACGTTCTGCGGTGTTCGCTGTGTGCGAGTCATTTCGCGAATGGACTGCTGCGGATAGATTGGCTCAATTCCGCTGCCTGCCCGGTTCATCGATTCCACATGTCCTGCAGTAGCCAGGCCAATGCGGTCACCGAAGCCAAAAGAAGGAGCCAGTCCAAGAGGTTCACATTTCATGTTTCAATCGTTTCTGTTCTGACAGGTCAGGCCATGTCTGACACGACGTCGGTTAATGGAATTTGCGTGGGCAAAATTGTCCGGCCCACGGACACAGAAAGCAGATGGCTCTTTAGTTGGCCACTTCGATGACGGCTTTGATAACGCCGGTTTCCGGTTTGGTCAGAGTCTCGAACTCGCCCACCACGTCGTCGTAACTGGTGCGGTGCGTGATCCACGGATCGGTGTTAATGGTACCGTCTTCGATCAGTCCAATGATTCGCCCGAAGTCAGCCGGCAGAGCGTTGCGTGACGCCTTCAGAGTGATTTCCGGTTTGTGCAGCGTGGGATGCAGAAAGGTCACGTCCTGTGTTGTGATGCCGACGTAGACCAGACTTCCTGTATGAGCCACAAAGGCGAACGCGCTGGACATCGACTTATTGCTGCCGGTAGCGTCCGTGACCACGGAGTACCTGTCGCCTCCGGTAATATCCATCGCCTGCCCAATTTCGCTGCCGTCGCCCTTGAACTGAATTGTGTGCTCGATGTTGTACGTTCTGCGGCAGAAGTCCAATCGATCCGGATTCATATCCATCACGGTAATCGATGCTCCGGTCAGCCGAGCGAATTCCAGAGTGGCAAGGCCGATGGGGCCGGCTCCGATAATCAGAGCGTGGTCACCCTGTTGCGGATTGCCTCGGTCATTGGCGTGACAGCCGATGGCCAGCGTCTCTACCAACGCCAGCTGTTCCATGGAAAGTTCTTTCGACGGATGCAGCTTTTCGGCGCGGATCAGGAAGCGTTCGCACAGGCCGCCATCGACCATAACGCCGATGACGTCAAGCGTCTCGCAGCAGTTGCCATTGCCTTTGCGGCAGGGATAGCATTTCCCGCAGTTCATGTAGGGTTCAACGCTGCAGCGATCACCGGGTTTGACGTTCGTTACTCCGTCGCCAACGGCAACGACTTCCACGCCCAGTTCGTGGCCCGGAACGCGGGGATAACTGAAGAAAGGCATTTTGCCCAGATAACCGCTGATATCCGTGCCGCAAATACCCATGCGATGAGTTTTGACCAACACCTGACCGGCGGCGGGCTGCCCGGGATCGTCGATTTCGACGTGTTCAAATCGCTTGGGTTCCTGAAGTCGAATGGCTTTCATTGCACGTGGTTTTCTGCAGAGATTGTTTCCAAATATTTGCGTTATCGCTCGCGAGAACGCCAGTTCCATGCCTTAAATGGCGTCCACTTCCTTGCGGAATGTGCCTGGATCGTATTTGGTCGGTGGTAAACGTCGGGTATCATAGTGTGTGTTGATCCGGACGCCATGATGACGATCGTCGGTGAGAGTGTCATGTCACCATCGGTCAGCTGCCGTGATTCATGGAAACATCCTGCAATTGAGTCACGTTTTACGATCAACGGGAGCCGTTTTCGGTTCCGACCGTTCGCTCGCGTTGTCTGAGGCAACGGTCCTGTTAGCTTTTACTGATTGTTGGGCTGGTCGCTCGTAGGTTTGGCATTATGGTGTGTGTATTGCCGCAAGCGATGCACATGACGTGGGCTTTCCGGCCCACCTTGTTGTGGAGTACTTTATGACTTCTCAGTCGCCACCTCTGATACCTTCGATCGATCGTCGTCAGCTGCTGCACCACCTGGGCGGCGGTCTCGGCATGCTGGGCGCTGCAACCATCCTGGCGCAACGAAGTCATGCTGCCGAAGGAACATTGCAGAAAGCGGGGGGACCACACTTCGCCCCGAAGGCCAAACGCGTCATTCACCTGTTCATGAACGGTGGTCCATTTCAGGCCGACCTGTTCGATCCGAAGCCGGCTTTGAAAAAGTATGCCGGTCAACGTCCGGAGGGTGCGGATCTGGTGACGGAGCGACCGACCGGCGGGCTGCTGCCGTCGCCCTTTCGATTTCGCCCTCACGGTGAAAGTGGCGTTCCCGTCAGCGAACTTCTGCCCCAACTGGGTCAGCACATCGACGATATCTGCGTGCTGCGTTCCCTGCACGCCGACAACCCCAATCACGGGCCGGCGCTGTTACAGATGAATAATGGCACCATCCTGCCAACTCGTCCCAGTATGGGAGCCTGGTTTTTGTACGGGCTGGGCACCGAAAACGAAAACCTCCCCGGCTATGTTGTGCTCTGTCCGGGCCGTCCGGTGCGGTTCTCCATTTTATGGAACAGCGCGTTTCTGCCGTCGGCTCATCAGGGTACGTACATCAACCATTCCACAGTTGATCCGTCCACCATGGTGCCTCATTTGCGAAATAAGAAATGGGATAAAGAAACCCAGCGTCGCCAGCTGGATCTGCTGCGTCAACTGGATGCACAGGTACAGGCTCAGCGAGGTCCGGCCCCGGCGTTTGATGCTCGACTGCAGTCACTGGAGACTGCCTTTCGCATGCAGTTCCAGGCCAGTGACACGTTTGATCTGCAGAAGGAGTCAAAGGAGACTCGGGCGGCTTACGGAGAAGGCCACTTTGCCAATGGCTGTCTGCTGGCTCGGCGAATGGTGGAAAGCGGAGTCCGTTTTGCGCAGGTGTATTATGGCAACGGACAGCCCTGGGATACTCATTCCGGCCACGACCAAAAGGTGCCGAAGCTGTGCAGGGACATCGATCAGCCGATTGCTGCATTGCTGACAGATCTAAAAGAACGCGGCATGCTGGACGACACGCTGGTCATCTGGGGCGGCGAATTCGGTCGCACACCAACTTCAGAAAACGGCAACGGTCGCGACCACAATCATCACGGTTTCACCATGTGGATGGCGGGTGGTGGAATTAAAGGCGGCATGACCTACGGTGAAACGGACGAGTTTGGTTTCAAATCTGTGCAGGACAAGGTTCACGTTCACGACATGCACGCCACCGTGCTGCACCTGCTGGGACTCGATCATGAGCGACTCACGTATCGTCACTCCGGACGCGATTATCGTCTGACGGATGTGCATGGTCGAGTTGTCCACGAGATCATCGCGTAGAAGCAGTTTCAGGATTCTTCGTAACCCGACGCGTTTCGAGGGACGTCTTTGGAACTGCCTCATGCGCAGTCCCTCGCTCACGCGGTGGGTTTCCAGATGTCGTGCAACAGAGGTTTCGATAGTGCTTCCAGCGGTTTCGCGACGGGATAATTCGTCCGCTGTATTCACCGCACATTCTATACAGCGGATTCCGCTGACTCATGGCCGCGGTTGACGTGTTTTAGCAGCAGAACGGCTGCCCCCACGAGCCAGAACGCGTTCCGTCAATTTATAAACTGCTATAGAAATCCGCGAACCTTAGAATCGCTGTACGTCTCCTACCCGATACGTTCGGCCTGATTGACATGGCCTTCATTTTGCGAGTGCTTGATCACCTGGGCATCATGGCTCAAATCGAGCAACCGCTGCTGGAAGGCCTGTACTCTGTGCTGTTCAGCTAGAGAGCTGACCAGAAACGTGTCTGTCTGATTCACGATTGTGGCAGTGCCTGCGCTGGAGATCTGTAATCAGGTCTCCGGCAAGGGTGCGTTGCGAGTGACCAGCAGTTCCCGAGCGTCATCAGCTCGCATTGGCTGGCGGGCTGCCCCGCCCCGCGTAGTTCTATGGAGTCTGCTTGCGGATTGTTCGTGATGTCGGATTGTCTTTGCCACCGCCGAGTGATGCGGGTGGGTCGGTCTCAGGGACCTTCAGCTCAGCACGCAGTCTGTTTAGTTCCTTCAGCAGGTACTTCTGCGTGTCTGCAGCTTCCGGTCGGCCATAGATGCTCTGCATTTCGTTCGGATCGTTCTGCAGATCAAACATTTCCCATTCGTTGACGTCCGGCTCATAGAAACGCATCAATTTGTAACGGCCATCGGTGACGCCATAGTGTCGCCGCACGTCATGCCAGCCGGGGAATTCATAGTAGTGATAGTAAAAACTCTTTCGCCAGTCGTTGGGAGTCTTCCCGGCCAGCACGGGCACCATGCTGCGTCCCTGCATGTCGTCAGGGACGGTCGCACCCGCGATCTCCAGAAATGTTTCGGCAAAGTCCAGCGGTGACACGATATCGTTGTTGATGCTGCCTGGTTTTGTGACACCCGGCCACTTCACAAGCAGCGGCGTGCGCAGTGATTCTTCGTACATCCAGCGTTTGTCAAACCAGCCGTGTTCGCCCAGATAGAAGCCCTGGTCTGAACAGTAGATGACGACCGTGTTGTCGGCCTGCCCTGTTTCTCCAAGGAAGTCCAGGACTCGCCCGATGTTATCGTCAACGGATGCCACGCAGCGCAGGTAGTCCTTGATGTAGCGTTGGTACTTCCAACGCACCAGTTCTTTTCCGGTCAGGTTTGCTTCCTGGAATGCTCTGTTCTTCGGTTCGTAGGCTGCGTTCCAGGTCGCCAGTTGCTTAGGCGTCAGGTTTCTGGGGGTGACCAGTTTCAGGTCATTGTCAGTCATCGTCTTAGCGATGGACATGTCCTGAGTTTTCGCTGGCGTGCCTCGACCTGAGTAGTCATCGAACAGCGTTTCCGGTTCCGGAATCGTCACGTCGTCGAACATCGTCAGGTGTTTTGGGCCGGGCTGCCAGTTGCGATGAGGCGCCTTGTGCTGGTACATCAGCATGAACGGTTTGTTGCCATCACGATCCTTCAGCCAGTCCAGTGCCAGATCCGTGATGATGTCTGTTGTGTAGCCTGTGTGTTTGACGAACTTTCCGTTCTTTCGCATGGGTGGGTTGTAGTACGGTCCCTGGCCGATCAGCACCTCGCTGTAATCGTAACCCTGTGGCGCCATGTGTTCGCCCAGATGCCACTTCCCGATTACCGCCGTTTCGTAACCCACCTTCTGCAGCAGCTTTGGAAATGTCTGCTGAGTTCCGTCGAAGGCGTTGCCGTTCACCAGGAAACCGTTCTGGTGGGAGTACTTGCCCGTCTGAATGACAGCTCGACAGGGACCGCAGATGCTGTTGGGAACGTAACACCTGTTGAACAGCATGCCGTGTTCGGCAATGCGGTCGATGTTCGGCGTGACGTTGAGCTTCGATCCATACGCGCTGATTGACTGATACGCATGGTCATCCGTGAAAATGAACAGGATGTTGGGGCGATCTGCCGCTGCACAATGCCGGGCAGCGAACAGGACCAGAATCAGGAATCCGAAGAATCGGCGGGGCATAGTGATTCTCACTGACATGAGGTATAACGCGACGAAGTTAACGGTGTTTTTTACGGTAGAGGCCCGGGTCTTATGAGCCGGATTGCGGCTTCTGCCCCGTTCTACCGAACTCTTCTCTGAAATCAACTGGTCACGCGAGCCGTAGCCTGTTTGCCGGAATTTTATAATGAAACATTTCTCGGGAGCGGCAGCGATCGTCTGTTGTCTGGCGACGTACGTTGCCGCTGACGACTGGCCTCAGTGGGGAGGTCCGCAGGGCGATATTGTCTGGAGAGAAAATGGCATTGTCGATACTCTGCCAACGGATGGACTACTGCCACGAGCATGGTCGGCACCGGTGGGCGAAGGATATTCCGGCCCCGCAGTGGCGAATGGCAGGGTGTATCTGACTGACAGAATTCATGCGGACCGCAACGAACGTATTTTGTGCTTCGACGCCCAGTCCGGAAATCAGTTGTGGCAGCACGAATACCCCGCACGTTATACGATCGGTTATCCTGACGGTCCTCGGGCGACTCCCGTGGTTGACGACGGGCGAGTATTCACAATCGGAGCGGTGGGTCACCTGTTTTGCATGGATGCAGACACCGGTGACGAGATCTGGAAGGCCGATTTTCAGGCGGACTACGGAACGGAACTGCCAAGTTGGGGCATGGCCGCAGCACCGCTGGTGGATGGTCAGAAATTGATCACTCTGGTTGGTGGCAGCGACGGATCGCTGGTTGTGGCATTTGACAAGGCCACCGGAAAAGAAATCTGGCGTTCGCTGGACGACGGTGAGGCCGGGTACTGTCCGCCTGTGATTCTGGAGTTCGGCGGTCGACGACAGCTGATCATCTGGCATCCGGCCGCCATTTCGGCGCTGGACCCTGAGACGGGCGGTGTTATCTGGGAAATTCCATGGACGATTAAGTTTGGTCTTTGTATTCCTATGCCGCGACAGGTTGGCAACCACCTGTTCCTTACCGCATTCTACGACGGGCCCATGATGTTGCAGGTCGGCGCTGACAACGCACAGATCGTATGGCGGGGTAACGGCACCGACGAACACGACACGGACGGATTACATTCGATCATGCCAACGCCGTGGGTAGATCGGGACAACATTTTTGGTGTCTGCAGCTATGGTCAGCTGCGAGGCCTGAACGTCAAAACGGGTGAGCGACTGTGGGAAACCCTGGAGGCGACAGGCAGCGACCGGTGGTGGAACGCCTTCATCATTCCCCATCAACCTGCCGGGCAGGCCCGGTCAGCGAACGACAGGTTCTTCATTCACAACGAACAGGGAGACCTGATCATCGCCGAACTCACTGCAGACGGTTACAATGAACTCAGTCGAGCCAGGCTGGTGGAGCCGACTCGCAAAGTGAAGCGGCGCATGACCATCTGGTCGCATCCGGCATTCGCGATGAAAAGCGTGTTCGCTCGAAACGACAATGAACTGGTGCGAGTGAACCTGGCTGCCCAGGCGGCGCGCTAGAAACAACCTTTCCCGGTTCGAGATCCGGAATTTTCCTCATTCGGCGTGTTATGTCTGTTTGTGAAGTAGAGTGGCGTCAGTTTCTATCCAGTAAACGCATTGGCAGTTCCAGGCCTGCGACCGATGGACGCGATGCATCGCGGTCGGAGTTCCACAAGGATTACGATCGCATCATCTTCAGCAGCGCGTTTCGCAGGCTGAGTGATAAGACTCAGGTCGTGCCGTTTCCGACGTCGGATTATACGCGACGCCGATTGACGCACAGTCTGGAAGTGTCCTGCGTGGGACGCTCACTGGCGACCATTGTCTACGAGATCATCCGCCACGAGATCAGCGAATTCGTTTCTCAGGGTGACTTTGAAGCGATCGTGGCCGCCGCCTGTCTGGCCCACGATATCGGCAATCCGCCCTTTGGTCACTTTGGCGAAAAGGCGATTCAGGACTGGGCCGCGGAAGTTCTGCAGGAAACCCGGTTTGATTCACTGACAGCTGTCGAACGCAGCGATCTGACCCTGTTTGAGGGGAACGCCCAGAGTTTTCGAGTGCTCACGCGCCTGCAGATGAGCAATCGTCGTGGTGGCATGCGACTGACGGCGGCTACCCTGGGCGCACTGGTGAAGTATCCTCGTCCAAGTCACGTTGTGGGAGCTTCGCACTACAGAAAACATGGTTGCTTTCAGGATGACAGTGAACTGTTTGCCGAAGTGTTCGAAACAGCAGGACGCTGCGCCGATGATCTGCAGCAGTTCGGGCGGCATCCGCTGGCCTTGTTATCCGAAGCGGCCGACGATATCTGCTACGCCATCATTGATCTGGAAGATGGCTGCAAGGCGGGACTTATTCCGGAGGCAGACGCGATGGAGATTCTCGAGAACCTGCGGGCCGGATCGACCGGATCGGCTGAGATGCCAGGGTCTGACCGGCTGTCGATGGGACGAGCGATGGTTATCAACGAACTCGTTAATCAATGCGCGGACGTTTTTCAGTCTCACATGACCAGCATTCTGGATGGTAGTTTTACGGGCACATTAATCGACCGGACTCCCGCAGCGACTCCCTACAAAACAGCCAAGAAAATCTCATTGCGACACGTGTTCAACAGCGAACGGGTGTTGGAACTGGAAGCGGCCGGTTATCAGGCCATTCAGGGGCTGATGAAGATTCTTGTGACGGCGGCCCTGACGGATTCACCCAGTGGATTTGACCAGCACGTCAGAAAACTGACGAAACTACGGATTGACCCGGAACAGTCCATCTATCAAAAATTGCTGGCCTGCACAGATAAAGTGAGTGGCATGACGGATCGTTACTGCGTTGAACTGTTTCGAAAACTGTCCGGACATGCACAGATCTGATAGGGTCCGTGCCTCAGGCCATGCAAGCTGCCACCTGGAATCGAACGATGCTCGCGCTGGTCGCAATTCCTGACTCCTTCAATGACCGTCCGACAAATCTTTTGGGCGAAAATCCATTGCAAAGAAATTGAGATGGTGTTTCCTGCCTGGTATCGTACGTTCTCTGTCACCGCCGTTCTGTCGGTCGTTGTCGTTGGCTGTGGGGCGCCTTCGCGACCTGTTGAAGAAATTACGACTGCTCTCGAACAGGTTGACTTTGCAGTACCGATCACTGTCGACGAACACGACTGGCCATGGTGGCGCGGACCTGCGGGGGACAACGTAGCTGCGTGTGAAACGGCCCCGACAAAGTGGAGCGAATCGGAGAACATCGTCTGGAAATGCAAGGTGTCCGGTCGAGGTCACGGTTCGCCGACGGTCGTTGGTGAGAGAATCTTCCTGTGTACGGCTGACGAAGCCGCTGAAAAACAGTTCGTTCTTTGTTTCAGTCGGGCGACCGGTGAGCAACTGTGGCAAACGGAAATTCATTCGGGCGGATTGCCCGGTAGTGGTGGCATGCATCCCAAGAGTAGTCACGCAAACTGCACCGTTGGCTGCGATGGAACGTCGCTGTTTGTCGGCTTTCTGAATAGTGAGCATGTCCGGGCCACCAGTCTGACGTTGGATGGAGATATTCGCTGGCAGACGGAGTTGGGATATTTCGTGCCGAAGTTTGGCTATGCCGCGTCGCCGTGCCTGTTCGAATCGTTGGCGATCTATGCGGGTGACAATCGCGGAGGTGCTTTTCTTGCAGCCGTCCATCGCGACAGCGGAGACATCGTGTGGCGAAAAGCCCGAAATGATGCGGACACCTATTCCTCTGCCATCGTGGCGAACATCAACGGCAAGCCTCAACTGATCATCAGCGGAGATAACCGGGTTGCGGCCTATGATCCGTCAACAGGTGCCGAAATCTGGAGTTGCCCAGGCACTGCCTCTGCGACATGCGGCACGCCCGTCTGGAAAGACAATCTGGTGTTCGCCAGTGGCGGACATCCAGAGCGGCAGACCATCTGCATTGACGCGACTACGGGAAATAGGGTTTGGGAAGAAGGAGTGAAGTGCTACGAGCAGTCGATGCTGGTTGCCGGCGATCACGTGTATGCCGTAACGGATGACGGTATCGCGATCTGCTGGGATGCGGCGTCCGGAGTTCGAAAGTGGCGACATCGACTGACTGGTCCAATCAGTGCGTCCCCGGTTCTGGTCGGAAATCTGATCTATGCCACTAACGAGTCCGGCACGACCTGGATCTTTGAAGCGAACCCGGCAGCCTACACGCAGGTGGCGCAAAATCAACTAGGCTCGGAATCGTTTGCTTCGTTCGCTGTGTGCAACAATCGAATCTTCGCCCGTGTGGCAACGGGAAACCACCGGGATCGCCAGGAATTCCTGTACTGCATCGGCGACAGTGCGGTCGAGGTGGAATGATCGGTTTCGACGGCCGACGATAGAGTGCGCCGATCCGAAATTTCGCGTGGCGTTCTTCGCGGCCACGAGTCAGCGTGAAACGCTGTAATAAACGACGTGAACAGAAACTACGAAGTGTCAACCTCACGTGAAGACGGGAGGGCATGTGTGTGCAATGCGGCAACGCCAGCAGAGGCTTCCTGATGCTCCTGTCGGAAACGTCGGTGCTGAAGAGAGAGAGAATTATTCCCCTTTGGGAGCCCAGTGGAAAGACTCTCCCTCCGTGACCATTTGGAGCGTATTCCTTGACGTTCCTGCCGGGGCGAAAGTCGCTGGGGCCTGGGCCTTCAGCTTCTTCTTGATTCCTGCGTATTCGGCATTGTCTGCGAGATTATTCCACTCATGGAAATCTGCGTCTAAGTCGTAGAGTTCTTCCGAACCGTCCTTGTAATAAATGTAGCGCCAATCGCCATTGATAATCGCGCAACTTCCCGGATGGTCATGGGGCAGAAAGACGCTGCGGTTTCGTGTCTGTGTGGGATTTTTCAGGACGAAATGAAGCGACTGTCCCTCATGCTCCGAATCGCTGGGCAAATCGCAGAGGCGAGCCAGAGTGGGATACATGTCAATCAGCGTCGCGGTGTATTCCGTTTTTTTGTTTTTGGCAATGCCTGGTCCGGCCCACAGGAAGGGGATGTTCGAGGTGCGTTGCCAGAGCGTATGTTTGCCCCAGTTGCCTTTCTCGCCATGCCCATAGCCGTGGTCGCTCCAGAATACGATGACCGTGTTGTCCGCGTGCGGACTGTTTTCGAGCGTATCAAGCACTCGGCCCAGCAGAGAGTCCGCGTAGGAGATGGAGGCCAGATAGGCTTGCAGGGTCGAATCGACGATTCCGAGTTCGAGCAGCTTGTCGTGAATGGCTTTTTTCCGAGCGGAGTATTTCCTGCGCACGGGTCCCGACAGATCGTCCAGGTCCTCTGCGTTCCATTCGGGACGCTGTATCGATTCGGTTGGGTACATATCGAAGAACTTTTGCGGCGCGTAGTTCGGGAAGTGCGGCGCGTACAGCCCAAGGGCCAGGAAGAAGGGCTCTCTGTGCGACTGCTTCAGGATGTCGCAGGCCCATTGCGTGCGGACTGTGTCGGTGATGGACTCCGCCTTGTCGTTGGGAATCGGTCCGCCTTCCATGAAAGGTTTTCCCGCCCACTTTTTGTTGATCTGATTGAACTTGCTATGCGGATACGGATCGGGCAGCGGTGCTCCGTGTTCCCATCCGTCCATGGGCCAGCCTGCGACCTTCTGAGCGTCCGTACGCACGTAGAACTCATCCCAGCCGCGTAGGTCGGCGCAGCCTGCAGGATGGTGAAACAGCTTTCCGGCACCGTAGACTTTGTAGCCGCCTTCCTTAAAGGCGACCTGCAGGGGACGATATTCCGGGTGATCATAGAAGTAAATCTCTGTGCCGTAGACGCCAGTCGTCGATGCGTAGCGGCCCGTAAAGATCGCGGACCGCGAGGGGCGCAGTAGATGCCGGCAGTGTGCGCGTTGGTAAAGGTCACGCCCATTTCTGCAAGGCGATCCATGTTGGGCGTTCTTGCTTGCTTCGATCCCAGTGGCCCCGACCAATCGTTCATGTCGTCGACTGCGAAGAAGATGACGTTGGGGCGTTCGGCAGCCCATCCAGTCGCGGCCAGAATGGTGAGGAGCAGCGCGATCAACAGGGGCTGAATGTGTTTGAGTGACATGTTGTGCATAAGTGACCTTCGACGTTTCCTCCTGGTAGCACCCAACAGATGTAGATGTAGGTCAGGACCTGTCCTGACGAATAAGAAGCGCGCCAGGACTTTTCCGGGGAATGCTTCCACCCTGACTTTTGCCTGTGACAAAGCACTACTCCCCTTTGGTTTCCTCGCGGAGGATGTCCAGGTATAGATATTCGTAATCCGTGTAGGTGTCGCCTTCGGTGTAGAACGCGCCGGACTTTGAGTCGTCTTTCGCAGTGGGCGCCGCAATGCCCGCAGTCGCTTCAATTTGCGTATCTTCGTACCACTCGTTGAACGAGTTCACCATCATGATGTTGCCGGTGCGCGGATCGAGATTGGGTAATCCGACGTCACGAATCATCGCGCGAAAGATGTCTCCCTCTTTGGAACCGGGCACGTCGGAAAAATAGCGTGCCCTTCCCGGGTGTCCTTCGCGAACCGCCCGGTCGTTGTACCCCGCACTGACGGCGGGAATAAAGCCGGTCCCAACGGCGTTGGCGGTTTTGCGCGCGTTTGCATATGTGGCGTTCAATCGGTCAAGCGCCGCACGGGTTCCGCCGAGGTTTTTCGACGACTGGCCATAAACGTCGTATGCGGTGACCGCGTCCCAGAGCCGGGCATATTCCGGGCGATACCGGCCACCAGGCCCATCCTTTCCGAAGACATCGTCTCCAACAAGATATACGTCCGGGAGTTCCTCGCGCAAGCGGCGCAGCTCATCGTGTCCTCTGTCGCGAAAATAGGCGCGGGTCAGGTAGATGTAGACGACGGGCCTGCCGTCGATTCTCAGGTAATGAGGATTGTCGAAGTAGTTCCTGGCCATGTGTTTGAAGTCATCGACCAGCGTTTTGAAGCCTGGCTTGTCGAATGGCCCGAAGCGTCCCGTCGATTCGTAGAAGAGCGCATACTTCAATTTGCCGGCTTCGGCATGAGAAAGAATGTCATCCCTGAAATCGCCGGACCTCGATTTTCCTGGCCCCCACCAGCTCACAACCCAGAAATCGATGCCGCCGCGCACGCTCTGGGCGATGTGGCTGCCGATGGTCTCGGCGTTTCGGCTGTCGTAGACGCCCAGCTTCGGCAACTGCCTCGGCTCAAGCCTTCCGCGCAGGGCTTTGTTCATCCAGCCAATGTCCGAATCGCTTCGCGGTGCACGATACCAGGGGTAGTAGTAGGCGCCGACAAGAGGCTTCTTCGCCTCGAGCCCCCCGGCCGCCTGCGCGTCCGTGGCCCACGGCCCCTGGCATAGTGACGCCATGAGCACAATGATTGCGCTCACCAGTACACCCTTCTGCGGAATCCACATCTCCGTCTTCGCAAGAACCGAACAGGTCATGATATTCTCCTGACGTCGACTGCCTTAACCAATATTTCATGCGCGCCTGCAGAGCGATGATTGTAAGGACACGTGGCAGCAGTGAGAAACTGGAATGCCAGGATCATGTAGGTCAGGACCTGTTCTGACGCGTCCCTGCCCTACAAGAACTGACGAATGGAAGTGCGTCAGGACAACAGGTCCTGACCTACGAAGAATGTTCCATTCGATTGGGAAACGTATGGGCTCAATGAGAGCCGCGGTTTATCTGCGGGTACCCTTTTCTCAGGAAGCCGTAGAGTTGGTCACGAATCGCGGCACACTCCGGATCATCCACGCAGTTGTAATAGCCTTCTTTGTCTTTGATGACGTTGTACAATTCCATGCCACCGGAGCCGTTCTGTCCCCATTGAGTAAGACGCCAATCGCCGTACCGAACGCTGTAGCCCATGCCCACTGGAGTACGAACGACCTGCGTAAAGGCCGGCTTCTGCCAGCTTACGGAAGCATCTTCCACAAGAGGCCTCAGGCTGTCGCCTCGCAGTTTGTGGGGCGGTTGCAGATGGCAGAAGTCGACGAGCGAGGGGTAAAGGTCGAGCAGTTCCACGACGACTTCCGTTGTCGCGCCCATCCCTCCGGATTTGGGCACCCACATCACGAAGGGGACTCGTGCTCCGATATCAAAGACTGTCACCTTGTTCCACCATCCGTGTTCACCGAGGTGGTAGCCATGATCGCCCAACAGCACAACAACCGTGTTGTCCCACAGTTTCAAACGATCCATCGTATTCAGCACTTTTCCAACCTGAGCATCCACGAACGTGGTACATGCGTGATAGGATCGCTTGAATTCACGACGATCCGTGTCCTCAAAGGTCGCAAAATTGTAAGAATCAGGCAACGCATGTTTTGAAAGTTCAGTACGGTCGATCGGGTCTTCCGCCAACCGCACCTCATCCAGGGGATAGAGATCGAAATACTCTTTCGGAGCGACAAAGGGATCGTGCGGCTTATGAAAGCCGACTCCGATGAAGAACGGTTTGTCGTGATTCTCTTCCAGCAGACGGACCGCTTCAGCAGCGATCATCCCATCCGCCTGAGCCTTGTCGCCACCTTCAGCAGCGCGCCAGCGAGCCCATCTGACGGTACCGTCGCCCAGTCTCCGTCCCTCGCCCTCAAGGCCGATTTCCGGCTGTTGCCCCATCGCCTTGAAGAAGTAATCGAATGACGCATCATCGCGAAAGAGGGTTGGCTTACCTTCTGCATCCGTTCCTAAATGAAACATCTTCCCCAGCCCGGCGGTGAAATAGCCGTTGTTGCGAAACAGTTGCGGAAGCGTTACCAGGTCCGGCCACTTGTGGCGCAAAGGCACACTGTTGGACACGATGCCAAGCTCATCCGGACGCATGCTGGTTAGAAATGAGGAGCGGCTGGGGTTGCAGACCGGGTACTGGCAATAGGCTGCGTTAAATTGCAACCCCATCGCGGCCAACCGATCGATATGGGGTGTCAGAATGCCGTCCGTCTTGTAGGAAGCCAGTTCAGGCCTGAGGTCATCAATCGTTATGAACAGGACATTCATCGGCTTCGCCGCCGCGTAGCTGTCCGCGGCAGGTATTCCGACGATCAGGCAGAGTGATATTGCGCGACACGCTGCTTTGGTGTACTTGATATTTATGATTTTCACTTGTTCTGATTTCCTTGTCTCATCACCCAGTCGTACTTTGCAGTGAAAGTGAGAATTGGGTTTCGTCGTCAGTCAATCCTGGTTGGCTAACCATTCGGAAGCGGCGTAAAGATTTGTGATACTTGCCACGAAGTTGGGTACTTTCCTCGTGGTATCTCCGTTGAGGCATTCAGCAACACCGTTGGCCTGGAAATCATTGATGACATCAATCACCAGCCGCTTCGCTCGCTCCGGGGATCTGCGCGCCACCACCGGCACGACCCAAGGCAGAGGGGTCGCCCAATGAGCGCCATTGATGTAGTAGCCCACGGGATATTCGTCCTTATCCTTAAACAGGCGTTGCCAACCCTGCGTTCCAGGTAAGTGTCGAACCTGTCCGCGCCGGAAAACTTCATCCCAGTGTGCAAGAAGATAATCGGCCATGCGATCCTGCTGTTCATCCGTCGCAAGTCCAATGCTTGCCGCATAAGCGCTGCCCCAGATGTCGATTTGACGGCAATCCACCTCGGCGGCCAGGTACATGCCCGCCTGGTCATCCCAAAGCATGGAAAGATTCCTTGCAATCAAATCCGCTCTGACGCGATAGTTGACGACGTGATCGCCCCCCATCGCTTTTTGAACCTCGTCCAGTTCATCACAGGCCTGATAGTACAGCAGTGACGAGAACAGTAGATGCCCTGTTTTTGCGACGATGTCAGTGAAGCCATAGACGCATTGCGGATTGGCTGGCGGATTGTAGACAAGGCCGTTTTCGCCTCGCCGGATATGATCCAGCCCCTTGCGTAATTTCGGTTCGATCTTTCGGAAAAAATCGTGATCACCCGTTCTGTGGACGTACGCGCAAGCCAACAATGCCAGGAACGGCGCGTTGTCCAGAGCGTGATCCGCCATTGGTTTCTTTTCCCCACCGGGGCTGTAAATCGGTTTACCTTCAATATTGACGCGATCAGGAACGCATCCGTCGGCGCGTTGTCCATCAAGGATATATTGGATCGACGTCTTCAGATTCTCGTCGTCGATGAACTCACCCGCATATTTTACGAAGTAGTAGTAGTCTCGGGTCCAGAGCGCCTTGTAATGTCCAACTCCGTCTGGTGTATGAAGCCAAACCCCTGAGTCGCTTTTGATTTTGCATCCCGCGACCTGCCGCTCGGTTTCTTTCTTCAACCAGGCAGCGTTGTCATCAGCCTGCACACTTCCATTGAAGAAAAGGAGCATGGCCATCAAGACCGCCGCCGAACAAATCCGCCAGCGCGCACGGCATTTCAGATCAAAAGCGGGTTCGCTCTCATGCAGGAGGAGGTTATGAACAGAGGCAGGTGTCGGCAGTTTTATGGGCACGATTATGGTAGCTCCCTGATATCAATTGTCGGACAGATCGACGGCGACCAGTTCTATGTCGTTTCGGACGTAAGCGGTTTGATTGGCGTACGCCGGGTGGCTCCAGACGACGTTCCGCCCCCTGCATGTCTGGGTCGGTTCCAGAACTTTCATCTGACCGTGTGACTGAAAGCCATCGGCGTTCATCGTGGCAATCGTCAACAACCCGGTCTCACCAAACAGCAGGTAGCGACCGCTCTGTTCGTGGCGCGTGACGAAACATGTTCCCGTCTTCAATGGCCGCTTGTTTTCCGGACGAACCGGCTCGTAGGTTTTCCACAACTGTTCACCGTCGACGAAACTCACGGCCGTCAGCGCGCCCGAACGATCGTCGCTGCCGTAGATGACCCCATCTTTCAGCAAAGGCGTGGCGGTTGTTGCGTCCAGCGCCTTTCTCAGTTTCCCTTCCCATAGTCGTTCGACCGCGGGCCGGTCCTGCGGCAGTCGCAGCATCAGCGACTTGTTCTTCATCCCGGTCACGAAGAGATAATTGCCCTCCCGTTGTGGTCGAGCGATGGACATAGCGCCATGTGGCTGAAGTGGCTCCGTCCAGTACAAGTCGCCATTCATGGGATTAAGTGAAGCGACTGCTTCGGGATGCCAGACCAATAGCTGCTCGACGCCACCAGCCTGAATTAATGACGGCGGACAATAACCGGTTTGCGAACTGGAAAGCGCTTTCCAGATAACTTTGCCGTTGTCACGATTGAACGCAACAACCGCCTGGTCCTCGCCTCCGACCATCGTGATCACCATGTTGTTCGTGACAAGTGGATGGGAGGCAAAGCCCCACATCGGCGTCTCGACACCAAACTTCTCTGGAATATTGATATGCCACTTCAGCTTTCCTGTGTCTGCCGAAAGCACCATCAAATCTCCCTCCGCACCCAGCGCCACGACCAGACCGTCGGTGACCGTCGGAGTTACTCGGGGGCCGGCCGGGTAAGCGATCCGGTAGTCGCACTCGTACTGATACGACCAGATCTCATGGCCTGTTTTCGCGTCCAGACACAGCACGCGTTCGATCCCCGACTGCTCAGGTCGCGTGGTTGGTTTTTCTATCAGCTCACCGGCCGTGCGGTCGTAATCCATCATGAAAATCCGGTTGCCGACCACTGCCGGACTGGCATAGCCTCCTTTAACCGGAACACGCCATTTGATCGGCAACCCTGCAGCGGGGATCGAATCGACGATCGCCGCTTCGCGGTATACCCCATCTCGCGTTGGTCCCATCCACTGTGGCCAGTCGTCAGCGGCACACAGCGACGAAAAACCAAGAATAACAACCCAGCTCACGAACGTGGCAGTCGTCCATTTCCGGTGAGATACAAACGGGCGGCCTGCATGACTGTTCATTCCTGAAATACCACCATGTTCAAGCTTCATCAGATGAGCCCTTTATTGTGAGTTGCGGTTACCGTTCGACGCTTGCACGTTGTCCATAGCTGATCATCGATGACGCGACATGGCGACAGATTCTGTTTGCTTAAGGAGTTTGCGCATCGACTTGATCGTGTGGGCATTCTTCTGAGAAACAGCCAGGTTCGTGTCCTCGTGCGGGTCGGCGTGCAGGTCGTAGAGTTCTTCGCTGCCTTCGGGCCACAGCGTGTAGTGCCATTGATCTGTTCGAATCGCTTTCCCGAGGTCGTCGCCACGCACGACGACCGTGTAGGCGACTTTCTTTCCGGGGTGCTGTGCATCCTGCAGCATGGGCACGAGGCTTCTGCCCTGTAATTCTGCGGGCGACTTGATGGCGCAGAGTTCGGTCAGGGTGGGGTACAGATCGATCAGTTCGACCAGTCCTTCGCTGGTGGAGCCTGCTTTTGTCTGACCGGGAACGCGGATGACCATTGGCACGCGATCGCAGGTTTCGAACAGCATGACTTTGCCCCACATGAACTTCTCGCCCAGCAGGTAGCCGTGGTCGGAAGTCAACACCACGATCGTATCGTCCCAGTGCCCCGATTTGTGCAGTGCGTCAAAAACAAGGCCAATCTGAGTATCGATGAATGAGACACAGGCGTGATAGGCCTGCATGTATTCTCGTCGCAGCGGATCGTTCCGTACGCCGAATTCGAAATCGTATCTTTCGTAGCGTTTCGTGCGGGCGATCTCCGGGGCATGCTTCCAGAACTCCAGTGAGGCCGGTGTGAACTTCAGTTCTGCGGGTGGATACATGTCAAAGTATTTGTCCGGCGCGAGGAAAGGTATGTGTGGTTTCTGGATGCCGCAGGCCATAAAAAACGGCTGGTCGCCGTGCGCCTTGTTCTTCAGCCAGTCGGCAATCTGTCGAGCATTTTTTCCGTCTTTGTGTTGTTCGTCCGTCAGGCCTGTCGGGCCCCAACCGGGTTTTTGCCCCTTCGTCTGCTTGGCGATCGTCGGATAAAACTCGCGCCACAGACGGCGTGATTTGCCCTCGGTGATCGGTCCGTGCTCCGTCTCAAACTTCTTGCGGACTGGTGTCACCATCGGCATCTCGTCGTTTTCGAATCGCTCCATCCGGTGCCAGGCGACTTCGGTTGGTTCGACTTTTGTGTTGTGGAACACTTTGCCGACCGCGCCCGTCCAATAGCCGGATTCCTTGAAACGTTGCGGCAGCGAAACCGTGCCCGGCCGCGTCTGGCGAATATCGGAGCTGTTGTCCAGGACGCCGGTCGACTGCGGATAAAGACTGTACAGGAACGAGGCCCGCGAAGGCCCGCAGACCGGGTATTGGCAGTAGGCTCGACGAAACGTCATGCCTTCGGCCGCCAGATGATCAAAGGCGGGTGTGCTGATGTGCGGATAACCGGACGTCGAAACGTGTGTGTTGAGATCATCGCACACAATGAACAGGACGTTGGGTTTTTCCGCAGCAATGGCGGTTTGGAACAGGCAGAGCCCCAACGAAAGGGTCAGCATGGTTTTAACGGGGTTCAGTATTGTCATTGTGCTATCTAGCCTTGACGGCCGAATTCTTTGCATGCGACCCAGCGTCCAGGGGAAACTGTCCTGATACTTGAAACAGTGAGCCGCAAGACGCTAGTGGTTTGTCACAGCCAGGTATTAGGGTTGGCGAGGAAAACGGGGTCAGGTACCAAAAACCGG
>JAAERP010000118.1 GCA_024230215.1 Fuerstiella sp. | reverse complement strand
GCGGTGCCGAATTTACAATTGAACGTCACTGGCCGCTGCCCGGTGATGTTTTTCGTTAGGCGGAATCAGGGACCACACCGAAGCCTGCCGCACGTCGTGCAGTGTCCGGTGTCATCTTCGCCCAATGTGCATCCGAAAGCCCATGCTGTCGCCCCCTCGCTGGCCGTCACCAGTATTTTCGCCACTATCTCATCTATCTTTTCCGGCGTTAATGTTTCGCCGCAATGCCCGATTAAATCACTCATTATCGCAGTCTTGCGTGTTGCCGCTGCGTCTTCCAGTGTTTTCGGCATGAATCGTTCCGTCCTAACAAAGACATACACGCAGAGCAGCGGTCGACGCGAGAAAACTTAGATAATCACCAGCCGCTGCCCGGTGATGTCTGGGCGTTATCCGTACTTGGCATGAACCGTTGGCCGCCCGAATGTCTGGGCCTATTCATCTTCTCAACCGGAGACAACCCGAGTGAAGCGGCGTGAACTACTTCAGAGCCTGATTGCGTCCACGCTGGGCGTCGGATTCCCGCACGACGCGTCCGCGATCGGTGCTGTCGCCACGAAGGATCGGTTCGGCGGCTGGAGCGGTAAGAAATTCAAAGCAACCGGCTTCTTCCGGGTTGAGAAGGACGAGAGATGGTGGCTTGTCACTCCCGAAGGAAATGCATTCCTGAGTTTTGGGATCAACCACTTGACCCCAGACTTATGGAAACAAGACTACAACCGTGAGGCATGGAAGAAGCGCCTCGGTCTGGCCGACTTGAATGGTCGCAAATTCTCACCCGCACTCAGGGCGTGGTTCCTGCAGACTTGTGGTGAATATGGATTCAACACAGTCGGGATGCACTCGAGCCTGTCGATTGTGAACACGCCACAGCCTGTCATGCCGTATATACTACCGATTCGATTTGTGGATATTCCCCACTACAAACAGGAGATCCCCGATAGCAACTTCGTGGATGTATTCTCCGACGAGTTCACACGGCACTGCGACCAACTGGCGAAACGACTGGCTAATCCTGTCCGAGATGATCCGTTCCTCTTGGGTTATGCCATGACCGACTGTCCGTTGCTCACTGAAGAAGATTGCCGCGAACGGCCTGACGTCATTGGCGGCGCACGACGGAAAGCTCGAATTGGCTGGCCTCGACGATTGCGCAACTTGGGAGCCGAGGCACCAGGAAAGAAGGCCTACGTCGAGACGATGCAGAGACTCTATCGCAGTGAGATCAGTGACTTCAACGCGACCTACGGCACGGAGTTTGGTTCGTTTGATGCGCTGGCATTGGCCCGGGACTGGCGGACTTTCACCGATCTGTCCAATGGAAACGAAACCCGAGATAACATCGAGTTTCTCAAAGGAGTCGTCACGAAATACTACCAAACTGCACAGGACGCGATTCGCCGATACGACACCAACCACATGTTTTTCGGTGACAAGCTGAATGCCAATACCGATGCGGCAGACACCATCTTGCCGATCACAAGCAACTTCACCGACGTCATCCTTTATCAGATGTACGGGCGATACGCGGTGCAGAAGCCCGGTCTGGACCGTTGGTCGAACATCATCGACAAACCGATCATCAACGGCGACTCGTCTTACACCATGATCACCCAACACATGCCGCGACCCTACGGTCCCGTGGCTGACAACCTGCAGGATCGTGCCGATTGGACCGGCGAGTTTTTCCTTAAAGCGTTCGCCCGCCCGGAATTCGTCGGGTGGCACTATTGCGGCCTGATCGACGCGCCAAACCTAATTGCGAGGAAACAAGCCCGGCAGCATTCGGGACTCATCGATGGCCACGGCGAACCGTATCCCAAACTCAATAAAGTACTCAAGGCCTGCAGCGACGAGATGTACCAGATTGCCACTCGCAGTCGCTGAGCGGATAACAAACCGTTGCACACGGAGCCGCGGGCCGCGCGGATTCTGAAATCAATATCGTTCGCCGCGGCCCGGTGAACGGTGGCGTTCTACGGACTGTGTTTCCGGTCATACCGGACTGCCATTGCCCTGACTCTTTTTGCGACTTCAGCGGCAGCGGATCGGTGTATCGCGAAATCTTCGGGGAATTCCGCACCACCATACTCCCACGCCTCTACACCGTCGGCGGCTTCGTTGAACGCCGTCAGCATCGCATCGTGGAATTCCGTAGAACAAGGCGATGCAGCGGAACCCGACCCAACGCCAGTTTTTTCATCGTTAGCCTCTGTCATTTTTCTCGTCCTTCGCTCGGGTCCACTGACCGCTGATCGTTATCTGTCAACTCTTTCTCCACTCGCCATCACGCACGGCATCGCCATATTCCTGCAAGTCTCCCGGCCACCACGACACGGAGAAGAACAACCACCAAACACGGCGATACTTCCGCCCGCCCAGCACAGACCGGAAGACTCCCGGCTTCAGGATCGGCGGTGTTGATGCTTCGAAAATGACAACCATGACAGATAACAAATGCGTGAACCGGAGTTGCGAATCCCGCCCACTTTGAAATCAATGTCAACCGTCGCAACCCGGTTACGCAAAGCGTTATCTGGAACCACCAGGAATGGACACGCTCCCGCCTGCATCTCATTGTATCTCTCCCAAAACTCGCGGCAGCGTTCGTGATCCACTCGCACTTGCCCTGGATCTGTTCGCACTTGTCCGTTCAAGTCCTTTGTTCCCGTCTGCACCAGAAAGAACTTCACGTCAGGCGATTCGTCATAGAAATCAACCACACACCACCAGCGTTGACGTTCCGCAGAACAATGGCGTGAACCCGAGCACTCAGTATCTGTTTCTGTCATTTGTTCGTCTCCTGTTCGTGCCGGGTTACGCCCGGCCGTTATCCCGCTTAGATTGCGTCGTTACGTTATTGTCGAACATTTATGGAACGCCGACAGAAAATCGACAACCGCGGTGATCAACTCCTGATAGTCTTCACCGAACCAGAAGCGCAGGACTACTGGCTTAAACCCGGTGATGAATTCGAAATACGCGCGCCCATCACAGATGCAAATGCGCAATTCGAGATTTCGATTCATGAGGAAGGAATTACGATTTGGCCGCCGCACGAAATGGGTTACATCTCGGTTTGGCACAATGACGTTGAACTCGGTTGTGGCCACCAGCGACCTAGTGGATGGGGCGAATCTTGATTGGTTTCAAACGACCTGAGATAATGACATCAACAGATGTTGGCCCGATCGCGGGATAACAAACGGATGCACACGAATCCCGGCTTGCATGCGTGTTTTAAAGCAACGATTACCGTCCGGGCTCGGTGATCCTTGACGTTGGGCAACAGGAAAGGAGAACCCCATGCGGGCGATGATCGTTTTGATTGCGATATGCGGCTGGTTTGTCGCGAGTGGAACAGTTGAAGTGTATGGAGGCGAGAAAATAACATCAGGTGCTG
>JAAERP010000117.1 GCA_024230215.1 Fuerstiella sp. | reverse complement strand
TCGACCAGCCAGAAACGGTTCTGAGTTTCATGAGCGGGGGGATGACTGCTGACCCACTTCTCAGGATCCTGCAACGACGGTCCTCCGCCGGGAACGAACGCATGCACGTGAACATGTGATTCCAGATGCTGATTCCACAATGCAAAATCATGCCAGCCTGACGACTTTCAGTATGCTTGAAGAACTGTGGATTCCTGACACACGGTTTACTCAAGCCGGGGTCAGTTCTCTGCGTGAAGCGTTGCCGGACTCGCCGGGTTGATGTCCTGCAATCTGAATAAAACGGCCATCTTCGTTGCCATCCGCACAATTTCCGTAGAATCGCTAAACCCCGAAACGCAATCCCTGATTTTGCAGCGAAGTTATGACGCAAGTTTGCCAATTCGCATTCGATGATATTGGCACCGCTGATCGTTGAGACATCACCGACAACGATGCGGCGAATTCACCTTATTGGCCCAGCGCAGGGAATCGCTGCAGCTGTCAGGCGGCTTAGCACTGGAACAGGTCAAAACATGCATCGTCCGCATTTCAGATTCCGTCAAAATTACCGTCCGGCTGCAGAAGACGGCTTGAGAGCATTCGAGGAACCGGCAGCGCTATCGAACATGGATAACATATTTCCTTCCCGCCCGACCGATGCCGCACCGTCAGTAGAAGACCTGCGACGGATGATGCACAACGAGCCTGAAGTTCGTCAGGAACTCCTGAATGAAGTTCGCCAAAAGCTGGCACGCGGCGACTTCCTGACTCGCGACGCCGCTGAAGAATCGGCCAGACGACTGGTTGACAGTGGAGATATGCTTCCACGAATCCCATAAGTGCTGGCAGAACGACGCCAATCGCATCCACTCTATTTGCTCGGCTTTCGATAATTCAACGGTGGTTTCTGTCCCGGCTGCATCAACGATCGATAAGTCACTTCGCCACGGCGTTTCTTAAGCTCGGCAGCAGCCTGTTGCAGTGTCTCCGGGCTCGTAAACAAATCGAAAGCCGCCAGTGCCAACGTCCTGGCAGCCAGATGCATGCCCTGTTCGGCAATGCGATTGCCACCACACGCCACGGCCTGCCACGAATGCCCCGGCGTTCCCGGCACCCAGCAGGCCGTCGAGAATCCTGATGTTGGAACGACCCAGGACACATCGCCGACATCAGTCGACCCCTTTCCAACCGTGCCGCTGACATCTTCGACCTCGTGAATACTCTCAATTGGATTCGGTTGCGGAAGGGTCTCACGAATCCGGGCGACGAACTTCATGTCGTCTTCGGTGTATGTCAGATCGTTCAGTGCCCGCAGGCGCCCGGAAACGACGCGGGAAAGAGTCTGGTTGGGCATAATTTCCCGAATGCCGCCTTCAAAACCGATCTCCAGTTCCGTTTCTGTGGCTAACGCTCCAGCCTTCGCACAGAGTTCCAGCCGAGTGTACAGGGGCCGAAGAATTGTTGCTTCGGGGTGACGAATGTAGTAGTAAACCTCAGCGAAGGCCGGTACGACGTTGGGAGCATCTCCGCCAGCCGTGACGACGTGATGAATCCGCGTATATTCCGGCGTGTGTTCTCGAAGCAACTGAGCAGCATGGTTTGTCAGCTCCACCGCATCCAGCGCCGAACGCCCCTGTTCCGGCGCCCCTGCCGCATGAGCCGCTTTGCCGCGAAACCGAAACTTGACCGCCATGCGGGCCAGACTGCTTTTGTCACCCGCTGCGTTCCGACTTGAAGGATGCCAATGTAAAACGGCGTCACAATCGGAAAACAGACCGGCTTCAACCATAAACACTTTCGCGCTGCCGCCTTCTTCGGCCGGGCACCCGTAGAACCGAACTGTTCCGGCGAGCTTTTCGGACCGAATCTGGTCCGCGATAGCGATGGTCGCGGAGGCAGATGCGGTCCCGAACAGGTGATGTCCGCAACCGTGCCCGTAGCTGTTGCCGTCGTCGCGCGGCATTCGCTGCGGATCTGCCGTCTGGCTCAGCCCGGGCAACGCGTCAAATTCACCCAGAATCCCAATCACGGGCGTACCTTCGCCAAATTCTGCCGTGAAAGCCGTCGGGATTCCGGCGACACCGCGCGTGACATTCAGGCCCGCACCTTCCAGCGCGTCCGCCAGCAGAGCAGAGGAAACCGCTTCCTGGTAGCCTGGTTCCGCAGCCGACCAGATTTCCTGAGCTATCTGCCACGACTGTTCGCGCCGCGCGTTAATCGAGTGCAGGATCGCGTCGGGGGCTCCGTCCAATGCCGAACGATCATGGGGCTCGTCAGCGACAACAGGCAATGTGAGTGCCGCGCCAAGAAAGGCGGCGATCAACGTTTTCTTGTCCATTGTGTGAATATCTTTTCCTGGGCGGTCGTTCAGGTCGAGCAGGGTAATACGCCGATCAGCATGCTATCCGTAGCCGCGGTCGATGACTACAGCGTTTCATGCTGACTTGTGGCAGCGAAGAGCATCTTTCAATAGCAGTTTTGTTACTCCCCCGAGCCAGTATCGTTCACGACAATAGGTAAACTGCTCTGGATAGCGCACACCAGTCGTCTTGCACTGTTGCCAAAACGAGGAGGTTCGTTTTTCGACACAGGCATTGGGACGTATCCGTCAGGGGCCCGCACAAGGAATCGTTGCCATTCGACGCCTGCGGCTGCCCACAGACATACCCGCTTACCAGATCTTCAGTGACTGTTCGAAAAGTGTCGTCAGGGCCGCTGTGTCGGCCGGGCGAGGCGACAATTTTGTGACGCGATGCTGTGGCAGGGTGCCCTGCACAAGAGCCGGAATATCGTCTGTCGTATACCCCACGTCCTGTAGCCCATTCGGCATGTTCATCAGCTTCATGAAGTGGATAACCCGGTCTGCCAGAAGATCCCCGGCAGCTTCCTGAGAAACATCAATCACATCTGCTCCCAGGGCAGCGGCAGCACGAAGGTGGCGTTCCGGACAGGCTGGCGCCGTGAATCGAACGACGGCGGGTGTATTTAGAATGACCGACATGCCGTGTGGCACCAACGCATGATCGACACTGTATCCGGGGGGCCGATAGTTCTTCACCATGCCCGCGACCGGGTAAGACATGCCGTGTGGCAGATGCACTCCAGCGTTGCCAAAACCGATTCCGGCGATCGCTGCCGCCAACAGCATGTTGCTGCGAGCCTCAGCGTCCGTTGTGTCGGCAAATGCGCGCGGCAGGTATTCCGCCATCAGCTCCAGCGCGTGCAGCGACCACAGATCGCTGATCGGATTGGAGCCCTGGTACGCAGGCCGTTGCAGAGGTCCCGGCGGTTTTGGACGCTGATCAAAGGGAATCGCCGTGAATGATTCCAGGGCATGGCTCAGGACATCCAGGCCGCTGGATGCGCCGACTTCTGCGGGCAGTGTTTGTGTGTTGTCAGCGTCAACAATCCCCAGAGTGGGCTTCAGATACCGATGAGCGATCCCCGTCTTGGCCTTCTTTTCCACATAGTCAAAAATGGCCACACCGGTCGTTTCGCTACCCGTTCCTGCCGTGGTGGGCACGGCAATCAACGGCTTGAGCGGAGCAGGAACCGGCTGACCTGCTCCAATCGGTGCGTTAACGTAATGCAGAAACTCCGCCGGCCAGGTGGAATACAGATTGGCCGCCTTCGCGGTGTCGATCGTGCTGCCGCCGCCCACGGCAACGAAAGAATCGAATTGGCCTTCTGTCGCAATTGCGGCGGCGTGTTGAAAGCTGGCGTCCGTCGGTTCGACTGAAATTTCGTCGAAAATCACAAAGTCCTGTCGCTGGGCCTTTAGTGATTCGATGACAACTTCCGCGACCCTCAACGACCGCAGATTGGGATCCAACAGAAGCATCGTTCGCTGCGCCGACATGTCGCGCAGATCCATGCCGATCTCCGCAGTACATCCGGTGCCAAACCGGATATTCGAGGCAGACATCTGAAAGACATTGTCTTTGTCCATAACACGTTCCCTTCCAAGGGCGGGGCCCCCAGGTGCAAAAATATGATAACGCGTGCAAATCATTCAGCCGCTTCAGCGGGTCAATCCCGGCACGCATATATACAAGACGGATCGCTGTGTTCCCCGGAACACTAATTCGACCGCACAACTTTTGCAATTCCAGCGATGGAAACATGGAATGCGGTAACCACAGAGTCTTGCCTTCGCATTACGAGCGGAAACTGATGTCCGTGAAGTTTGAGACGACAAGTGCAGCATTCCACCTGATCCGGCACTGCCCAGCTAGCAGGCTGTCCGGAAAGCCGTCGTGTGTCGGGGCCGGTGAGTTTTGAAACTTCAAGATCTTCGAGTGTTGTGTGGTTTGATCTGCGATCTCTGGCGAATCGCGAAAAAGATGGGGCGGCTACGCAGGTACGGGGCGTCGAACACGCCAGAAATGCCGGGCGTACCACGCAGTTGCTGACGAATTCGCGAATGCACTATCGGACAGCCACGGCACTTCAAACGGGGCGATACTTACCAGAGTAGACATTCGCCTGGGCAACAGTCGTTCCGCCGCCAGGGTTCTGGTTGACATAGAACTTTTCAGCAGTTGTACTCAACTCGATAGGCACGAGAAGAATACTGGGCTATCCGCCGATGCGCCTCGAACCATCGGCTGTTGGCGCCCGCAGAGTGGTGAAGGCGTTAAGACCCATCTGCAGTCCCAGTCCAGCCGGCAGGTTCGCCATGCTTCGCAGAACTTACGGCAGATCCGGGCGGGATGTGGAAGTGTCAGCCTGAATCAGCATCCTTCGGCTCTCAAGAAAGTTAACGCAAAGATGTGGACGTCGGGCTCCCAGGGAAGCGACTTATGAATATTCACGACTGGTTCTCGCGTGGCAGGCGAATACTGAATAATGCCCCCGTTCCGTCATGGTCCAGCAATTCGACGGTCCCGCCGTGGCCTTCGATGATTTGACGACAGATCGCCAGTCCCAGACCGGTGCCCTTTGCTTTGGTCGTGAAGAGCGGCTCGAACAGTTGTGCCCGGTGCTCTGCATCGACACCAGGCCCGCTATCCCGGACGAGCAGCGAATCATGACCGTCGTCTTGACGCAATTCCACGCGAATATCGCCGTTCCCGTCCATCGCCTGTATCGAGTTGGCAAAAAGATTTCCTATGACCTGGCGTATCTGGTCTCTGTCGGCAAACATCATGTTCCGCCCAGCGGGGCATTCAAGTTCCATCTGCGCCGATGTGTTCATGGCGGATTGCTCGAACACCTCCCGAATAAGCGTTGGCAGGTCGAACGACATCCTGGCCGGTTCTTTGGAGCGTGCCATTTCCAGCATGTCGCGGATGACGCGGTTGGCTTCGTCGACCTCCTTGTCGATAATGTCCAGGTACTGAGACTGTTTTTCATCGGCCGTCGAAGTTCTTCGTTTCAGCAGGAATGTGGCATTTCGCACGGCTCCCAACGGATTACCGATTTCATGAGCGATACTGGCCGTCATTTGACCGATGGTCGCCAGTCGCGTCTTCCAGACCAGTCGTTGGCTCAGGTCTTCGAGTTTGGCCTCCACGATTTCTGTTTCACGGCGATGGCGGTCGAGAAGCTTCTCCTGAGCCACACGTGCGGCCTCCTCGGCTCGGATACGCTCCGTGATTTCGCCCTGCAGGACGCTGTTTCGCTCTTTCCAGACGCGGATTCGAATTCGGTGTGCTGCAATGACGACGGCCAGCAGCACCAGCACCCCCGTTCCCCGAAACCACCAGGTGACCCAAAATGGCGGGTGAATGACAAAGGCAAAAACAGTGGGCTTCTCACTCCACACGCCATCGCCGTTGCGAGCCTTGACTTCAAATTCATATGGGCCGGGCGGCAGGAACGGATAGGCAGCGGACCGCTCGGACGTCTCAATCCAGTCTCTATCAACACCTTCCATCCGGTGTTGATAGCGGACATCCCGGGGTGACGTATAGCTGAGTCCCACGAACTCGAACCTGATATTATTATCGTCGTATGGAAGTTCGACCTGATCGTTGAGGCTTAGTCGTCTTTTGCGTAATGCGATTCGTGAAATATGAATGGGTGGTGCGGTCTCATTCGTCCGATCCAGCGAAGGGCGCAGGCATGACAGGCCCATCGCGGTGCCGATCCAGATGTTGCCCTGACGGTCCCTGGAAAGCCCCCTTTGACTGATCATGGAACCTGCCAGCCCGTCCCTGACGGTATAGACCTTGACCTGCATCGTTCTCAGATCCAGGCGGTTCAGGCCATTGGGCATGCCGACATAAAGATGGGGCCCTTCTCGCACAAGCGTCCGGCACACCTTGCTGGAAAAATCACCGAGGGGGGTAACTTTTGTGAATTGACCGTCGGAAAAACTGTACAATCCGTTACTGGTGCCAACCCACAGAAAGCCGTCGTCGTCCTCCAGCAAACACAGAACTTCGTTTCCATCCTGACTGTCCGGTAACGTGTACTGAGTAAACTCACCGTTTGCATATTCTGAAATCCCAGTGCGTGTTCCGATCCAGACGGTTTTCTGACGATCCTGCAGGATGACGGTTGACCGGTAATTGTCAGCCGGCACGTCTTCGTTCCGTTCAAGCTTCGTCAGTTTGCCATCATGGTAGCGGTAAAGGTCTTTGACAGAGCTGATCCAGAGCCCACCCTCGTGATCCTCAAACAGGTTCACAACAAGGTCGCCAGGTGTCTGCCCGTCGTGCCAGTCATAGGGCGTTAGCTGCCCCTTCGAGAATTCGAAGATACCCGCTCCGAATGTTCCAAACAGGACGGTGCCGGACTGCGTCTCAAGGATGCTTGAGAACATGAGGTTTTTGCGCCCCTCGCCAATCCTGAAAACGGAACTGGCACCACCAGAAATCCTATGAACGGCGTCTCGAACTGCGACCCAGATGTCTCCGTTCTCGCGGGCCATGACGACGTCAATGACCCTGGAGGACAGCGATGAATCCGTCGGAAACGAAATGACCGCTTCATTCGTCAGCATGGCGACGGAAGTTCGCGAACAAAACCACAGGTTGGCCTCTCGGTCCTCAAATATTCGTGCGATGTATCCACCGGGGCCACCTTTGTCCTCGCCGTAGCTGACGAACATCTCCCCGTGGCGTTTGAACGATCCAGCTCGGGTGCCAACCCAGAGATCTCCCCGGCTGTCAGTCAATACATTCAATATCCTTGATGTATTCGGCTGATTGCTCAGCGGCACCTTCTTGAATCCCTGATCGCTGGAACGGAACAAGCCTTTCTTGTCCGTTCCGACCCACAGCGTCCCGTTGTGGTCTTCAGCAATCCCCATAATTGCTACCCGGTCCGATGTCGGATCAACGGTATGGTGTTCAAAGGCGCCGTTGGAATGCCGGCACAGTCCCCCAAAAGTGCCAACACAGAGATTCTGTTCGCTGTCCTCATAAAGTGACCAGACCGAGTTGGTGGGCAAGCCGTCGTCGACGGTAAAACGATGCGGGACTCCGTCAGAATACCGATACAGGCCATTCCTGGCACCGACCCATACGTCGCCGTCAGAGTCGACCTGGATCACGTGAATAAAACCCGGACTGGGTAGATCTTCGGCGTCGGTCGTCAGCGCACGGAAATCATTCCCATTGAAGACGATAAGTCCATTGTTGCGGGATCCGATCCAAAGATTGCATCCCGGTCCACGCACAGTGCTCTGATATGAACGGCGTCCAAACCGTCTTCTCGGGAATAGATCTTAATGCTGACTCCATCGAATCGGCACAGTCCACCATGCGTTCCGAACCACAAATATCCTTCATGGTCCTGTGCCATGGCGCGGACCAAACCGTCTGGCAATCCTTCATCAACGCCATAGTTGCGAAAGTTCAAAACCTGCCCGCAGGCGTGTGACGCGGGAATCAGCACCGCAAGTATGAATAACAGCACCGCCGTTGCCATGGTTTTCAGATTCAGGACGTACAACGTCTTTTCGCTCATTCGCGCCGACATTCTTTGCCGTTCGCAATGCTTGAATACAGCAAAAAAGCTCTCTCGTTGGGCTTCATCGGCGGCGTGAATCAACACGGTATTTGTGAGTTCACTCATCGCTGTTGTGTAGTCATATTTCCAGGAACATAACGACTTGCACCCATCCGGGCGTCTCATCATTCGGAATCCTAGACAAGTGGGGCGCAGGAAGAAAATTGTGCACGGTGTGGAGTAATGAATGGCGTGCACATGCGCGTCACGGCCGTTTACAAATGTCGCACCTGAGCCGCATTCTGCCGGGATCCGGGCAGATTCATGCCACTTCATACACATTCCGCTGGATGGACGATTACATGTCATCGGTGGTAGACTGAAAGTGATTAGTGTTCTTTATCATCCAGCTCAGCTTTCTGATCAACGGTCTGAGGCGTTTACAAGAGAGATGGCTGCAGGTCCCAGTCGTCATCCAATCCTGGAGAAAAGGTATGTACAAGCTTAACCACCACATCGTCCTGGGCGTCGCATTCGGTGCAGCCATGTCGATGCTTCCGGTCGCCAGCGCCACGGAGTTTTCGATCGATCGAGAAGATTCCGGCGACATTGCCATTCACATCGACGGCGAGCTTTTCACGCGTTATGTGACGACCGACACGGTGACAAATAAATGTTATTTCTGGCCCGTGATCGGTCCGGGCGGTGCTCTGATGACGCGTGCTTACCCGATGCAGGACGTCGCAGGGGAGAAGCAGGATCATCCGCACCATCGCTCCGTGTGCTTCGGCCTGCAGGACGCCGGCGGCTTCAATACATGGCACGAGCGGCTCACATTCACAAAGAACGGAAAAGTGGATGAGAAAAAGGAAGCGACACTGGGCCGGCAGGTTCACACGAAAGTCGTCAAGGCGAAGGCTTCGGGCGATTCGGCAACCCTCATCGTCGAGTGCGACAACGTCACTCCAGATGGTGACGTCTATATGCGACAGACGCGGACGGTGAACTTCTATGTGGCCGACAACGGCTCACGGGTCATGGATATTGAAATCGTGCTGATGGGCGTGAAGGATGGAATTACAGTCGTGGGGAAGAAGGATTCAGGACTCACTGTCCGTGTCGCCCACAGTATGTGCGTCGATGCTGAACTCGGTGGACGCATCGTTAACAGCAGCGGAGACGAGGACGGAAATGCCTGGGGGAAACGCGTTCCGTGGGTCGATTTTAACGGTCCGGTCGACGGTCAGACCATGGGCGTGGCGATTCTTAATCACCCCGACAGCTTCCGTCACCCGACTCCGTGGCACGTTCGCACCTACGGCTTGTTTACGGCCAATCCATTCGCCTTAAAGGAAGTGGCGGGTGAGAATGACCACGGCGATTTTGAACTCGCCAGGAGCCAGAGTATCCTCCTCAAACATCGTCTCATCTTTCACGGTGGCGATGAGAAGAAAGCGCAGATCGCAGAGGCGTGGCAAGCGTATTCCAAATGACGCTCAAACGCACAGCAGTCCATGCTGCCAGTGCGTTCCGTCATGACGACTCAGCGGTCGTCATTCCTGCGACGAAGATACGTTCGAACAGCAAAGCTATTATTGGAAGTTGACCACAATGAGTCTGTCACGCACGCTGCGCGGTTGTTCTATTCAAATGAGGGCGATTTCGAGCTGCCTGGTTATCATGACGTGTGCAGTCCTGGGCCGGGCAGAAAACGGATGGGCGGAAGACCCCGCATTCGAATTGAAGGTCGATCAGGTCACATCCGGCACGAAGCACCATTTTTTCGGGTACATCGGTCAGTGTCGGACGATTCCCTGGAATGCCAGTGACCGCTACATCCTTGGCATGGAGATCGAACACATCGATCGCATGCCCACGCCCGACGAGGCGGCCGTCATCATTCTGGTCGATACGCATCAGAACAACAGAATCATTCGGATCGAGAAAACACATGCCTGGAACCCGCAGCAGGGAACGATGTTCTATTGGAACCCGCTGGCCGCAGAAACGCAGTTCATCTTCAACGACCGTGATGTGAAGACCGGCAAGGTATTCGCAGTGCTGTACGACATCGAACAGAGAAAACGGATCAGGGAATTCCGCGACGACCAGGCTCCAATCGGCAACGGCGGGTTTGCGCAAAACGGCGGCGCGTTTCTGGGGATCAACTACGGTCGGCTGGCGCGGCTGCGAGCGGTCACGGGGTACCCGGAGACCCTTGACTGGTCAAAGAAAGACAACGCGCCAAAGAACGATGGCATCTTCGTGGTCGACATCAAGACCGGCGATAGGCGATTGCTCGTCTCCTACCGCCAGCTTGCAGACAAGCTCAGGAAGGTTCACCCCGATATCGACGACACCGCCCTGTTCATCAACCACACGCTGTGGAACCGCACTGGCGACCGAGTCTACTTCTTCGCCCGGGGCAACTGGGAGAAAAGGAGCAAGGAGCAAACGAAGATCAATAAGCCCTTCTCGATTCACATCGATGGGACGGGGCTGACCATGCACGACAGGCATATCGGCGGGCACCCCGAATGGGCTGAGGGTCATCTGTTGATCGGCCGGTCGAAGGATGACCAGATCCTCTATGATGTCGATAAGCAGCAGATCGTCGGGAAGCTGGGCACCCCCAATATCTTTCCCAAGCCGGAAGGTGACATTTCGCTGTCACCTGACGGCACGTTGTTTGCCAACGGCTACAAGAAGGGCACCGAAAACTATTTTGTGGTGTACCGCCGTAGCGATGGTGCCTGGGTGCGCAGCAAAGGCCTTGATAAGGGAGAATACTCCGGCAATATTCGAATCGATCCGGCACCACGCTGGAATCGGGCCAATGACACAATCCTCGTGCCCGGGCTCGCCGACAACAAGACTCGGCAGATGTTCATGATTCGCATCGTCGCCCGCGATCACTAATGGTACGTCGGTTATGTCTGCGCCACGGGCAATCAGTATCGCGGTTGTTCTTTGGAACGCCTGTGGATCGCCGTTGCCCAGAGTTGCCTGCTCATGGCGGCAGCGTGAAGGGCAGTCGTTCCCGTGATCGTATCTGTGATTTCTTCTGACGAAAGCGCTTGTCACATGCTTGCGTCGCAACGGAAATCGAAGAAGATGAGATGTTCGATCTCACAATTTGCTGCCGCGGCTCTCGCTGCCACGCGGGTCACCCGAACCCGGAGATGCTTAATATGAAACACCTGACACCACTACTACTGCTCTTGCCGATTCAGTTCGCGTCAGCAGCAGACCGCCCCAATATTCTCTGGCTGACCTGCGAGGATAATAATGTCAACTGGGTCGGCTGTTACGGGAACCCGTACGCTGACACTCCGAATATTGATGGACTGGCGGCTGAGGGATTTCAGTATATGCACTGTTACGCGAACGCACCCGTGTGTGCACCGTCGCGAAGCACATGGATTACCGGTGTACATGCCGTGTCGATGGGAACCCATCCGATGCGCAGCCGCTATCCCATTCCGCACGACACCATAAAGTACTATCCGGACCTGATGAAGGACGCCGGCTACTATGTCGGAAACGCAGGCAAGACCGACTACAACATCGGCGATCGGGAAGACCGCAGTCCGTGGGATACAAGCAAGGTCGACTGGTCGGAACTGAAGAAACAGCAGCCGTTCTTCATGGTCATCAATAGCACCAAGTCTCATGAATCGAAGGCCTTTGGCGACGTCACGAAATCCGAGCACAGCCCGTCCGATGTTCGACTGGCCGAGTACCATCCGGACATCCCTGACATTCGTCGGAACTACGCCCACTATCATGACCAGGTGAAGAAGATGGATGCCGACATCGGCAAGGCACTGGCAGACCTGGAGGCCAGCGGCATGGCTGAAAACACCATCGTCGTGCACAACTCGGACCACGGTGGCGTGATTGCTCGCAGCAAGCGATTCCTGTTTAACAGTGGAACTCACTGTCCGTTAATTATCAGGATACCGGAGAAGTATGCCCATCTGCGTCCGGCCGCACCGGGCAGTAAGATCGATACGCTGGTCAGCTTCATCGATATGACGAAGACGTGGCTGAATCTTTGTGGTGCCGAAACACCGGACTATCTGCAGGGGAAAGTATTTCTGGGTACGGACGTCGAAACACGGGATTACCACGTGAGTTTTCGAACACGCATGGATGAACGCTGCGACAATGTCCGAGCAATCCGTGATCGAAAGTTTCTGTACATTCGCAACTACATGCCTTACGCGCCGTGGGGCCAGCACCTGAATTATCTGTGGACGATGAAAGCTACTCAGGCGTGGGAGCAGCATCACAAAGAAGGCAAGACGAATGCGATCACAGGGCGATTCTTCGGGACGAAGCCGATGGAGGAACTCTACGACACGTCCGTCGACCCCGACAACGTGCACAACCTTATTGATGACCCAAAGTATGCGACTGACATCGTTCGACTCAGCGATGCTATGGACGAATGGCAGATTGAAAATCACGACTCCGCACTGCTGCCCGAAAGCGAAATCGTCAAACGTTCGGAAGAAGCGGGCAAGACGATTTATGAGCTTGTCCGTGATCCGTCACTGTACGACCTGAGGGCGCTTCAGCAGGCTGCATCGCTGGCGTTGCAGCAGGATGCGGCCAACGTGCCCGCGTTCTACAAAGACCTGAACGCCGCCGACGCAGGAGTTCGCTACTGGGCCATCGTCGGTTGCTTCAACGTGCAGGAACAGTCGTCTTTGAATCTGGACATTATTAAGAAGAGCCTCGCTGACGAATGTCATCACGTCCGGATCATGGCGGCCTGGATTCTGTATCGACGTGGCGACAAAGAATCGGCGCAGGCGTGCTGGAACGAATTGCTGAGTGAAAGTTCATACGCCTCGCTGAAGATCTTTAATATCATCGATTGGATCGGCGATGGACACGAGCCGTACACGGCAGCCATGAAAGCCTGCAGTTTCAGTCACAGCGGATACGTGGCCCGCATGCAACAGTACATGGGCGTTGCTAAGACGCCGGAAAAGAAGAAACGCAACCGGAAAAAATAGTCCACGGTTGTCCGCGTAAGAATCAATTCCTAACTGTAAGAGCAGGAACACCGATGAAGTGTTTACTCACTGAAGTCCGCACCACGCGACGTCCGTCGCTGGTCACTTTAATGGCCGTTATCTGTCTTGCATCGTCCGCACTCACTCATGCGGCGCCGCCAAATATTGTGCTGTGCATGGCGGATGATCAACAAGACTAAGCAACTCAAAACACGTTTTCGTCAATGTATACATTGACGAAAATAGCCGGAAGTTTATTTTGATCATTTTTTAAATGGGTATGTATAGGCAGCATTATTGACGGTTGTTCATCACGTTAGTGCAATTTTAGTGCAATGAAAACGTGGCCCACGATTTGCCCTTTGGCCAGAGCCACGAGGGATGCCACAGCGAACCCACCATCCCGCAACTGGTCAACCAGGTTGGCTTCGTCATTGCCGCCAAATGCTGATTGATTCAACGCCCGGACTTCTTGCCGATCTTCGTCAGCTTCCGCCCTGATTGTCATAGCTTCACTCAAGCTCTTCTCCAGAAGTCAGCCGCTCAAATAGAGTTTGGGGTTCGTGTTGATTCGTTTCTTCATTGCGTATGAGTCCTGACGATGTGTCGATCAATCATTGGTGGACGCCGAAGCATTTCTAAGAACTACGATTGGACACTCGAAGCAGTATCCCGCTCAGCCGCCCCAAGCAACTTCAGGTTCAGTGATCCACCTTTGAACAGCATCTCGTCAAGGGCATTGTCAATCTCGTCGTGGCTGACATCTCCACTACTGCCACCTTCAATGTGAAACTGGACTGTTCGCCGCATGAGTTCTTTGATGAATGCGGCACTCACATTCTCCGTTCTGCGGACGATTTCAGTAACCAATTCGTCCGACATTGAGATCCCCCTCGAATACAAATGGATCAGCTTGCTTCGGCCATCCTCATCGGGGAACGGAAACTCAATCGCTTGATCGATTCGTCCGGGACGTGACGCCAACGCTGCCTCCAGGGTTTCCGGGCGGTTGGTCGTCAGGATGAACAGAATGTCGGCATCTTCCTTCAGCCCGTCCATCTCATTCAAGAGCTTGTTAAGCAGAGCTTCCTCACATGGGCTATTCATATTCGCCCGGTCTCGGGCAATGAGATCAACGTCCTCCATCACCACGATGCTCGGCTGGAGAAGTCTTGCAAGTGCCATGTATTCGCTGAGCATTCCGACTTGCTCGGCGGAAACCAGCAGCGTTGTGTGACCTTCCAGTGCTCGTGCCAGATAGTGAATCGTATGGGTCTTGCCAGTTCCCGGTGGCCCGTAGAACAGCAGCCCCTTCTTGGTCGCCTGCTGGAAATGCGATAGCTGTTCTCGCTGTTTCACGAACTGAATGACATTTCGCTCCAACAGCGTCAACGTGCTTTCGGACAGGATTACCTGATCCCGTTCTACCGTTCTGAGTTTATGGACCGTGATGCCGTTGGCTTTGCCTGTGTACGAATGCTCAGGCTGTTCCAGCGACAGAATCTTCCCTCTGTAGGACTCGGCCTTGAGAATTGAATCTTCAAGATGTCGGAAGAACTCCTTAGCGATACGGGTGCCCTCCGAAGAATTTGGTGTTCCAATCTGAAAACGAACTCCCGTGGTTTCTTGAAAGTTTCCGGTTGGTGAAAGTAATACAGCGAACTTCACTTCATCTCTTTCGAGAAGCCAAAGTCCGTTCTTCAAGACACGGATCGGTTCGTCCTCGCCGATATCAAGTGCCTCGTGTTCAGGTGGCACCGAGACCGCCTGATTGTGTTCATTCTCTATCACGCAATCCGAAATCGACAGACCTTCGTGTGAGTATTCACGACGCACTCCGCAGAAATGCACAACACGAGTGTCATCGCCAAATAGTTGGTCAATGGCACGCTGCAAGTCGGCCCTGACCCGGAACGGAAAGTCCCGTTCAGAGATCGTAATGTCGTTGGTGTGGACAGGGAGAAAGTGTGATTTCAGAAGCGATGAAACTGCGGTCAGCGTGTTGCTTCCTTCAGAGTTGTTCGCTATGCGTTTCAGAACAAAGGCCGCACCGCAAACACTGAAAACACCGCACACTAAACCCATAAAGAGCCATTCCATATCTTCCATCGTTTGTGTACCACTTTGGCAGGAGTCTCATGATAAACACCAATGCCTCGTTACTTACTTATTGTCTGCGGGTTTGCGAGGCCATGTCTTCGGATTCGAGACAGTGCTCTCCGACAGCACGACACTCAGAATTCTGAAACGTTCTCTACGAATTTGTTGTATTGTCCCTTCGACAGGAACACTCTGTGACACCCATTTGTCAAACGCACGTCAACTTCACCCTTCTCTTCAATACCCCAGCCGATGATTTGCCTTGAGTGTAGGTCTACATCGATAAAGTAATAGAGTTTGGCGTTCGTGTTGATTCGTTTCTTCATTGCGATTGAGTCCTGACGATGTGTCGATCAATCATTGGGGGACGCCGCCTCGGCTTCCTTCAGTGCATCGTTTGCCTTTTGTAACGACTGCTGTGCTTGTGCTCTGGCCTTCTGTGCCTGTGCCCTGGCCGTCTCCGCCATTCTGTAGGTACGCAACTGAGCCAGGCCCATGAGAAGCAGTGCGACGAACAGGAGTGCAGACAGAATCATCCACGGTCGTGCACTGCGTTTCTCTGTTTGTGCGGTTGGTGGTTGATAGGGGTTGCTCATGGCTGGGCAGGTCTGGATCGTGAATCACCTTGCGTCGATGGGATGCCACCGAGTTTAGGTTCAAGTGTTATGAGAGCCGGGAAGTGGGATCTGTGATGCACATCTGAATTTTCATTAGGGCCTTGCTAAGCTGCAGCTTGGTATAATGCTCAGCAAAAACAAAGACACCCGAACTCCCATGATTCCTTTCGGCTGTTCCTTATCTCAAAACGACACCCAGTCAACCCTGTTGTTTTTATCGAAGGACACGTACAGCATGTCACTATACGTGACACAGCCGTTCCAGACACTGTAGTACCATCCATGCGGATCCTCATAATGAAGCTCGCCTGCAATTTCTATCACTTCAGCTTTCGACATCCCACGGCTGATGCTCATTGATGCCTTTTCTGAAATTGCACAGCCCTTGATTCTCCCGCCCAAGACCGCAATCAGACACACGGTCACCGCTAGACTAGAAACACCCTTTGCTGAGATTCCCATAGTGCCTTCGTGTGCATAAGAGAGTGGGCGGGTTTGGAATTTCCTGCGGACAGTTGTGCTGACATGAAGCGATATCATCGGCGGCTGGTCACGTTCGGCGACTTTCGTTTTTGAGGATTTCGTATCTGGCGTCTGTAGTACCATCGTCTCTAAACTGACAGACGAATTTCACACGTACGTCGTTCATTATTGCAGTGTGGAATGAACTGTATCAAAACGGAGGCTATATCGAATCACAACATGAGAAAGCTCAACCGTGTACTGACACGACCAGCAGAGACAGAGGGCGGATGTGTCACATTCCTCGGCAGGTATTGATGACGAAATAGACTATCAGGCAGGACCAGCCAATATAGAAAGTTCGACATGCGAATCTGAACAGGCGGTAGTTCAGTTGACGAACGTCGCTTGATGACTCGGGGCCAAGTCTGCAAATATGCACCATAAAACATGGGACGCCAACCACGATGGTGACAATGAACACGCCGATTGCCACGGCACCGATCAGTCCAAACATGTAATGAATTGAGTCAAGGACGATCACAAGATGTCAGCCCTTTCGGTAAGGTTTGAACTGTCAAGAATACGGCGTCAGTGCTACCAACAATCTACGATCCCGGAAGCGCTTCAGTGTGAGCCCGTCACGCTGTTCCGGATCTTCCAGAACAAAAATGGCGAGACGTGTTATGATATCAGTTCGAATCCAATGGCGGGAAGAAACCCGTCTTTCCATCTATACACCAGGAGACCGAAGCATGCATTCCCGAGCCCGGCTCACCTTACTGCTCCCGTTGATTGCTCTCGCGTTCGGCCAGACACCGGAGCGGACTCACGCAGTCGAGAATTCGTCGATGCTCGGCTCCTTCCTCGATTCCGGCTTGCCCGACGAAATCCTCTTTGCCGTTCGCAAGCCCAGTATCGACGGCCATTGGTATGCTAACATCGCGTACTATTCGACCGACCAGCGCCGAACCACGTTTCCCATGAACTCTGGCGGAAAGCTATGCATCTATAACGTGAAGACGAAGCAAGTTCGGACTATTTTTGAAGACCCCGAGGGCAACATCCGCGACCCGCAGATTCACTACGATGCCAAGAAACTCATCTTTGCGTACCTGCCGAAGGGAAAACGGCATTACAGTCTGTTTGAAATCAATCTCGATGGGTCTGGCCTGAAACAACTAACCGGACAAGGTGAGGACGTTTCCCCGGGAATGGAAGACTACTCGACCTATTCGCCACCGGGATGGGACGATTTCGAACCTACGTACCTGCCGAACGACCAGATCATGTTCTGTTCCACTCGCGCCAACCGGTATGTTCAGTGTTGGATGACGCAGGTCGGAACGCTGTACAAGTGCGATTCCGACGGAAGCAATCTCCACGCGCTGTCTGCCAACGTCGAACACGACAACACACCTTGGGTCCTTTCCAGCGGTCAGGTGGCGTACATGCGCTGGGAATACGTAGACCGTTTTCATATGGGCTACCATCATCTTTGGTCGATGAACCCCGATGGCACCCGGCAGATGGTACTGTACGGCAACCAAATCAACCACGGAACGATATTGGCTCCGAAGCCAGTTCCCAATAGTCCGAAGCTCGTTGTCACATGGTCGCCCGGTCACGGTCGGCGCGAGCATTACGGCCGAATCGCGCTCATCGACCCGCGACTCGGACCGGACGACCCCAAGGGCGTTCAGTACATCAGTCAGGATAATATCCACTGCGACCCATGGGCGTTGAGCGAAGACCGCTTTCTGGTTGCCAACAAGACCACCATGGAACTGTTGAACGACCAGGGCGCAACCGAGGTTCTGTACCGATTGCCGGAAGAACTGGCCAAGCAAGGATATTGGATTGGTGAACCGAGGCCTGTGATGAAGCACAAGCGGGAACCCGTGATCGCCGACGCGACGGAGCCATCTACCGACTATGGCACCTTGGCGATGGTTGACATCTACAAAGGCCGCAAGATGCGGAACGTCAAACCGGGTACGGTTAAGAATCTACTTGTCTACGAAGTGCTGCCGAAACCGATCAACTATTCGGGCGCGATGTCAGAAATGTCCGCGGGCGGCACGTTCTCCGTCGAGCGGTTGATCGGTTCCGTGCCGGTTTCCGAAGATGGCAGCGCCTATTTCAAGCTACCTGCGCTACGCAGTTTCTTGTTCCTCGCGATGGACGTAAAAGGGCATTGCGTAAAGCGCATGCACTCGTTCACATCCGTCATGCCAGGCGAAACCACGACCTGTATCGGTTGCCATGAGAATCGGACCGAAGCGCCTGGAGTCGATGAACGCCAACAGTATCTCCGCATCACGCGCACCGATCCGGTCGCTCCCGAACCGGTCGCTGGCGTCCCGGAGATCTTCGATTTCCTGCGCGACATTCAACCGATTCTGGATGAGCACTGCCTGGAATGCCACAACCACGACCGTGAAGAAGCTGGTTTCAACATTTCCGGGCACTGGGGACCGCTGTATCCGATCGGCTATATACAGATGTCCTGGCGCCAACTCTTCGGCGACAATCGGATCATTCTGCCATATTCCGAGCATAGTAAGAGCAACTTCGAACCGTACGAAATCGGTACCGGTTCCAGTCGCTTGCTCAAGTTGATCGAAGAGGGACATGAAGGCGTTGATATGCCGGAAGCCCAGCAAAAGATTATTCGCCATTGGCTCGACGCCGGCGCCAATCATGCGGGAACGTATGCAGTCAACAGCCACGGTACGATCGGCTACTACCTGCACAGCGTCAACGTTCGCAACGACAAGGACTGGCCGGAAACTCAAGCCATGGTGGAAGTCATGAACCGTCGTTGCGATACGTGCCACGCACCGACCGAGGCAGATAAGCAGATCGGCACCTACAAGCTTCCGGCTCACTTTTATGCTCGGTACTACCCACCGGAGGAATTCCAGAAGAATCGGTATGTCGCGCACACGATGTCCGAAGACGGAGGCCGGTTCAATCGACATCTGATTTACAATCTGTCGTATCCGGAATTGTCGAAAGCGGCACGTGCACCGCTGGCCAAAGACGCCGGTGGATTGGGTGTTTGTCAGTCCAAGTCGGGCGAAACCGTCTTCCGTGACAAGGCGGACCCGGACTATCTGAGGATCGTCGCTGCAGTCGCTCGAGGGCGACAGCACATTCTGGAAGACAACAACCGCTTCTGCATGATCAATCCGAGTCCGAACAACGGCGAAGACTGCCCGGTGAGATACGTTCCGCGACGGGATTATGTCCGCGAAATGATCCGCTATGGTGTGCTGCCGGTCGACCATGATTTCGATTCGTCTGTCGACCCGTTCGAAATGGACAAGAAGTACTGGAAGACGTTCTGGTACGCACCGAAACGAGAGTAGTGTGACGTTTCGTCGCGCGGGGAGTTTGTCTGAAGGACGGACGGCGGAACCAATGAGTTTCAAGGCCAACCGTGTCGACGGCCGCAAGTTGACAGTCGATGTGGATTGAGGGGAAGTCTGATGAAGACACACCATCTGCCAAGTCTTGTCCTGATTCCTACTATGGTGTTGCTGGTTGCAATCATAGCCGCGAGCGCCCTTGCGGCCGATTCGCTCGACTGGAACCAGCTGGCGAAAGAAGATGCCAATCAGGATTTCACGACGACTATCTTCGATGGCCAGACGCCCAATCAGTTGGCCTGCGACACGACGGTTCGTCCCATGCCTGACGGCTCGTGGGTAACCGTGATGCTGGGCGGCGGACATACCGAACCGTTGCCGACCAACCGCGTGTTTATCTCCCGCAGCCGAGATCAGGGAAGAACATGGACGTCCATGCGCCCGATTGATCTGGCCATCAAATCAAAGGATCCCAGCCGCGCGATCACGCTCTCGGAGCTGATGCTCAACGGCAAACGAGCCACCATGGTCTTGCAGGTACACAACGGCGGTTTTGGCCAGTGGAAGACGTATTTCGTCCATAGCGACGACTCATGCCACACGTGGTCGGAGTTGGAGCCGGCGCCGGGCAAACTGGCTGATCGAACCATGATTCGCAACGCCATCAAGACCCGTGACGGACGGATTCTCATGCCGTACCAACACTACAACCGCTGCGACGAAACGGGACACAAGATCTCGAAAGGCCGTGTCTTTCATACGCCTCGCGGATCCGCGCACCGGCGTGATCGAAAGCCGCGACGGAGGCCGCACGTGGAAGCTGTATGGCGACATTCGTCTAACCGACGACGACAACTACCACGGCTGGGCTGAGCCGAACATTGTCGAGCTGAGCGACGGCACGAACGGCGCGAAATCCTTCAGGGGCTTGAAGAGTCGGGCGAGATCGAACAGGGAACACGCGAAACGGCGGGCCGATCTTCGACATACGTCAGGGCTTTGTGATCTTTTCGAAAGCACTCAGCAGAAGACACCGGACCTTCGCCCCGGAATCGTTCCAAGGCCTTCTTCAATCCCTGACAGGAACCCAGACCATGACTGAACTGATGAACGTGACAACTGTCGCAAAGAAACTTGGGAAGCGCCGAAGCTTCGTTGAACGACTCTTAACGACCGGCGCACTTGCCGGGATCGACCTGACTGAAGCTGGAAAACGCCGCGACATCAGGGTGACACCTGACGCCTTGGCGACCTATCTGACGTCAGTCGCGACGATCCCTCAGACGCCCAGTCGGCGGGCGAAACCGAAGAAGCGACGGGCCGCGAAGCGCTGGGTTTAGTCCTGATCTGTGCGGGTGTCCCTTGAGCCACTGACCAACGGTCAGTTGCTCTATCCTGCGGGTGTCCCGGGGACTGTCGATTTCGGTCGCTCTGGCATTGCGTGACGTGCTGTCGGAAACGGCTGAACGGGCGTCGATTGTCACGAGTGATGGTCGTGTCGCGCCGACAGCCGAGTTGATTGAACCTGCTGGTGATACGTCGCTGGCGACTGGACTGATTACGCTGTTAAAGCGTGAACCGGACGTTGTGTTCGTGCTCACCGATGGGTACGAAAATGCGCCGGCCGGTCGCTTTGCGGAAGTCGTTCGGGCTATGCGTCGGATGGGTGTTGAGACACCCATCCATCAGTTCTCGCCAGTCTTCGCAGCAGAGGCTCGCGGTATTCGTTCGCTTAGCGATACGGTGCCAGGGCTTCCCGTCAGCAATCCGGAGGCGATCGGGCTGGGCCTGTTAAAGGCATTGTTCGAAGCCGACGTTGACCGCGCAGTGGCGGCTCTGCTGGGCATGGTTCAACCAGCGATTGAGGCGGCAGTGCCGTCAGTGAAAACCGAGTTAACGCTCGGATGATTAGTTCCGCTTCGGCTGGTCACCTGACCAGCCGAAGCGGGATCTTTGGGCTTGTGAGTTCCGGGTATGGATTCAGTCCAATGTGCAGGTCCGTTTTCAGAGCGACAACGGAACGTTTCCGAGCGATAGCTCGCATCCGGTTGAGGCCATGCCTCATCGAGGAGGTGAAAAATGGTATTTGGTAATCGACAAAAGAAGATGACTCTGGCCAACGTGCTGCACGGCTGCACGCCCGGCCGAATTCAGAGCGTTGGCTACATGCAGGTCATTCCACTGGTGAGTGATCTGTCCGACTGTCGCTTCGTGTCGCCTGTGGAAGGCGCAGCCGAAGTATTCACAACGGAATACGAAACGCTTGGTTTCCGCAACCCAAGTGATTGTCTGTTGATCGTGCCCTGTCACGCCGGATACGTCGTAAAGCATGCGGCTCAGGACCACGCCATGGCCCACGCGGGCGTGGTACGATCCTTGGGTGAACGAAAGTTTGACACGGCGATGTGTGTTCAGCAGTCTCAGGGTGGCTACATTAAGCGCGGTGATTATCGCATGCTCATTCTCCCGTACGCGCTGCGGGAACGAGCGTTGGAGGTGCGGAAGAATAAGAACTACAACAAGCTGTGGGACGCGATCTCGGTGTTTAACCAGGAGATGGGAGTTCAGGCAGCTGGACATCTTGAATTCTTTCTGAAGCACTTCCAGAAGGAACTGGACGAATTCGTTGCCGAATTCGAATGCGTGCCGGGTCAGATCGGCGCGATCATTCTGGTTGATGACCAGGTGGTTGGCGTGGAACGAGCCCCGTCACACAGTTACTGGAAGAGCGTATGGCCGTGCCTTGTTCGCGAATGTTACGGTTCACTGGCAATTCGCATCGCTCAACTGAAGAGCGAGTGTGCCGTAGTGCCGGCGTCACGTACGACGTTGCCGGACGACATCAGATCGCTGGACGAACTGGATTCGTTGATTGCCGAAATCGCTCATCAGGAAGATGAGCGGGCCAGAGCGACGGTGCGTGAGTTACTTGACGAGCAATTGTTGCTGACACGCGACGAGTCGACAGAAGGTCTTTCGATCGACACGGTCCGGCCAGGACGCTTCACCGGTCAGGTGATTCGTGATGGCGATCGAGTCGTCTACGCGTCGTTGCCGGTCACGAAGAAATGGCTCGCCAAGAACAAGTGGCAGACGGCTCTGCCGTTCACCATTTAAGTGACGACTGAAGAACAGATGCCTCTGGTCCGAGCAATTGGATCAGAGGCTTTTCTATTCGATCTATCGCAGCTCCACGCCCATCTTCGACTACTCACCGATCACAGGCAAGAGCCGCCGTTTACGTTGGTGATCCACTCCACTACCCACTTCCTCCGTAGTTAGCGAATCTGGTTGTCTCGGAAGATATCTCCGCGCTCAGTAATTCTAATGACGGGCAGTTCGCTGAGGCGATCTATCATCCGCTTCGCCCCTAATAGATCCCCTTGCTGGTGTCGAAGTGTCGGACCGAAGCATCAACCGTTTGCGCAGATCTGACTCATGACACGCCCACATGAGCGCGCACAGCAGATCGCGGATGGCATCATTTTGACTGCGCGTGGCGATGAGTTTTGCCGACGTCATGAACCAACTTAATGCTGCTTCGGTGCGTCGGACCGACGCGAGTTGTGCAGCTGAGTTTTGCAACTTCGTCCAACGCCGACCGAAAGACCTCCCCACCCGCCATAACTTGATCATGCACGTGCAATTTTCTCAATATCCGTGAACAGGGATCCAATTCGCCACTCCAGATGTGTGGGAATGAAAAATCCCGCGAACCTCTTCGGCGTTCGCAGTGTCACGCCGAGAACACAAGTTTTTCTGGTGATTAGCAATGACAGTCACGCGCCACATTCCTCAACTATCAGCCAGCCGGTTCGCAGGTGATCGCCCATCGCTGCTCGCGCTGTCGTTGCGCATGTGACACTCCAGGACAATTGAAGACGATGTCTTGAGCCCGGTGTTGCACATGCTGGGCTTTTCTTATGCGCCAGCGACAGCGCCCGAACACGTAGGCACATTCCGTAGGCCAGCCTACGTTAGGTTCCGTGTGCCGAAGGCGCTCGCCTCGGACTACCACGGAATGATCCGCAAAACGCGGGTCTGCGGATAGCGCGTCGGCTCGGCGCACCCGGCCAAGCGTCCTGTTGCGCTGGCCGAACTCTTTTCCAACACGCTCCAATCAGGGAGGCTTTCAATATGACTATCCGAAAACTACGAAACATCGGCATCTCCGCCCATATCGATTCCGGCAAGACGACTCTTACCGAGCGCATGCTGTACTACTGCGGTCGCATAAATCGCATCGGTGAAGTACGAGGCAAAGACATCGGCGCTGTCATGGACCATGACCAAATCGAAAAGGATCGTGGTATCACGATTTCTTCGGCAGTGACTCGTGTTCCGTGGAACGGCTACGACATCAATGTTATTGATACTCCAGGCCACGTGGACTTCACCGTCGAAGTTGAACGCAGTCTGCGAGTGCTCGATGGAGCCGTGCTGGTGCTGTGCGCCGTTGGTGGTGTTCAGAGTCAGTCGCTGACTGTTGACCGGCAGATGAAACGCTACGGAGTTCCTCGAATCGCCTTCATCAACAAGATGGATCGCGCCGGAGCCAATCCCGAGCGAGTCATCGCTCAGTTGAAGGATAAACTTCGGGCGAATGCCGTTGCCCTGCAGATTCCGATCGGCGGAGGCAAAGACTTCGAAGCCGTTATCGACCTCATCACCATGGAAGCCGTCTACTTCTTTGGTGAGAATGGCGAAACGGTTGTTCGGCGGGAGATCCCGGAAGACCTTCGGCCGACTGCGGAACGAAATCGTAGTCAGATGTGGGAAGCGCTAAGCGCTTTCGACGACGAACTGATGGGAACTCTTCTGATGGAAAGTGTTCCGTCGGAGGACAAACTTCGTGACGTCATTCGACGAGCCACGATTGCTCATCAGCTCACACCTGTGTTGATGGGTTCGGCTTTCAAAAACAAGGGTGTGCAGGAATTGCTTGACGCGGTCAATCACTATCTGCCCGCACCCACAGATCGAGAGGTTTACGCCAATGATACCAGTTCGAAATCTGCTCAAGCGGAAACACCGCGAGTAAAACTGTCCAGCGACAGTGCTGCTCCGGTAGTCGCGATGGCGTTCAAAACCGTCGTGGAATCGTTTGGGCAGCTCACTTTCATGCGAATCTATCAGGGCCGAATTCGTAAGGGCGATACGTTGAGCAATGCTCGAACAGGTCGTTCCACACGATTCAGTCGTCTTGTTCGCATCCATGCCGGTCAGCGAAAAGACATCGATGACGCCGTTGCTGGCGATATCATCGGCGTCATCGGAGTTGACTGTGCATCCGGAGACACTTTCACTGGTAACGGAATTTCCTGTTCGCTGGAAAACATCTTCGTGCCTAATCCCGTGATTCGGCTCTCCATCGCACCCAAAGATCGCGATGACGCCGACAAACTGGCGAAGGCCCTGGTACGTTTTCGACGACAGGATCCCACGTTCCAGGTGTCGACGGACCCTCAGACCGACGAGACGATTATCGCCGGAATGGGGCAGTTGCATCTGGATGTGTATGTGGAACGTCTCAGAGACGAGCACAAATGTGAATGCGAGATCGGACCGCCTCGGGTGGCATATAAACAACGCCCGACGAAGTCTGTCGACTTCAATCACAAGTTGAAGAAGCAGTCCGGCGGTCCCGGTCAGGTTGGTCACGTCATCGGAAAAATGGAGCCTTTGCAGGCAGACGCGGCCGATGCCGAATCCTTCGTCTTTGTCGACGAAGTTAAGGGCGGACGTATTCCTCGCGAGTACATTCCGTCGGTGCGGCAGGGATTCGCAGAAGCTCTGAACAAGGGACCGTTGGGAGAGTTCGAAGTTGTGGGAGTTCAAATTGTCCTCACGGACGGCAGCTACCACGAACAGGATTCTTCCGACAAGTCGTTCAAAGACTGTGCTCGTCAAGCGATGCGTACGGAGATTCTGCCGAATGCTGACATTGTCTTGCTGGAACCTGTGATGAAGCTGGAAATTGAAGTCCCTGCAGAATTTCAGGGAGCCGTGTCGGGCCATCTTTCAAAGAATCGTGGCATCGTCACTGCTTCGGAAACCAGTGATTCGACTTGTGTGCTGATCGCGGAAGTTCCATTGGCGGAAATGTTCGACTACGCCAACAACCTCCGTTCAATGACACAGGGGCAAGGTTCCTTCAGCATGGAGTTTCTTGCTTACCGAGAGACTCCGAAGAGGGTTCAGGCTGACGTCGTGAAGAATCGCTGATCACGCACCAATAAGGGAGCCCGGTTCTCTAAGCAGGGCCGGGCTTCTCTTTTGTTGGCTGTGAGGATCGCGCTCACGCTCGTTCCAGTGCGTCTGTCGAAAGGACATTGACGATTGGTCAGCTTTGCTCTCGCTGGCTCATGATCGCCCGTTTTTTCGTCGCGAGGATAGACTATTTGTCGGTGTCTCCTCTCGTATTGTTGGAACTGCCTTTACTGCCACCGAAGACTCCGCCAAAAAAGGGGAGTCCTTGAGAACAGTGCCTTCCGGAAGGACAAAACTGAAGTCACGCTCGTTCAATGCCGGAGATGAGACGTTCGTGTGAACTTCGGTCGAAGAGCCTTTCAATTTCGCCGTGTACTTGTGCACCTAAATGACACATGACACGCCCACATGGGCGCGCTGTCCGAATCGCGGATGTCATCACTTCGACTGCGTGTTGCGATGAGATTCGGGCGACGTCGTGAATCAAATTGATGCTGCGTCGGTGTGTCGGACCGGAGCAGGTGCTCGAACCCTCAAAACGCGATTCGGTGTTGTCGACCGAAGTGCGCAGCAATACTCGCTTGACAACGTCCGTTGCGCCCACCAACGCTTCGAAGCGACAGGCGTTTCCGACCAATGTCGGGAACTCATAAGCGCGCGACGAAGGTCAAGGCTGGGAGCCGAGAGACATCATTTCGCGTCATCAGTCTGATGACCAAGGGCTGTGTGGACTGCAACCGATTCGGTAAGCGCTCGTCGATCTCTCTCGCGGTACTCAGATCGCGTGCCAGATGGGCTTATCCGGAGCAGTTCAAGCATTACACAGCAGTTCCCCCGACATTTCGAGTGTTCTCCAACATTGATGAGATCGAAATGCGGTCCATCGATCCGCCTGACTTCCAATCGATGAAGCGTGCCCCAATTACCTGAGGCGAAGTGTGTACTTGTAGGCGTCCGCTCCCCAGAAGTCAGCGGGGTTCTCGCCCAATCGCGTCAGATAGATCTCGAGATGCTGATTCTCGCGGTTTTCGAGCAGGGAGAAGTTCGACAACTGAAGTTCCGAACTATCTGCTTTCCGTCGATCGTCGATCAGCGTAACCGTGTCGCGTCTAATCGCCGGGATCTCCTCGTCCACTTCAGCGATGACCAGTGGGTAGCGAGGAGAATTTCCCCGGGGCGGGGCCGAACTGATGTTGCCGATCCAGTACAGCTTGCCGGTCGTGCTGTGCCGAATCATGCGGTGGATACTCGAAGGCGAGGAGAATGGTGTGCCATCGTCGTACGTCCAGGGTCTGGGCTCGTCGAGAGTCTGTCCGCCATCCGTCGACAGACTGAAGAACTTGTGGCCATGAACCTTGTTTGGGTCGAGACCGGCGTTCGACGTTCGCCAGACGATAAGGACACGACCATCCTTCAACTCTGCAACCTCCGGCTCCATCAGTCCACGTGACGAGATGCCCCGCGATACCCAGACCGGTTTACCAGCGGTCCAGACATAGCTGCTGTCCTGGTCGTTCCACTTCCCGACGACACACAACGACCCAATGCACCGCGCGTCTGCTGGCATACCCATCACGGACAGTTTCTTCGGGTTTGGAACCGGAACATCTCTGGGAATGTTCGCCGCTGCCGCGACATGGATCAGCGACCCGTTGCTGTGGCGCAGGATGTTGTTGCCGAAATAAGCCTGATTGTTGTGTAAGAACTCTGGGTCGAACGGCTTGTCGGAATCGAAGGAAGCTCCCGCTTCATATACGATTTGTTTCGGTTCGGACCAGGTACGAGTCAAATCGTTCGAAACTCGCCAAAACAGATGGTTGTAGTAGACTCCTCCCAGGTGAGTCTGTCGCAGCCAGATCGAGACGGTCGGTCTTCTTTCTGCACCGTGGAATTGCGGCCCCGGCCCCCAAAAGACACGGACGCCTTCCGGATGCGTGACAAGCTCCGGCAGCGCTTCATCATCAGACCAGCTTCGGCCGTTATCCTCTGACCAACGCCGCTTTGGCCTCTCTGGCGTGTCGCTCTTGGCCATCGTCGAGTGGATTTCTTCGCGCAACAGTTTCGGTCCGACGTATCGAACCGATACCATAGCCGCCGTCTTGGCGCGAGGATGCTTGCGGTTTACTTCGCGAGTCACCTCAGCCAGCCGCGTCGTCGCGCGTTCAGACGTCGCGCGTTCAGGCGTCGGAGACTCTTGTTGCGCGAAAGCGACACCTGGCAGCAAAAGCAAGACTGCGAACAAACACCGCATATCGAAGATCCTTGTTTTTCGACAAGAGATTCGTGAGCCAGTGTTTTAAACGCGTGAGGCGACCGTTGCCAGTATCCACTCAGCACAAAACTCCTCGCGGGACCATTTCCACCTGTCAGGCTAATCACTCTGCGTCGTCTTCCACCCACCCCTGAGCTGAAGAATGAGTAGCGGAAGTGGATTCTTCGACCGGAGTTGGAACACAGGAGGTTTTCAAGGACCAGCGACTTCGCAAGGACAACTCATACATCATGACGCCACGAACGAACTCCAATCGCAATGTGACGAGAGTTTATCGTCACGGATTTCCCAAGCGTCTGGCCAGGTCGCTGGCGGCTCCATGCGCTGTTCTGTTCGTTCTAGGTTTGACGGCTGCACTGTGGGCCGACGAATCGATCAAACTGCAGCCGGGCCGAAAGCAGTTGGTGCTGGACAATCACGCCATCCAGACGATGACGGGCTTGCGGAGGACAATGCACGAGCCGGAGAAGAAGGGGGCCGTGTTTCAGCCGAAAGGCACCACCGACGGAATTCGCGTGCAGACGTCGTCGGCACCGGTGTGGGTGCCGGGCGAAGATGTCTACAAACTCTTCTACATGGCGTTTCCCTACCGAAACAGCGACTGGGTCGTCAATGAGATTGGCTGTGCCCAGGCTGTTTCAAAGGACGGTCTTCACTGGCATCGCCCCGCTCTCAATCTGGTTGACATTCGCGCTTCGAGAAAGAACAACCGCTTTTTCGTCGTCGACCCGATGACTCGCTGGACTTCCAACAGCATGATGGATGTCATTTTCGACATGCACGAGCCGGAACCGAATCGTCGTTACAAAGGACTGCTGGGAGCCCAGAACCGCGTGCCGGTCGTCAGTGCTGACGGCATTCGCTGGAACAAACTTGGCGCGAAGATCCAATCGAGCGATACATCAAAACTGATCTACGATGAAGTCGGAGAGCGTTACATTGCGACGGTCAAGCATGGCACGAAGTATGGCCGCAGTGCGTTCGTTACGTTCAGCAGGGATTTCGAGCATTGGACGGCTCCGCGGCTGTCGTTTCACACTGACGACCGTGACCAGGTATTGGCCAAAGAGCGAATCCGCCAGCGTCTGGCCGATTCGGGCATGCAGGACCCGTTGTTCAATGATCCTGACCCGGACACGGGCTGGGAGCCACCAAAGGGGCAGCGTCATATTCCCACGTGGCGAGCGGAAGCATACCAGTTGTCTCTCTTTCCCTACGAAGGTGTCTATATCGGCCTGCCAATGATCTATCACCCCACCGGCCAGGCATTGCCTGCGCGAAACAACACGGTGGGCTTTCAGGACATTCAACTGATGTTCTCGCGCGATCCTGAATTGCGCCAGCAGAACTGGGTGCGACTGGGCGACCGGAAACCATTCATTGAAACGTCACGGCTGGACAAGGGGCTGGTGGGCAACTACGACCGACTGCAAATCGCCCCTCCGAATCGTCCGCTGGTGATGGGAAATGAGCTTTGGTTTTACTACACTGGTGCCAAAGGTCGCACCCCGCCGTACAGCCTGACGGAAGAGTGCGCAATCAGCAGGATTTGACGCCTGAAGAGCAAGCCGATTTTGACGACGGTTGGATCGCGATTTGTCTGGCAACGCTGCGTCTTGACGGCTTCGTCTCACTGGATGCCGATGAAGGTGGCGGGGTGTTTACCACCAAACGGCTGACTGCCTCCGGCGAGCAGTTGCTGCTCAATGTGGATGCCCACGCAGGTGGCACAGTCAAGGTCGAGGTACTCGACGACGACGGGCAACCTCTGACGGGATTCAATCTTCCCGACTGCGTTGAACTGACAGGCAAGAGTGTTCGCCAGCCGGTAACCTGGCATGAAGGATCAACGTGGAAGCAATTAGACGGACGTACGGTGAGGCTGCGGATTCAGATCCAATCGGCCAGTCTGTATGCATTTTGGACGGAGTAACATGGTTGCCCCCGATGACGGCAGCAAAGGTGTCAGGTGTCGTTTGCTTCAAGCTCGGTACCTCGCCAACTAAAGGCTCTCGAATTGCCCACACACCAGTCTGAAATCAGGACACGGAATGATCGCCTTCAAAAAACCACCTCAAATTACTTCCCCGTTTCTCCTTGCGGCGATCATGGTAGCCAGCGCACCGATTGCGGTTCGTGCAACCGAATTTATCGATATCGGCGACCGCAACCAGGTCTTCATCGACGGGCGGTATATTGAATCAGCCAAGAACGTCAGCATCGAGGTCTGTCGTCCCATCAAGACGAACGATAGCTGCCTCGTGGGAAGTCTGGGTGGATACTCTTCGATCATCAAACCGGACGGCAAGTTCCGCTGGTTCAGCGCGCTGACCAAAGACGGCATCAACTGGCGGCGTGTGTCGGGCAGCGTCCAGCCAGAGCCTGACGATATACTCGGCGCCATCTTCACTGGCGCCTGTGTCTTCGTCGATCCCAAAGCACCGCCCGCCGAACGCTACAAGCTCTTCAACGGTCTGAAAAACACAATGCAGGCCTCCAGTGACGGCATCCAATGGAAGATGTTCAGCAAAGACGTTTTCCCGCCCGGAGCCCGATATCCGCGCGGCATGGACAGTCACAATATCTGTTACTACGACACGCGGCTCGATAAGTACGTGGCCTATGTGCGGGTTAACAAAGTTTTCGAGTGTCCCCCCGAACGAGTCCCGTACTATGCAAAGTTGGGGACCCAGAGGTATGGAGGGAAGAACAAGTACGCGCGGCGTACAATCGGACGCGCGGTGAGCGACGATCCGGCAAAGTTCCCGATGCCCGAGATCGTCCTGGAACCCGACGACAAGGATCCGATCTTCGGTGGAGTTAAGGTGATGGACTTTTATTGTCCGCAGGTCGTTCAGTATTCACATGCACAGGATGCCTACTTCCTCTTCAACTGCCGCTATCGTTCGTATGAGGACTGGTATCTGCCGATTGACATGTCGCCGTTTCCCCAAAGCCCCGTACACGGCACCTACAACTGTGGCGTGGAGGATATGGAACTCGACGCCAGCCGCGACGGCATCAAGTGGAATCGCTACGACCGCAAGCCGTGGATTGCGCACGGTAAGCCTGATAGCTTCGACGCGTTGACGATGTATATGACCCGCGGCATGCACGTAGTGGGCGACGAGATATGGATGTACTACATCGGCTTTGACGACCCTCACACAGGCAACAAGGAGGCCATGAAACGTGCCACACTGAGCCGGGTCGTACTGCGCAAGGACGGCTTCACTTGTGTGGAGGCCGACTATGCGGGCGGAGAATTCACCACGCCGCCGCTGAAGTCCGACGGAAAAACGTTGCAGTTGAACATCGAAACGTCGGCTATCGGCCTGGCCCGGGTCGAAATTCAAGACGCAAACGGGAATCCATTACCGGGCTTCGCCATGGACGACTGCGACCGCATTCACACCGCAAATTCCATCAGTCACACGGTCTCATGGAGTGGCAATTCCGACGTTTCGAAACTCACCGATCAGTTGGTTCGCCTCCGCTTCGAGCTGCAATTCGGCACGAAGCTTTACGCGTTCCGTTTTGCGAAGGCGGAGTAGGATCGTCGCCGAGCGAAAACCTGCCGAGGAGGCATTCCAGATGCACATATCACGCGATCAAGTTTCCCGTCGACGGGCATTGCAGGCAGGTGCTGTCGGCGTGGTTGGAGTGTCGGTTCGACGTTCGCACGGGGCGAGTGAGTTCGTGCTTTCCGCCGAGCATCGAACGGCAGTCAACCGGATTCGGCGAATCGTCGTGCAGTACGATTCCCAGACCGCGTACGGAGTCAACCTTGAGCGCTGGATTGACTATCGGTGTGCCTACATCGATGAGCCGGGTTCGCAGATCGACAGCGTCTTCCTGGACATGGGGCGTTTGGGACAAGTTCTTTATCCGAGCAAATTCCTCGACCCGCTGGTCAACGCCGACTTTCAGAAATGGCGGGCGCAGGGAATCGACGTCGTCGAGCGGCAGGTTGCCGAGTTCAAGAAACGCGGTCTGGAAGTGTTTTGGAACCACCGCGTCAGTGAAGTGGATCTTAACGTCAAGGGGACGGGCGCCGCCTGGAAGGACAAGCCCGCACCGTTAAAGAAGGCACACCCCGATTGGGTTCTCGATACCCCGTGGTGGCGGCATGGACTGTGGAACTTCTCCGTGCCTGCGGTAAGAGAACACACTGTCAAAGCGCTGCGGGAAGTGGCCGAGATGTACGACCTCGACGGTTTGCAGCTCGACTTCGCCCGCCATGTGCCGTGTTTGCCTGTGGGACGACAGTGGGAACTTCGCGGCCACGTCACCGAGCTAATGCGATTGGCCCGGCGCATGATGCTTGACATCGCTCGGAAACGAGGGCGACCGCTGCTGTTGGCGGCCAAAGTGCCACGAAACCTGGACGGCTGCCGAATCGATGGGTTTGACATCGAGGTCTGGGCGAAAGAGAACCTCGTTGATGTTCTGACGCTCGGCTCGCGATCTCTGGACATCGACCTGGCCGGGTATCGGCGGCTGACAGCGAAGAGCCACATCAAACTGCTGCCCTGCTTCGACGACCATCACGCGACTGACGGATACCGTTACGCACCGATCGAGGTCTTGCGCGGCGTGTTTGCAAACTGGTGGCAGCAGGGTGCTGACGGCGTCTCCACGTTTAACTGGTCGAACGCCCCACCCGAACTTTGCAGGCAGATGGCGCAGCGCCCGGGTCCGCTCACGCACCAGATGGCGTATCACGAAGTTGGAAACCCGGCAACGATGCTCAACAAAGACAAGACGTTCGTCGTCGAGCGCCAGGGCGGCTATCCGTGGGCCACCGGTTTCTTCAACCGCAACGACACGGCTCCGCTGCCACGACCAGTTTCTCGGGAGGAACCTCTTCTCTTAAACATTGCCGACGATCTTCCGCAGCAGGCAACAAAGGTCAAACGTCTGTTTCTGCGAGCAATCATCTTCGGCGCGAAACAAGACGATGCCTTCGATGCGACGTTAAACGGGGTTGTGCTCAAGGCGACGATTCACGAGCGGGACTGGAAAGATCCGCAGATCTTCTCGCCCAAGCCGCAGCCCGCTTCGGGCGGCAAGGGAGCGTATCGGGTCAATTCTTCCCAGAAGCTGCTGCGAGTCGAATTCGCCGTTGAACCGCAAGCGTGTCGAGTAGGTGGGAACCACGCCAGCATCCAACTTCGAGAGCCAACTCACCATAGTACGGCACGGCCACCCCAACTCGAGAAGCTAGAACTGCACGTTCAGTATTCCTGACGGCTCAACAAGTGTGAGTGAATACGATCGTGGACTCGTTGAAATTGGCATTTGTGTTCCATTTACTCAAGACTCAGACGTATTCTCGCTCTGCCCAAAACCCCGTAGTGTCCAAAAACTCATTCGGCCCTCAAGTATTACAGTTGTAATGGGTTTGTGGCCTGAATCTCTCAGAATTTCATCCTGTCAGGTCTTGTCGCTCCAGCACGATTTGACACCCCAGCTGAATCCCGAGAAGCTGAAGTGATGTCATTCCTTCTCCACCCATTGCAGGTGTTCGCTGCCATGCTCAATGAGCGGGTGCGTCACGAGCAAGAGAAGAGGATTGAGTTTCTTCGCGCGGAAACCGAAGTTCTTCTCGAACAATTGGGCGACAAGCGGATCCTGCTGAGTGATGACGAGCGTCGACTCCTTGCCGTCAAGGGAATGGCGCTCGAAAAAGAGGATCTTGAGAAGTTCTGCGCCATCGTCCAGTCAGACACGATCCGGCGATGGCATCGCGAATTGGTCGAGGGAACTCGTGTCGTCTGGTCCATACGTTTTCTGCGAATCGGACTGAATTTCACGCAGTGTGCCCGATCGGCCAGAATTGGCCGAATAGCTGAGCGACGAAACCAACGTTAGTTGCGAGACGTTCCTGGAGAACTATTGGCTCGCTGTTCCGCTTACTCACTGGCGCCGGCTCATCGTCGGCTGTGGTGTCCAGCTCATGGCGGCCCTTTCGTCGTCGCCATGCCTTGAGCAGCATGAACCCGCCAGCAGCAGCCATGCCTATTGGCCCACCTGCAACGGCAAGTGGAACAGCGATTTCAGACTGTGCCTGCGTCTAACCAAAGTCGAGAGCGAGCGACGCGCCGTGATGCATAAGTGTCCGCCATACGCCTCTCGATTCCTTGGCCTGAGCAGGCACAGTCATTGTGGGTATCGTGCAAACTCCGTCCTTGCATTCCGGGACGGGGAAGTTTGGCTGGCCGAGTTTGGATGCGGCACTGACGGGTACCAACTGGAAAAACCGACGGCTTGGTCACACCGGGTTTGTTGCAGGGCCGCTTTCCATGACTTGGCTAGCCAGCGGCAACAACGTCATTCTCGAGGCGGACACCGCTCGCCGGGTCTGCCATATCCGCCTTCAGTCACCACTGGAAAACCCCGAGGACCGCGACGGGTTCAAACACCCGGATATCCGGAAACACGTCCGTGCCAACCGTGCACGGCTGTTGTGTGCGGCCCTGACGATCCTGCGGAGCTACATCGCCGCAGGACGGCCTGATCAAAAGCTCAAGCCATGGGGCTCATTTGAGGACTGGAGCGACCTTGTACGGTCAGCGGTGGTCTACGCTGGACTTCCAGATCCCGGTGAAACCCGCGACGACCTGCGTGACACCAGCGATTCTGAGGCCGGAGCATTGCAGCAAATGATGGAAGCCGTGCGTAATGTCGATGAAGACGGACTTGGACTGCGGACCAGTGATCTCTTGAGAATTTGCAAAGGCAAGGACTCATCATACGGCCCAAACGAAGTGCAGATGTTGGCTGATGCGGTTGAAATGCTCTGCGGACGGAGCATTGACAAGATCACAGCCGGTTCGCTCGGAAACAAGCTAGGTCATTTCCGCAACCGTGTTATTGATGGCGTGCAATTGGACTGCAAGAAGAGAAAAGGTACGAATTATTGGTTTGCTGAATCTTTGCGGGGTGGACCTGTAGTACCGGGGGGACCTATTTCAGCCGATCTTAACACACGGAAATTTACCAACGAAGAACACGAAGAGCCTTCAATAAAGGGCTGTTTAGAGCCGGGCCAAAAAAGGTCCCCTGGGTCCACCCGGTCCACCCCGGATGATCCCGACCGCGAAAGTCCGAGTACACCAGGCGACACGACATGGATTGATGACGTGTTTTGATCTCCTCTGCCTTGGCTGGATCACGCCGACTCGGCAGCGGTGCGGGCGTTGCTGCTATGTGAACTGCGCCTTAACTATTCACATCCCAATAGACAGGAATTGAAGCGATGACAAACACTACCGCGGAACACATCGCCGCCGCACGCCGGCTTCTGAAGCCATCGCCAGTCGATTACCACAGGTTGCCCGTGTGGCTCCAGAAACGACTGCAGCAGGCACGTCGTGAAGGTCATGGTGGTCTGCGGCGTGGCATCGCAAGTAACAGAGGGGCGGCGTTGGTGGAAGCAGCAATGCCTAGCCCGACGCTCGACCACTGGGGAAAGATTGATTGGTGTGGTGCCTCAGCGTTCGTGGTCGAGCCTTACACGTACGATCAACAACACATCGACGATTTCCTTGAGATCATTGGCCCGGGCGTTGAGTATGAATTCAGCCCAAATTCGTGGCACTTCCCCGGCCGATCGCTCCGGATCGTGTTTTGGGAGTCACAGCAGTGCTAAACGGAGATGGTTTCGGGCGGAGTGATCGACGAAATATTTTTTTCGGGTAGCAGCGAGAGCCTTCTTAGCACGTGCCAGCAAAACAATTTACACCAAACCGGACATGCAGGTCCACTTTAGTTCTGGGGGGATGTCGCTCGCGCCTTTTCAGATTCATACGACCGTCCGCCAGGACGTTGAAAATCGGCGAAGACTGGTTTTGTCATTTGTCCTGTTGATGGAATCGGGGTTTCATCGGGCGGAACGAAAACTGAAACGCGGTGCTGCGGAATAACTGAGAATTATTCGCTGACAACAATCGTATTCTCCAATGTAGTCGGCGGAACACCAGCACGGGCTTCCCCGTCGATTTTTCTTGATGGTCATTTAATGGAAGGTAGCGCTGTGGCATCAGTATCAGTTAAGGACGGCGGAAAACATCTGCAGATCCGAAAGGATGGCAAACGGATTTCGTTTTACTTGGGCGCCATCAGTATGGCAGCTGCTCGCACAATCGGCGGGCACATCGACCATTTGGTCAGATGCTTGAAGACGGGCGAAGAGCCAAAGGTGAGCACCCAAAACTGGGCACAGCAGATTCCAACGCAATGGCCGAAGGTTGCGGATAAACTGTCAGAACTCGGGCTGCTAAACAACGGCCACAAACAGGATGAAGTGTTCGCCGACTTCGTTGAGCACTACATCAGCACTCGGCGTGACGTGAAGCCCGGCACGATCAAGACGTGGTCACGAGCTTCACAGAAGGTGCGGACGTTCTTTGGTCGACGAACCATAAAGTCGCTGACGGTCAAAGATGGCAAGGACTTCCTGAGGTGGCTCAGAACGCCCAAGGATGAAGGCGGGGCTGGTCACAAGGGCGAAACGCCCAGTAAACATCTGGGGCACGTCAGGGGCTTCCTGAATGAAGCTGTGGACGCGGAAGTGATTACTGTCAATCCGTTCCGCAAAGTCACGGCGAAACGCACGCCTCAGTCAGGCCGTAAGCAGATCATCCCCGTCGAACACATCTTGAGAGTGATCGGCGTTGCGCCAGATGCTGAGATGCGGGCCACGATCGCGTTGTCGTATTGGGGCGGACTTCGAACGCCGTCAGAACACTTCGTGCTGAAATGGGGAGCGCTCCGCTGGGACGAAGGCATGATGACAGTCCTGTCGCCTAAGACGGAGCGTGTCGGAAAAGAATTCCGTGAGACTCCGCTGTTCCCGGAGCTTGTCCCATATTTGATGGATTTGCATGACGTCTCGGAGCATACCGGACCTAATGACTACGTGATCCAGAAGCGGCGCAAGCTGAGTGACGCGAATCTACGCGGGCGCATGTATCGGCTATGCACCAAAGCGGGAGTCGAACGTTGGCCGAAGATCTTTCAGAACCTCAGATCGACACGGCAGACAACTCTGGAGCAATTCTATCCGCGCGGGACCGTCTGTGCCTGGATAGGCAACACTGAAGACATCGCCGAATCCCATTACGTTTAGGAACTGGAAGCGTTCCGAATCGAGGCGGCGAAGACGCCGACCACCGATATAGGGTGTGCGGGTGATTTAATAACACACCCTGGCAAAAAAGTAGTGCTAAAAACAGTGCTGAAAACAGTGCCGCAGAGAGAAGAAATAGACGAAAATGGACAGAAGGCCAGTGTTTTGGACGAATCAACTTCAGTAGGAAAAACGCGTTAATTTCTGTCCGTTTCTTAGCGTTTCCGTTGTGTTCTGCCAAAAACGGCGCATAAAAAACGGAAGAGGATGGGAATCGAACCCACCAGTGATGCGTTAACACCACTCAACGGTTTTGAAGACCGTGGCGGTCACCAGACCAGCAAACTCTTCCCTGTAGTAGGAACATTACTCTATTTGCGTTTTCCGAAAGTCGTTCCCGTCCTGCAACGTCTCCATATACCAACGGCACAAGCGAGCTGCCGCTACCGGCTCGCCGCCGGGTAGTATCGCAGAACCGCGAGGATTCAAGTCTGCCCAAAGTAGAAGAGATCCTGGCTGGAGTCCAGCGGAAGGCATGAAAGAAAGCAAAGAAGTCAAAGCTGGTCAGTTTGTGGGTGAGGACCTGCTGCATGTCGAAGACGCGTGCACAGAATTGCAGAACGCCTTCACCGGCAGCGCTGTCTTTCCTCCACAGGAATTCCGATTTGCAGTTGTCGTCAAATGATCTCGTGGATCGGCTCGATTCCCTTGTCAACCAGGTATCGCGGCACGCCATTCAGATCGAACACTCGCGTGCCGTTCAGATCGAGACCAACGGTGTGATACAACGTGGCGAACACTTCCTGGAATTTTACTGGTCGCTTCTCGGCGTATTCACCCGATCGGTTCGTCGCGCCGACCACCTGCCCGGTCTGCATCCCTCCGCCCGCTAACATCGCACAGGACACGCGGGGCCAGTGATCGCGACTCGATCGTGCATTGATCTTCGGCGTCCGTCCGAATTCTCCCCAGACAACCACTGACACGTCTTGGTCCAGTCCCCGCTCGTGCAAATCTGTGATCAAAGCTGACAGCCCCTGATCCAGCAACGGAAATTCTTCACGTGAACGCGGGAAATTCATCCCGTCTCCGCCGTGCCAGTCCCAACGACTGTAGTTTAACGACACAAACCTCGCGCCCGCTTCGACCAACCGTCGCGCGATGCAGAAGTTCTCGATCATTTTCGGCGCACCGTCACGCTGGAACTTCTCAATGCTCTGTCCATACCGGGCCACGATTTTTGGATCCTCCCGCGACAGATCGAGTGCATGCGCCAGTTTCGAATCGGTCAGAATCCCCATCGCCTGCTGCTCGTAGACGTCCATGTTCGCCATCATACCGCTGGAATCCACGTTCCGTCTGAACTGATCCAACGACTGCCGTAGAATTCGCCGGTCCTGTAGCCGGTCCAGCGTAATGCCCTGCAACACCATGTTGTCTGCCGAGCTGCGTGCTTTGTTCCCCACCATGTTGAACGGCGAATGCGACGTGCCCCGGAATCCGCCTGTCCCCGGCTCGCCCCAGGTCCGGTTCCCGGTCTTATACATCAAGGCCACGTTCGCCGGCACGGCCTGATTCAGCTGCCCCTGCAAACTGGAGACCCACGCCCCCGCCGACGGCCATCCGCCTGGCGGTTTCTGACTTCCAAACCGACGCCCCGTCATGCACTGATACGCGTCGTGCCGACCGTCGGCGTCTGAGATCGACCGGACCGGAATGAATTTGTCCATCATCGACGCCATGCGCGGGAACAACTCGCAAATTTCGATCCCCGGAACATTCGTCGCGATCGGATTGAACTCTCCTCGAATCTCCTTTGGCGCGTTCGGCTTCGGATCCCACAAATCGATATGTGACGGCCCGCCTGGCAGATAGATATTGATGATCGCTTTGTGCGAACTCCCAGTTTCCGCAAGGCTCTCAGCACGCAGTGTCTGTGGGAGCGACAGCCCGCCCAGCGCCATTCCGCCGACCTTCAGGAAATTGCGTCGTGAGATCCCGTCACACAAACTGTTGGAACGGCCGGTTGATCGTCCGTAAATTGTCAGCATCGAAGCAGCTCCTGCACAAACAGAACACAACATGCGATGCTGAAATGATAGCTGTGATCACCGCCGCAGGTCAATTCGTCAGTCCTCAATAGGCGCGTCACGCCAATCCAATCAGCCGCAGATCAACTGTATGATGCGACGGGACTTGCCGGTGTATAAGCGGCGAAAGCCAATCTGTCGGGCAGATAGCGACCCCTACGGTTCTCGAGCTGGCAACAAAACTGCGGGCAGCCGTGGAGCTCGTTGAGCGAATTCAGGAAATGCGTTTCCTGACAGGTGAACAGGCGGCATTCGCTGTGGTTCAACTCGCTTGCAGCGCTACCTCCAGGCCTTCGGTATTTCGATCGCCAGGAACGCGGGGATTCGACAGAAACGCTGCTCTTTCCATCCCAATGCCCATTCCGTGGCCCTGTCCCGGTCGCTCTGCCAGTAGGGATTGCTTTCCCGACTGACGCCGTCTATGAACGCTAACCGCCCTTCGAAATACGCTTTTTGTACCGACGCGGTTTTGACGACGCTTCTCATATATTCATGCGTACCCGGACCGCTGACGATGCCTGCACACGTCAGGACGGTCAGCAGTAGGAGAAGAACGATGCCGTAGCGCGATTTCATGGAAGTAGACATTTAAGAGTGTGAGTGTAGTGGTGGTTCGCCACCCGCTGGCTGTTCTTTGGCGTCGTTGCCGTTGCTTTCCATCATCCGACAACAAACCTCCCGGAATTTACATTTTGTCGGTCGAAAACAGACACTATTGGGCTGAATGCTGCTGGCGATCCCCGTGACTATGTGTGGCGTTGGGAGATCTTCGGAAGGTCGAGAGCGTATCACGCTCATAGATTCCGTTGTCTTGGAGGGTGAGCGCTGCGGTTAGCCAGGAGGTGACTTTTTCCTGTCGCCGGCACTGCCGTTCTGTTTACGAAATTCTGCGGGAATCTCCCGAGAATCCCGGAATTCGCTGGTCCTGGGGCATCCCAAGTGGACGAAATGCCGACGGCTGGTTGAAAATGCTGAAGAAACGGTAAACGACTGGAACATTGAGCATTCCATCCGCTCTGTCGCCACGTCCAGAGTCCAACACTCGACGGCTACAGCGCGAAATGCTGTAACGCGTGATAGTCCTTCCGGAACGTTACGTTTCCGTTTGTTATTCAACGATCGCGGACAGGTCGAATAACTGGGATTGCGTGGAAGGCTTCATCGTCGTGCAGCGGGAGTGATTCTGAGCGCCAGTGCGATGTGCCCAGGAATCATAGAGCGTGGCCAGTCGTTTAACGACACGGGGGCGTTTGTCGACCAGGTTTACGGTCTCTGTGCGATCGTTGGACAGATCATACAGTTCCCAGCCCTGTGCCCGTTCGGCAACCAGCTTCCAACGGCCATCACGCACGGCGTGGTTGCCGCTGAATTCCCAGTAGACTGGCTTGTCTGTCCGTTCGCCCGATCCTTGAAATGCCGGCAGCAATGAGATGCCTTCCATGGGCAGAATATCATCCCCGCCAAAGCTTGACGGATATTCCGTCCCGGACAGTTCAACAACCGTCGGCATGATATCCACGATGTGCCCGGTGTAGTTCGTTAACTCGCCGCGGGAACGAATGCCCTTTGGCCAGTGAGCGATCATGGGCGTCAACGTCCCACCTTCATGAGCGTATTGCTTGTACAGGCGCAGTGGTGAATTACACATGTTCGCCCAGCGAGCGTCGTAGGCAATGTCGCTTTGCTGCGGTCCTGGCACAGCGATGTCGTTTCTCATTCGCTGATAGGGACAGGCGCCATTGTCAGAGAAAAACAGGATCAGGGTATTATCCAGTTCGCCGGTTGATTCCAGGTGTTCTGTCAGACGCCCAATATTCTGATCCAGTCGGTCGACCATCGCAGCGTACACGGCCATCATTGGTTCGAGGAAGCGGGCTTCCTGGTCGCTCAGATCGTCCCATGCCTCTACTTTGGGGTCCCGATCAGCGAGTCGCCATGTATCGTCCGCGATCCCCAGTTCCTGAAGTCGAGTGTGGCGCTGCCGACGGATAACGTCCCAGCCCACGTTGTACCGATCCTTGTACTTCGCAATATCTTCCGGCAGTGCGTGCAGCGGAAAGTGAGGTGCATTGTGTGCGAGGTACAGGAAGAATGGTTGGTTCTTCGGTGCCGCATCCTTCAGGAAGTCGATCGCGTAGTCGGTAAACGCGTCCGTCGAATAGAAGTCGTTGGGCACCTGAAATTCGTCACGGTCCAGACGCATCAGATTTTCACCCGTGCCCCAGTGATCTCCCGAGCCCCAGTCCTCTCCGGTAAAGAAATTGATACAGCCGCTGAGAAACCCGAAGTACCGATCAAATCCTCGGTCCGGTGGAGTGCCGGCCACGTGCCACTTGCCGCTCATCATCGTGGAATAGCCAGCCGACCGGAGCACTTCGGCCAGCGTGACGTGCCCGGGCTTCTTCAGGTTGGCGGATTGTTGATGCCACAGACCGGTCAGCAGTGAGGCACGCGTTTCTGAGCACTTGGCGTTGTTGTGAAAATCTGTAAATCGCAGTCCGTTGGCTGCCAGTCGATCCAGATTTGGTGTGTCAATTTCACCGCCATAGCAGCCGATGTCCGAGAAGCCCATGTCATCACAAACAACGATGACAATGTTGGGCCGGTCATCAGCCTGCACCTGCACGCACATAATAACGATGGCGAAGATCGTGAGTAACCTGCTCATGAATTGTTATCCGGCCGTCCGCAGCTCTCGTGGCGCACTCCCCGAGTTCACGTTCGGCAGTTGTGAATGTTGGCCTGTCAGATCCGGAATGAACATATCGGGAGTAAGGCCCGATTGCCAACTCTCGGAACAAGTCCGGCACAACATGCGAGTGCAGTTCTGTGATTCCGAGAGTATTTGTGGAGAAGAATGTCGACAAGGCCTTCTATTACCTTTTAAGACACTCTTTTGCGTTCCGATAATTGCTCGGACGCTTGTTAACTGACGCCACGTGAGTAACCTTTCGACTCTGCTCCGCGCCCGCCCTGCCACCGTGCCCTCATTAAGGGTGCGATAGTTGCAACCCACCGCCGGGAAATGCCCAGCTTCCGAGGTTTCCCGAAATCTGCCATTTCATTATTGATGACACTCGCATGACAAGCACAGCACATAACAAGACCCGGAATATAATGCTCATCTCCCCTGCAATGATAAAGAAACATCTCTCTCATTTGTTGCTCGTTTGCGTTTTGCCGGCGCTGTTGGCGGCTATGCCGGCAACAGCCGCCGAGCCGTTCGGCTTCAAGCCCAATGACGTGGTCGCCCTGTACGGCAATGGTCTCGCCGACCGAATGCAGCACGACCCGTGGGTTGAGACCATTCTGCAGAGCCAGTTGAAGGGCATGAACGTCAGCTTTCGCAACATGAGCTTCTCCGGGGATGTGGTCAACAGGAAGCCCCGCAACAAAGGCTTCACCAACGATGCCGAGTATCTGCAGCATGTTGCGCCCGATGTGGTCTTCATCATGTATGGCTACAACGAATCGTTCGCCGGGCCGGACGGTGCCGATGCTTATCAGGCCGAGCTGGTGAAACTGGTCGAAAAATACCGGGCCCTGAGGAAAGAAAAGGAAGTCGACGCGAGGTTTGTTCTGTTCAGCCCCATTGCGTACGAAAATACCGGCAATCCCGGTCTCCCGGACGGGACACAACTCAATGGAAATCTGGCAGCATACACGGAAGCGACTCGGCGAGCGGCCGCCGCATCAGACGCTACGTTTGTTGATCTCTATTCGCGAACCTTTCAGTTGTTCGCGTCCAGTGACGAACAATTCACGCTCAACGGCATTCATCTGAATGCGAAAGGTTATCGTCGGCTGGCCGGAATCATTTCGCGGGCACTGCTGGGTAAACCGGCGCCGGCCAATACCAGCTTTGCCGATCTGCGCAACGCCATTGAGGACAAGAACTGGCACTGGCACAATCGCTACCGGGCCACCGATGGCAACGACATCTGGGGCGGCCGTTCAACGCTGACCTTTGTCGATGGTCAGAGCAACGCTGACGTTCTGAAGCACGAGCTGATGATGTTGGATGTCCTGACGGCAAATCGGGACCAGGTGATCTGGGCCGCCGCCGAAGGCCGCAAGATTGAAGCCGACGACAGCAATGTTCCGCCGCCGGTCAAGGTGATTTCAAACGTCGGGGGAGGCAGCAAGAGTTCAAGTGCCGAAAAGGAGGGAAGCACTGACTACCCGAGCCCCGAGGACAGCATCGCACAGGCCACCGTGCCCGAGGGCTATGAGCTGAACGTCTTTGCTTCCGAGGAAATGTTCCCGGATCTGGCCAATCCTGTGCAGATGCAGGTCGACGCAAGAGGTCGCCTGTGGGCCGCCAGCTGGAACACATATCCCAAGTGGGAACCGCTCAAAAAAATGAACGACAGCCTCATGATTTTTGAGGACACTGATCAGGACGGCGTCGCGGACAAACGAAAGATCTTTGCCCACGTACATAATCCACTCGGCTTTGAATTCTGGGGCGGTGGTGTTCTTGTCACATCCGGCCCCGACCTGCTGTTCCTCAAAGATACGGACGGTGACGACAAAGCCGATGTGCGTTATCCGGTTCTGCAGGGACTGGGGACGTCTGACACGCACCATGCTGCTAACAACCTGGTCTACGGACCTGACGGCGGCATCTACTGGCAAAGTGGTATCTTTCTGGTTCATAACCACGAGACGCCCTGGAAACAGAATCTCAACATCGGTGCGTCAGGAATGTACCGTTTCGATCCACGCACGTTTGTGATCACCCCGCACGCCGGAAATTCGCCCAATCCGCACGGCACCTGTTTTGATTACTGGGGCTACTGCTACGCCAACGACGGTACCGGCGGGCGATCGTATCAGGTGAGGCCTGAAGGCGCGGGCTTCAAGATGCACGAGCTGTTGACCAAGGAATTTCGTCCGGTCGCAGCGAACGCCATCATGTCCTCAGAGCATTTTCCTGAAGAAATGCAGAACGACTTTTTGATCTGCAACACGATCGGCTTCCTTGGCGTCAAGCAGTATGACCTGGACCGTGAAGGTGAGGTCGAAGAGGAAGAACCTCCCGTCAGGACCGCTCAGAAGAACATCGAAATTACGCAGGGCGGCGGGCTGATTACGGTCAACCATCCGGCGTTAAAAGATGCCAGAATCACCGGCTTCAAACTCAGCGTCAACGGTCGTCAACAAATGAACATCGCCGAAGTCGAAGTCATCAGCGGCGGCAGGAATATTGCCAAAACGGCCAAACTAGAGCAGTCAAGCGAATACAACAACGGCGCGTATCCGGCTGGCCTGCTTGTTGACGGTAATAAGGGCAACTTTGCCCACACCTCAACCCAGAAGGACCCGTGGATGAAAGGCGACTTCCCGGCCCCCGTGCAGATCTCCCAATTCAAAGTATGGAATCGCAAGGGATTCGAGAACCGCTTCAACAACGGCAGGATCGAATTTTTCAACGGCAGGAATGTCGTCGCTGCTGTCGACGTCATGATTGCCGGCGGAGGAGATGGCGCCAACAAGAAGCGGAAATTCGGCGAGGTCTGGGGAACTCCGGTCAAAGAGCTGATCAGCAGCGGCGATCGAAATTTCCGGCCGACGGATGCGGTCATTGGTGCAGATGGGGCTCTGTACGTGTCCGACTGGTGCAACGTCATCGTCGGCCACATGCAGCACAACATTCGTGACCCCAATCGCGATCACTATCACGGCCGCATCGTGCGTCTGACCATGAAGGGACGTCCGCTGCAGAAGCCGGTGGAAATCCACGGGCAGCCGATCGACGCGCTGCTGGAAAACCTGAAGCATCCCGTCAACGGAATTCGTCACCGGACTCGCGTTGAATTAAGTGGCCGTGACTCGAAGGCCGTCATCGCCGCTACGCAGAAGTGGATGGCGGGATTCGATCCAAATGACGAGACCGAAGCTCACCATCTTCTGGAAGCTCTGTGGCTTCATCAGCAGCACAACGTAAAGAACGAACAGCTGCTTAACACGCTGCTGGCGTCGACAGTCCGGCATGCGGTTGTTGCCGCCGGCACGGTGAAGCACTTCTGGCACAATGTGGATGCCACGGGGGCGAGCGGCTTTGCGGCTCCGGCGGAAATCGAATTCGTCAAATTTGATCCACCCAAACGCCTGAGCCCTGCAGACCAGAAGGTCTACGAACTGGGCGCGACGATCTACCAGCGACATTCGCATTGCGTGACCTGCCACCTGGCGCACGGCAAAGGAAACGGAATCGTTTATCCGTCATTGGTCCGCAGCCCGTGGGTCAACGGCAGTGAGGACCGACTGATCAAGATGGCTCTGCATGGCATGTGGGGCAGGATTACCGTTCACGGCAAGACTTACGATCCTGCGCGTGGCGTACCACCAATGACGGCGTTCCGGAATCTGCTGAATGACGAGGAACTGGCGGCCGTGCTGACGTTTGTCCGCAACACCTGGGGGAACAGCGCGTCCACAATTTCGGCCGACGTGGTCAAACAAATTCGAGCGAAAACTCTTGATCGGACGACGTTCTGGATTCCCGACGAATTGCTTGCCGAGCATCCTTTGGAGGCAGCGCTGGTCCTCAAGGACATCGGCATCGATCCGGAGGGCTTTTCCAATACCGAGCTGGAGGATGAACTGCTCGGTATCGATCCCGCTGAATTGGTTAAGGTAGCGATGGCGAACGGCAACGCAGAACGAGGCAAGACTCTGTTCTATAAATCAGCGGCGGCCTGTTTTGCCTGTCACGATCCACCGTCCGGTGCGGTTCGTCTGGGTCCCGACCTGGCGAAAATCAAAGCCGTCCTGAAGCCTGAGGAACTTGTGGATTCTGTACTGCGTCCGTCAAATCGGATCGACAAGGACTTTGCACAGGTTATCGTGCTGACGGTCGAGGGTAAGCAGTTTACCGGCATCCGGGTCTCGGAAAGCGATAGCGAAATCGTACTGCGGAACCTGGCCCAGCCGCAGCCGATCGTCTTTCCGAAAGGAGATGTCGAAGAAGTCCTGGAATCTCGAACATCATTGATGCCGGCTAACCTAGCAAGACAGTTGAAGAACCGAGGGGAATTCAACGACCTGATGAAGTACGTGATGGAAATCAGAAAACGGTAACGCTCGCGAAGTCATCTACGCTGCAATTGTGCGTGGACACCATGTCCACGCACTGCATCGTAAGGTTAATCGAACTCGTGATATGACCGACTGCACAGACGCAGTTACCGCCGTTATCTGCGTGCAATGTCAAAGACCGGGTTTCCCGGGGACCGAATCACCATCCGGTATGTCGTCCCGATCGTTCGTTTAACCGTCGGGGCACCGCCCCGCGCGCCCACCTCATCCTGCGCTGCTAACACTCGCCAGAACGCGGTCCATTGGGCGTGCGGTGAAACGAAAAAGGCCGGGCCGAGCGAACTGTTGTTCCGGCATCGTCATCCCACTCCTCTGGTCATCCCATTGCCGGAGCGGCGTCTCTGCGCTACTGGATTCGTCTTATTCTGCAGTCGGTAGCTCAGCGTTTGAATTCGCCTGAAGCATGCCTTCACGCAGGTTGTGGACCGCAGCATTCATGGTCGCCATTTCAGAAACCAGATCCTCATGAGGTTCATATTTGCTGGTCACAATTCCCTTGTTGGAATCAACATTCGAGGGGTCCTGTCCCGCCGCGGGGTCATTGTCCATATAGCGATGCCAATGCCAGCCGACACAATTCGGGTGCTTCAGTAAACCCAGTGTGAAGTTCTGGTAAAAGTAGCCGCGATCACGTTGAGTCTTCACAACCCATCCGGCTCCGGATTTGTTCCCCATGCCGGAGTCCATGCCTTTGGCATAAAACTCTGTGATGATGAATGGGCGATCGGACCATTGTTTCCAGTTGTCCATCTTCTCCGTGTCGGGTGTCCATTGCCAATACCAGTTGATGGATAGCACATCCACGTGTTCTTTAGCCGCCTTAAACAAGGGCTTCAGAGTTAAGGCCTGCCCATGAAAACGACAGCCCAGATACATGTGATTCGGGTCATGTTTCCTGATGGCCTGTTTGACAACACGGAAATATTGTTCAGCCGCATATTCAACAAACGCTTCCCTGATTTCATCCGTTATCGCAGCACGCTCAACTCCCCTTCTGTTCAACCAGGCCACTGCCGCCAAATAGCCTTCCTGGCTCTTCTTAAGCTCCAGAAAACGGTCCAGCATGTTCAATCTCAGGGGCATTTCGTTGTCAGAAAAATGTCCCAGCAGATAAGGGTCGTCGCTTACTTCAAGCATCTGCTTAGCAAGTTCATCGCAATGATCCTCGAACGCCTTGTCAAAGACATAGATACAGTCTTGGGGATAACCGACATGTCCCGACTGTTGGTAGACCCCTCCGACTTTTCTTCCATACTTCTCCATGAAATTCCATGTGATCGTGTAAGGCATGCGCGCATCCGGCTTTTGGAACTGCCGCCAATCCGTCCATGATCCAAGCGTATTGAATCCCGCAGCCTGCAGATCTTTGAGCGTCTTCCTCGGCCAGTTGTCGGTCGTGCCAAAATGAGATGCAAAGGCCGATTTGCTGGCGTTGGTCTTGCCCATCCTGACTGAATTCAAGCCCTTGCTGATAAACAGGCCTCCCTCCGGATCCACGATCACCCACACCTCGTTGATCTTCTGAACATGAAAAAAAACTGTTCCGGGAGAAACGGGTGTTGCCCCACCGCCATAGCGGTTGACTTCGCCTGACGTTTGCCCGTCGTCTCTTTCCGCCTTGCTGATGATCGTCGTCCTGTAGCTTTTCCATGCTTCACTATGGGGGCGCCGTTTGACATCCACGTCGATCTCTTCAACCGCTGATACAGTTGTGTTGAAGACGAATAGTGTGAGCAAAGCGCTAAGAAAGATCTTCATGGAAAGCCCGTGTTGATAGTGGATTCAAATGGAAGGTCGTGCACATTCGTGGCTGTCTGACGGTCAGCGTTCGGATGCCAGCTTCTGCTGGAGGTGGATGATGAACAGGATCACCCGCTCCACTTTTGCCGGCCGAGAAGCCGAAACAGCTGCCGCATCAAACGACTTAAGACTGATGACAAGCAGGAGGAGAAACTTCATCATTCCACCAGTGTTTGAGGATTGTCTGTGCACAGGGCCGAAGCCCCCCCCCGGCAAGTAGAAGCTCGAAACGCCAGCGTCCATGAGGGGGGCTGATGCGCTTGTGCAACTCACGCTGGCGCTTATAGCTTCGATCTTGTATCAACGAACGGCAAAGCCTTATGAAGCGGAACCATCGGATTACGATCGAAAACCAGATCCTGAACCATCCATGCCATACTACTTCTGACTGTCGGCCGGGATCACAATTCGTTTTTTATTTGTTGGGTGATTTTTTAGCCAGGTTGTGATCTGCTCAATCACTTTGGGATACCTGGCGGATTCGTCGTCGCGTTCTTCCAAATGGTTCTCCACCGCGTGGTTAAACAGCAGCATCCTGCTTCCATCGGAAGGGATGACGGCTTTGAAGTTACCATAGCGAACGAAGTGTTTCCAATTCGGTTCGGGCGGAACTTTGGCCCTCAGCTCGCTCACGATGTGACTCCACTTTGTATCATCGATCAGGTTATTCCATTCGTGTGGATCTGTCGAACGGTCATAGAGTTCCGCACTACCGTCGAAGTACTGGATAAGTCGCCAGCGTTTGGAAGTGATGGCATGGTTGCCACGGCCAAACGTCGTTACGGTGTGATCCTGCCAGGTAGATCCTGGATTGTTCACCAGCGGCAAAAGGCTTTTTCCTTCCAGCCCGTCGTCCTGTTTCAGTCCCGCCATTTCTACCACCGTCGGAAAAAGATCGATCAGATTGACAGGGTGATCACACGTGGTTCCAGGCTGAAAGTCCTCCGGCGTCGCGGAACGTGGAGGAACAATCATCAGTGGGACACGCGTCGCTCTGAACCATCCCGTCGCTTTTCCCCAATGGTCCTTTTCCCCAAGGTGCCAACCGTGATCTGACCAAAGGACGATCCATGTGTTTTCTGAGTGTTCACTCTGCTCGAGTTCCTTCAGGAGACGACCGACTAGATGATCGACAAACGTCACGGTCGCCAGATAACTCGACACTGCACTTTTCCATTGGCCATGTTTTGCGACGGTGGCGTGGGTGCCCGATGTGGTCGGAATCAAAGCATAGTCAACACCGGCTTTGGAAAGATCCTCTAAGTCGTCCTTGAAATACGGGGGCAGGACGGTTGTTGCTGGTGGATACATGTCATGAAACCGTTGCGGCGCGTACAGCGGTTGATGAGGCAGATGAATTCCGACTCCCAAAAAGAACGGTTTGTCGTAAGCGTTCCTCAGCCGTTGGTTGCCCCATTCGACCACCGCCGTATCACGAAACTTCTCATCGGGCAAATCGAGTGGCCCCCAGTCAAAAGTGTGCGTGTCTTTCCATGTTCGATCTGCCGGCATGCCGTTGCGGGGAAACGTGATCACCTTTCCATCGACCTGCCATTCGTAGACTGGTTTCTGGCGAGAACTCAGAATCGCCGCCTTCGGCCACGGTTGAGGAATGCCTTTGGCGTATTCATGGAACGCGCCCTTCGGGTACTTTGTGTCGCCATGGAAGAGCTTTCCGGATCCCATGACGTGATAGTCATGGCGAACGAGAAACTCGGGCATCGATTCCACATTGGGCAGGCGTTGCGGGTAATTGGCGTTGTTGGAATAGACGCCCGTGGTCCACGCGCGTCGGCCCGACATAATGGCGACCCGTGACGGTCCACAAACTGGCGCCGCACAATGAGCTTCCGTAAACAGGACTCCACGCCTGGCCAAAGCATCCATATGCGGAGTCTTAACCTGCGGGTGTCCACCGAGGCAACCAATCCAGTCATTCAGGTCATCGATCGCAATGAACAGAATATTGGTGTGATCCCTGGAAGCGGCGTTCGACTGTCCAGTGAACACCGTCGCCAGGGCGATCATCAATGCGCAGTAGCGTAGAAACATGATGCTCGTGACTCTCAATTGATAACTTCTGATAGAGTAATGTGCGCCGTGGTGGCGATGAATGTGCGTTATCCAGATGAAGTCTTCAGTGCCGTACGAACCAGGGCCTGTGCCTACGTTCCTCGCAGTTCAACGTCGTCAAACGCGTTCATGTCATCGAAGGAACCGATGCCAATGCGTCCCTTACCGAACGTCTTGTCATGGACGGTCATGTGTGGTTTGGTCATGTCATCGAAGTAGATGTCAATCGATCCTTGATTGGAATCGCGAACCACTTTCACATCATGCCACTCGTCGGTCCAGGGAGTTCTCTTCCTGTTCTCGGTCAATGCCAGACGCGGGGCATCGTTGACAATCATGATTTGGCCACTGTGTGGGTCAGGCTTAGCGCCCAGGTGCACATAGTAGAATCGCGTGGGGTTCTCGTAACAGAAGAAGACGCAGCAGTCCCGGTGATTGCCCGTGTCCTTTGTCGATTTGACCTTGAACGTCAAAACGAAGTTGGCTGCCTGGACATCCTTCATCAGGGCGATATGGCCCGGACTGCGCACCGTCGGTTTGTACTCACTTTTACGTTGTGTGATGCTCAGACTTTTGCCTTTGCCGTGTTCCTGCAGTGCCCACGATTTGCTGTCCACAATCTCCCACTTGCCATGCCCCTTTTCGAAGTCATCTTCAAACAGCAATGGCATCTGTTCTGGAGACTTGTCTGCCGCCGGCAAAGGCAACGCCAGACAGGCAAGCAATGCAATAAACGAGATTCGCTTCATCGTAAGATCCTCTTAATGCTCAGGATTCACTGGATACAGGACAGCAGGATACTTGAATGCAGGGTTGGTGTCCTGGAGAATTGTGTTTTTCTTCGCTTTGCAGTTCGGGCAGGATCGTCATGAAGCCCCCCTTAACCAAACGTGCCCTGCCCGAACAGCTGCCCAGTTGGGGGGTGCTGGTTCTGGAGAGTCATCACAGTCTCGAGTTCGTGATGGAATGGCGGACCCATCCGTTTGTCAAAGTCGTATACGTTCTGAGTGGCCGGGGTACATTCTTTCTGGGTAAGAATGAACAGGGTTTTTCCCCGGGAGACGTCATCGTGGTCCCGTCGGGGACTCGAAATCGGATTGTGGACAACCCAGCCTCTGCTGCCAGTCTGTATGTCTGCTGTGTTGCACGAAGCCTGTTGCGATTCGATCCCACGCTCGGTGCGCAACTGCCGTGCCGCGTTCTGCGTCGCAAGGGCCACTTCGCACATCGGGTGGCGTCAGTTTTTCGGCGCATGGTGCACACCCAGCAGTCGACGACGACAAGGCGCCCCGTCACCATGGTTGCGGATGCCATGAAGTTGATTCAGATGATCTGCGAAAGATCAGGAGAGTCGCCTAAGTCGGAGAAAGGTTTAGTTGACGATCGACGACGCGTCCAACAGTACGTTGACTCACTTCCAGGTCGTTTCTTCGAGGAAACCTCAATTGATGCCGCAGCCGATCAGCTGGACATCCCGCGACGCACCTTCACGAAGCTGTTCTCAGAAATTACTGGTAGTACCTGGCTGCAACACTTGCGTCGGTTGGCGATCGAACATGCCCAGCAGCGATTGCGGGAAACGGAGATTCCCATTGCTTCAATCGCTTTCGAATGCGGGTTCAACGATCTGTCAACGTTCTACCGCCAGTTCCAGAAACGTTGCGGGATGTCGCCGGGTGAGTACCGAACTTCAACAGGTCGGAATAGCCGGAGCTGATGCCACACCTCTAACGCTGCACTCGGGCGCCGCCACCACTCATGACCTTCGTGACTTCCGCCAGCGAAGCCATCGATGTGTCGCCCGGCGTCGTCATCGCAAGCGCACCGTGGGCGGCACCGTACTCAACTGCCTGCTGGGCGTCGCCGGACGTCAGGAATCCGTAGATCAGCCCGCTGGCGAAACTATCGCCACCGCCGACCCGGTCCATGATCTCGAGGTCCGAGTACTGTCGAGACTGGTAGAACTGATCCTGATGCCAGACGATCGCGCCCCAGTCGTTGATCGACGCGGTCTTGACGGATCGCAGCGTCGTTGCCGTCACCTTGAAGTTGGGGAACGCCTTAACCGCCGTTTCGATCATCGACTTGAAGCTGTCGATCTCGATGTTCGAGATGTTCTCGTCGACGCCAGCCACATCGAAGCCGAGACAGGCCGTGAAATCCTCCTCATTGCCAATCATCACATCGACGTACTTCGCGATTTCGCGGTTGACCTCCTGTGCCCTGGTGTGGCCGCCGATCGATTGCCACAACGATGGGCGATAGTTGAGGTCGTAAGACACAACGACGCCGTGTCTCTGTGCAGCCTGCACCGCGTCTATCACGAACTCCGGTGTGGTCTCGGACAGCGCCGCAAAGATACCGCCGGTGTGCAACCAACGCGTGCCCAGCCGTCCAAAGATCTCATTCCAGTCGATGTCGCCGGGCCTCAGCTGACTGGTCGCCGTATTGCCGCGGTCGGGTGTGCCGACTGCACCTCGGATGCCGTAGCCGCGTTCGGTAAAGTTCAGGCCATTGCGGACCTGGCGGCCAACACCGTCGTAGTCCACCCATTTAATCAGGCTTGCGTCGACACCCCCCTGTAGAATGAAGTCCTCAATCAGGCGGCCGATCGCGTTGTCGGCAAATGCCGTGACGACTGAAGTGTCTAACCCAAAGCAGCGCCGCAAACCGCGGGCGACGTTGTACTCGCCTCCGCCTTCCCACGCGCGAAAATCGCGGCTGGTGTGCACGCGGCCTTCACCCGGGTCCAGGCGAAGCATCACCTCTCCAAGGGAGATCAGGTCGTATTGGCATTCTGACGCGGGACGAAGCTGGAGGCTCATAGTGTTTGCTGATGGTCTGAAGTGCTGTGAGATGAAGTACTGTGTCCTACGCTAGAGTCGCGGCAAGGTCATGCCGCCGTCCACCATGATGACCTGCCCGGTCGAGTAGGGAAATACGCCCGTCGCCAACGTGCTCACGGCTTTGCCGACGTCTTCGGTTCGGCCCCAGCGAGGCGTTACGCAGAGCCCGTCTTCAATCAACTTGTCGTACTTGTCCTCGACACCCGAGGTCATGTTGGTTTTGACAATTCCCGGTCGCACCTCATACACCGGAATATCGTGCGGTCCGAGCCGCGTTGCATACAGTGCGTTCATCATCGCCAGACCGGCCTTGGCAACGCAGTACTCGCCGCGATGTGTACTGACAGCAGTTGCGGAAACCGAGCCCACGTTGATGATGCAGAAGAATGAGTCTTTTTCAGCGACCTTCTGCTCAATCATCCAACGCGCGGCGATCTGGGTCAGGAAGTACGGTCCTTTGAGGTTGATCCCCATGACGCGGTCGAAGCTTGCTTCGCTCCCGTCCAGCAGGTCCACGCGTTCTTTCGGCGCCACACCTGCATTATTGACCAGTACGTGCAACCTGCCGAATTCGGAACGAATTCGATCGATGGTCGCTGCTCGCGTCTCGGCCAAAGCGATGTCGCCGCGGCAGTAGACAACTCGCGCGCCGAGTGCTTTGAGCTCCGCGATCGGCTCGCTGACCTGCGTTTCTTCGCGGAGGCCGTTGATTGCGATGTCGAAACCCGCGGCGGCCAGGCTCTTTGCACAGCCGAGGCCGATGCCACGGCTTCCACCGGTGATAAGTGCGACTGGCCGGCTCATGAGTTCACCCCCGCGAAGAAGGTCAGCATCGGCTTGTCGTCAATCATCCGCTGCAGGTAAAGCGCCAGCTCCCGGGCATGGTAATCACCCCACATGCTCGACTCGCCATAAGGAATCCTGCTGCCCTCCGGGATGTGATCCCAGCCGTTGGGGCGGTGGTAGATACTGTGCAAGATCAGGCCCTGATGAGAGTCGTCCTCGCTCAGGTACGGCGAATCGAACAGCGAGTTGCTGACCCTCAGCCCGGCCTGGATGTACTTCGTCGCCTTTTGTGCATCTCCCTTCCGTTGAAAATAGTGACCCAGCCGGAGCAGGCCTTGAGCGCCGATTGCTGCGGCTGAGCTGTCGATCGGCTCGTAGTCGTTCTGCGGCTCAGCTGGCCGGTTGAGGTAGTCACCGAGCTTGTGGAGTTGCGGCGCGCCAGTATCCCAGTACGGAATGCCGCAGGTTGGCGTGTTTTCGATGTAGAAGTCACAGGTCGACTCGGCGGCCTTCAACCAGACCGCTTCCAGGTCGGTGCGACCGCCATACGGCTCGAGCTCGGTATCACTCAACGTCTCGAGAAACTCAAGTTCTTCGGGAAAACCCAGCATCGCCCATGCCAGACCGCGGGTCCATGTCGTGAATCCGGAGAAACCCTGCTGGCTGTTCGGGCAGCGAAACGCACCGTCGTTGCGATTGAACACGGCTTCGTGAGTCGTGCGTCCGCGGACGTCGTAGACGTCGCGACCCTCTCCATAGTAAATGCTGTACCGGGCCGTCGCCGCCATGTGCTGGACAGCGCGCGTCAGCAACGAGATCGGCTTATCTCCCTCTCCCATCAGCACGTGACCGAGGGCATGACCTGCCATCAGGATCCGACACGAACGCACTGTGTCGACGAACAGGGAATGGGGACCGTTGAAGGAATAGATATAGCCGCCGCCCGGTATGTCGGACCAGCGGCTGGCCTGCACGGCCGCTGAGGTTTTGATGGCCAGCTTGTAAAACTCCGCCTGCCAGTCATCCTGCTTAATGCGACCCTCCACCATCAGACGCAGCAGATTGCCATAGGTGGACAGGTTGTTGAATCCGTGGTCATGCACACCGACGTGTGAGATGTGTGAGGCCATGCGCTCAACGACGTGCGACCGCGCGAGATCGAGGAAGGACTCGTTTCCCGTGGCATCAAACTGCAATACTGCCGAGCCATAGACGAAGCCCTCGGTCCACTCGGTCCAGCCACGGGTCGAGTAGCGGCCGGCAACCGTGAACACAGGCGTCCCCTGCGAGCTGTCGAAGTGTTTTTCGATGGCGAGGATCTTCCTGCCGGACAAGACCCAGAAGCGGGCGAGATTGTCCTTCAGAGAAATCGGGACGAGGTCGGAACTGGTGTCGATCATGAAATTGTTTTGCCCTGAGGCTGACTGTGTAGAAAAGTTTGCAGCGTTTTACGCTGACTTGTGACTACGAAGAACGCGTTTTAACAGCAGTTTTACTACCCCCACTAGTGCTTTGTCACAGCCAGGTTTTAGGATTGGCGAGGAAAACGGGGTCAGGTACCAAAAACCGGAACGGCCCGAAGGGTG
>JAAERP010000116.1 GCA_024230215.1 Fuerstiella sp. | reverse complement strand
CTGCGACAGGTCAAATCGCATCTGGCGACCGAATAGCCCGCGGGTTCCCACGCCAGTCCGGTCGTCACGATCAATGCCGTGGCTGAGAACTTCGTCGAGTAGTTGAAGATAGTTGCGCATAAATCACACCAAGTGCGTTCGGTCTCTGTGTTTGCGAGTTTTTGAGTTCTCTCACCATCTCAGTTGCTGTCGATCATCAGGAGGTTCGACACCAATCGATAGTCCAGTGGCGGTCACTTGACATTTGAACGTCATCTTCCGGGATGCCAAGGCCCCTCGCAATGAGTCGGATTTCGTTCAACGTCAGCGCAGCGTGCAGTGACTGTCGGAACAGTTGCTGCCCGTTCTCGCTTTCGCTGCCGCTGTAAGCTTGGACCATGCTTTCGATTTCCGCTTCAGTTTCTGGACGGGCCAGATCTCGAATGAAAATCCGGCCGCCATCTCGAGTCAGTCGAACTGCTGTCTCCAGTCCGGCGCAGGGCGCTTCCAAGTGGTGCAGCAAACTGTTGCTAATCGTTGTGTCTGCCATGCCGTTCTTATATTTCTGTATCGACTCGACCGCGACGTGGCTAAGTGTTATTTGTCCGAGGCATCCTGCGATATCGATCTTTTGTTTTGCGT
>JAAERP010000115.1 GCA_024230215.1 Fuerstiella sp. | reverse complement strand
TCGCCAACAATGCGGGTAGATTGTGCTTCGATCGCGACAAAGACACCAATCGATAGGCCAATGAGACCGGCTGTCAACACAACCCAGTCGACGGTGACGGCACCGTTGGTTTCGGATTTGAAGCGTTCACACAGTCGGGGCACGGTGTGCTCCTTTTTGGCGTTTCTGAACGGCAATTGGAAAGGAGTTTACGTGGGTGCATCAGGCACCCACGTAAACTTGTTTTGCCACGCCGATTTACGGAGTGGTTGTCGGAATAGCGGTCGGGTCTGCGTCTTGAGTGGACAGCGTGTCCGCTGTTGCACCTGCCAAGTTGGCTGTTTGTGTTTCAATCGCGCTATATGCAGCGACGGCAAGCCCGACAACTGCGGCGGTCAAAACGACCCAATCAACGGTGACAGCACCGGTTTCGTCCTTCCGGAACTTCCGAAGTAGCTTGATCATGGTTCGTCCTCCAAATGATCAATTTCGCCACCAAACATTCTATCTGGACGGACAAGGACACTTAAAAAGGAGACCTCGCCCCGCATTCTGCGAACATTCGCTTGCCTCCTGTGAAAAGAAACAAACAAGGGTAGGCCCGCGTTGCCGCCGGACTAGGGACGTAACCCTGGCCAAGGCCAAGGCCCTGATGCAGCGACTCACCAAAGGTAAATCTAGTGCACCAGTCACGGTTGAGATTCTTAACGCAAAAGGTTTCGAAATGGTTTCCAACGCAAAAAGGGCGGCCGAAGCGGCCGCCTTTTTGACTGTGATTTTGTGCAGTTTATTCCAGAACGGTCTCTGTAACAGTCGCGAGGCGACCTTCCTGAGTGCTCATCAATCCGGCCGTTTCGCCGGCGATCCGTGCGGAATTGCTTTCGATCACGGCGAATGCGCCAACTGCGAGGCCGACGATCCCGGCTGTCAACACAACCCAGTCTACTGTGACAGCGCCGGAGTCGTCCCGACGGAAGTTTTTGATGAAACTGATCATGTTGTTACCCTAAAAAACAAATTTGAAGTATGCCGGTCGGAAGGCCCTCCTAGGCGGAGGGCCAAATCACGTGTACCTGAAGCGTCGAATTACTCGAGCACAGTCGTGGTCACAGTGGTCTCACGACCTTCTTCGCCGCTCAGCAGGCCAGCAGTTTCACCCGCCAGACGAGCAGTGTTGGTTTCGATTGCAGAGTAAGCAGCAACGGCCAGGCCAACGATGGCGGCGGTCAGAACAACCCAGTCAACGGTGACTGCGCCAGCTTCGT
>JAAERP010000114.1 GCA_024230215.1 Fuerstiella sp. | reverse complement strand
TGGACCTTATTGCCATTTGCTGGGCCCCTAATAAAACCCACCGTGAGTGTAGTCAATATGACACACTCGTGATTTGGCTTGCGCGCTCATGTGGGCGTGCCATGTGCGGTTTGGGAATACTCGAAGAACTACGTCGGTTTGAGTTGGCATGTCATCCGGCCGGAGTGTTCATCGCGTTCGAACTTCGAACCGACGAGCGTCACTATGCCTGGGGGGGGGCGAAGCCGATTATCCTGTCGAAACAGGATCCTACTCCGTCGGATCGAAAACGTTACGCAGATCGGAGTCGAAGGCGGCGTCTCGGATTGTACTTTCGGCGTTGACCGGCTTTGTGTTGAGCCGCCACTCGATCATTCCGACGTCACGCGGAGCCTGTGGACTGTCTTTACCAGCCTTGATGCGGTATCCGGTTCCGAAAGCTGTCAGGATCGCGCCGTCTCGCATCAGCGTCGACGACGTTGCCTGACTACTGGGCCACCAGTAGGTCTCGCCCGTACGTTCGCCAGACCAGACATGCAGCAGATACCGGTGATCGAGATCCCAGGTGACGCCGTGATCGTGGCTGATAACTGCCTCGATGCCGAACTGGGGAAACCCGTTCCGGTCGTCTACATATCCCAGTCGCACGACATAGGTCATGACGACGTCCTGGTTGGGCATCAAAACCAACGACGGATGATGGCGGCCGTAGTCGTAAAGCTTTCTGACCGTCGACCACGTGCGGCCGTCATCATTGGAGATTGAGATTCCCAGCCCTTCGTAATGGTCCAGAGTCTTTCCCTTCAGCCGTCGCGGAACGTCGGTGCGGCAGGCTGCCAGTATATCGCCGTTGCCGGCGCGAAATAAGTACGCTTCATTAACGCCCTGCCATTGCGGGACCTTGACTGATTGGCTCCACGTTTGCCCTTCATCGGTACTGAAGCGGATCCAGGCCTGCGAACTGGTACCTGATTGCGAGTAGCCCGTCTCCGCAAGTTGTGTGATCCTGCCGGTTTTGGGATGACGATCAACCAGTGGTGAATCCCAGATGGACCAGGGCTTCTCGTCTGACGTTGATGCAATCGCCACGGGGTCGCCCCAGGTTTGCCCATAGTCCGAGCTGAACCAGCGCGAGGGGTGTCCGGTCCCGGCGCTGCCTGTCTCGTAGAAAACCAACTTACCCTTGCCGAGATAAGCCAGGCTCGTGCCCAGACCAATCGATGCTCTTCCATCGCCGCTGCGCGCGGGACGAGGATCCGTCCACGTCGCTCCGCGGTCGTCGCTGGTCAGAACAAAGGTGCGATGCGGATAGTCACAACCGACCAGCATCAGCAATCGGTCCTTCTCCGGCATGTTGACCATGTAGGGCACGGCGACCACTCGATTCCAACTCTCAGTGACGATCTGAAATCTCGCCGGAAGCCGAACGGTCCCGGCCTTGCCAGTCAATTGCCGGACTTCGTGCGGCTGCCAGCCGTTCGTTCGCGAGGAAGCCGTCTGGTCGCTTTCCCTTTTTACGGCCAGATCGCGCAAGACTTCAAACGGGGGTTCATAAGCCGCCTTGCCGCCTTCACGTGATGTGAAGAAGTTGAACAGGTAAACACCGTCGGCTCCTGCTTTGATGAGCTGATTCGCTGCGTGACGATATTCGTCAGCGGTGAGGTTTTTCGCCCCGCCGCCTTTCGTGCATTCGATGCCGCCGTAGACCGGAACGGTCGTGATGGCCTGTCTCCACCTGTCGATCGGCAAATCGCCGCGTTCGAACAGAAATTCAGAAACCGTGACGAAATCGACCCAGCCGTTTTTCACCCACGCCGGCACGTCGCAGCCGAGTTCTCTTGCGGTTTCGGGCGTCGGCGGAGTGCTGCCGAAGTTCGACGGCGGACGCACCGAGAGCACCAATCGCCGACCGCGCCGGCGTCCGACCTCGTCAAGCATTTTGCGAACTCGCTCCACCAGGGAGTTCATCTTCGCAACACGTTCGTCCGTCGAGCCGTCCTTGAAAAACCGAGGGAAACGATTGAAGTCGAGTTCAATGCCATCGCAGTCGTAGCGCTCCACGGCTTCCTCGATCAGCCGAAACGTGTAATCGCGGACCTCGTCGCGTGCGAAGTCCATCGCGCCGCTCCCCTGATACTGCTTTGTGCCCAGACGCCAGCCCGCATGGTCGACCAGAAACTTCGTGCGGAGAAAATCAACGCCGTGATCATCGTTCATGCGAAACGTGAGCAAGGCTTCACAACCGCGCCGCCTGACTTCGGCCAGCATGACCGCATAAGGATCGACTCCCGCGGCGAAAAAGGCTTTGAGATTCTTAAAACGCTGCTTCTCCGATTCGGACCATTTCGCTCGCTCGTCAGACGTCGACTGCGTGCCGCGCATCGTGCCGACCTTTGTCGGGTAGTACATGACCTGGGCGTTAATGCAGACCAGCACCGTATCAACGCAGCTCCCTTCATAAGCAACTTCCTCGATCAACCGCTTCACGTCGTCGATGTTGACGGGCACTGGCCCCTTGCTACCGGCCTTTGTCGACAGGCACGAATCGCCGTCGAAGTTGTAGAGCACGCGTCGTGATCGCGTGGATTGTCTGACCGACTCTGACACGTCTCGAGCTGATGCACATGGCATGACCGGGCTGACGATAACTGCCCACAGCATCAACGCGTGGAATCTGTGAGCGAAAACAGGCATGGGATGTTCCTCTCCGATCTGAGATGTAACGTGTTTGCGCAGACACCTGGTCTACTCGGATATCGTCAGCCGGTACACATTGTCGAACGTGCCCGGATCTTCGTGGTTGAAAATCGCAATAAAGAGTGCTTCTTTGCGCGGCGTCAGGTAGTACGGGACGACCTTGCCGGGAAGAAACTGACTGAGATCATCCCAGGTTCCTTCTTTCAAGTCCTGCCAGGTTCTAAAGCGAATAAACTTGTTCTCGTCGTAGTCTTTGTTTCCAGCGTAGGTGGGGCAGAAATAAGATGTGGCGTACCAGTGGCCGTTGAAGAAGTCCACGTCGTTTAACACCAGACCGGTCGACTTCCAACTGCCAGCCGGCGCATCTTTCTTCTTCTTGAAGCTGTTGTGGATTTTGTACTGCTGTTTTCCGAAGTCAACGACTTCGACCACAGCACCAGCACTTGAACCAATGACGTAGAGCCTGCCGTCCACGATCGTCAGCGCGCGTGAATAGCCCAGGTGCCGGGACAGATCCAGCGCGTCTGCTGTCTCGCCCGCGGTCTTGAACCGAAACACCTGACTACTGTCTGGGTTGAGCGAGTAGAGCCAGCCGGTGGATTGATCGAACACGATGTCGTGCGGACGTTGGAGCTTTACCTCTGCCAGCGAGATGAGACTGCTTTGTACCTGGGCACTCGCTGGGTCACGAAAAGTGATAAGCCGATGGTTCCCCGTGTCCGTCGCATAAAAGAGTCGATTGTGCGGGTTAAAAACGACCGAATGTGCGTCTTTCAATCCTTTGATGGCCGACTCGCGAAACGGTGACTGTGAATCGGTCCGATAGAACAGCCGATCGCCCGCGGTCACAATTTCGGTATTGCCGCCAAAGGCGATGTGTGTGCATCCTGGGAACGAAGCGATCTTCGGCGCATATTTCGTGACCTGAATGCCACTCGACAAAACCTCATCTTCGGCACCTACCTGGGCTACACCAGCCAGGCAAAACAAAATCAAGACGGCGAACATCATTCCGGTTGCGTTCATGCGATAGTGAGATGCTGGAAACTGAATTGAGAAGATCATGCTCCACCAAACGCCTCATCATATCCGCAGACCCCACAACCATGAAACCACCGATGCTGACGGGAAACAACGAATGCCAAATCCCGGATCGGGCACCGTGCTGTCACGATAATGAGCAATCGGACTGTTTGGTGTTCAGTTCGTAAAATCCACTGGCGGTACAACAATTCAGTAGGCAGGCCAGGATCGGAGAATTACACTTTCCGTTGCTGTATTCTCCATCTCGACTGCGCTTCGCTCGAATGTGTGAAGCTGTTCTGAACCAATCGATCCTCCCGGGCTGACGCCATGCTGACGATTCAGGGGAAGCCGAAACGACTCTGCAATGGACTTTCGCGTCGCGATCTCCTGCACGGCGCCGGCGCGGGGCTGCTGGGTACGAGCCTGACGTCGCTGCTGGCCGCGGAAGAGGCTGGTCATGTTGTGCGGCCGCGAGCCAAATCGGTGATGTTTCTGTTTCTGTTCGGCGGACCCAGCCAGCTGGAAACCTTCGACATGAAGCCCGATGCGGCGACCGGCATACGCGGTCCTTATCAGCCGATCGCTTCTCGAACTGCGGGGCTGAGAATCTGTGAGAAACTTCCGCAACTGGCGGCGATGTCGGATCAGTTCGCCGTAATTCGCACGATGACGCATCCGCACAATGATCACAATGCCTGCCACTACATTCAAACCGGCCATCCCCTGCCGCCGGCGGATCGAGGAGCGGCGAACGTCGATGCCACGGAGAATGACTGGCCCGCAATGGGTTCGGTCGTGGAGTATCTCGATCAGCGTGCCGATGCTGCGAAGCCACGGAAACAGCAGCGAGACTTTCCGAGTTATGTGTATCTCCCGAATCCGCTGGGACACATTCAGGGCTACGATCGTTCCGGCCAGTACGCCGGATGGCTGGGCCATTCGTTCAATCCTCTGGCCACCAGCATCAAAAAACGCAACAAGAATGACAATCCGTACTTTCGTGACTGCGCTGATGAAGAACTCGACTTCCGCATTCAGGGAGTTGAAGCCCAAGGTGATCTGACGCTGGATCAAACGGTGCGGCGAGTAAGCCTGCTGGAAAAGCTCGACACCGCTCGACGGCAATTCAACCACATCCACGCTGTCGCAGATTACGGTCGCACTCAGGCACGAGCAGTCGATCTGGTGACCTCCGAAAAGATGAGGGCAGCCTTTGATATCCGCCACGAATCTTCCCGGCTTCGTGATCGCTATGGCAGACATCTGTTTGGACAGTCGGCATTGATGGGACGCCGCATGCTGGAAGCTGGCGCTCGATTCGTCACGGTGCTGTGGGATTGCCCTGATGGATACAGCTGGGACAGCCACACGGGATCTCATGACGTCGGAAAACATTTGCTGCCCGGTCTCGATCAGACTCTTTCGGCGCTGCTGACTGACATGAGCGATCGTGGGTTGCTGGACGAGACACTGGTGGTCTGTCTTGGAGAAATGGGACGAACTCCAAAAGCCGCGAATGCGAACTGGGGCCGCGGCCACTGGAGTCACTGTTTTCCCGCGGTCCTGGCCGGAGCGGGGATTCGCGGCGGAATTATGTATGGTTCGTCTGACAAAGATGCGGGCTATCCGGCGGATCATCCTGTCAGCCCCGAGGCATTGTCGGCAACAGTCTTTCATGCTTTAGGAATTTCTCCGGAAAGGCGACTTCTTGACGCCTTTGGTCGTCCCGTGCCCGTGATGGCTAGCGGTCAGCCACTGACCTCGTTGTTTGCGTGATCTTCATGTTCACAATTGACGACACAACCCGGCGGCCGATGTGCGGTAACAAATCAATCGCTTCAGCCCGACGGCAAAGGGAATCATGCACTTGCATTGGCATGACAAGCAGATGTTGTTCGACTATACCGGTTCAGGACCGTCGCGGCGAAGCGAAGTCACCTGGAAGCAGGTCCGCAGCGCCGCCGTTGGTGGCATGCTGACCGATTATTTGTTTGAGTGCCGCCGCGTGTGGCGCGAAAGCTCGAATTCGTCTTCAAACAAATGGATCGTAGTGGAGTAATGATCCACTAAAGCCAAAACGAAACCACCGAGCACACCATCATGAATCAAATGATCAGAATCACATTCTCCATCCTTTGCACATCCGTCGTTTGCTTTGCGGCTACCGCATATGCTCAAACGACAGATGCAGACTTTACGTCATTGTTCGACGGAAAAACCTTTGCGGGCTGGGAACATACTGGCAACTGGGTGATCGAGGACGACGTGTTCTACCGAAAAGAGAAAGGCGGCTCGCTGACCTATACGGCTTCAACCGTCCCGGACGACTTTGAACTTCGCTTCGACTGGAAAGTATCGAAGGGCTGCAACTCGGGTGTTTATTACCGGCCTGGGCAGGTCGAATATCAGATCCTCGACAACATGCACAGTCCCTACGGCGAGAATGCGCGTCAGGCAGCCGCGTCGATTTTCTTCTGCATGGCACCATCCAGGGATGCAACAAAACCCTTTGGCGAGTGGAACACGGCGCGCATTCTCTGCAAAGGCACGGTGATCGAGCATTGGCTCAACGGCGAGCGGGTACTGTCGTTCGACTACGCGGATCGGAAATGGGCGGAGTATGTGAAACTGCTCGGCATTCGCGGCGGCGATCTCACGGGGCGCGGCGGACGGCTCTGGCTGCAGGACCACGGTCAGGATGTCTGGTTTCGATCGCTCCGCTGGCGCGAGATTCCGATCGATGAACGGCTCACGCCCGACCCTGCCTTCAAGCCCTATCCGGTGACGGGCGCAGCCTTGACAAAAGAACAGGCCCGCGTGAAAAGGATGCTGGACACAAAGAAGAATTAGCGCCAAAGAGGAAAAAAACATTCCTGTTTCCCGTGCAGCGTTGAGCTTCTTTGTTAACTGCTTCGGTGGTCACGATCGAAGTGTGAAAAGGATTGTTCTGTGGCCATCGGTCCGACAACACAGCATACATTTGATTCACGATGCCGCCCAAATCTCATAGCAACACGCCGTCAAGAGGATGACCGCCGCGATTTTTCTGTTCCGCCCGGCGCGCTGCGGAGGGCGTGTTTGTGCCAAGAAGCTTGGGAAAGGGGGATGAGATGTAGTTAAACAGATTTGAAACCTTTCATCGGAATCTTGCGGGTGAAAACCCCGTCCGGCAGAGCCTGACCAGCAGCCGGAAGCGAGTCTGGTGTCGTACGCGGGTAACCCGTCCGGCAAAGCGTAGACAGCGAGTCCGAAAGCCATGCTATTGAGCGTCGAAAGTCCAATTGGGGGAGCCTTTGCGTTACACGCACCAAGGGCCGAGTTCTGCCACCGTGATGGTCTGGTGTCAGCAATCCCTCCGGCGTCGAGGAACATGTGCAAACGGATTATTGAGATTCCCCAGGAACTTGGGAGATCCTGATGTCTCCTCAACGAAATCCCGGCTGGAGCACCGGGTCACCAACTCCAGGCCCTGATGGCCCACTCGTCCATCAGGGAGCAAACAGAACGAGTGCGAGTTGAGGTACCGCCAAACGAAGGCAACGAAGTGCGGCGGGATGGGCATCAGGAAGTCGTAGCGCTTTGATAGTACCGTTGAAGCAGGGGAACTCGCCCTGGAGGACCCTGTGGAGGAAAGCGAAGCGTCGGCCGACAGATTCGATCGAGGGCAACATGTTGAACACATTGAGGTTCTTACGCATGTCAACGTAACTCGATCGGATAGCTACGGGGACCACTTGTGGATGGTCTATCTGTCGGTCGAGGAACCGGATGCGCTAATGTGCGCACGTCCGGATCTGTGGGAGCCTCGGATGAGTAATCACCCAAGGCCACCCGGCCCGATGCGCCGATTGATGCGTGGCAGTCAGGATTCGTCAGGTCGCTCATGGGGATCGTCGACAATTCATCTGCGTGTCTTTCGCGATCTCCGCTGGTTACTCTTGGATGAGGCCCAACTTAACGGCCCACTTCTGAAAGTC
>JAAERP010000113.1 GCA_024230215.1 Fuerstiella sp. | reverse complement strand
CAATAGCAGTCTTGTTACTCCCACGAGCCAGTATCGTTCACAACAATAAGTAGCCGGAAAAGGGGGGGGCAGGTACCAAGAATGCGAAGCACCCTTCGGGCCGTTCCGGTTTTTGGTACCTGACCCCGTTTTCCTCGCCAACCCTAAAACCTGGTTCTGACAAAGCTCTACAGCGGAATGACTTCCACTTCCCACCCTTTCGACGTCGGCATTCCTGTGCCATCGGTATTGCCGCCCATGAGTTTACAGGTTGGAGGGCCATAGGGAATGAAAATCATGCCTTCAGGTTCTTTTCCGGCCTTGCACTTGAATTCGGCTTCCCCGAATTCCGTGCGCACCAGTGCCATTTGCCCTTCGGCCAAGCCAATCGCGGCCATGTCTCCCGGTTCCATCGTCATCGAATTGGTCACGGCCTGATATTCTTCAGAGTCTTTTCCCACGTTAATCAGAGCCCCCTGCTTCGATGAACGCGATGAATTGAGAATAAACCTTTTCGTGGACATAAGTTATATCGTTCTACAGCGAATTTCGCTGACTCGTGACCGCGGTTGACGTGTTTCAATAGCAGAACGCCCGCCACCCACGAGCCAGAACTAGTTCCGTCAGTTTGTAGACTGCTTCTATGAGAATTGTCGGCAAGAACTGAGGGTAGGGGCAACAGGTCGCAACATTCCAGCTCGCCGCGACTTTGCAAAGTCAGGCGGCAATCACAGTTTGTGCAGATAGAAGTGGTGGGGACCCAGCTTGCCTCCGTAGTTGCCTGCGGAAATCCGAAGCACTCCGGGCATCCCAACGACCGTGTCCAACCCAACCTTCATCGCCATGGCCACGGCTTCTTCAGAAAATCCATCAATAACGATTTCGTAAACGGCTCGTTCTCCCGCGTTCAGATCTGATTTCGTCTGGCCCCGCAGCGTGGGACACCATTGATCGTTGGTGCTGGCCTTCAGTTGAGGGTACTTCGACCCGACTTTGGAACCGCTGCGGACGATGCCGGCGGGAAACGGCAGAATGACGTCTGGCAGATCATTGATCGCAGTCACAGCAGTTCGGACGGCTGCCAGTGTCTGAGCCTGAGAGCTACCGCAAATCAACAGATTGCCACCGCCGATTCCCTTCTGTGTTCCGAAGACATCTTCACACAGGAATTCGCCGTCCATCACGGGAATTCGCCAGTATCGCTGGTTGCCCAGCTTCTTTGAAATCTGAAACCCGTCTCCAAAATACCGCAGCTGCGCACCAACTTTGATGCGATCTTCCTTCGGTGAATCCGTCAGCCCCGAATAACAGGCGGTCGTGGGACACGTGAGTACATTTTGCCCGATACGACTGGCGACCGCTTTTTCCAGCGACTTTCGGTTGAACGCAAATGCCAGCACGGAAACTCCGGGGCGGCCATCGGGCGTACGCGATTCCCCTAATCCCCGTTCGACCCCGGCTTCCACGTCGCACCCGATTACGCTGGATGCATTGCCACAAAATTCCAACGCCGCGATCGTCGCAAGCTCGATGTCAATTGCGGTAATAATCAGCCGAGTTCCCACCATGGGAAATGCTTCGGCAAATGTGTCGTCGATTTTCGGTTGCTCTGTCATTCTCAAATCCGGCCGAAGCAATCCCGGCTGACTTTGGTATCGTCTTCTATACCCGGTCTGGTACCAAAAATCTGCAGCGTTCCAATACGCACAGACGGCTGACGTGGCCGCTCATCGTACGATCCGTTGTCCGCACTGTCTCTGCTACTGGTCGCAATTCGGATTCCAGACGCGTCATTCTCATCCCTGAACATGGAATTTGGGTTCCGGGTGCGTAAATTCACTTCAAGAATCGTGAGGATCCGGACTTCCTGGGGCTTACACATACGGGCAGATGCCTTAGAGTCACGAAACGACGTTACCCCTGTGAGGGGCAACGGTTGCCTTGTCCCTGAAACAGAGCTTGCTGACATCATGTCATTTCCTCAGCCTTTTTACCGCTGGCGGCCACATCCCTGGCATGGTCTCGATGTCGGACCAGAGCCCCCGGGGCTGGTCCATGCTTTTATCGAAATTACTCCCTTCGACCTGGTAAAATACGAGGTCGACAAGGTCACGGGCTACCTGCGCGTTGATCGTCCCCAACGGACATCGTCACAACCGCCCACATTGTACGGCTTCATCCCGCGCACCTACTGCGGCAAGCAGGTTGCAGCAATGATGCCGAAAGCGAAACGAGGCGATGGCGACCCGCTGGATATCTGCGTGCTGAGCGAGCGACCGATCACAAAGTCTGAAGTCATCATCAACGTGAGAGTGATCGGCGGGCTGCCGATGCTCGACAATGGCGAAGCTGATGACAAGATTATCGGCGTCCTTGCGGCTGACAACATCTGGTCACATGTCGAAGACATCAGTGAGCTGCCGCAGGCTTTAGTGCAGCGTATGCGGCACTATTTCACGACCTACAAGGTGATGCCGGGAGACGCATCTGAAACAGTGTCCATCGGTGGAAGTTACGATCGCAGCCACGCGGAAAAAGTAATTCAGGCGGCGATGGCTGACTACGAGGACGAATTCGGCGACGTCTGATCAGAATGACAGGCAAACCCGGGATTATTGATTCTGTCATGCCACGCGTGGCTGACCGGCATTCTGGTGACGTGTGCATCCCTCTGATTTTCAGAATGCCCCCTGAGCCCTCCGTCTCAAACAGAAAAGCCCGGCGTTCTTTCGAACACCGGGCTCAGTTTTTTCACATCCTGCAGCAACAACGTTACCTCAGGCTGAATACAGCCGGGTCATCAATGATGAATGGAGTTGACCAGGTTCGTCCGTCGCATTTGTTCACTGAATTGAAGAAGTGCGTTGCGAACATTTCGGCTGAGTATCCGTACGGATAGCTGGAATACAAATGGTCTCCGTGACGCAGATTGTCAACGCCCTGACGAGCGTAATAGTGAATGCGACCATCAGGAGTGACCGACATGCCGAACGTCCACCATCCAGGAGTCAGCTTGGTGCTGCGGACTTCATGTCCGGTGTTATTTCCTCGGATCAACAGGACAATTTCGTCTTCCGCAAAACGAGCATCGGTTTCGCTGTGGAATTCAAAAAAGAATCCCGGCCAATACGATTCCTTTTCTTTCACCGTCCGAGTGAACAGAAATCCTTTTTTCTTCTCAGTCTTGGTTGTCTTCGTATCGATGCGGTAACCGAAGTGCGAGCCGGAACGATCCTCCCAGTTCTGATACGGTGGAAGCCAGATGCGACAGGTACAACTTGGGCTTCGTGCCACGCTAAGGCCGCCCATCCGCGACGAACACGCCATAATGAAGTCATCCTGCTCCATCTGGCCGCTGGGCCGCCCGGGAATGCCGGAATTCAGCGTTTGCAGTCGTAGTGCTCCCGTACTGCCGGCGATGCCATTTGCAGGCGTTGCCACACGTTCAATGACGTCTGGCATGCCACGTTTTGCGCTTTCAAACCAGCGTCCGTTCTTGGACCCGCCGAGCGGCCGGCGTTCCCGTTCGTCCTGTTCCCGACTGGCCTTTTGACCATTGGGGATCCACTTCCAGTTTTCATCTTCAAAATCGTCACCGACACGGGTGTGGCGGATTCCGGTCCCCGGAATCACCTGGCCGTGGGCACGCACGAAGAATATGGGAATGGCGATGACAAAACATGCGATGCGTAAGACGTGAAGCGACCTCATGTCGCAGCCCCCCTCATAGTAAATCCATTGACGGTGAGTGTGGTTGGCAGTCACCGCAGAGTGGTGACTGCTAAGCCGACTCGCTACAGCCGTTCCACGTCCTTATGGTTGGCCTGCATCTCAGTGAGTCGTGCGGGATGATGGACAACCGAAACCGGTTGATCGCCGTGCAGGCGTCCGGCCCGCAGACGACGCGCCGACTCCACCGGACACATCTCCCAAAGTGGTTATCGGTAGTGACGTTAATAGCGTTACAGCCAAATCAAGTGTGCAAAACGTCGTCTCGTATCTTTGCCGCCACCAATCGAAAGGAATTGCCCCGCTTCTCTAATCGGCAATCTCAATCGCCTCAAGATGGCTAGCCAGGGAAGAAAACTGCCGAAACGCGACCTTAGGGGCAACGTCTGCCGCTGCCAAAACGAGCGAAAATCCTGTTCAGTAAGTGATTTGAGTCGTTTTCAATGGGATTGCGGCGCCGCGAGCGGGAATGTCCCTGCGGACAGCAATTGAGGGAACTCAGCGGATGAATTCAGCAGTGGACGCCACGAACTCATATGAAAGGGGGCATCCGATAGCACCAGAAACCAGTGTCGGTTGAATGGTCGCGAGACCGTCGCTGCATCGGTAAACTGAAGATACGTGACCTGAATTCCGGAAACCCAATCGATGCACGCAACCGAGTTCCTTTCAAAAAACACGGTGATTCCCGACATTCCCGTTCTGGTGTTGTACGGCGGAGAACGGTATCTGAAACTGGAAGCGCTGAAGCTGATTCCGGGACTCGAGGACGATTCCGAAGACGTCGCCCTCACTCGCACGGCCGGCAAGGATGCGGACGTGAAGAGCGTCTGTGACGAATTGCTGACGGTTTCTATGTTCGGCGACAAGCGGATCGTGATTATCGATGACGCAGATGACTTCGTGTCGCAGAATCGAGCCAGCCTGGAAAAGTATGTCGCTCATCCGTCAAAGACGTCACTGCTGATTCTGGATGTCAAGTCGTGGCCCAGGAACACGAAACTGGCGAAGGCGACAGACAAAATCGGTCTGAATCTGGAGTGCGGAGAACTCAAAGGCGCTGCACTGGTGAAGTGGTTGATCAAGACAGCGGCCGAGGTCCATCAGAAACGCATCGACCGGGATGCAGCGGCGCTGATTGTTCAGCTGGCGGGCGACAGTCTGGGATTGCTGCAGCAGGAACTCGACAAACTGGCCTCACTGGTTGGCGACGCCGAAGCAATCACCCAGGAAGACGTTACGCGGGTCGTGGGCGGATGGCGCATCGAAACCACGTGGGCGATGCTGGACGCTGTCCGCGACGGCGAAATGTCGAAAGCTCTGGAATGCCTCGACAAGCTGATCCTGGCGGGTGACGCGCCGCAGAAAATCCTGGGTGGGCTGACATTTACATTCCGCAAACTCGCCGAAGCCACAGAATACGCTCGACAAACTCGCGACCTGCCAGGCGCATTGCGGTCAGCCGGAGTTTTCCCGGCAGCGATCGGGCCGTCAGAACGGTACCTCAAACGCATCGGTTTCGACACAGCCAGTCGCATATTTCAAATGCTCATCGAAGCTGACGCCAACATGAAAGGCGGCAATCGGGTTGCCCCCAGACTGCAGCTTGAAGCATTGTTCGTCAAACTGGCCGGGTAAGTATCTGCGAGAAACGACAGCCGGTTACTTTTTCTCGACCGTAAACCATCAGCTGTGCTGATAAGCACTTCTGCAGCCTGGCCGTGTTGGATACAAGCTCGCAGCGCAAGCAAGTGTGTTTTTCAATCGCACAAAGCCCACGCTGGCGCTTATCGCTTGTATTGCGGCCCCGTACAGAGTCCTGCCTCCTGGTTCTTTGTCACAGGCAAAAGTCAGGGTGGAAGCATTCCCCGGAAAAGGGGGTCAGGTACCAAAAATGCAAAGCACCCTTCGGGCCGTTCCGGTTTTTG
>JAAERP010000112.1 GCA_024230215.1 Fuerstiella sp. | reverse complement strand
AGCGTTCAAACGCTCGAAAAATCAGCCTCGTTGAGTATTAGCCGCTGTGGCAAACGAAGATCGCTATAATCTTCGGCACTCCTCACGCCAGTTCCTCACGAGCATCACTGGCCGGAGAGACTTTCGGGACACCCACTAGCTATCGATCGTGATCCCCTTGAAGGCAGCCTTTTCGGCCGGGGTCAGATCTTCGAGCAGTTTGCCGAATGCGGAGTTGAAGTGATGTTCGATGTGCGTCTTGCTCATCTTGTCGCACTCCAGTCCGGTGCCTTCTGGCGGGGCGGGATTGTTCTTCCTGCCGGTGGTCACCATGCCGAAGTTGATGATGGTCCAGTCGCCCTGCGGAAGTGTGCAGCTGAGCGTGCCGTCGGCATTGAGCCTGTCAGTCAGGTCGATGATATTCTTCTTCGCGACGACCGTGGAGGGATCGTCGGGTTCGACCGTGTCCGGGAAGATGTAGGATTCCCAGGTAGGGCTCGGAGTGGGGTGCACTCTGCCCATTTGTTTTTCGATGACCTGGGCAACCCTGGGTTCGGAAGTCAGCACGACCTGGCAGTCGGGAGCCGGGACGAGTTCAAACTCCCGGGCCGTGACTTCTTTGAAGCTGAACGTTTCAATTCCGTTGGGCAGGAAATCGGTTTTGGCACTCCCGCCCACCGCCTGGATGTCGGCAATCAGCTTCCGCTTGCCGTCCTGTAGGGCGTAAAGCCTGGCCACAGCCTTACCGTGGACCACCAGGGCCCGAGCGGCGAATGGCTTCGCGTGAGAGAAGTGGAGGGATTTGTCTCGTTTCGAACCAACGACCGACACGCTATCCAGGCGAGGTACCGCCAGGACCGCAATATCCTGGCTTGCGGGGAGGCCGGCGGGACGCAGCTTTCGGGAAAACGCTCCGCCTCGCGTGGGAAACTCATTCCAGCTCACCCGGCGCATCGACTGCTCCGGCTTGATCCACGGGCCGCCCGACTGGCTCCAGCCTGGTGCGTTGAACGGCATCAGTCCAATGGACAGACGGTTTGCTTCCCTGAATGCGTGACGGGTGACGTCATACCACTCGGCGGAGAACATCTTTACCGGCCCCCCGCCTTCAATGTTCCCGATGATGGCACGCTTGATTCCGACGGTGGCCATGGCCTCAAGATCTTTGGTGATTCCCTCTTTGGTGATGTCGTTGTTGAGCCAATACCAGTAACACCACGGCTTGGTTTCTTCGGGCGGGTTCCGGAAGCCTTCATCCAGGTCAGCCGCAAAGAGATTGGAAAATGCCATCAAAAGTGACAGCAGGGTGATGGAAATTCGTTTTGTTCTCATTGTTGTCACTCCTATTGCTCCTGGACCGTGACTCGAACCGGGCCGAGCAAACCGGAGGGCAGGAGCATGTTTGGACCTCCGGTGGTAGCAAAGGTGTAACGGCCAGTGTTGAACTCCCTGCCGCTCAGCAGACCTGACTCCCATTTGACGGTTCGTGCATCCTTGTCTGGTGGCTGCTGATCGCCGAGCAAACGGTTAGGCCAGCGATTGGCCACTTCGATTTCAAGCTGGTTATTGCCGGCCTTGAGCGCACCGGTGACTTCCACATGCCACGGCGCACACCAGACAACGCCAAGGTCTTTGCCGTTGAGTCGCACGCGGGCCATGTCATGGACCGTGCCAAGATCGAGGTAGACCCGCCTACCCGACTGATGCGGAAGGTCGAAACTCTTATGGTAGGTGGCGATACCGGAATAGTACTTGATGCCCCGTTCTTCCCGCTCGGTCCAATCCTGTAGTGTCTTGAAGGAAACTTCCTCCGGACCGCCCCACCTGGGGTCAAAGGCGACATCCCAGGAACCTTCCAGATCTGCAACGGATTCCAGCCTGGGAAAATTCACATAGCCTGTGATCGACGACCTCTTCGATGAGTCCTTCCGCGGGAAGACGACAAAGAAACTTTGATGCGGCTCAAAGACAACCGGGATGGAGGTGGTCTTTCCGTCACGGGTGAACTGCGGCAGCGTCCTGGTTTCCGCAGTCACGGGATCCCATAACTGCGGCGATCCTTTTTCTACGCGGAATGTGCAGATTGTTTCCACTTTCTCGTTGGTGGAATTGGCAATGAAATAGATGTCCGCAGCATCGGTCCGCCGATGTCCGTAACGAACCAGACCGTCGGATTGGAAATCCGGCGGGACCTGCATTCTCTCAAGCACGGCAGCAATACTTGAGTATTCAGGATAGAGTTCCGGCACTGCGGTCAGCCGGGATGATGCCTTGAGGTTCCACGGGGCCATGTTTCCTGGTCCGAGTACCTTTGCCGCCAACCAGTCGGAGCGGTTGCGACTGGCGTGCCACGTCTGATCCGAACCGATCACCTCGCTGGTTCCGTCCGCGTCGCTCAATCGCATGGCGGCAAGAAAACCGGCGGGGTTTCTCTGATCCGATTCTGCGTTTCTTGCCACCACCGTAATCGTGTTCCTTCCTGATCGCAGGGCCGGCAGAATATCCGCCGAGTCGATGCTCTTGAAATCGTCTCCCTTGAGAACTGGCTTGCCGTTCACCTCGAGGGTAAAGGAATTGTCGGAAGTGGCCTCGATCCTGGCCGTTTTCAAGACCGCGATATCCGCAATGTTCCAGGTGTAGCGGAAATGGACTTCTCCGGCCGCGGCGGAATGTGCCGGCTCGCCCTCGTTCAGCCAGATCCATTTCCCCGCATCGGGCAATAACGACTTGTCCGTCTGTTTGTGTTTATTCAGCAAGGGAGGAACGTCCGTATCCAGGATGACGCGCCCCTTGCCCAGTCGTCGCTCAGCCGAGGGGGGTTGCCCCCAGAGGTGCAGCGCCAGTTTCCGCACCCTGGCATCGCATTGGGGATAGCCGCTCAGGCTGGGCGACGCGATCGGCGGTGCACCGCAGACAACGGCACCTGCCTGGACAAGTTGTGTGATCTTTTCAAGCAGCTTCGGCGTCATCGTTGCACAGTGTGGCAGAACCAGAAGCCGATACGACGTTCCGCCGGGGAAGACAATACGTCCGTCCTCAACTTCAGCTCGATCCATGAGAATGTTTGGCGAACATCCATCAAAGCTGTAGCTCTTCCTGTCGGCCAGCGGGCCACTGCCGTTCAGTGCACTGGGCGGAGGTCGGAATATGTGAGGTGCTCCTTCCGGGGTGAGATAGAGGATGTCGGAAACCGTTACGCCCTGTCGCAGCAGATGGCTGCAGCGGGTGACATACCGATGGTAATCTTTCACCATCGGCCACCACGTTTGTCCGCGGTCCCAATGCACGCCGTAGGGGCCCATCGTCATGCCCGGACGATGTTCATCGCCAAGTGGCTTGTGCGCAAAGGTATGAAAGACAAAGCGGTTGATGCCCATGGCAAAAGCCCAGTCGCCCTGGTTCTTCATCGACTCCAGATCTTTGATCATCTCCTGCCGGTTCAGGTTGCCGTCCATGAAGTACCAGTAAACGCCGGGCCGGGCTGAGTCGGGTGGGTTTTTGAAGGTATCTTCAAGCGTACCGGCATTTGCCGCGCCGAACGAGATTGCATAGCAGATGAGTATTGTCAGGCGTTTGGCGTTCATTGAGAACACCGGCCCGGCGGGGACGGGACGATTGCCCCGTTGGCTGCTGCCGTCCGCATCGAAGATCATTGCCCCGCCGAATCCCTTGTCCTTCATCTCCTCCAGATCACGGGTGAGAGCCTCTTTCGTGACATTGCCATTGAGCCACCACCAGAAAGCGCGAATCCCGGCACTGTGAGGCGGATTGCGAAAGCCCGCGTCCAGGTTGTCTGCCCCGGACAGAGGAGACGTGGCGATCGCCACTGTGAAGGACAGGAACGCCGCCAGGAATGATCTGGAAGATATCCGCATACTTCTCTTTCTGTTCCGCTCAGAATGCATCGGTATGCATGACTACAGCGTATTACGCTGACTTGTGGCCGCGAAAGACGTTTTCCGGCCTGCTATAGGTGCTTCCCACGAGCCCGAACGACCACATCTTTTCGAAAACTGCTCTAAATCTCGACTTCCGCGGCATCGACCGGCAGCTCGCGGCTCATCCACAGCGGCGTCGCGATGAACCACGCGACCGTCCCGGCCAGCGCGACCCCCTTCACTGCGTTATGGCCAATCGCTCCGGCGAAATACAGGAGACACGAGACGACCGTCACTGTCAGGGCGGCAATAGATATGAGTTTGGCAATACTGTGCATTTCAGTTTCTCGTTCCACAAAGACCAACGGCACTATTCGACTGCGGGAATCGGCTTCTGGATGGCTTTACTCAGTACCAGATAGATGACACCACAAGCGATCCACGCGGGGATAACAGCATACGCGGCAAAAAGGCCCTGCCAGAAAATCAGATACAGTCCCACCATGACCGGAATCAGCCAGGCGAACAGTACGGCGATGTTGATCGCGGTTCCCGATCGCAGGGCGTAATCGTCACTGAGCCCAAACCTCTTCATGAGATGGTAGTCAACAAAAATCACGGCCCCCATCGGCCCGAGTATCGTTCCGTATGTACCAACAAAACCCAGAAGCTGCGCAGAGAGATTTGGAAACATGCCGGCCAGTGTTGCCGCGGCGCCTGCGACCAGAGTCATCGCGCCGCGTGAACTGTTGGGCAGAACCCCCTGAAACGCCAGACCGGCTCGATAAATCGTCGGATTCGCTGTCGTCCAGCCGGCAATCACCACGCAAATGATTCCCGTCCAGCCCAGCGCTCCCCAGGCCAGAGCACCGGGATTGGCCGAATGATCCTGCGACAGCTTGATCTGAGCAGCCAGCAGCAGTGCGGCGGCGATCCACGCCATGTAATGTCCAAGGAACATTCCGATCGCCGGAGCCCACCCGGATGAAGGCTTTCCGGCGAATCGAAAAATCGAAAGATCTGCCATGCCAAAGTGCATTGCTCCGTTGCACAGCCAGGCAAAGATCACAATCTGCCAGAAGCCGAACTGCTTCGCGCCTTCCTTCTCCTGCACGAACGCAATCGCATCATTCCAAAACCTGCCTTCGGATAACGCGGCAAAACTGTTCGCTTCCATCTGCACGAGGGACACGATGCCGCAGGCGGCAAAGATGACAATCATCCAGGGGGCTGCAATATTGGCCACTCGAGCGACCATCCCATATCCCGCCGTGGCAACCACAGCGATTACAAGTCCGACCAGAACGACCAGGCCGGTGAATGACGGTGCGCCCATACCGAATATTTCTTCAGGCACTTCGTAAAGGATGCCAAACGGTACGCCCGCGGCACTGGCGGAAACCGTGACCATAGCGCCGGCGAGGAAACAAAACAGAATTCCGTTCACGGCGTTGTAGAACTTTGCGAGCGATCCGCCGGCAATGCGTTCCAGCTGGTAATAAAGAGTCAACCGCTTCGAGATCGCAATCGGCGTGACCAAATAACGCCACGTCAGGACCGCCAGAGCATTCCCCAGCAACAGGCCGAAGATCAGATCCTGCAGGCTGGCACCGGCCGCCAGGAACAACGGCCCAATCATGAACTCGGTTCCCGCGGTATGTTCGCCGGCGTACATTCCCCAGAATTTGCCAGCGCCCAGCAGTGCCTTATCCGGAACGCGCTGCCGTTCAAATTCTCCGCCGCTGGATTGTTCGTCGCTCATAAAAATACCTCGCAAAACAAGCGTCCCACCTGTCGTTTGTCGTTATTCCGGGCAAGCGTTCCGCCTGCCCGACGCGTTAACCGGGCGCGGAAGCACTGGATCTCAGTAACAGCACGTCCTTCTCATACAACCTGACTTCGTTCAACCAATCGGTGCCAACGGGCACGCCCGATTTCAGGCAGTAGTAATCCCACACAGCACCGAACGGGAACGACTTTTGCTCCTCCATCATTACCAGCCGGCTGGTGAAGTCGCCATCGTTCTCGAACTGCCGCAGCAGATCAATCGGCGCCAGGAGGGCCAGCAGCAACGCCTTGAGCATCGCCCGCGTGCCAATCACCCAGGCTGCCACACGGTTGATCGAAGCATCAAAGAAGTCCAACCCGATGTGTACGCGGTCCAGGTAATCACCGCGAACAATCTCCTGGGCAATTGCCTGTAACTCGTCGCTGAGAATGACCACGTGATCACTGTCCCAGCGGACACCGCGACTGACGTGCAGCAGGAGTCGGTCGAGATACTGCATGACGGCTGAAATCTTGTCGGAGATCACCTCCGTCGGATGAAAGTGTCCGGCATCCAGACACAGCAGTTTCTGTCTTGTGATTGCGTAACCGAGATAGAATTCGTGAGAGCCAACCACATAGCTTTCGGAGCCAATCCCGAACAGCTTGCATTCGACGGCGTCAAGTTGACATGCCGGGGCGAGCGTTTCAGCAAACACCTCGTCCAAAGCCGCGGCCAGGCGCTCACGAGGTCTCCTGCGGTCAACAGTCAGGTCCTTCATCCCGTCGGGAACCCAGACGTTCGTCACACATGGCGAACCGAGTGCCGCACCGATCGCTGCGCCGATCCTGCGGCAGGCGATGCCGTGTTCGATCCAGAACTGGCGAATGCCATCGTCCGGATGACTCAATGTGAACCCATCGTCGGCCCTGGGATGCGCGAAGTAGGTGGGATTGAAGTCGATCCCCACGCCTCGGTCTTTCGCCCAATCGATCCAGCCCTGAAAATGCTCCGGACCAAGTTCGTTCCTCTCAACATTTCGGCCTCCGGTTTCCGCATAACTGGCGTGCAGGTTGAGACGATGTGTGCCGGGGATCAGTGACAGAGCCTTTTCGAAATCACTGCGCAATTCGTCGGGCGTGCGAGCCTTGCCAGGGTAACTGCCAGTGACAGCCAACCCGCCGCCGATGTCATCGGTCAGCCCCTCGAAGCCGCCCACATCGTCGCCCTGCCAGCAGTGGATCGAGACCGGAATTGTCCCCAAACGCTGCAGCGCAGCGTCGGTATCGACGCCCAGGTCAGAGTAACGTTGCCGTGCGGCTTTGTATGCCAGTTCGAAAGTAGGTGAGTCAGTCATGTTTGCCTGTTTCTATTCGGGTCCGCGAGGCACTCCGCCCATTGGAAATACTCCGTATCGCCAACTCCGGCTGCTTCATCTGTATTCTCAATATCAATGGCTCAATTAAACAAGTTTCAGTCTTGCCATCAATCCCTATCACGGGTGATCAACCGCACCGGTCCCAGGAGTCCCGAGGGCACAAGCGGTGTATTCTTCTCATAGTGTCGAGCCGAAGTAAAGGTATAGCGGCCAGTGGGACTCGGCTTCCCCTCTAGAAACCAGTCCGGCCACTGGAGCAGGGTGAATTGGTCTTTCCACTGGCTGTCCATGGGAAGTTGCTCATCGCCAATCATCCGGTTGGTCCAGAGATTAACCACATCAATTTCCAGTTCATTCCTGCCGGGCCGGGCGGCCTCGGTGATATCCAGTCGGTAGGGTGGCTTCCATGTGATACCGCAATCGATTCCGTTCAGTGTGACGCGCGCCATCACTTGCACATTCCCCAGATCCAGAAGTAACCGGCGCCCGTCGTCCGGCAAGTCGACCTCGGTAAGTTTGATCGTCTTGCAATAACCCGCTGTTCCGGAGTAGTGGTATACGCGCGCGTCCGCGTGTTGGCTCCAGTCGCTCAGCGCGTCAAATGTGACCGGTTCCCTGGGACCGCCCCAGCGAGGATCAAACGCAACCTGCCAAGGTCCCTTAATCGGCCGTAGCATTCGCGGCGCTTCAAAGCGCATCTCGCCCTTGGGCGCGTTTGGACCATTAGGCCTGCGGAACACAATAAACCAGCTTTGCATGGGCTCAAAATGCAGGGGCACGGTGATACTTCCGTCCGTTTCCTGAAACTCCGACAGCGTAAAACGCGCACCGGTCTCCGGGTCCCACAGTTCTGGAATTTTTCCTGAAACGCGGAAAGTACACTGGACATCTTTGGGCGTTTCTTCTGGGTGGCTCACGAAGTAGAGGTCTGTTTCCTTCGCAATTCGATGATAATAACGCAAACCCTCTCCCGCGAAATCCGGTGTCAGCCCATCTTCGCGGAACACGTCGGCAAGCTTTTTGCCAAGCGTTACTCGACCGGAATCCCAAACAGCCGATGCAATCGTCTCGATCTCGGTATCGTTTTGCGGATATCCCATCAAACTGGGAGAACCCACCGGGCGACTGTTGCCAATCAGCCGCGCGCCCGCGTCAGCGAGTTCCTTTATCTTGCGAGCCATCGGCACAGTCATGCGGTCCGTTCCGGGGAGCAGCAGATATCGGTAGCTCGCACCGGACGGCAATACCAAACGCCCCTCTTTTACTTCCAACCTTAGCACTTGCTCAGTGGAGCAAAGGTCATAGTCATAGCCGGGCGGCATCTCCAAAGGATCTTCCCGCCCATTCACATTTAAGGGCGAGCCCTCGCCAAGCCAGTAACAGACGTCCGCCACGAACCGGCCTTGTTGCAACAGGTGCTGGCATCGCGACAGGTAGTCCATCCACGGCTTGCTGTACTCGAACCACGTGTTATGGCGATCAAAAAACTCCCCCCATCTGCTATGGGTCAACCCGGGAATCATATTGTCATAGGCCTGATGGGCCGACAGGTGGAAGATCATCCGATTGACGCCCTGGCAAAAGGCCCAATCGCCCATCGCTTTCAATAGATAGGGATGGTCACGATGCGCCCGAGGGGAAGTGAAGGCTTCGGCGCCGACGACTGGACTGCCATAGACGTGGGCCGCCGAAGCCATGACCTTGCTTGAATGCGGATAGCCCGCAGTGGGCGGCAGCGTGGGAAATGGGTCTTCACCCCTGGCCCAGAATTCGCTGATAGGCATATCGCCAACACCAGCATAGCTTAGGTTGTCGACGTTCACATGGCCGTATGCCTCGATGGACAGCCCCATACCATGAGGCCGGACCAAGTCGCGCAGCCTCGCCGCATAGTTGTCGCAGATCATCTCGCTCGCGGTCAGCCGAAGATCCCACAGAAACCGTTCAGACATCTCTTTGCTGCCGATTACCCGGCCGGTCAAAACTGGCAGCCAGGGAAGAAGATCATATCCCCGGCGCCGGCGAAATTCCTCGGGCATGGAAGCCGTCCAATTCTGGCAACCAGCCTCCCAACTATCGATGTGTGCAAACGTCAGAGCCTTACCGGCCGATGCCCCTGCGTCTTCGATGATTTTCTTCAGGAGCGCGTTGTAATGGGTATCGATGCCGATCTTTTCAAGCCGGTTGCACTCCAGCCCCACGGCGGCCGTTGGAGAGGGGCGTGTTGTTTTGAGGTTGCTGTCCCGTCCATAACGAACGACCAGCCAGTCACCCGGAGGCGCTTTCCAGTGAAGGCGGTCGTCTTGATCAAGAAAGTTGGTGAGATCGACAACTTCCTTGACAGCAGTTACAGCACCCGGCGGCAGCGATTGGCCGTTCCCTGGCCGCACACTCCGAAACAGCAGGCCAGACTTTGCATCAAGATCCGCAATTCTGTATTTGCGCGCCTGGGCCGACCTGGGCAACCGAATCGCCAGAACCGCAACATCCCGGTAACCAGCCGAATCATCGATAGCCCGGCGTACAGTTTCCGGAATGCTCTCGCCAGTGTGCAGCCACGTAGTGACAAATTCCCTCGCCTTCGACCTGGCTTCCTCGGAGTGTGACGGTCTCTCCAGTTCGATATCCACGGCGCGGCCGCCCTGAATGATCGTTTCACTCCAGAGTAACTCTTGCATGGACCGCTCTGGCGTGATATGGGGGCCGCCGCTGCCGTAGCCAAAATCGAGTGTCAAATCAAATTGGAGACCAAGTCGATCACATTCCTCAATAGCCCACTGCATGGCGTCATGCCACGATGGGCTTAATGGCACCACCGGGCCATCGGGCGCCCACCGGTAACCGCTGACTTCCATCCAAAGCACACCGCCGATGCCCACACGCTTAAACGCCTCCAGATCGGCGGTAATACCTTCCTTCGTGATATTGCCGTTGATCCAGAACCAGTACGTCCAGGGACGCGCCGAAGAAGGCGGGTCGGCGAAATTACTTTCCAGCGTGTCCCGGCCCTCCGCCGCGTTCACCCGTTGCGCGATCAAGGCGCAGAAGATCAGTGCCAATCCAATCACCGAAAACACCCGGAGATGATTATGCCTGGTTGTGCTCTTGTGTCGTTTCATCGTATTACTTCCTTCACTCAGTGACCTGCTTCTGCTCCTGCGATATGAATGACAGAGAAGTCGCGACGGAACAATCTACTGTCTTGCCTGAGAGCCTGGGAGTTTATCCGGCAGCTTCACCTTCCTGAACGTCACCGGTCCCAGCAAACCTGACGGCTTCGGCTTCCAGATCGAAGCGTCGAAGGGTTTATACATGTGACTGACCAGGTTGATATCGTGGAACTTCTTCCAGTCAACGCCGCGCCGGTCGAGATCGCGGATTCGATTTGCCGAAAGATTCGTTACCTCGATGACCAGTTCGTTCTCGCCCTGTCGCAGCAGGTCCGTCACGTTAAGGCGGAAGGGGTGAGCAACCAGAATGCCCGCCTCAATTCCGTTCACCCAGACGCGGGCGCTTTCACGTACATCACCAAGGTCGAGAAACCAACCCTCAGCATCTGCGTTGGGCACGTTTACCATAACGCGATATCGGCCGACGCCGGCAAACCGATCGGCCTCATCGTCGCCGAGTTCTGTCCAGCACGCCAGCTTCTGCGTAGTGATCGGTTTCGGCAGGACTGGTCCGCCCTCGACGAATTGAATTCGCCACATTCCTTCGACAGCAATGGTCTGGCCCGTGGACTGCCAAATCGGCCAGGCCGGACCGTTGACTGTCTTGTCGGCGAACGCGCGAAGCACCCGGGTTTCGCCCGGCTGCATCTGCAGATACACCTCGGCTCGGCCGTCCTGCACGCGGATCGGCGCGACGCCCGTGCGGGCCGTCATCGGATCCATCAGCACCGCTGAGCGACAGGGCGAAGCAATCGCCATCCACCGGTTGACCTCGTCGGCCGAGTGGTTGGCGACAAAGTACGTCACGTGCGAGGCGCTCTGGCGGCGAATGAACTTCAGCCCGTGATCGACCAGCGGCTCACGACTAATGCTCGCCATATCAAGCAGGCTTTGCAGATCGTCATTGACGATCAGCTTCCCTTTGCCCACGGTTGCCACGCCATTCGCATCGGGTCGCAGCCGGCCCAATTGCGAATCGAGACGCTTCTTTCGCTCGGCGTGATCCGACCAGCCGGGGACGTCGTGTGGCAGCAGCTTCCAAACGAGCACCGTCGCGCCGGCCGCCGCCAGGTCAAGTAAGCTCTCGGCCGTTTCAGCCTTCATAAACTGCGCGGCGGGCACCAGCACCGCGCGATACTCGCTGCCGCCGTCTGTGCGAAGCGAGCCTGCCTCGAATTGAGTGTGCAATACCTGACGGTCTGAAGTGAAGTCGAAGGTGTATCCGTGGTCGATCATCCAGCGGCCGGCCTGCCCGCAGGGTGTTTCTTCGATCCATTCGGGATGATGCACCGCAAACCGCAGTTCGCCGCTGCCGCCGCTCATCCACAGGTCGTTCACCGGCCAGTAAAGAAGAACATCGTTGTGCGGACGGCCTGCCTGGAGCACACTCTGGCAGCGCGTGATGTAGGCGTTCAGCGCCGGCACGTCGCGAAAGATCGAGTTGCGGGCATTCGCCTGGGTCGACGCATAGAAGAGCCAGCCCGGCCATGCGGTTTGTTTCGGAGCGTAGCAGATCCCGTGATAGTAAATGCCGTTAATGCCGTTCAGCAGCAGGTTGTCCGATTCGGCTTTGATGTGCGACAGCGCCGTATGATAGTGGTTTCGCAGCCAGGTGAAGCTCTCGGAGATCACCACGTTGCGTCCAGCCACGTGGGCGGCGGAGGAAGCAAACCGATTGACCAGGTCGCTTTGCCGATCCAGCCGGATCCATTCTGGATCGCGACGGTAACCGGGAATGTCGAACGGCGTCGCTCCGAAGACCTCTGTCTCGGGGAACTCCGAGGCGGCGTACATGTCGAGTAGGTTGGCCGGTGCCCCGTGCGCCTGCATTCGCAGGCCGCTGCCACGTTCTTTCCCCCAGCGTACGATCTGCTCGACCCGGTCAAGCAGCAGGTCCGAGAGCGTCTGCCGGTAGTCGAAGATGATACGCCGTGACTTATCCGTGTCATCGAGACCGGCCAGAGCATCTGCGTGCTCCTGTAGTGAGTAGCCGCGCAGCTGCCGAAATGTTTCGAGGAACTCGGGGCACCAGTTCCCTGGGTTTTCAAACGAATCGTAGTAGAAGGCGCGCGGCGCGACGCCCCGCCCCCGGACGAAGTTCTCGTCCATCCATTTCAAGTGAAACGCGACCGCTGCCTCGGAGTACGGATTGATCGCAAGCCCTGCGCCACCGGGGCCGGCACGCTTCACTCTGGCGCCGTTCTGCCGGACCTCGATCCTGCCGTCCTTGACGGCGAAAGTCTGCTCCCCGTGTTCCGACTTCACGTGCGGTCCGCCCATCCGCCAGCCGGAACTGGGCGTCAGGTCGATGTTCATTTCCAGCCGGTGTGCCTCGGCCACGGCGTGGTTGAACATCTCAAACCACTTCGGCGAGAAGGTATCGATGAACCGGTCCTTCTCGCCCCGCACGCCATAGATGCCGACCACGCCCATGTTGCCCCAGCCGGCGTGGCGGTACGTTTCGAGGTTCCACGTAAGATCTTCCCTTGTCACCGCGCCTCCGGGCCACCACCAGTATGCGCCGGGCCGCGCCTCGGGAATCACGGCTGGCCATCCCAGTTCACCGCCTGAGACCTCCGTCGGCAGAAACGCATCGGGCGCGGTCCACGATGGCGTGGTGGCCGCAGAATCCTCCGGGCTGGCAGGCAAGGCAATCGTCAGACCGGCCAGCCACACAATCAGTGTAATGGCGGCAGTCTGTGGCATCGGTCGATTGGTCACAAGGAACTCCTGTTTTCAGCTCGGTGGTTTGCTGCCGTGTCTGTCTTCACGCAAAGGCGGCACGATGATCCGGCGGAAGCCATCTATTCATCCAGGTTAATGTCCATCAGTGTCGCGACCTTTCGGTATTGCTCTGTGTTGTGACCGACGCTCATCGCGGCGTGGTGCGTGGGGGCCAGGGAGAACCACTGGTTCATTGTCTGCGTCGGGCCCTGGGCAAACCTGACGTGCGTCATCGTATTGCCGATCTTCAGGATTGGCGCCTCGACGGCTTCGCCCTGGTTGGAAATCATGCGCAATCTACCGTCACCGGTTTGAGTCAGATTCAGCAGACTCACCGGCCCCTTGCGGACGGTCGCCTCGACGCTGACACCGGTGCCCCACTTACCGTGGTACAGTCCCATGCCGCGCAGAACCGGCCTGCCATCCGCGATGGCGACGTGGAACGGTCCGTCATGGCCAAGAATAATGGTGCCACGGTTGTAGTCCACGGCCACGATCTCGCTGTAGCTGCCGCCCACTCCCAGCATGTCACAGATCTTCATCGCAATGGCGGTCTTCATGTCGCCTTCACCACTGCAGGGGATGCCTTGCGCTGTCAATAGCGAGTGACCCAGGATGAACGCTTCCTGGAGTTGCTCGTACGGATTGCCTTCGCGGCCGCGATAGTAATAGGTCAGCGCGTCCAGATCGAATTCGCGAACCATCTTCTCCTGGGCGACGGCTACCTGGCAAGCCACGTCCAGCTGCTCCGAACGAGGCTTACGTGCAAGCGGGTCTGACGGTGAATCTTCGCTGAGTACGAACATCTCGGTGACCTGATCCAGCTTTGCCCGTTTCTCCGCCGCCGTCACCGACTCGGCCAGCTTCGCCAGGTCGCACATCTCCAGCAGCTCGATGTGCATTCCCGTCTGTGCGGTGATCATCGTGAAATCGCTGTACATGTCCAACATGCCCGGATACGTGTGGCCGAGGAACCCCATCCGACCTTCGCGCAAGGTACGAGCCACGCCCGCTGCTCTGATCCAGCTTTCGATCTGCTTCCATGCCGCAACAGCCTCGGGGTGATCGGCAGTGTTCTCATCCGCCACTGAGATTGCGGGCGTCTGCTCCAGACCCAGCAGCCCCGTGACCAGATGAAAGTCAATGTCGCAGCGGTTGAAAGCATTTGCGATCTCCGGCACGCAACAGCTAACGCAATGCGCAAGCCATTCGCCAGTGGTCGTTCGCTCATAATCCATGGCGGCTGTGGGCTGGAGGTTCAGGACGACTACCGGGCGCCGGCAATGCTGCGCGATGGCGACGTGAGATCCACTCATGGAATAGGTTGCGGCATGGCAGAAAATCAGGTCGACATTCGCGGCGCTCAGCTGTTCAGCGGCCTTTCGCGCGCCGCCTTCGCCATCGACCATGCCTACGTTGCAGACATCGCCCAGTACCGATACTCGCTCGGCGATGAATCGGTTGTAGCCGAGCAACCGTTCGAGCAAGCCTTCAAACTGGTTCCAGTAGTGCGCATGACCGACTGAATAAAGCCCGATGCGAGGTCGTTTGGGTGGCTTGACAGGAGCGAAATGTGTCATGTGTTGGCTTTTCGTAGTCACACGGAAAGGTAGTTACCGTAGCCGATCACCATGGTCGAGATGATTAGCGTGAGGATGCCGCCCCAAACGAGGTTCCTGGTTTTGGCACTTGTGCCACGCCATTCGTGGAAGGCCATCCCCCACAGGTTGCTGAAGACGATGATGAACGCCATATGGATCGACCAACTCGAGAAGTCGTAGGTTTCGCCAAGTTTCGTCGTGCCCATCCCGTAGAAGAAGAACTGGCCATACCAGATCACGCCGGCAAGTACGGAGAGAAGATAGTTGCGCAGCTGACGTGATCGAGGGCCCGTGACGTAATCTTTGAAGCTCCGATTACGGAAGTTGAGGTACAGGCACCAAATCGCATTGCTGACGAATCCGCCAATTAGAATCACGACAAGTGACGCGTTATTCGAAAACAGAGGAGCGGCCCCGCGAGCGATCGCCACCTCGGCAATCGGCTTGCCTGATGCAAGTCCGAACGCAAAGCACGCGCTGAGGACACCGGCCATCGCCGCCACGGCAAATCCCTTTCCCAGGGCAAACTCGGCGACCGTCTGTTGTTTCTGTTCCTCGGTCAGTTCCGATTCCTTGCGGATGCCCGCCCAGCCGCATAAACCAATCCCGCCCAGGCAGGTGATGACTCCACCGACAATCGTCAACCCGCTGCTTGTGGAAAGGATCGAGACAACCCTGCCTTCCAACAGCGGCGGCATCAGCGTGCCCACGACCATGCAGAAACCCAGAGCCACCGCGTAGCCTAATGCCATGCCAAGGTACCGCACTGATAGACCGAAACTCAGGTTTCCCAGTCCCCACAACATGCCGAACAGAAGGCACAGCCCCCACACTCGTCCGGAACTGTCGGCCAGGACACTCAACAGTTCTGGAATAGTAATCAGCGCTACGATCCAGGGCGCAGCCAACCAGGCCGCCAATCCCATCACAAGCCAAAAGCTCTCCCACGCCCACCGCTCGACGTTCTTCAGCGGTGCATAAAAACTCCCGGCAGCAAATCCGCCGATCGCGTGCAGGAGAACTCCCAGGGCCGGGTTCGTTATCATCGGTCATGTCTCCAACGTCACTGTCCATCGGTCTCACGATCGTCGTGCTTCCGAACGGGACCGTGGGGATCATTACCTGATGAGGATCCTGACCTGCGCAGGGCTACCCGACAGTCTTACGATAGCGCGTTTCGACCAGGATGGAATGGAAGTCCTGGCCTGTTTTATGCACTTTTTGTCCAGGCAAGACAGTCCCGGCATGTTGCATGAACCAAGACCTGGCTATGATTTCAACATGAGCTCCGACGCCACGACACCACCTGGAGAAAGTGCTTTTTTTCGCTACATTACGGTACCGGAAGAAGCCAAACGCTGGGGGCTCTACGTGACGAACCTCGGTTACACAAAGGTTCCCGGAGGAGTGCCTTACCCTCCGTTTAAACACCCCGAAAGCTACACGCTGCAGCAGGAAACAGGCCGCATTTTACCCGAGTATCAGGTGATTTACATCACTCGCGGCAGCGGAATGTTCTGGTCAGAACCCAGCGGCGAGATTACGATCGAGGCCGGCAGCGTCTTCTTTCTTTTTCCAGGAATTCGCCATCGATACCGCCCCAATCTCAACACGGGCTGGGACGAGCAATGGGTGGGATTCTCCGGCGATCACGCGGTCCGGACGATGCAGACTTTTTTTGATCCCGTCCAACCAGTTTGCCAGGTCGGCATGGCCCCTGACTTGCACAGTTTGTTCAACCAGATATGCGAACTCACACAACACGAAGGCTTCGGATTTCGGCCGGTCATCGCCGCCAAGACCGTGGAAATACTCGCGCGCGTGCAGGCCATTATCAGCGGTGGAGCGGTTCCGCGCTCACCGGAAGATGACGCGCTGGTCCGAAAAGCCTGTTGCCGGATTAATGACGCCGTCGAGCGGGCTTTTGACTTCAAAGTCTTTGCAGCAGAAAATGGGATCAGCTACACGGCCTTCCGGCGGTTATTCAAAGCGCACACCAGCCTTGCGCCAAACCAGTATCTGCTGGAGATGCGTCTCCGCAAGGCGCAGCGACTCCTCATCAACACCTCCCTCCCCATCAAGGTCGTCGCCAGGGAATGCGGTTTCGAGAACAGCTTTTACTTCTCTCGCTTTTTCAAACAACGCACTCGCCTCGCGCCGCTGCATTACCGGAAGCAATGTTGGTAGCTGATCATACTGCTGCTGAATTGAGCACACTGCATGCAACCACAAGACGCGAACCTGTCGAACGGGATAAGAAGAGAAGACGTCGCACGGAACATTTGACGAATTGCCGAGACCTCGTCAGCAATCAGAACAATTCGATCTGGCCGGCTGGGACATCTGCTCTAAGAACATCCAGGGAAACAAAATGCCGCGTACATGCATCTGTCGATTATTGCCTCTGTTGGTCGTGGCTGACCTCCTTTCGTGCAGCTTGCCGAAAGCCTGTTCCGACCCACAACCGGTCGTACCGGCTGGGAAATCGATCAGGACGTTTGGCGTATTACCCGAGAACAATGCGGCAGAGAATGCCAGGAATCTGCAGAAGGCCATCGACTGGGCGTCGCCGCGCGGAGCCGCATTGTTTGTTGAGCCAGGCGAAACTCCATACCGTGTTGGCGGAGGCGTGATACTGAAACAAAACGTCTCACTGATCGGCGTCCACGGACCAGTGGGGCGCGGTACGCGGCACCCTGAGAAGCAGCAGCCGGTCGGCAGCGTATTTGCAATCGAAGACGAATCGGCGCCATTCCTGACCGTCGAGTCCGCGACGCAGGTTCGCGGAATTCAGTTTTGGTATCCACGCCAGCCTGTACGCGATGGTTCCCATATCATTGAGTATCCACCAACGATACAGGTGTCCAGAACCAAAGGTGCTCAGGGCGTCACACTCTCGTGCCTGACGTTCTTCGGCGAATTCGTAGCGATGGATTTTGCCGCAAGTCGTCAACACATCTGCGAGCAAATACTTTTTGAACACTGCTATGGCTATCCCCTGAGCGGCACGTTCATCCGCATCGACTACTGTTACGACATTCCCCGCATCCTGCACTGTCATGTCAATCCTGCCAATCGTCGTCTCATTGATGGTGGGCATGGCCGTGGCGTCATCGATGCCGTGATGGCCAAAAAGTCATTCTGCTACGAAATTGACCATACCGACAATGCGCAACTGATCGATGTTTTTACGTTTGGCACATGGGGCGGGATCTCATTAGGAGCAGCCACGTATGGTCAATTGACCAATTTCAACCTCGACTGCGTCTGTGTCGGCATCCATAAGATGGGAGACAGTGAATTCAATCGCAACTGGCAGATCAGTCAGGGATCGATCATCGCGAACGCCGGTGCCCCCCTGGCTGATATCCACCCGATCATCATTGAAGGACGGGGACACACTGCGATCACGAACGTTGAATGTTTCTCGGGGGGAAATGGCGCCTTAACAAACGTGGGGCAGTCACAGGACTTCCTGCTTGTTCGCGGCGACAATCTGTTAACCATCAGCCTCATCGGCTGTCGCATGCGCAACTATGCTGCGGATCTTCCGATCACCGTGCAAAACCTCCGCGCTTTGATTCAGGTTTCTGCATGTGTGGACAAGAACCAACAGCCCTATGACAAGACACACCTGCCAAAGGAAACACTCCAGCAGGCAAAACGAGACCGGTCCGGGAAGTAGTGACCCAGGTCCTGTCTGATCAACTTGATTGGTGAAAGCAGGCCAGGACCGGTCCTGGCGATTATCGGCGCGACAGGACCCATGTGTCCCTACTAAACAACAGGTCCTGGCCTGCGGTGCCGTACGCACTGGCCGTTGAGCTGGCGCCTTACGGCAACGCCAGCACTCTGTTGTTATTTCTTCATTGGTTTCTTCGGTGTAACGCCGCGTTCGTCACCGAGATAGCCACTCCCGCCGCTGTAGCGAACGTCCTGGATCTGCAGCAGGATGCCGTCCGGATCCGAGAAATAGAGTTCCGGTGTTCCGTCCGGAGCACCTCCACGGTTCGGCCTTCTCATCGTCACGTAGGATTGCAGTGGCTTGAATGCACTCCGCGTTGTTTCCCGCCGTTTGATGCCAAAGTCAGCGAGTGCGTCAAGAACCTTCTCTGTATTGAATTCGTTAACGGTAAAACACACATGATGAATGAAAGGGCGGAAATCACCTCGGCCGCCAGCGCCGACAAACGCGAGAAACTGATTGCCTGATCCCACTCGCAACAGCGGCATTTCTCCCTGCCACGTATCGATCGGCATCTGAAACACCTGTCGATAGAACGCCACCGATTGAATCTGATTGCTCACAAATGTTGTGAAGTGGTTGTAGTCCCGCAGGTTCAAGAGCCCCTTCTGTGGTGCGGGCTTCGCCGTGGTCAAACACTTGTCGCCAAGGTTGCCTCCGCCTCCGCAATACGACTTGTCCTGAAGTTGAATTGTGATTCCATCCGGGTCTTCAAGGAACACTTCAGGTGTACCGGAAGGTGCACCGCCCAATTCGGGGCCACGAGTTCGAATTCCTGCTTTGATCGGACCGAGCTCTCCTGACGAACCGGTTCCATGCGCTTTGAGACTTTGAAGAATCTGATTGGCATCAAAACCGTCGATCGAAAGGCCCATGTGGACGATTCTAGGTTGACTGGATGGTTCTCCGTCAATTGCCAGAAACTGTGGCCCCTCACCGATCCGAAGAATGACCGTCTTTCCCTGTCGTGCGACAATTGGCAGACCGAACAGGTTCTGATACCACTCAAGCGAACGAGCGGGATCAGACACGCGTATCTTCGTGTGATTGATGGCAACGACTGAAACTGGTAACGGCGCATCCGTCCACGCCAGAGCTTCAGGAGCCACGGCCGCAGCACCCAACCAGCCAAGAAAAACGCGACGCCGCAGACGGCGGTCGTGATTTGCGGTCGGACTTTCGCTGATACCGGACGGTTTTTTCATATCAATTCCTGTCCTTTGTTCTTTGCCATAGTCGACAGGCGACCTTTCCATTTGTGAAGCGTATCTTGCAGGGATCGTCCTGTCCGACAACCCTACGTTGTCTTCCTCAGGCTGGAGGGCCGCCCACTTCAGGCTCGACCATCCTGACGCATTTGGAGGGGGTGAAGTAGACGTATTGCTGCAAATCCTATTCGTCAGCCAACTTGACCGCCGTCCCATAAGCAAGGATTTCAGCCGCTCCCTGCGTGATCATCGAAGTTGTTAGTCGAAGCCCGACAACGGCGTCGGCCCCGATCCTCACCGCCTCGTCGCGAAGGCGGTCGAGAGCCTGCTCACGTGATTCAGCCATCAGCTTCGTGTATTCGGAGATCTCGTCATAGCGAAATCCGTGTATGTACTTCAACGTAAGGATTTCGCGATGATCGGAAGATAGTCCACGCAGCAACCGCCACACTTCCTGCCGGTCCTCAGTGGCCACCGTCAGTGTCTCGGGAGTGTCAGAGACGACTTCACTGTCACTGAGCGTGAATCGCTCCTTCACGTATGCGTTTCGTGTATTTCTTCGGTCCAGCATGTTCAGGCACACATTCCGAAGTATGCGGTAGAACCACGGATAAAAGCGGTCCAGCGTCTTGAGTCGTGGCATTGCTTCAAAAGCCCGCAGGAAAGCGTCCTGGCAGGCATCCGCCGCATCTGCCTCGTTTCCAAGCAATGCGTGAGCGTGGTAGAAAGCCTCCCGCTTGTAATGTTGCACCAGAAACTCGAACCCCAAGGGGTCGCGATGTTTCAGGCAAAGGCGAATGGCTTGTTGTTCTGACATGCAGGACTAAACCGATGAGGGCAAAGAATATTCGGCAAAAAATGATTGCCAATCGTTGAAACTTGAAATCGCGTATCGATCAACACTCGACGACGAACCGGAATGGTCCAGAATCCCGGCGAGTAGTGGCACCAAACAACCGGCCAGAGCGGGTGAACGCTGATTGGATTTGATGATACAGAGCTCAGCGCCCCGAAAGGACGCGCATGCCATTGTGAAACCAGGCAGGCAGAAAGTTCAATTGGTGTCCCGTCGCTTACGCGAACTGGTAGTAGAAACAGGCCATGACCGGTCATGGCAAAACTGATGCGCCAGGACAACAGATCCTGACCTACGTAGCTGTCGTGGAAGGTAAAGGAAACGTATCGTGAAAAAGAGTCACATTATTAGCGCTCTTGTCGTTCTCTGCGTAGCGGCCACCAGTCTCGGCCAGACTCCGGAGGCTGCAGCGGAAGATAAATACCCTGAATTTTCCTGGGACCATATCCCCAGGTATATGCATGTTTACAAACAGACCTCCTTCACTGATGAAGAAATTGAATTCCTGGCCGCGTTCCCCTTGATCACCTTCGAGAAGGCCCAGGGAACAAGGGAGGGCAGCGTTCAGGAGGGGACGTCAAGAGCAGCTCGTGCCGTCAAGAGACGCAATCCCAACGCAAAGATTCTGTATTACAAAAACATCGTCATCGATTGGCCTGGCAGCGCCATGTCGAAGGAGTTGGATACGATTGAGGGCGGCTACCTGCAAAGCAAAGGCGGAGCTTATCCGGTCGTCAACGAGACCAGCAAATCCAGGTTCTTTGATATCAGTCTGCCTGCCGTGCGGAAGTGGTGGATGAAAGATGCCACCCGGATGCTGGGCGATCCATCGATCGACGGGATCTTTATCGATGCCAACGTCAAGGTTCTTGTAGATGCGTATTTTTCGAAGGCAAGAAACGTCGGGAAGGAGAAAGCTGAGAAACTGATTGAAGGGTATCACCAGATACTCGCCACGGTTAACCAGGAACTCCGGCCGGAGAACATCATTCTGGCCAATCTCATTCGCGCGCGTTTCGAGACTGGCGGACTGGACCACATCCATCATTTTGACGGTTCTTATCTGGAAGGCTTTGAGCACAATGTCGGCGGTGTTTCCAGGCCGGACTACATAGCCAAAGGAATTGGCCACGCCCAGGAAGCGGCTCGTCAAGACAATATATTGGCTTTCAGTATAGGATTGGGAGAAGCAATAGATAAGGACAGTTCGGGCATTGGTCTCGATGAAGCTCGTAAAGGCATTGCAAGTATTGAAGCCATAGATGAGCGTCTTAATTACGTAACGGCAATGTTCCTGATGATCGCTGAAAGATACAGTTATTTTTATCCCCATGACACGTATGTTGTGAGAACGAACGCAAAAGGAAAACAGGTCAACCGAACCTGGATGCATACGTTCCCGATGTTCAGCAAAAGACTGGGCCCGCCCACCGGCCTCGCGAAAAGAAAGGGCTATGTCTATACACGCGAGTTCGAACACTGCTCTGTTTGGTTGGATGTCGAGAACGAGGTCGGAAAACTAACATGGAAATAAACGAACAACGCGACTGATCGGAACGTCCCCGAATGTCATGCTCGTCATGACCGATGACCAGGGGTATGGCGATCTGGCGTGCCACGGTACTCCAACACAGTTCCAATCAACGTCGATATTGATTATCTGAAGCTGGAGAAACAGGATGAGATTCGTCTTAAGCGCTGCGTTGACTCTGATGTTGGGGATCACTTCTGTTTCGGCAGAATCAAAGGCGCCGAATATCGTTTTCATCCTGGCGGATGATTTAGGCTGGGCGGATACGACGCCGTACGGAAGCACATTTCACGAAACGCCAAATATTCAACGGTTGTCCAACAGCGGGATGCGCTTTGTGAACGCCCACTCTACGTCGCCGGTTTGTTCTCCGGCGCGGGCGAGCATCATGACCGGGCTTTATGCCGAGCGACTCGGAATGACGCAACCGGCATGTCACATTCCGCTGGAGTCGTTGAAGGCAACACTGCCGAAGCGGAGCCAGCCCTGGTTCAAGACGATCTCTCCGAAGAGCACCACGCGGCTGGATACAGAATTCGTGACGTTTGCCGAGATTCTACGGGAGAACGGATATCGCACGCGGCACTTCGGAAAATGGCATCTTGGCCCGGAACCGTATTCGCCGCTGGAGCACGGCTTCGAGGTCGATGTTCCGCATTCAAAGACACACGGTCCGATCGGCACGTATTTCGGTCCCAGGAAATACAGCGAATCCTTCACGCTGGAAAAGGGGGAGCATCTTGAAGACCGCATGGCACAGGAAGCCGTAAAATTCATTCAAGAAAACAAGGATCGTCCGTTCTTCCTGAACTACTGGGCGTTTTCGGTTCACACGCCGCCGTTTGCCAAGCCGGAGCTGCTTGAAAAGTACCGCGCCAAAGCCGCGAAGCTTCCGCCCGATGCAAGACAACGCAACCCGATTTATGCCGGGATGATTGAGACGTTTGATGAAAACGTCGGCAAACTGTTGGACGCGATCAACGATGCGGGAATTGAAGAAGAGACGATTGTGATCCTCTTCAGCGACAACGGTGGGACACTCCATTCTGGCTATACGGCGGAAAAATACTGGGGCAACGGAACGAAGGAAGAAATTATTGATATTCCGTTTACCAGCAATCATCCGTTTAAAGAAGGGAAGGGGACGATTCATGACGGCGGCACGGCGGTTCCGTGCATCGTCCGCTGGCCTGGGAAGGCAGAAAAGAACAGTGTGAGCGACGCCCCTTTTTCCGGTGCGGATTTCTTTCCGACGTTCCTTGAGATGGCCGGTATCGAAATTCGGGACGGGTTGAAGCTTGACGGCGTTTCACAGGTTCCCGCCATGTTGGGAAGAGAAGAGCCGCGGAATACGCTTTATGGTTTCTGGCCAAACTACATCCCGCGCAAGAACACCATCCCGGCGGCCTGGATACGACGGGGTGACTACAAGTTGACTCGTTTCTTCCACGACTCCCCGGACGGCACCCACCGGCACACGCTACACAACGTCAAAGAAGACCCGGGCGAAACGAACGACGTCGCTTCCAGCTATCCGCAGAAAGCCGCCGAAATGAGCCGCATGCTCGATGCCCATTTCACCAGAGCGGATGCCGTCCTTCCGGTGCCGAATCCCAACTACAATCCCAATGCCGTTCTACCGAAACGATGACAGAATTCGATAGAGTTATTATGCATAACAGAATGGACGAACAGATGAGCATTATATCCCACTGTTCATGTCTCAGAACTGCATTGCGTTTGTTGAAGTTGCGCACTTCTGACAATTCTTCAACACCGAAGGTGTTTCACAACATAGCCCGGGGTAACCGATTCGAGCGTCAGCGAGATAAGGGCCACCCCGAGTCGGCGAGTCGCCCCGCAGATTTAGCATCGTGCCGCGTTTCGGGCGGCAAAGCCGCCCGAAACGCGGCACGATGCGGAGGTCGTTTGGAATACGTTTCCCAGGGTGACGGCTCAGCTCGCCTTGGCTCGCCAGCCTTACTCTGGGCTTCGTTGTTGAACGCCTTCGGCGTAAAGGCTTGCTGGCGCCGACGACCCGCAAATGCGCGAATTCGAACATTGCACCTTCTTCTTCGGGCCTGCCTGCTTCCATGCAGTGTGAGCCTGGGAGTTGAATCACCGGACTCGATCCAGAAGGTTGACGACCAGACCTGGCTGGTTCAATCCGGGAATGACACGCTTGTTGCCCATGCAGTCCTGACGGTTTCACCGTATGAAGCCGATCCGAGTGGGATGAAGGACTCAACGCAGGCTTTTCAAAAAGCAATCGATGACGTTGCCAGGATGGGCGGTGGTCTGATCTATGTTCCGGCAGGCGCCTACAACGTGCAGGGCACCATTCAGCTCAACCGGGACAAGATCGTGATTCAGGGGGAAGCACCCCGGTCCGCTGACGCACGATCCACCGTGCTGCTTGCCTCGCACGGAGAGGGCGATGATAAGGCAAACCCCTTTATCACCATTAGCAGACCAGGTTGTGGTCTTAAAGACATTTCCGTCTTCTATCCGAAGCAGGGGAAAGACAAATTCATTCCCTACCCTTTCACGATCGATTCCCACCCATCGGTCCTGTTGGAAAACCTGACCCTCTACAACTCTTACAACGGCATTCACATTGGCATGGCCAATGGGATACTGCTCGAAAACATTCGACTATGCGCACTGAAGAACGGCATCATTGGCAAGATGAGTTCGGAATTCGCGTGGGCCAGGAATATTGAGATCAGTGCTAAAGTGTCGCAGGAGCTTCCTGCTTTTGTGAAGGCCACGAAGCCCGATGTCGCGGCCGTTCGTTCCTTTATGAGAGAGAACTGCACCGGTATGGAGCTGGGTGCGCTGGACGGATTTGTTCTGGACGGTCTGGAGGCAGCCGACTGCAGGACCGCACTCCGGGTCACCAAAGACCCTGAGTTCATCAAGGCATACCGCAACGGGATGGAAGACCGAAGACTCGGAGATCAATTTGGATTTGGCGCCATTCTGAGTCGGATCAAAGGACGGATCGCCTACAACGGCCATGACAATTACTACTGGGGTATGCCGGCTATCAATCTCGACAACGTTCGTGGCCTGCCCGAACTGCGGCAAAAGTGGCCGACTCATCGCCGTGCGGCTAAGACGTCCTCTGCCGACTTCTTCCACGTGAAGGGCTTTGGTGCGACAGGCGATGACAGTACGGATGACACGGCAGCAGTGCTCAAGGCGTTGAAGAAAGCGGCATCCAATGGCGGCGGTATCGTCTACTTCCCCCAGGGCAGCTACAGGATCACAGAAACCCTCACCGTGCCTCCGGGAACGGAACTTCGCGGCGCCTGCGCACGACAGGAACTGAGGCTTGGCAATACGGAAGTCACCTCCCTGTTGTTTGAGATGGACGCCGCCGGCGAGGATGTCGCAACGGCACCCGCTTCGATTACTCTGACGAAGAACGCGGGCATCCGGGGACTCAATATCCTCTTCCCGGAGCAGTGGAGTTATCTCACAGAGGAAGGTTTCAAACCGGTGCCCCAGCCCTATGCCGTGCGGGGCCGGGGGAAAGGGGTCTACCTGATCGACTGCACCATTACCCCTGCCTGGCAGATGGTCGACTTCGCCTCTTATCCCTGTGACGATTTCATGATCAAGCGGGTTGCCGGTTGGGGCATGAAAAAGGGGATCAACATCGGCGGCGGAACCCGTGGCGGGACGATTGAATTTACTCAGATTTCCTTTGGGCTGACGCAGGGAACGCAACGCAACCCTTTGCTGAAGATTGAAGACGGCTGGAATAAAACAATGCCGATTCTGGGCGACTACTCGGGCAAAAACTCAGTTTCCTACCTCTTTGGGGATGCTTCAAATATCGATTGCTATGGCCTGCAAGCCTTTCATCCTCTCAAGCATATTGTGATGTACAAACAGGAGAATGCGGGGAAGAACCTGGGCCTTCGGAATTCCCGGTTCCACTACCCGCTTCTCGATGTTTCTGTGGAACAGTCTTTGGACATGGATGGCGCTCGGGATATTGACTTCTATGGATACTGGGTGACGCTCCGGGACAGGAAGTTGAGTTGGGTCAAGGGCACGGATATTGAGAAGATCAGGGTCTATGCGCCGGGCGTCCTGCCAACATTCCACCGGGGGAACTACGAGGAATTGGTGCCCATCGATCAATTCAACTTGATTCCTGAGACTCCTCGCCTGCCAGGTGCCCGAATTGTCCAGGGCAATCTCAGTGCCAAGCATGCGATTGATGGCAAGCTGGAGACGTATTGGAAGGCAGCCCTGGACAAGGCGCATTTCGTCGTCGATCTGGGCGAGGTGATGAAAGTGCATCGCTACACCCTGGTTGACGGGCACATGTTCAACTTCAAAGAAACCACCGCCATCAAGGGATATCGGATCTCTGCCAGTCTCAACAACACCGACTGGACACCACTAGAAATTCCAAAGCGGAACTATTTCGATATCCAGTACAACAATCCTCAGAAGTTTGTCATTCTTGACCAGCCGGTTGTGCCTACCGAGGCGCGTTATGTCAAACTCGAGATTCTCGACGTATGGGAACCACCTCGTAAAGATAGCGGAACGGACACGCGTTCTGCGATTGTCCGCATGTTCAATATCTGGGCGGATCAACTGTCACCAAAGACCGCTGCGAAAAGCCTGGATGGAGACAACGCAACGCCCCTCGGGAAAACACTGCCTGCTTCGCCATTCACCATCCAGGAAGAAAGCAAATGAACGCCAACCCGCGTAGACTTTTTGTTGAGTTGGTCGCCGTCGCGATCATCATTGCGGCAGTCCCAGCACACGCCGCCCCGGCAGAAAAGCCCAATGTTCTCATCATCATCGGCGACGACGTTGGCTACGATGCCTTCGGCAGCACTGGATCGAAGTTCGCGCGCACCCCGGCGATCGACCAACTGGCAGAAGAGTCACTTGTCTTCGACCGCTTCTACAGTACCGTCTCCCAGTGCGCCCCTTGCCGCGCCGAGCTCTACACCGGCCTGTTGCCAATCAACAACGGCACGTTGGCAAATGCAAGGAAGATTGCGAGGCCGGGCGTCAAGAGCATCGTCGATCACCTGGCTCCCTTCGGATACAACGTCGGCCTCACTGGAAAAGGTCACTTCAACAAGGGAAGTAAGTTCACATCCATCAAGGGTTTCCCTGCCGGAGCGAACTCTTCCATTGTCGAATTCAAGACGGATGGCCTTCGCGACTTCATCAGGAAAGCTCAAGGGGCCGGGCGCTCGTTCTGCGCGGTGATTGGTTCCATCCACGCCCACCATCCCTGGGACCTGGGAAAGGTCGACAACTTCGATCAGGCGAGCTTGCCCCTCCCCGATCATTGGATCGACACGCCAGGAGCTCGAGAAGCTCTCGCCCGACACGCCGCCGAAGTCGAAGAGCTGGACGATCAGGTCAGAGCCTCTCTCAAACTGTTGGATGAACTCCGTCTGGCTGACAACACCCTCGTCATCTTTCTGAGCGAACAGGGCATCGCCATGCCCCGCGCAAAATGGAGCATCTACGAGCATGGCAACCGCAGCCTTTGCCTCATGCGCTGGCCTGGCAGGATCACCCCGCGCCGCACCATGGCTCTCGGACAGTATTGCGACATCGTTCCCACTCTCATAGACCTGGCAGGCGGAGGCGATCCCAGCCTCGACGGCTTTAGCCTACGACCCGTTCTGGAGAACAAAGGGGACACACATCGAGAATTTGTTTACCTCAGCAACGTTCACCCCACCTGGCAACGGGCCATCATTCACGACGGTTGGAAACTCGTCTGGAGCCCCCAACGCGACCTCAAGCATATCTGGAACAACTTCTACTCCAAATCGAAGTTTTTCTCCGTCCCCTGGGCCGAGTGGCTGGAACTCGCGGAGTTCAATGAAGCAGGAGCCACGAAGGTAAAGCACGTCATGCACCCCCGGGAGTATGAACTCTACCGGATCGACGATGACTTTTACGAAACCAAAGACCTCGCCTTCAATCCCGAAAACGCTGAACGTATCGAAACCATGAGGACCGATCTCCTGGCTTTCATGGAAAAGATCGGCGATCCCACCTACGACCCGGAGGCGGTAGCTCCAGTTGGAAAAGGGAAGAGGGTCGACAAGAATAAGCACTAATGCTTTGTCCACGCCAGGTTTTAGGGTTGGCGTGGAAAACGGGGTCAGGTACGAATAATGCGAAGCACCCTTCGGGCCGTTCCGGTTTTTGGTAGCTGACCTCGTTTTCCTCGGTCATTGCGAAGTCAACCTACCTGGTGGCGTTTGTGGTGCAGTCGTTGTCCAGGTCGGACGATGCTAAGCCTGTCTGCCGGGACCGGTCGATTTTGAACTGCAGTTTCAGCAGTGTATTGGCCAATTCGGCCTCGAACGGTTCCAGTGTCACGCGAGTGTTCAGAAACTCGCGCCGGATTGGGTAGTCTCGCCGCAACCTGGTGAAGATCTGTTTGCGTTGATCGCGGGGTAATTCGGCGCACGCACGCAGAGCGGAATCGTCACGTTCGATATCGTAGGTCGAACGCACTGCCTCCAGCAGGATTTGGCTGTTGCTTCGCCCGTCATTGGTCCGGAGTGTAATTTCGTGCGATTCAGATGTGGACATGAGGCCGTTCAGGGGACAATGCGGTTCGATGTCCAGAAAATCGCAAACCGCCGCGTGAAGCATCAGCGTTCCGCGTACCTTGCCGTCAAGGGCGTAACCAGCGATGTGAGGCGTCGACATGCTGGCTTTTCTCATCAGCTCGACTGAGACATTCGGCTCACCCTGCCACACGTCGATGACCGCTTCGGACAGGATTCCCTGATCCAGAGCTTCGAGCAGTGCAGCGTCGTCAACGACCGCTCCACGTGAACTATTGATGAGCGTGCATCCGCTCCCCATTTGCCGCAGGAAACGCTTGTCCACCAGATGCCACGTCCTGTTGGCTCCCTCACGTGTCAGGGGAACGTGAACAGAAAGAAAATCCAGGTCATGGAGTTCTTCGAGGTGCAGATACTTTTGATCGCCCGTCTGACGCTTCAGTGGCGGATCGTTGAGCAGCACTTCCATTCCCAGAGCCGCTGCGTTGCGGGCCACACGACTGCCTGTGTTCCCCGCCCCGACGATGCCGATTATTTTTCCCGCCAGATCGATACCCCGGCGGTTCGCCATCACCAGCAGCGCAGCCGTAACGTACTGGGCGACCGATTCGGCATTCGATCCCGGCGCGGCAGCAAAGCCAATGCCACGTTCTTCCAGGTCGTCAAGATTTATGTGATCTGTGCCGATCGTCGCCGTACCAACGAACCGAACCGAACTGTGCCGGAGCAATTCGGCATCGACTGTTGTGATCGAGCGTACCAGAAGCACATCCGCATCGCACAGATTCCCGGGGATGATCTCTGTGCCGGCGCGGGTCATCACTTCACCCAGGCCGCCGAAAGCCTCTCGCACGAACGGAATGTTTTCATCAGCCAGAATCTTCATGTTTACTGCTCTGGTATCCAATTGACCTCAAACCCCGCATCAGAAAGCCACCCTGCCATCTCCGATGGGCTGCGGTCGTCGCTGACGGGAAACTGCTGCCGATTTCGGTGGTCATTCGTGGTCGACTGATAGCCTCCTGGCGCCGTCGAACTGCCGGCACTCATTTGAGTAATGCAGATCTTCGTCATCCGGTTCCGCAGGGCCGCAGACTCACGCGTAGACAGAAGCAGGTGGGCTTCCGGAAACGCCAAACGAACAGCACAGTACAGTCGCACGAACAGATCGTCGTCGACCTGACAGGCGGGTACGAATCCCTTTGGAGCTTCGTGGATTCTTGGCAGGCTGAAGGCCAGCCTGACATCCGGAAACCGACTCTGCAAATAGTGCGCGTGCCGGATCATCGCCAATACGTCCTGCTTCGGTTCCGCCAGCCCCAGCAATACGCCGAGACCCAGTCGGCCGATTCCCGCTTCGGCCGCCCGTTCAGGTGCTTCCAAACGCCAGTCGAACCACACCTTGCTTCCGCGCGGGTGGTAGTCAGCATAGAGTTGCTCGTCGTACGTCTCCTGGTACAGCGTGACTCCGCAAACGCCCGCCCGCACAAGTTCGGCATATGACGCGGTGCTCTGTGCGGCAACCTCTACCGCAACGCTGAACCCGCGCTTGACCAGATCCCGGATGATCCCTGAAAAGTATCCGGTTGATGTCAACCTGGGGAAATCTCCCGCTACGAGCAACAGATGACGGTGACCGCGCTGGTGCAGGATTTCGGCCTGACGAAGGGCTTCGTCCGGGGTGAGGTGTTCGCGCTCAAGATCGTTCGAATGCTGAAACCCACAGTACCGGCAATGATTGATGCAGTGGCTGGACAGGTACAGCGGCGCGTAGAGCAACATGCGTCTGGCCGTGTTGTGTGCCTGTTCTCCCGACATTGCCCCGCCGACAACCTGAGAACTGCCGTCCGCTCCAGGCTCCTTCAGACCGCTGAAATGCCGGTCAGTGCAGGCTGCTGCCTGACGAACAAGTTCATCCAGTGGAACATCGAATGCAGAAGAGGCTATGAAATCCGCCGGCCCCGATTCTTCGGTTAACTGCGGAGACGACATGAGGTCTCCACTGGCCTGCAACGCTGACCGAGGCGCCCGATGTGCTCGCTGCCGCCGTTGTGCAAGTTCGTTGGATGTCAGATCGAGCACCTGCATCAAAGATCGCTCCTTCGCAGTCAATGCATGCGGCCGATGGTTGAGCGTCTGGTAGCGCCAGCGTTCGATCTTATCTGCGAGCAACTCTCGTTCTTCAAAGGAAAGATCGATTGTACCCGCCAGTACTTTCGAAGCCTGATCCACCAACGGCATCCGCTGACTTGCGTGAGGATCAGTTGCCGCGATCCATTCGGCAAAGTCGGTGAGTGATGGCTGGTCTTGAATGCTCATGGTCGTCGGGTTATCCGGTGATGATTCTGGTCGCGGTCGAGCGGTACGGCTTAGCCGTCCGGCGAAGAGACATCCCAGATGCGGTAGAGCGTTGCCATTTGTACGGCCGGCGCCGCTGACCAGACAATGAAAGAAGGCGGCGTTGCAAACCAGCGTTGCACAGGCCGCCAGGAGAGCAAGCCTGTGCCCCTGGCGAGTGTCATCAGTGTCGCCGCCAGTCGGGTGACGATCGCGTTCACGCCTTTAGTCGGCCAACTCTGTTCGTCGCCAGCTTCCGTCACGGCGACCAGCTGGGATGTCAGTGATATCAGGTTCATCGGGTGGTGTAGATACCCGTGGTCGAATTGATTCGCCCACGTATCATATAATTGGATCCAATTGTCCAGTTTAGGAGTGCGATTGTGATTGTCAATGACAGGGCATTCGCAATT
>JAAERP010000111.1 GCA_024230215.1 Fuerstiella sp. | reverse complement strand
CCGCCCAGTCTGGCAGTGCTAACAATCGATTAATACGGCCGGATCCGAAGCGAGGACGTTGACGAGCCAGTAAACGCACCGCGCGCAGTGCCGCCGCTTCACCAGCCGCCCGATCCGACGGGTACCGCTAGGTGTTGCGTGGTTGCCCTCGAACGCGGTGCGGGCGACGTTCCGAGACTCTTTCTGGCCTAAAGGCCTATGCAAAGCGGATACCCTGCGAAACAGAACGGTACCGGACACCTTTTTTCTCACCCAAGGAACTGCTTGCCGAAGCCGAGATGGACAAACGCATTCTGAAGACGGCCTTGGAGGTAAGCTACTGAGCCCGGCTCGGCGGCGTGACGCAGTGAATTACCTTCAAGAGACGTGTGACGTGTCGCAGCGTCGGGCATGTCGAACATTGAATCAATCATTGAGTACACAGCGATACCGACCAGCAGCGAAGGAAGATGAGCCGTCGCTGATCAAGCGGATCCTCCAACTCGTCTTGGAGTTCCCCCGCTTTGGGTACCGACGGATTACACGGTTGCTGCGAAGTGAAGGCTGGAAGGTCAATGCGAAACGCGTTTATCGACTTTGGCGACAGGAGGGCCTGAAGGTTGCGAAAAAGACTGTCAAAAGGCGTCGACTGGGCACTGCTGATGGTAGGATTTTTCGCCGGAAAGCGGAATCCCGGGATCACGTCTGATCGGTCGACTTCAGTTTTTGATCTTACAATCAATGGTCGTTCCCTGAAGATGCTTGTTGTAATCGATGAATTCACACGTGAGTGCCTCGCTCTGGACATTGGTCGCAAATTCACCGGCGAACATCTCGTCGAAGTGCTGATCGACCTACTTGCGATTCGTGGCGTTCCAAAGTTCATTCGTAGCGACAATGGAGCAAAGTTTGTCTCACGGCGCGTCCGTGAGTTCTTGGAGTCGATCGATGTGGGCACGTCCTAAATCGAACATGGCAGTCCTTGGCAGAACGGCTCTGTTAAGAGTTTCAACAGCCGCTTCCGCGATGAGTGCCGAAACGTGAAGAGTTTGCGACGGTGCAGGAAGCACGTGTTGTCATTGAGCACTGGCGGCAGGCCTATAACCACCGACAGCCTCACGATTCGCTTGATGGCCTTACACCCGCCACTTTCGCCTTGCGGTGTGCCGCTTCAACTCCAGTCGCTGCACTCCTTACGTCGAATCGGCACACCGAACCAGAACCAATTAACCAGCCCATTCCTTCATGAACATGTATCTGAAAATGGGGTCATTCCAGTTCGACGTTTTCAAACGGCTCGATCTTGTCGTTCGTACCGTGCACGATATAGGTGGGCGGCAGGCCTTTGCGCACATAATGGCGGGATGCCATTATGTTTGGGTTTCCGGGGTGAACTTATCCGATCCGTAACCATTGTCCGTGGTGTCAATAACTGGATTGCACAACACCAACGACTTGAGAACCGAGCTGATTTCAGTGTTTTCGTCATTCGCCTCGTGGCTGTCAATCACGCCAGCACACGCAGCGACATAACCGCCGGCTGAACCACCGGCTGAACCGGCGCCACCAATGATCTTATCCGGGTCGATACCCCATTCCGTCGCGTGCTCCCGCAGATACCGCCAGGCCGATTTTCCATCTTCCACGCAGTCATAAGGCGTCAGGTGTTAGCCGTCCTTGTTCCGAACGCGGTATTTGGCCAAGATCGCCACGTAACGGGCCCGAGCAAAGTAGCAGGCATGGCCCACCATTTGTTGCGGCTTACCCGCTACCCAGCCGCTTTACCAACCCCAATGCGCTCACTCAGCCTGCGGCAACGACTCGGGGGCAAGTCATTAAT
>JAAERP010000110.1 GCA_024230215.1 Fuerstiella sp. | reverse complement strand
GTCACGCGTATTCTTCGGGGGAAGGCTTCTTCAGTCGCTGTCGATTTCGGCAGAATACACAGACTACAAAGCAAAATTCACTGGTAATCTACGTTGATTTCTCGACTCGTGGGCCGTCAACTACGATTTGCGGCACTAGTTGCTGTGTCAGCAGGCCTGTGCTGACATCAATCGTGAAAATTGGCGTCAGATCGAAGTGCGCGTCTGTCGTGTCGTTGGTGTCATTCCAATCGATATCCACGTCGTGCGAGTCCAGGCGACCAATGTCTGCCAAGGTACCGGTCAACAATGCATGGTCGTTTTCCCGGATATCGGTTACACCCAACGCCAACGTCGGAGCAACATTCGTGACTCTGACACCGACTGTGGCCTCATCGGTTCCGCCATCGTCATCCGCCACGTCCACGACAATCGTGTGCGCGTCCCAGGCCGAATAATTCTCACCCGGCTGTCCTCCCGCAACACCGTCATCCAGATACTGGTGCTTCACGGTGAATGCGATCTCACCGCTGGTCTGGTTGACCGAATCGATTGTCAGGACCGAATCATCGGTCGTGGATTCGAAGCTCGTAAATCCTATCTCGCCCAACACGGCCGTCAGCGAACCGTCGATTGGATTCACAGTGAAGATGGGAGCAAGGTCGAAGTGGGCATTGGACGTGTCGTTCGTATCGTCCCAATCGATGTCGACGTCCTGCGGATCGATCAGACCGCTGTCCGTGATTGTGCCAGTCAACACAGCCATTCCGTTTTCAAGGATGTCGGTCACGTTGTTCAAAGCCACCTCTGGAGCAACGTTGTTGACCGTCAAGTCAAATTCATTCGTCACCACGCCACCGTGATGATCGTCCACAGTGACGATAACTTTCTGCGATTGCCCTGGACCTTCGATTCCATCGAACGACCAACTCCATGCGCCGTTATTGCTGTCGCTATGGGTGATCTCGCCAATTGAGGCGGTAATCGTGGGACGATCGATTAAGTCGACATCGGTGAAGGCTCCCGAGTTGACGGCAACATCACCCTCGTCGATCGTCACTGAACTCTGGCTGACGGTGATGGCAGGAGTGTCGTTGACGCCATGAACTTCGATGGTGACCGTGCCAATGTCGCTTTCGTCGAAATCGTCGAACAGTTCGTAATCGAACGTCACCGTCGTCGATTCGTTGACCGCCAGATACTCAAACTCATCGTTGGGATCAAAATCAAACGTTCCGTCGTGGTTATCTGTCAGAGCTCCTGCGACCGGCGAGCTCACGTTCGTGGTCTTGCTGGGGTCGATGTTGTCCTCTTTGTCCTCGTCATTGACCAGGACATCAAAGTGAACCGAAGTTTCTTCATCTGTGCTTGCATTGTCATTAAGTGCAACTGGAGGCGTGTTGATGATCGTCAGGATGAGATCGTTGCCCAAGAGGGCTCCATCGGCATCGCCCGCGTAGGTAACCTGAACCTGTCGCCCTGTACCCAGGAAATTCGTAATGAATCCACCCTCGACAACAGGCGTGCCGTTGTGCGTGATCGCACCGACAATTGCGTCCGTACCGTCGTTACGAATCAGCACGAAGCGGTCGTCGACTTGTGGAACAAAGATGGCGACACCTGGCGACAATGCGAGCGCCGCTCCGCCAAGATCAACGGTTCCGGTGACGTTGAGTTGGTCATGCTGCAAGCCCGCCAGCGTTCCGTTGATCTCGACATCGAATGTCGACCCGGCCGCGAAACTAACGCTACTCGTATTGAGAATACCGAGCGAGTGGCCCGGCGATACACGACCGCCATCCTGCACGCTAACCGGACCGAATACGTGACCGGTACCTGCAAGCGTTGAGCCGTCAGCCACGCGGACTTCACTGCCGCCGCCGGTCGATCCGGAAACGACCAGGCGACAGAAAGGCGGGTCGGCAGCGTCTTGAGGACTCCCTGCAACGGGCGCGCGAGCTGGCTGCCAGGTACCCCCAGGACGCGAGATTCCATTGGGCCTGTTCAGAAGCCAGTGAGCAACTCGGGGACTGGTTCTTTAACTACTCGACCGACCTGGATAGCGTTGAATTGCACTATCACGAGTATCGAGATCGGATGTCGAAGGTCATCGAACTCGTTCCGAATGAGCCGCAGTACCAAATGGATTATGCCGCCGTTTTCGAACGGTTGGGAAACCTCCATATGCGCCGGAAGCAGTATCCAGAAGCGGCAGCTGCGTATGAAGAGTTTCTCCGTATCAACATTCCATTCGGTGAGGCCGCTCCAGACAACGCTGAAATCAAATTCGAGCTCAGCATCGCGTGGGTGAAAGTCGGCCAGGTGAGTTTAGCTTCCGGTGACCTGGATCGGGCGCGCGTGGCCTGGTCGGAATCTGTCAACCGGTGCAGGAGCTTGGCGCAGACTGCCCCGACCAACGCCCGAGTGTATCGGCAATTGAATCTATCCTTGAAAGGCATGGCGACAGTCCATCGTCAATCGTCCGAATTCGAACAGGAGAGACAGTGTTATGAGGAAAGCATGGAGTTCTTAAACGCATTCGAGAAAGCAACAGGCAGCTCCCAGTTCCGTTCCACAGTGGCAATGCTGAAAGAACAGGTCGACCGATCAGAGTCTGCGCATTGAGACTCTTGCTCGCACGATACTGTCTTCAGCATCGACCGTCAGCCGTTTCCCGGCGAACACGAATCAGCGTGGAACGTTGTCGGGAACAGCAGCCTTCCAGCCGGCTTTCAGCTGGGTCTTTAGGTCATCCACGACCTGTTCGTGTGGCGCTGAGTCAGCCAGATTGATGTTCTCATCCGGGTCCACTCGATGGTCGTACAATTCATAGGCGCGAAAACCGGTCCCGGGCACCAGCCATTCCGTAAATCGATAACGATCGGTGCGCATAGAATATCCCATACCGCGTGCAACATCACCGTAGCCCGGGATCACTCGGCGGTACTGACTGAAGGCGGCGGATTTCCAGTTGCGCTGCGGATCCCTGATGAGCGGAACGAAACTGTGACCTTCCAGGCCATCACCCTGAGGCAGGTCACACAATTCGCACAGCGTGGGATAAATGTCGACAAATTCCACAAGGGCCGTTGTTCTTCCCGGCTTCTGACCTGGCACTCGGATGATCAATGGAGCGTGGGTTGAGGTTTCGAAATTCGAATGCTTGTCCCACATGCCGTGTTCACCCAGTTGCCAGCCGTGGTCACCCCAAAGAACGACGATCGTGTTGTCGCTCAATTCATTCGCATCGAGCGCTGCCAGCAGACGTCCGACCTGCGCGTCGGCATAGGTCACGCATGCGTAATAGGCATGCTTCAGATCACGAGCCTGGTCCTCCGACACGGGCCCGACGTCGGGAATTCCGTAATAGTGCCGCAGATCGTTCCAGTTGTACGTCGCGAAGTTCGGCGCATCGCGGGGTGGAAAGGGATTCGTTGCCAGTGGGATTTGATCCCGATCATACAGATCGAAATACTCTGTCGGCGCAATGAACGGCAGGTGAGGTTTGTGAAATCCAACCGCCAGAAAGAATGGTTCATCCCTCAGATCTTTCATCTTCGAGATGACCGCATCGGCGATGTGTCCATCCCTCAAGGCACTATCCGGCACATCGGGTGCTTCCCACGCCAGACCACCCGGTCGTTTCGTTTTCGTAATGCCGTCTCCCAGATCCCAGACGTAAGTCAGACGGCGATGATCCTCCTTGATCCATTCCAGAACCTGTTTTCCGAAATCGGTGTGATACTCGGAGCGATTCGACTTCCAGAGTGGCTCACTCCACGAAACAGGATCATCGCGGTGAAACAGTTTGCCAAAGGCAGTCGCGTGATAGCCGTTGTTCCTGAATAGCTGCGGCAGCGTCACGACATCGCTAATCACGTTGCGAAACCGTACGCTGAAATCGACGACGCCAGTGGTATCCGGACGGCGCCCCGTAAGAACGGACACTCGCGACGGCATGCACAGGGCACACTGTACGTAAGCACGTTCGAACAGAGTACCTTCGCGGGCCAGGCGATCGATATTGGGTGACTGAACCGGTCGGCCGTAACATCCGAGTTCCGGGCGCAGGTCGTCAATGGCAATGAACAACACGTTCGGTGGCGCAGCATATGCCGACGTAACACAAACCGTTAGCGCTAATACATGCATCAATCGCATTGAGTCCTCCAGTCTCGTCAAATCGCTTCGTACCGTCCAAAGTTCCTGATCTCGTGTTGGAACGCCGCAATCCGCTTACGGTGCGGCCCGTGTGGCGACTCCAACATGCACAGCAACTCAGTGTTTCACACTGAGACGTGAGCCGCAAGGCGCCAGCCGCGGGTTCGTTCGGGAAAGACCAGCGACTAACGTCTTGCTGCTCAGGGCGATAACTACCTGGCTTCAATAACTGAGTCGCTGTGCTTCAACATGTGCGACGAGTTGATTTTCTGCGGCATATCGTTCATCCTGATCACGCCCGCCGTCCTACCATAAGAAATGAAGCACTGTGTCCGACACAAGTTCGTCGCCCGCCAAACAGCAGACGTTGCATCCACGCCCCGGAGAAAACACGCTGCTGTGGACAGTGTGGTTCACCTATGGAGCGTTCTATTTCTGTCGGACAAATATTTCGGCAGCCGTTCCTGGGTTGAAGGAATCGGTTGACACTGGCGGGCTCGGCCTGACCGCGACGCAGATCGGCTATATTCTCGGCGCCACCAAAATTGCATACGCGATCGGGCAGCTGATCAACGGCCAGTTTTCGGAACAACTTGCTCCACGAAAGCTGCTGGCGATCGGCATGTTTGGAACGGCACTACTGAACGTACTGTTCGGATTCGGCACGGCTCTCTATTTTCTGATCTTCATCTGGGCATGCAACGGATATTCACAATCTCTGGGCTGGACGCCATGTGTCCGAGTGCTGGCGAACTGGATTCCGGTAAGCCGCCGCGGCAAAGTTATCGGCCTCATCGGAACCGGATACCAGGTCACGGCGGTGGCGACCTACGTAGTCTCCGGTCAGGCCGCCAGCTATTTTGGATGGCGCGGAGCGATGTTTGTGCCCGCCGGCATCATGGTCGCCTCAGCAGTTATCATGCTGCTGTTTCTGGAGGAGCGGCCAGTTGCGGCGGAACAGGACAGCGGCAATGCCGGGCCGGCGCCTGCACCGACAGACGAGGACGCTGCGAATCCCTACCAGGCTCCGCGTCACGCCGAGCCGTCATCTTCTGCCAAGGCGCCCAGGAACGATCCACAAAATTCCGTCAAGGAGAACTTCCTGCTGACGATTACGAATCCGTCGCTGTGGATACTTGGCATTTCTCTGGGATTGTTAAACGCCTGCCGCTACGGGTTTCTGGATTGGGGATTGACGCATCTGAAAGAAGTTCAGGAAACGGGGGTCGGCAAAGCCGCGTTGAAGTACGCCGTTCTGCCAATGGGAGCAATCGCTGGTGCGTATCTTGCCGGCTGGGCCACAGATCGTTTTTTCGGCAGCCGCCGCGCACCGGTGACCTGCATTCTGCTGGTCGCTTTGGCACTGTTGAGTCTGGCCTATGACACAGTGGCTCGGACCAGTGTTCCCCTGACAATGGTGCTGCTGGTCATGATCGGATTCTGCATCTACGGTCCGCAGGTGCTGCTGGTCGGCACAGCGCCCGCTGACCTTGCACGAAAAGGAACATCTGCCGCGGCAGCTGGATTTGTAAACTGCATGGGTTATGTCGGCGCCGCCAGTGGCGACTATTTCACAGGCAGGACACTGGACGCGTATGGCTGGGAACAGGCCATCTTCATGTGGGCTGCCTGGGCCGTGGGCGCTGCGGTCGCCGCCGGGCTGCTGTGGAACGTGACGGCATCTCATGAGACACAGACAACCGACACGTGATGGCACGTTTGGTGCATCACAGGACCTGGTCAGCTGTAATTCAATGAATCCGGGACAGGCTGAAGCCTGTCTCACATATCACACTCAACAGACATCAAGGTATCGAACGGAATGAGGGCAATCATCATCGGAGCGGGACGTGGCAGCCGACTTATGCCCACGACAGCGGACACGCCGAAGTGCTTCGCGGAAGTCGCAGGACAGCGGATGCTGGACTGGGCTGTCGACGCCTTTCGTCAGAACGACATCAACGACATCGCGTTTATTGGCGGTTACCGCATCGAAATGGTGCAGCAGGCGTACCCGGAGTTCACCTACCGCCACAACAGTGACTGGCCAAACAACAATATTCTGTCATCGCTGATGTACGCCGAAGACCTGATGGACGAGCCGTTCATCTGCTGTTACTCGGACGTGCTGTTCACTCCGGCGATCGTCGAAGCGGTTGTCCGGAACGACGACGATATCGCTCTGGGCGTCGATACCGGTTGGCTGACGCGTTACGAACACCGAACCGAACATCCGAGCGACGACGCAGAAAAAGTCACTGTACTAAACGGCAAAATCACACGAGTTCACCGTGAGATTCCCGAGCCGGCCGCCTGGGGCGAATTTATCGGACTGGCGAAATTCTCTACCGACGGAGCCGCTATGTTGCGGCAGGACTATCACGTCCGGCGAGAAGAGTTCGCCGGCCAACCGTACCGCGAAGCAAAAAACTTCGAGAAGGCCTATCTGATTCACCTGCTTCAGGACATGATTGAATCCGGCCGACGAATGGTGCACGTTGATACCCCCGGCGGGTATATTGAAGTTGATACACAGCAGGATTTCGAATACGCGCGGCAATTCTGGACAGAGCGACACCTGAGCATGGCGTGACGCGGGCCAACAGGAACACGTGCAGCGAAGTGTGAACACAGGTTCGTCAAATCGGAGATCAACGATGACCAGCAGTATTCTCTTTCCGACATCAATCATCGGCTCGATGCCGCGACCGGACTTCGTGAAGGATCTGATCGCCGATGACTCTCTGCATTCGGAAGAGGATTATCGGCGACTGATGGGGGCGGCAATTCGATCCGTCGTTGCACTGCAGGAAGCGGCGGGACTGGACGTAATCTCTGACGGCGAGTGGTGGCGCAAGTCTTACATCGGAGTCATCGCGGAACTGGCTCACGGGTTTGAACTCAGCGTGAATCCGACGGATGGTCGTCCATGGACGGTTGTCGTCGATCGGCTTGCCCCCAAACAACCCGGCTTCATCGCGAAAGAGGTTTCATTCCTGAAACAACTCACCAACCGACAGATCAAGGCCACTCTGCCCGCCCCGGCGCTGCTGGGCGAACGCATGTGGGATCCTGTGGTATCGTCGAAAGCCTACCCGACTCGCGAAGCCTTTGTCCGCGACTGCGTGCCCATTCTGCGTCATGAAATCGAACTGCTGCGGGCAGAAGGTGTGTCAATTATCCAGGTCGACGACCCACACCTGTGCCTGTTTGTCGACCCGGATGTGCGAGCCGGCTACGACAAACCGGACCAGGCGGCCGACTTCGCTGTCGACATGGACAACCAGGTTGTCGCAGACTTCAAAGATGTCAGCCTGGCCGTTCATCTGTGCCGCCGCGCCGGCGCGAGGGCTCGTGGTGACGCGCAACATCAGGGCGGCTACGAACCAATCATGCCGCAGCTCCGAAAACTGGACGTCGGTCACATCACGATGGAATTCACCACGCCTGGTTCCGGCGAGATGTCTGTTCTGCGCGAATTGCCGGAGAGTATTGATATCGGCCTGGGTGTCGTCAGCACGTTGCCCGGCGAAATTGATTCTCCTGAGACCATTGTCATTCGGGTAGAACAGGCACTTGAACATGTTGCGCCGGAACGTATTACGCTAAACCCGGAATGCGGTTTTGCCCCGGGTTCGGCGGCAAAGGTGGATGTCGACGAGGTCTACACAAAGCTGAAAAACGAAGTTGCCGCCGCCCACATTCTTCGCGCAAAGTACAGCTAAAAGGTGAAACCCAAATCGTTGCGTGTTGACGCGATGAGCGATCCATCTGGCCAGTCACGGTGATTCGGTATGCATCGATACCAGTTGAAGGCGTTATGATGGACATTGGTTGCTGCAAAAAGAAAGTCTCACTCTCAGAAAACGGGAATCCATCATGGACCATCAGACACGACTGACTCGCCGTGAAACACTAATGGCCGCAGGGCAGGCTGCCGGCGTTCTGGCGTTCTCCGGAATGACCCTCGCTGCCGAAGGGCAGTCAAGTCGCACGATTCCGGCCGTGCCAGGAAAACTGGCAGTGGCGTGGCGTCGACGTCAGCAGGATGGCGATGGTTTTCGCGTGATTGAAGAGACCGTGCAGTGGAATGCGTCTGACACGGCAATCATCATCTGCGACATGTGGGCCGACCATCCGTGCAAACTGGCGGCGATGCGCGTCTCGCGGATGGCTCCCCGCATGAATGAAGTTGTGTCATTGGCCCGGGATCACGGCGTGGCGATCATCCACGCGCCCAGTAGCGGCATGAAGCATTACGAAGACACGCCGTACCGCGAACGTATGAAGACAGCACGAACAGCAACACCCCCTGTGCCGATTCAGGGCTGGTGCTATCACGACAGCGAACACGAAGGTCCATGGCCGATTGTCGACGACGTCAAACGAGGTGAAGCAAAGGTGACCGGCTGTGACGACCCCGTCGGTCTGCCACACGTCCCGACGGATCGTCACCAGCATCCGGATATTAAGATCATAGGCTACGACGGCATCAGCGACGACGGCCAGGAGATTTTCAACTTTCTGGAACAGGAAGGCCGGAACAATGTGGTGCTGATGGGCGTACACACCAACATGTGCGTTCTGGGGCGACCGTTCGGCATTCGTCAGCAGAAATATCTTGGCAGGAATGTCGTCCTGTGCCGTGATCTGACCGACGCACTGTACGATCCGCGTGACAAACCATTCGTCAGCCACGCGCGGGGCGTGGAACTCGTAATCGAGCACATTGAAAAATACTGGTGTCCTTCGATCGAGGGTGTTTCGCTGACTCATGTCGTTCCGCATACGTCAGGCCCCGTGGCATCGTGACAGTGGCACACGTATTGCAAAACGCTCTTCGCGGCCACAAGTCAGCGTGAAATGCTGTAACAGGTCGTTCCGCAGCAATGCAAAACTCGCTCGGCCGCGGAACCGAAGATTGTTCGAAACAGAATTCGCTGCCTGTGTGCACTTCCGAACGGATGCCACTTCTAACCCATTCCGGTGGAACGAGCCTGCATTGGACATGATTCGCGACAATGGTCCTCATACGGTTACTGTTAGACCGTCAGCATTGTGCCGTCAATCTGACAAGTGGCGCGACTGCGACGATCGAACTGAAGGCTATCGTCGGCTACCCGTCGCCGAGGTGACCCACCTGTACACAGGTTCACTAGTAAAATCGGACCAGGCGTCAGAATCAAACCTGATATTTGGCCATCACGCAGCGAATTCCGTACCCCACACCTCCTGAGTGTCCCACACTGTGTATTTTTACTACTCACTGGATTCTTAGTGCATTTTGGCACTATCATCGACAGCTGCCGATCAGCGTTGTCTCCGGAAACTGACAACAAGTCTGATCGTGAACAGCAAAATTCGGCAAGTGCTTCGACATCCGCATAACACCATGAGTCGCCCGTCTCACGGGCTACGGGAGTCTGTTGTTACATGAACGCTCTAAGGTCACTATTTCGTCGTCCGCAGCGCCGGCGACGTCGTCAAACACACACCATTCAACTTCGTGGGTCCTCACCGACCGTTGAGTGTCTTGAGGTTCGTACCCTGCTGGCCGGCAATGTCCTTGCTGTCGTTGACAGTAGCGGCGACCTGATGTTGACGGGCGACGCGCAAAGCAATTCTGTTGACCTTGTTGTCGTCAACGGAGACCTTGTCGTACGTGGTCGTGACAACACAACGGTCAACGGTGCGGCAACGCCGTTTGTGGCATCTGCCGCCTCGACCACCGTCACCGACGACCTGTTTGTTCAGCTGGGTCGCGGCAACGACGTATTGTTCGTAGAAGGAGTGACGATTGGCGGACGGGCATCTGTCACTTCCCGCGGAGGCAATGACAGCATCGGATTCGACGGCACGACCGTCGGTACAGACCTGAGTATTCGAACGTCGCGTGGCGCTGACGTCGTGAATCTGGACGGTGTCACGATCAACCGTGACCTGATGATCCGCAGCGGGCGGGACAGCGACACGATTCGAATCGCCAACACCAACATTACCGACGATGTAGCGATCGTCACGGGGCGGCACAACGATTCCGTCGTTTTGGACACAGTTACGGTCGGTGACGATGTGTGGATCAACACCGGTCACGGTGCCGATGATATTGTTGCGATGAATTCCAGTATCGGCGATCGGCTGCGCGCCAGAACCCGAGCCGGCAATGACTTCGTGATGATCGATGGGACGACAGTTTCCGGAGCTGCGAGCATTTGCACTCAGGGCAGTCATGATCTTGTTGTAATTGAGAATGCCAGCCAGTTTGCCAATCTCCGACTGAACACTGGTTCTGGTCGAGACGCCGCAGAAGTTGCCTCAACGACGGTCGTTTCCGGACGTCAGAAACAACGGCGAATGGAGGCCAGTGTTGTCAGTGCCGCGGACCGCGACCGCGAACTGAATGATCCCGTCACCGGCGCACTGACATTAAGTGACGCCACAGCTACTTTCTTCAACAACCTGACGACAGCGACACCGCTTTCGCTGATGCTTGACGTAACCAGCAATGCTGCCACCCAGTCCAATGACACGCTGATCACAAACGATCCGAACTTTCGCGTCGACGTCACTACCAGTGCTGGCGCCACAGTTGATGTCGATGCCGATGGTGACGGACAGTTTGACGACGGCAGCACGACTGCAGACGCGGCCGGGAATGCGACGTTGAATGTTACGTTAACACACAACGAAACCAACGATGGTGCCAACACGTTGAATGTCCGCACAAGAAACGCTCAGAACGACGAGCTGCTCGAAGCAGTGAATGTCCACCTGTCTGAGGGCACGGTCGTGCGGTTTGACAGTACACTGGGGACGTGGGACGTTGAGTTATTCGACACTGACGCGCCAAATACGGTCGGCTCATTCCTCAATAATCTGTCCGCCAGTAATGACTCGTTCGTACACCGCACTATTGACGATTTCATCATTCAGGGCGGAGGTTTTGCGACCGCTAACGGGAGTACCATTCAGAATGTCCAGAGTTTTCCTGCTCCTCCAAACGAATTCAATCAGGCCAGTCCCCTGAATTCAAATGTACGTGGCACGCTGTCAACGGCACAGAATTCGAATATCAACAGCTTTACCGGGCAGTGGTTCATCAACACCGTCAACAATGATGGCACGGGGCAGACGAACAATCTTGACAATGTCCCCCATACGGTCTTTGGTCGCGTGATCGGCACCGGCATGACGGTCGTAGACACGATCGACAACACCCCGGTCTTTGATCTCACCGGGCTTGTTTCGAATTCCGGTGCACTGACTCACGTACCACTTGTGAACTATACGGCCGGAACAGTTCCGACTGTGAGCAACTACGTGGGGATCAACAGTCTGACCGAAATTATCTCCCCGCTGGGCAGCGAGAACACCTTCAGGTTGCCTGAGAACAGCAATGCAGGAACGGCCGTCGGCCAGATAACTCCGGCGACAGTGACCGGCAGTCCATTGATTTTTGAAATCGACGACGCCACGCTGGCAAACGAACTGAAGCTGAATGCGGACGATCACCTTGAAGGTAATGCTGCGGCATCAGTGGTGCTGATCGAATATCTGTCTCTACAATGCCCGTCGTGTGCAGTAGCCCATCCCGACATTGAACAGCTGCTGGTGGACAATCCGAACGATGTCGTGGTTGTTCGTCGCCATCTGCCACTGCACGTCTCAACCGGTGGCCCGTTCCAGCATTCCATTGCCGCGGCACTGGCGGCGGAAGCCGCAGGACGGCAGGGGATGTTCGACGAAATGGTCGACCAGTTGTTGGCTCGACAATCCGATTGGAACAATTCATTCACATCACAAGAGGCTCAGGCTGTCTTTGAGGATATTGCTGACAACACACTCGGGCTGAACCTGACGCAGTTTAATGCAGACATGAATGACCAGGCACTCACGGACAGGATCAACCGCGACATCACGGACGCAGGAACCCTGGGAGTAACAGGCACGCCGAGATACTTCCTGAACGGACAGTTAACTGCCGGCACACCCAGCAACGCCGACGTTCAAAATGCTGTTCAGACGCTGAACGCAACATTCGCTTTGAATCGGCGCACGGGAGACCTGACGGTGGTCGATAGTAACGATCTGGATTTTGAGACCACCCCGACGTTCATGCTGGACGTAACGGCGACCAATGGCAGTGCTGAGAATATTCAGGCAACCATCAACCTGATCGACGCGTTCAACGGCTAGAGCCGTTTAACGATTTTCGTAGACGACACTGGCTCGTGGGAGCAACGAAACTGCAATCGAAAAGCGTTCTTCGCGACGACAAGTCAGCGTAAAACGCTGTAGTGCAGTTGACTTATTCTGGTAAACTGTTGAGTTCGTGCGTAAGCCGTTTTCTCAGGCTGGAACGCGTTTGTCGCGACCACGACTCAGCGTAAGACGGCGTAGGCAGAACGGGTAGTTGTTTTTCGATAAACTCTGTACCGTTCCATGCTTCAGAACTCCGCCGTTCCCCCAGCCGGAGGGCGATTCTGACTGGTCACTTCGTCCGGCCGGCATGTCGCGTCGACTGACGAACAGCTGGCGTTTGGTCTGGCAGCGGTAACTCCGATGGCACCGTCTGAGCAACTGACACGGATATGGCTTTTATTGCACCAATTTCACCTGAGGCTCCCATAATCATGTCGCTGCGTATCATCCTGCTGGGCACCGGAGAATTTGCGCTGCCGCCATTTCGCGCCCTGCTGGAATCGGCAACCCATCAGGTCGTTGGTGTCTGCACACAACCGGACCGGACCGGACGCGGACATCATCGACACGTGAACAAGGTGAAGATCCTGGCAGAAGAATTTGACATCCCGGTATTTCAGCCGGAACGAGTAAACACACCGGAGTCGCTGAACATCCTGCGTGAGCTTAACGCTGACCTGTTTGTCGTTGCCGCGTACGGACAGATCATGAAACCTGAATTCCTGGCGATCCCCCGATTGGGAGCTTTCAATCTGCATGGATCACTGCTGCCTCGACATCGTGGTGCCGCTCCGGTTCAGTATGCCATCTGGAAAGGTGATACACGGACCGGTGTCACCATGTTTCAGATCGAACCGGCACTGGATTCCGGACCGATGGTCGGCAAGGTCTGTACAGACATTCAGCCCGGCGAAACATCCGGCGAGCTGATGCTTCGCCTGGCGGACATGAGCGCAGAATTGACGTTGTCGGTCGTGGATCAGCTGGGCCTTGCGACTGCCGTCTTTGAACCACAGGATCCGTCTCAGGTGACTCTGTCTCCGAAAATCCGCAAGGAAGACGGCATTGTCGACTGGACGCAAACGGCATCGCAGGTTGAATGCCACGTTCGAGCCATGCAACCGTGGCCCAAAGCTGTCACATGGCTTCATTCAACGGGGCGCAAGCCGAATCGTTGTCTTCTGCAGCAGGTCGAAGTCGCTGCCGACGCCTCTGCTTCCGGGGCACGCCCCGGTCAAATCGGATTGCAGGACAGAGTAATGGTCGTGAGCTGTGGCACAGGAAGTATTAACGTCGTGAAGATTCAGCCAGAGGGAAAGGCAGCGATGGACGCCCGCGATTTCGCCAACGGTTATGGATTATCGGATGACGCTCACTTTGCTCCGGCAGAATAGCAGGCTCGACGACCCTACCGGCCGATAGTGGTATTCGCCGCTGGCCACAGACTCCGCAGCCAGTGTCTGGCGGGAGCGTTTTTGACCATATTATTCGCGGGCACAACGTTCATGTCGGTTGGATACTGCTGGTAATCTGCGCCCGTCGTATGGGTCGTTATGTGCATTCCTGTCTGGCTGAAAGGCGGAATGTCGCGGGCCGATAACTCCCGGTATGAACGCTCACTTCCAATTCAACGCTCCAGACCAGCAGAACCTGCAGGTGCTTGAGGCCTACAAAGTCAGAGCAGCTGCTGCAAAAGCCGCCACAGAAGACTTCACTGGCTGGCTTGAGCGAATTGATGTTCTCGAGGGGTTGACCACCGAAGATCTCACCAGAGTTCACGGCCAATTGATCGCTACCGGCAATCTGAAGTTCGAGATCTCCGGCCGCAACGTCGGACTGTGCTATAAGATCAGTGACCGCGGACGTCAGTCCCTGGAGAAATCCAGGGCCATTGCTGCTGCAGCAGGCGACAACGGCGGGGACGAATCCGAGCAGGACGCGGCTGCCTGATTCTGCGTTAAGCGTGCTCCCGAACTACGGCAGAATCGGCCACCAGGATTCGTTGGCCTTGCGGTGTTCCGGGAATTGCCGCCCCACCTGCGGCCAATGTTCATGCTTCAGGGGTCGCTCAGTTTTATCGTGCGTTTCTCGGTCGCATAAGAACCTGCGTCACACAGAGGAAATGCTGTGGGGAATTGACTATCCTGACGGCAGCGGCGTCTGCGACTACAGCCTGCACCTTGTGCCGAGAGGCGCAGTTTGCCCAACGACAACATTCAGTTGTCTTTCTTGTTCGGAGTCGACGCGATGTTCAGGCGGCCATTGATCAGTATCCACGACGTCGCTCGACCCGCTGGACGGCGCTGTGTGCCCAGACAAAATGTGGCAGTTGCCATCGCCATTCCATTGCTGTTTTTCGTTCAGGCCTGTTCTTCCCCTGAACCATCCTCTTCTGCCGCACAGGATTCGATGGAATTTGTTAATGGTGTGAGACTGGAAGGCACCGTCAAACAGATCCGCGAGTCTCAGAAGGAGGTGGACTTTGAAACAAGAATCGGCGAACGCACCTTCACCAGAACGTATGCGTTCAGCAAAGTGCATGCCGTGACCAGGAACGGCAAACGTCACGAATTGACGCCAATAGCAGAACACGCTCGTGCGGAAACAGACTCAGTTCCAGCGGCGAATCAGGTGAAACCAGACGAGGTTCACACCATCATCGCGGATGCTGGCAGAAACCCGCCGGACTGGTTCGATACGACACCACTCAATTATCCCACGACGCTCGATCTTTCATGGCCACTGAAACCACCGACCAAGGGATGGCACAGTCAGAAGAACATGGGGCAGTACATCTGGTCAGTCATCAACGAGAACCCCGGTCGCTGGCATTCCGGCATCAAGCTGGTTCATCATTGCGTGACACTGCACAAAGACGACAAGTCGCTGCTTGACCGTGATATGCAGACACTGGGATCAATGTACTTTACGCTGCTGCAGGACTACCCCCGAGCGGCATTCTGGTATCAGAAAGCGAATCCTTCCATTAAGAAGACCCATGGCATACGGCTCGCAGAATGCTATTGGCGGATCGGAAACCGAGACATGGCCCTCGACATGATGCGTGGGTCGCCACTTCCGCTTGGCGCCATAAAGCTGCTCGGCGACATGGGTGAAATCGACTGGGCGATGCGACTCACAAGTGCCTTCAGCAAATCCAACTCAAACTATCAGGCATTCATTCTCGCGGGTGATGCACTTCGGCAGAGTGGCATGCCTGATGAAGCCATTGACTACTACCAGCAGGTGATCGACTCTAAGAAATTCCGCAATAAGGACTACGAACAGCGATTCAAAGCCCGGGCTCGCGAGAGCATTGAAGCCATCCGACTCTTCGACCAGGCCAATGTCAGCCAGGTTGCGGATGGTCGTTACGATGACAGCAGCACCGGCTACGCCGGGCAGGTCAAGGTACAGGTGACTGTTGTCGGGGGGCGCATAGAATCTGTTGAGGTCACAGAGCATAAAGAAAAACAGTTTTATTCCGCGTTGATCGACACGACAGCACAGCTTCTTGCCAGGCAGAGCGTGCAGGGCATCGACGCCACAAGTGGGGCGACCATCACCTCGCAGGCCATCGTCAACGCGACGGCTCGGGCGCTGGCCAAAGGGGCGAAATGAAACGGCGAGCAATCTCCATCGCATTGGGGCTGCTGGCGGGAGCCGTGATGACTGCCGCGGCGACCGATCATCCGCTCGCGATATCGTTGTTCGGAGACTCGACACCCCTGGTGCTGACAATCGGTTGCGTTCTGTTGGCGGTGTCAGTTCTGGTACTGCTGACCACCTTTGACACCGGCCGTTCAGATTCCTTTATCCGGCTGGACTGGTACGTCCCGTATCTGCGAACACTCAAGGGCGAACAGCCGGTCTCGCATTCGTTGTCCGGTCGATTGCTGCGACGGTTTCTCCCGGCAGCGATGCAATCTGATCGTACCACGAAGAAACGCGGGATCATTCGCAGGGCGCTGCGTTGGCTGGGTTTGTCATGGCTGGCGTCACCGATGCGACGAATCATACAGACCATGTCTCTGGTGGCGTTCCTTGTCCTGTTCTTCTACGTGTGTTGGCCGTACAGTGCCACGCCGCAGCCGCCCGGCAATGTTTCGCCGGGCTGGGTATTCAAAGACATCGATCAGGAATCGGCGGACATCGTTCTGGCGAAGGATGGTGCCAATGGCAGCACCGAAGCCGGCGCAACGCTGTTCGTTATCGACGAAAACCCGCCTGACCCGAATCGCGGAGCCATTGGCGCATTCGCTGTTACGTCTGTTGCCAACACTTCTATTCGATTGCAACCGGTCGGCGAAATCACCCCGGAGATCTTCGATGTGTTTCTTACCCACACAGGATCGTGGGCGCTGTGCGAAACCGCACCGAACGCATGGCCTTCGCACTACGCCGATGACCTCGCGGACAAAGAAGTAATCCCGGCCGAGACATTTCTGATCATCGATCCGCTCGTCAGTCTGTCAACAGCTGTCGCCGCGCGAAGCTGGGTGTGGTCTTTGATGTCCGCCGCCAGCATTCTCATCGTCTGCATCCTGGTACCGCGAGGATTCTGCGGTTATCTGTGTCCGCTTGGCACCACGATCGATATGTTCGACTGGGCAATCGCCGGTCGTGTGAAGCGATATCGGATTTCCGACGACGGTTGGTGGGTGCACATCAAATACTATCTGCTGGCGGGCACCATGATCTGTGCCGTCTTCGGAGTGCTGGTCTCAGGTTTTTTTGCAGCAATCCCTGTCATCACCCGAGGTCTGCTATTCGTTATTGAACCCCTTCAAAGTGGTGCGATGCGAGGCTGGCACCTGGTTCCACGCATGAGCGGGGGGCACGTTGTTTCGGTCGTTCTATTTCTGGCGGTGCTGGGGCTTGGGTTTCTGCGGCCGCGTTTCTGGTGCAAAAACGTGTGTCCCAGCGGAGCCGTCTTTTCCCTGGGCAATCTGTTCAGATTGACCGAACGAAAGGTAGAATCGTCGTGCATTAACTGCAACAAGTGCATCGAAATATGCCCCTTCGACGCGATCAAGCCCGACTTCAACACGCGTACAATTGACTGCACGATGTGCGAATCGTGCGGTGGTGTCTGCCCGACTCAGGCGATCAAATTTGTGGAGCGTTGGAACTTCGCGGAACTGAAACTGGAAAACGATCCGCCCACCGGTAAAACTGCGTTCGGGCGACGTGGTTTCCTGTCGCTCGCTGGTGGCAGTGCCGCTGCCGTCGCGGGCGCCGTCGGACTGACTGGCGTCACGAAATCCTTTGGCGCGCACCTGGAAGATCCGAATGCCTTCCGTCCGGTTCGCCCCCCTGGCAGCGTTCCCGAACAACAGTTCCTTGAAATGTGCATTCGCTGTGGCGAGTGTTTTAAGGCCTGCCCTAACAATGTGCTGCAGCCCGAGAGCTTTCAGCAGGGGCTCGAAGGGCTCTGGACGCCGGTCGTTGTGGCGGACTGGGCCGGGTGCGAATCAAGTTGCAACGGCTGTGGCCAGGTCTGCCCAACCGGAGCCATCCGATCACTGCCGCTTGTCGAAAAGAAGGTCGCCCGCATGGGGCTGGCCATCGTCAACCAGACGAAGTGCCTGCCGTTCGCCGGTCGAGCAGCGTGTGACCTGTGCGTTCAGGGGTGCAACGCGGCAGGCTACCATGCGATTGAATACGCTCAGGTCGGTACCGAAGTGGACGACAATGGTGAGCCCATTGATGGCACTGGGGATCTGGCCCCGATTGTCCTTGCCGACAAGTGCGTCGGCTGCGGCCTGTGCCAGACACGTTGCTATGGCATCAACGTCAAGGAAAAGGGACTGCTGACCAAATCCGCCATCATTATTAAGGCCGGTGAAGGCAACGAAGACCGCTTGATGAGTGGTTCTTACATCGAACTGCGAAATGCTGAAACACAACGGGCAACTGCGTTTTCCCGGGAGGATGCCGGCGGCGGCTATTTCGTGCCCGACTCAGCGGCCTCGAACGATTCCGAGGGACTTCCGAATGAGACCGATCAATAGAGCCCGCCGTATGAGGAAGCCTCCTGAAAGGGGCGCAACACAAGCTCAACGCCCACGCGAGTTGGTCTCGTGCGATTGAAAAAGCCAACTGCTTGCGCTGTATGTTTATCAAAACGGCAATGTGCCATCATTGATCACCAGCTGAGATGGTGGTTTGCGGTCAGGAATGAAATGGACCGTGGATGCCGATCAGGCCGGCGGCGCACCTTCTGACTCCGTCCTGTGCAAAAACTCCCGCGCCGTCGTCAGAAGTTCGTCGTGAGCATCCTCGAAGATGTAGTGCCCCGCATCAGTGATGGGGTGCCGTTCGGCTTCAGGAAACCTCTCGCAGAATTCCCTGTAGAACTCGGGGCTGAAGCACCAGTCTTTCATCCCCCAGACAAGCAGCATCGGGGAATGCTGAAATTGCTTCAGACCGTCTTCGACTGCTTTTAGTGCCGCGTAACTTCGATGTGATTGCTGAAGCGGAATATCGTGGACGAATTCTTTCACCGCCACACGGTTGGCCCAATTGTCGTACGGCGCAATGAGCCCTTTGCGAGCTGCCGGCGAAAGTGGTTGTTCAGCGGCCATCCACAACGCAGCCAGCGAAAACAGATTCCATGCCCGCAGGGCAATTGTTCCGAGCAACGGGATTCGGCAAACGGCAATTCGCAGCGGAATGCGTTGACTGCGAAACGCTGCAGTGTTCATCAGAACAAATCGCCGAAAGCGGTCCGGCACGCGTCCGGCACACCCCATGCCAATGGCCCCGCCCCAGTCGTGTGCAAATAGAGTGACGTCGTTCAGGTCCAGCTGTTCAACGAACGCGACCAGTCGCCCAATGTGATTGTCCAATGCATATTCATCAGTCTGAGGTTTTTCTGAAAACCCACAACCCAGATGATCGATCACGATGACGCGGTATTCTGAAGACAGGTCCCTGACCAAACGTCGCCACGCAAAGCTCCACGTCGGATTTCCGTGGACCATCAACAGGACGGGCCCCTGCCCCTGGTCGACAAAATGAATAAATCGCCCATCGATCTCCATCCAATGAGATTCGAATGGGTAATCCTCCTGAAATCCGTCTCGATTCGCAGCGCAAGCCGTCAGTGCCTGCGGAACTTCGTCGGAGTTGAGGATGCGTGCGGAAGTCACGGACGATCTATCTTCTTGAGAAACCGGGCAAACATGTTCCGGGTGCAGACATCTGCCTTCAGAACGCGGCGGAGACTATGCAATCCTGCTCAGGCTGACCACCACGCCAAGCTAATTTCCGGACGATTCGGGCGCAACGCTGTTTTCCGCCACAAACAGTGCTCCGGCGAACAGTCCCCGGATGACTTTGGTCATGTGTGGAATGTCCAGTCTTTCCCATTCATCGGACGGCTGATGGTAATCGGCATGCAATGACCCCGCAGAAAAACTGTGAGCCACGACTCCCTTTCTGACAAACGAGTAGTTATCGCTGCGTGCATAGAGCATTTCTCCGACGTCTGTGCGGTTGAAGATTTCCACTCCGGCTCGTTGTGCCCCTGAGTTCATGAGGAGGCCCAGATTCGAGTGTTTCCAGCCAGTCATCCATGCTTTCTCGCGAGCATCCTCTTCCGGTCTGCCCACCATTTCGATGTTGATGTTGGCGACAGTCTTTGACAGTGGCCACAGCGGATTCTCCGCAAAGTGTTTGGAACCCAGCAGGCCTTTTTCTTCGCCCCAGAACGTGACGAAAACAATGGAACGGCGGGGCTTTGTCTTCAGACTGGCGAACGCATCTGCCAGACTGATGACTGCGGTCACGCCCGTTGCGTTGTCATCGGCACCGTTGTTAATGCGATCATCGCCGTGCGACCGAACTCCAATATGATCCAGATGAGCTGAAATCAGCACCGCTTCCTGCGACAGATTTGGATCACTGCCGCGCAGAATGCCAACGACATTGCGTACTGGATTCTGCATCTCGCGCTGCGCTTCGATCTGGATTGAGAGTTTCTTTCCGACAGGATTGCTGTCGCTCGGCACCAGCAAAACAGCGCATTGGGGCGTCAGACCATCCTTCAGGAACAAAGACTTCTGTAGCAGCCGTTCCGCAACCTGGGGCAGGATGTTTCCGTCATCACACGGAATCAGGACAACCTTCGTCTTCCTGTCCGTGAGCGCTCGAATTCGCCTTGCTACCGAGGCCAACACAAACTGCGGACGTTCTGCGGCCTGCGGAGGCAAGTGGAGCCTGTCCAGGCAGACAACCTCTGCCGCATCAGCTTCCAGTGCGGCAGACTCCTTCACAACGGTGGCCGTAAGGTCGATTGCTTCAGCGCCGCCCGACAACAGGCCCCGGTGAGAAATCGCGTCGCCACCATCCACGGATATCGCCGTTCCGTATTCCGGTGGCATTGTCGTGACCAATTGATGAATCTGGAAAAAACTACCTCCCGGGCCAGCGCCTTCCAGGCCGGCGCCGCGAAACCTGGCGGCCACATACTGTGATGCGATTCTCAGCTCCGGCGACGGCGTATCCCGTCCGGCCATTTCGTCGCTGGCAAGAAACGAGATTGTGCTGAGCACACGTCCCTCGAGTATGGCGTGCATCGCTGCCATCGCCTCTTCACTTAGATCCGGCGCGGCTGTGTCCTGCGATATGGCTGTCGTCCCGCAGGAAAACAGCAGCAGGAATATCTGTATTTGTTTGATCATGTCATGCACAGGAAATGTGTGGGTGTTGCTCCTCGGTCCCAAACTCCAGTTTGGAACCGAATACTCTCGAAGCTCCGCTTCGCCGCACGAGATAGACAATCCCACGTTTCCCGGCGAAGCAGAGCATCGAGGACAGGTGCTCCCAGGCCGGAGCCTTGCAGCAAGACAAAGCCTACCTCAAAAGTCCTCAGCCGTCACTCGGTTGAGCAAACGTCTCGACCAGTTTTCGTGCCGCTCGCAGACCGTCAACGGCGGCCGTGACAATACCGCCCGCGTAGCCTGCACCTTCTCCAACCGGATAAATGCCTGATAGTCCGGGCACCTGCCACGTCTCCCGATCCCGATCAATTCGCACTGGAGAACTGCCACGCATCTCCGGGCCGACCAATACGGCTTCGGGCAGGTATTGTCCCTTCCATTTCCGGTCCATCACCGGCAGCCCGTTCATGATCGCCGTCAGCACCGGCGTGGGCAGGATCTCGGCCAGGTTCATGGGTTTCGTGCCACGCTGATACGACGACGGAATCTTTTGAGTCGTATCAGGCGTCCGACCGTTCAGAAAATCAGCAGCACGCTGCACGGGGGCCATATAATCTCCGCCGGTCATCGCGAAGGCTTTTGCTTCGTAACGTTGCTGCAGTTCCACTCCGGCCAGTGGATGCGAACTACCGAACAACTCCGGTTCGAGCGTCACGACCAGGCCGCTGTTAGCGAAGGGAGTATCGTGCCTGGAATTACTCATCCCATTCGAACAGAACATGTTGGGTTCTGAAATGCTCGGAATCACCACACCACCGGCACACATGCAAAACGTGAACAGATTCCGTTCGCCTTTTGCCACCAGAGAATAATCAGCCGCACCCAGCTGCTGAAGATACTCAGGCCGTCCGTACTTGTGATCGTTCACGACTGTCTGCGGCTGTTCAATGCGCAGACCCAGCTGAAACGCTTTGGCGCGCAACGGCAGGCCGACATCCAGCAACATGCGATACGTGTCTCTGGCGCTGTGTCCCATGGCCAGGATGCATTGCGATGTATCAATGAACCCGGACGACGTTTCCACGCCCTGAAGCCGACCGTCGACAATGCGCAATCCTTCCAGCCGGCAACCAAACCGATATTCGCCACCCAGGGCTTCAATGCGGCGTCGATAGTTGCGACAGATCAGGGGAAGCTTGTTACTGCCCAGGTGCGGACGATGTTCGTAGACAAGCGACGGCCGACCGCCACAGTCCACGAAACTTTGCAGCACCCAGTCGACATCCGCTCCGGTGATACGACAGGTCAGTTTTCCATCGCTGAAGCATCCAGCGCCGCCTTCACCGAACAGATAATTGTTCTCGTTGTCATGCGCACCGCCACCATCAAACTGCCGAATCGCCGGGACTCGGTCTTTGACAGCCTGGCCCCGTTCCAGAATGATCGGCCGGTAGCCCTTCAACGCCAGAAAATAGCCCGCCAGCAATCCGGCCGGACCGGATCCGACAATCACCGGACGCGACTTCAACGGCTGGCTACCAGGATCAGGGTCGAAGAACGTCTTTTTTTGGTAGGCGTCAACCTGCAGATCCTGAGGGGCTTTTAAGGTCGTGGAATCCGGCAGGTCCAGAATCAGCGAGTACACAAATTGCAACGTATTACGCTGCCGAGCATCCAGACTCTTCCGCAGGATTCTCCATGACTGCAGTTCCGTCTCCGGCAGCCCCAGTTTCTGGCAGACGCGAGCAGGCAGCTCTGCCTCGGGCAGCTCCACAGCTGTTCTTAGATTGGCAACACGAAAAAGCATGAGGTAGTTAATCGAAAGTGGCCATCGACGTCAGAATCACGTGTCGGAATGGCTGGCTTCATTGTCAGCGATGTAATTTTGGCCGATATTAACAAGGAACACAGCGACGGTTTTACAGGAAATGAACGCCGCACGCGGCACTATTTCTCTGTTCATTCAATAATTCTCGACCGTGAACCAGCAGTTCTGTTTTTGAACACTCGTGAGAGAGTTCGTCCCTGATACAAGCTTGCTGCGCAAGCAAGTGTGTTTCTCAAACGCACGAGACTCACTCGCTGGCGCGTCGAGCTTGTATCGCGCGACGTCAGAAGCTGAATCCAGTGACTGCGCCGACAGTCATCGCCGCCACGACAATTTGCGCCAGTAGCACTCGTTTCCATATCCGCGTTTCTGACGTCCCATTCAATAGCGTGTCATTCGAATCCGAAAACGAAAGACCGGCGGCCAACAACAGCCACGGTGTCAGAAAACACCACAATCGTGCGACCTCGCCCTGGTTCTTTCCGGACAGCCAGAGTACGTCCATCGTCGCACCAGCAGCAAGACAGAGTGCGATTGCCGTGCCTCGTCGGTACTGCGTTGTTCCTGCTCTGAAACACTGCAGAGCGGCCGTGATCATGCCGCAGACAGCTAGTCCAAAAACCGGCAGGCCAACCGAGAACGCCAGCTCAATGGGATTGACCAGCAGCCACTTCCAATAGGTGCGAGGATACTGATCGTAAAACCCTGCATGGTTCGTGAGATTCATCTTCCACACGTTGAACATATTGCAGCCGGTAAAACTGTTCCACAATATGCTGATCGCACACACCGTCATGACCACGGTGCCGACCACGCATAATCCCCGCACCAGCGACCTTCCCTGCGTCTGCCATGCCTGAATGGCGACGAAGGCGGCAAGAACAGCAATCACCGGCAGGTGGGCCAGACTGAGCATCATGCCACACCACAACACGATCCCGGCTGGTACGGCCAGCGCGAACAGTTTCCAGCGGACGGTTGCGAGTACGCTGAGAGCGAGTACGGAGGTACACGTGAGGGGAAACAGCAGATCGGATTTCGGCATAAAGACGGCAAGGCACGGCAGCGTCGGCCACAAACAGCAAATCCTCCAGGCGGTGGTAGCACCAAACAAATAGCGACCAAGAATAGCCAGCGGAATGATCGTAAGACACGTCGCTACACTGCTGATCGCGCTCAGCAGGTGCAGTGCGACCAGTTCGTTGCTCTTCAGCCTGGGACCGAAGCGCGTGCCGCTTTCAATCGTGCGAAACGCGCGTCTGACCCGATCGTCTTCCAGACCATTCAGCCACGATACCAGTGTGGGTGAATGCGTGCACACGTCAAGACAGGCACGACTGAGAAGAAACAGTCCCGGTGGGTGAGTACCGACGTGCAGAACTTCACCTTCGTTCATGCGATCCTCGTAGCCACGCAGAAACTCGGAAGTCGAGGCGATTCGAAAAACGGCTTCGTTAAAATAGCCAGCGGACGACGGATCGTACAACACCCAATATGGTTTTGTTTCGCGGTGTTCGATGTGGGCCGTCTGCTGAACTCGATCAAGCCAGAACCAGCTTGCCAGGATCAGCAACACGTAAGCAAAGCACGTCTGCACCAGTCCAGCACGTGCGATCCGGAGTGCTCCGCGAACAGCGACGCCGTACAGAATCGCTCCGCCAATCAACGCTGGCAGGATTCTGTCCGCGGCCGCGGCAAAGTCGGTCCACACACGGTTGCGTTGCCACGTCCATTCGTCCGGAATGCCCAGTGGAATGACGTGCATCATCAGAACGACGGCTGTGACAACGACGCTGAGAATCAGAATTATCGGCGACGTCAATTTCACAGTGGCCAGCAGGTTAGAGTCTGTCGGAAGAGCGAAATCTGTCGGTCGCGCAACGTTGCGCCTCCTTAAAGGAGGCCCCAATACCAGCTCGAAGCGCCAGCGAGTGGATTTCGGGAGTTCAATAAATACACTTGCTTGCGCAGCGTGCTTGTATCAGGAACGGCAGAGCCCCGCTGTTTCTACGCGGAAAATCGGTCAAAACGAAACGAAAAAGCCCTTCGAGAGCAACATCTCTCGAAGGGCGTGCGGCTGATCAGGATTGTGGCCATAATTACCGGCCAGGATGTTCCGTTTCGTTGCCGAATATGAAGAATCCCCCGCCGGAACTGCCGCCCGCGGATGGGTTCAGCAGGTAATCCGCATCCAGTGCCTTTTCGATGCGGGATTTGGTCTGCGACAGATGAGCGGCTGTATAGGGATCATAACGATCCGCGGTCGCCATCTGAGCAGCCTCAATCTTGCTCAGATTCTGACGCAGGTTTTCGGCAGCGAGCATGGAAATCGTTCGCGATGCGGCAGAGGACCCACCGCCGGGCAGCGTGAGATCGATCAGCCGCTGCAGGTGTTCACGCTGAAGATTACGACGCAGACTGGAAATCATTGGCTTGCGAACAGTGAACTTCCCCTTTGGCTGTTCATCGAGTTCGGTCCAGACAGCCGCGGAAATCGTTGTCAGTAACTCCGGCAGAGTCAGGCTGTCCTCATTCAGCGGAACACGCAGCTCGTTGTCGTAGACCCGCTTCAACGTTGTGGGATTCATCAGCATCGTGAGTGACGACGCCTGGATACCCATGACGCGATCATGAATCGGCCATGTTGCTTCGTCGGAAAACGACATGCGACCGTCCATCCATTTATCCAACCCCATTGACTGAGTCAGTTCCGGAGACAACCCAAACGAAGAGTCTTTGAAACTGTTTTCCACAACAAAGGCCAGCGCTTTGCGCTGCTTGTCGGCAGAAACCACTTCCACCGGTTTCCGTCCGTTGGGGTCGCCTTTCTTGTCTCGATAGACGTGGGCCCCACCAACCCAGTTGGCCATCATGGATACGACCTTTGTCTGCATCGACAGGGTGAGTTCGTAGCCGTACCGCACACGGTCCCAGCTGTCACCGTCCTTGACGAAGCTCGTGAGCAGTCGGTCACGGTGATGCTTCGTCAGGGTCATCTGGTTGTTGGCATAATCCAGAGGGTTATTGCTGAAGTCATAGCGACGAGCCAGCGGGTCAGGACCGCTTGTGTCTTCGTCCGTCGCAAAGACGAGCGCCGGCTCAGCGACGCGTGCCAGAACCTTCTTGGTATCGCCAAATGTATATCCGTATTCGATGGCCCACATGTCGTACGGACCAATCCCTGTCATTCCAAAGGCGCCCTGCTTTTCTTTGCCGTCGGCATGAATATTGACTCCGATGTAGTCCATCACAGATCCAGCCAACTGTTTCTTACCTTTGACTTCTTCACCATTGATCTGTTCAAAGGTATAGACACTGGACCCCTTAAAATTGTGACGAAGCCCAAGTGTATGGCCGACTTCGTGGGCGACAAGATGAGCAATCAGCGGCCCAACAAACGATTCCGGCATGCCGTCAAGCATCTGCTCTTTGGGCGTAACCTCTTTCTTATCCTCGTCTTCGTCCTTCTTATCTTCGTTTTCGTCTTCGTCTTTCTTGTCCTCATCATCGTCCTTCTTGTCGCCGTCTTCTTCGTCGGCTTCAAGCATCGCCATCGTCATCTTCATGAGCGCAAGATCGAATGACATGCCTTCTGCCGCAAGGCACATTCCATTGATCTGACTGGTGCGACCAATCAGCCCGTCAAATTCATCGTCGCCAATCAGAGTGGTGTCCACCGAAGCAATCGGATGACCGGCAAACGGCTTGCTTGCGTCGCGAGCGATTTTCGCTGCAATTTCGTTGCGAATAGCAGCGGGAGCCAGCCTGATTCGTGGATCCCAATTCGGATGTTCGGCCAGCCATGACAAAGTCTCGGGACCGAAGCCTTCCATCGCGATCTTTGGCAGCATTTCGTCAAACTGCTTTTGATAATGCCGAATCCAGCCATCCGTCAGAATAATATCTGCGTCGAGGATTTGTCCGGTCAGAGGATTCACTCGGCTGGGGCCGATCGCTGTCCCAATGTCGTTGTTAAGCCATCGCACAAAATTATAATTGACGTCTTCCGGATCCTTATCCATGTGCGCACCGGACGCCATATCCTGATAATAGACCTCGATAGCATCAGAAATTCCGATATTCTCGAAGGCCTTGTTCCAGGCCAGTACTCCGTCCTTCACCCAACGACGATATCGGATGGGTGTCGTGTGTTCGATGTAGAAAACGATCGGACTTTTCGGCGGGCTTATTTTAAGCTTGGGGTCCGCTTTTTCGATTTTCCATCGGTTGATGTAACGAACCTTGGTTTCACGGTCATTGTATTTCGCCAGGTCGGAATAACTGGTCGTAAAGAACCCCACACGTTGATCGGCCGCTCTGGGTTTGTAGCCGGTACTGGTGGGAATCTCACTGACAGAATAATGCAGCTTCTTGAGTTTGCCCGTTCTCGACGGCACTTCGAATGCAACTTCGATGTTGCTCTTGAAGGCCTTGGCCGTCGCGATGGAAAAAATGCCAAGCCTGGCCGAAGGGCTGAGGCTGCCATCGACTGAGCCATAGAAGCGACTGGCATTGGTGACAAACAATGCGTCCATGTCAATCACGGGACCGCCGCTCGGGCCGATAGTGACAATCGGCATGTCCAGCAGCAATCGGTCCGTAAACAGACGTTTGACAGACGATTCCGCTCCCTTGTCGCCCGGAGCACGGTAATCGATGGCCGGTTCCATCAGGGCAATCCGCTTATCGTAGCGGCGCCAATAGACGTACATTTCGCCCGTCTGTAGTCCCGCATACGGATCACCACTGGCCAGAGTCAACGCAATATAATACTTCTTGCTGGTGAAACTCCGGGGCAACTCAGCATACAGCTGAGCATCTTTTTTTCGCTGATACAGCGTGTACATCGGAGTGATGTTGGCCTTGCTGACGACCTTCGTGAACCCTTCCAGGATTTTTGCATGAGGCGGAAAATCTTTGGTGCTGGAGGTCGTCGTCTGAGCACTTGCGGACTGCCCTGTCAGCATGCCCAACAATGCCAACGACGCAAACACAGCAGATTTGTTTAAGACACTTCGCATACGGCACCATTTCCTGCAGTAGACGTTTACGGTTTAAAGCCTGTTAGAATCACACAAGAGAGAGACTCACCGGTCGCGAAAACATCACGTGGGGAAGAGTCACTTCGGAAAAACGCATGCGCAGTTCTACGGCTATGCTTTCCATTCCCTTCATTCTACCTCTTTTTGTGGCGATGAGAAGGTGGGGAAATCAGAAAGGCGGGCGAGAACACAAAGACCGGGGCCTCCCTCTATTCGATGGGGGCAACCGGATTGGCAGTTGGATCGGGAAGGGTTTCGCTGTTCCCGAGAGCCTGCCTTCATGGAACAAACACCAGAAGATCACCAAGCCGCAGACTTTGCCACACTTCCATTCAGTTGCCGAACACCAGATCCGCCATATAGATTGCAGTAATATTCTGGCCATTTGCGTCTTTTTCGTGAGACGAATACCAGGACATCGCGGCGTGCGTTGGGCTGCGTTCAAGAAAGCCGGGGTACGAATTATCTCCGCCACTGGGCAAGGACGCGAATTCGTGAAGGTCTTCTCCGTCCAGCCAGCACATCGAAGTCTTCGGACCATTCTCCGTCGATCGACGTCCCCCGACAACGATTCGACTGCCCCAACGAACTAACAGTGGCCCGCCGATATAGCGATCCAGGTCATTTCGAGACCAATCTGTGTACGGCGGACTGGACTTCAGAATCTGCGCCGGTTGACTGCCCCGGCGACCAATCGCCAGAACATTTCCATCCGGTTCAAACAGAAATGCGGTCTCATCGCCCCGGCTCGGCTGAAATACAGCTCGTTTACGCCAGATCAAACCGTCGTCGCTTTCCAGCATCAATGATTCGACGGCCGTGCCTTCTCCCTTCGGGCCTTCGGCAAAGTCAGTCTTGCGTCGACCGCACAGAAAGGCCTTGTCGCCAAAGGTGTTTGCTTTCCAGACATAGTGTCCATAAGTCCCGTCCAGCATCACCGGACTGTTCCACATCTTGCCGTCGGTCGTCCACGCTGCGTAACCCAGATGCTTATTAAGATCGTACTGTTCCCGAGGCAGCGTGGTCGCACCGCTGTACCACGTGCCGGTGTAGACGAATAATTTCTGCTTAAACACAAGAAAATGCGGATCGCGTGTGTCGCGGTGCTTCACACTGAAACGATGGACCTGCTGCCATGACTTCAGATCTTCGCTGACCATGATGATGATCGACGACGTGGGGTGGACCATGTGTCCATCGGGACAACTGCGAAACGCCAGATAATAGCGATTCCGGAACAGAACCAGGTCTGTAAAGGCGTTGTGTTCGCCATTGTCAAAAACCCGACGCACGTTGGATACCTGAACTTCCGGCAAATCTGCCTGCAGTTGTTCGGGCCCGACGGCACAGACTACGGCCAACAGCATCAGGCACGAAGGGCTGATTGCGCGAGTCTTTCTGACCGCAGTGAGCTGACACGACATACCGGTGATCTTGTTTCTTACTCTGCCAGCGTCTGTCATATTGATTCTCCTGATCCGCGTGAAGTCGCATGGGTGCAGTCACGGATGATACTCATGGACACCGCCAGTTGCGCGTGGTGCGACAATTTACTAACATTCACCGCACACGGCCTCTGGCAAACGACAATCCAAGCGGCGATCCCAATCGATGGAAGCAATTGCAGCATTGCTGGCACTGACTCTGATGGAGATTGTGCTGGGAATTGACAACATCATCTTTATCACGATTCTGACCGACCGGCTGCCGGAAGATCAGCAACCATTGGCGCGCCGACTGGGACTGTTTCTTGCGATGCTGTCCAGGATTGGACTGCTGTTTCTGATCACCTTGATCATGCACCTGACAAAACCGTTGTTTACCCTGACGGCCCTGGGGTTTTCTGAGAACCTGCTGCAGCAGATGGGCGGTGAACACTGGTCGGTCATCAACGAGGTCTCGGGACGCGACATCATCCTGCTATTGGGCGGTCTGTTCCTGATTCGACACAGCGTGAAGGAAATTCATGAGCAATTCGAGGGTGGCGGCAACGACGCGGTGCTGGCCACGGGGCGCACGTTCACAGGCGTGCTGATCAACATCACGATCATGGACATCATTTTCTCGCTTGATTCTGTGATCACTGCTGTCGGAATGACGGACAATCTGCAGGTCATGATTACGGCCGTTATGCTATCTGTTGGAGTGATGATGGCGTTCGCCGAGCGGATCAGCCGGTTTGTGAAAGAGAATCCGACCCTCAAGATGCTGGCACTTAGTTTTCTGATCCTGATCGGCGTGATGCTGGTGGCAGAAGCGGCCGGCACGCACGTCAACAAGGGCTACATCTATTTTGCCATGGCGTTTTCATTGATCGTGGAAGCACTGAATCTACGAGTGAGAAGATCAAGTACGCTGCCACCAGCCGCAGCTGCTCCTTCAGACTCAGCAGATTCCGTCACAGGTGATGCCTCATGACGGACATGCCGACAATTTCTGTCACTGAATTGGTAAGCGCCTTCAAGGAGATCATCGAAACCGCACTGCCCCCGCTCTGTGTGGAGGCCGAAGTCTCCAATTGCAAACGGTCGGCGGCCGGGCACTACTACCTCACGCTGAAAGACGACAATTCAGAAATCGGCGCCGTGATCTGGAAGGCAACGGCCGCGCGGCTGAAGTTTCAGCCGAAGGACGGACTTAAAGTGCTGGCCACCGGAGCGCTTCAGGTCTACGTCGCCCGTGGAACATGCCAGTTCATCATCAATCGACTTCAACCACAGGGGGTCGGCGAACTCGAACTGGCCCTGCGCCAGCTGAAGCAGCGCCTGGAAGCCGAAGGACTGTTTGCTTCCGAACGCAAACGAGCCCTGCCTCGGATTCCACGGCGCATTGCTCTGATCACCAGCCCGACGTCTGCGGCGGTCCGTGACATGATTCAGGTCATCACCCGACGCTGGCCCGGTGCGAATCTGATTATTCTGCCGGTCCCCGTTCAGGGCGACGGCGCGGCTCCGCGAATTGCTCGCGCGATTCGGGCTGTTGGCAGTATTCCGGGGGTCGACGTGGTGATCACGGGGCGCGGAGGCGGCAGTCTGGAAGATCTGTGGGCCTTCAACGAGGAGGTTGTTGCCCGGGCGATTGTCGATTGTGCGGTTCCTGTGGTCAGTGCCGTCGGCCACGAAGTCGACGTGTCGATTGCCGATCTGGTGGCGGATCGCCGAGCTTTGACCCCCAGTGAGGCAGGTGAACTGGTGGTTCCGTCAGCCACCGACCTGCGAACGGGACTGCGGCAATCGGCGGCGCGGATTTACCAGGTCATGAATGGTCGACTGGAACGTCTGGCACAGCAATTGGACGTCATTGAATCCAAAAACGTGTTTCGCCGACCGATGACAATGATTGACGAACGCCGACAGCGGTGCGACGACGTTGCAGGCCGCGCTGACCGGGCGGTTCGGCTGCAGATTGAACGGATCCAGCAAAGACTGACCGCCACAACCGCGTCACTGGACGCCCTAAGCCCTCTCAGGGTACTGGCTCGCGGGTACTCATTAACCACAACTGCTGATGGGACGCTGGTAAATTCAGTCCGTAGGGTCGAAGATGGTGCACAGATTCAGGTGCGTATCAGCGATGGCGTTATCATGGCGACTGTCGATGGAGTAGACTGATATTGTCAGGTGTCAGTTCGGAGGGTTTCTCGATGTCGTCAGTACTTCTGCTTGAATACTTTCATGCTTACGAATCTGCCTACGGCACAGCTTCCCTGTCGATACGCTCAGAAGGATGTGCGATGCTGATGGCGGTCTTCGAAGATCTGCGGCGTCTGCCCGATCTTCGTGTCCAGGTGGCGTTGTGCGCATCAGCTGAAGCCGAGCTTGCGATCAATGCGGAAGCCGTTCTTCACGTGGAAAAGTCGAAATCTCTGGATGAACTCGTGGGCGTCGTTGTTGCCGACCCCTCAGACGCAGATGTCGTGCTGGCGATTGCCCCCGAAACCGGAGGTGTCCTCACTTCACTCGCGCAGAACTTCCGCCGCAGGGGCTTCCGTTTTCTCGGGCCACGCACAGAGGTAATCGAAGCGTGTTCGGACAAATGGCAGACATATGAACTCCTGAAACGCAGGGGGCTGCCGACCGTGCCGACGGAGCTGGCGACAAACGTCGATCGCCTGACGTTGTCGTCGGATCAGAAATGTGTGGTCAAACCCCGAGACGGTGCAGGCTGCGAAGGTGTTTTTTCCGGTAAGCTGGACGACGTTCGGACAAAGCTGGGGAATGACACCGTCACGTTGCAGGGATCGATCGTTCAGCCGTTTGTCAGCGGCCTGCCGATTTCGGTGGCGATGATTGGCCAGGGCGAGGGACACAGCCCTCTGTTTTTGCCGGCGACCGAACAAAACGTCGAATGGGCGGATTCCGGGACGCAGTACCTGGGTGGCAGGATTCCGGCCAGTCTTCCGACCTCCGCTCAGTCACAGCTGCAGCAGATGTGCCACAAGATCGCATGGGCTCTGCAGCTGGAAGATGGTTACGTCGGAATCGACATGCTGTTCTCCGACGGCGAATTTCTGATTACCGACATCAACGCTCGCCTGTGTACCGCGTATGTCGGTTATCGGGCGGCGACGACACATAATCTGATGACATCAATGCTGCAGACGTCTGTCGGCGAGAGCCCGGCATGGAACCCCACGCCGCTAACGTTCACCTGTAACGGCGATGTAGCGACCTCCTGAATCCGTTGCGTCATCTCAAACAGCAGAAAAATGACTGAACGGCTGCCCACGCTGGACGATTACGCCGGACTGAAAACAACTGTTCTGGGACTGGGCACGTTCGGTGGTGGCGTTGGAGCAGCCAGATTTCTGGCAGAACGCGGCGCCGACGTGACGATCACCGACTCGCGAACCGACGGCGAACTGTCCAGGTCCATCGCACAGCTGGATGGGCTATCCATCAATCGCTGTTTCTGGGGCGGTCATCCTGCGGAAGCGTTTCGGGGAGCCGACCTGCTGATCGTCAATCCCGCCGTGCAACCCGATTCTGACATTGTCGAACAATGTCGTTCCGCGGGAACGATTATCACCAGCGAGATCGAATTGTTCCTGCATCACTTTCGTGGCAAAGTTATCGCGGTCACCGGCAGCAATGGCAAATCCACCACGACATCGCTGGTGCATCGATTGCTCGTCGCTCAGGCACAGGCAGCCGGGTTCACCGTTGTCATTGGTGGAAACATCGGCACCAGTCTGCTGCCGTGTGTGAATGACCTCAATTCAGACGACATCGCGGTACTGGAACTAAGCAGTTTTCAGCTGGCATCACTGCAGCAGTCCGACTTCGCCCCGTGGATTGCCGTGATGACAAACTTCTCACCGAACCATCTGGACTGGCACGGCAACATAGAACACTATCGCGCCGCCAAACAGGTGGTCTTCAGCCGACAGCGAATGACGGACATCGCCGTTCTTTCCGATGAGACGTCTGATGATGAATCTGAGTCCTGCGAACTTTCATCGGTACCACCGGACTGGCGGGTTCGAGGCAGACGAATGTCCTTTGGACTCAGCGATACCGGCGAAGACGGTGTGTTCGTGGACAGTGGATCGCTGATTCTTCGCGACGGGAACCGAGAAGACGCGATTCGCCTGTACGCCCCATCAGCACTGCCTGGGGACCACAACGCCCGCAACATTGCTGCGGCTGCGTGTGCGGCGTGGGTTGCCGGTGCAGATCCGTTGAAGTTTGCAGAGTCGTTAAGAGCATTCGAGCCGCTGCCTCACCGTCTGCAGCGAGTCGCGGAGGGGAAGGGGGTCGCGTACTACGACGATTCGGTCGCCACGACGCCGGAGTCATCCATAGCGGCGTTGCAGACGGTGACCCAACCGACGGTGATTATGGCCGGCGGAGCGGACAAGGGCGTGGATCTGTCACAGTTTGCCGATGCGATCAGACAAAACACCGTAGCCGCGGTGTTGATGGGTGAAACGGCCGGGCAGTTGTCGTCATTGCTGGCCTCGCCGTCGAAATCAACATCTTTGCCGACCATCGGGATTGCTTCCGACTTCGCCGATGCTTTCGCTCGCGCGGTTGCACTTGTTCCTGAAGGCGGTATCGTGTTGCTGTCACCCGGATGTTCCAGCTATGGCTGGTTCCGCGACTATCGAGAACGTGGTGAACAGTTCACTAAAATGGCCAAAGAATGGATATCCAGTTGACTCAAATCGATTTCAGAATTCATCGACTGACTCGCTGCGCCGTTGCGTGCAGCATCATGCTGACCTTGCTGCTGACAGGCTGCACTGACGATGCTCAGCAAAAAACGGGTTCGACGGCACCACCGGTAATGAAAGCGCCGCCGTCAGATGAACCCGAATTCATCTCGGCCAGCGACCTGCGGCGGCGACTTCGAGCGAACGAAAAGGCAAAGTTTCCGCGAGTCGGCAATGACATCGTGGGAGCGGAACTGTTTCAGTCAGGGGTCAAGTCGATTGAAGCATTGCGGGGATTGCCGCTGCGATCGATCGATCTGGGCATGACGGAGGTCACCGATATTTCTCCGCTGGAAGGCATGCCGCTGGAAAGGGTCGTTCTGGAAAACACACCGGTCACAGACATCAGCCCCCTGAACGGCATGCAGCTGGAAGTTCTGTATCTGCAGAACACCAAAGTAACGGACCTGTCCATGCTGAAAGGTATGCCGTTGCGGGAACTCAACCTGCTGAACGTCGGTGTGGACGACCTGACGACGATCGCCGAACTGCCGCTGCAGACACTCTGGATTCCACGCACTCCGGTGACGGATCTCTCGCCTCTGAAAGGCAGGTCTCTGGTGAGTCTGGACGTTGAAGCGACGGCGGTCGCCAACATTGACGCGCTGGCCGGCATGACCAGCTTGAAACGCCTTAACATTGCTCACACGCCCATCACCGACGTGTCACCTTTGAAGGGCCTGAAGCTGGAACGAATCACTGTCACGCCCGAAACCGTGACCACAGGCATGGAAGTGCTGCGGAACATGCCGTCACTGGGCCAGATTCTGACGACGATGGCCGGCGAAAGCCGTCAGACGTCCGCCGAATTCTGGCAGAAGTATGATGCCGGCGTCTGGAAAGCAAGCTCCGAAGACACCCCTGACGATGATGGAGAAAAGGCGCCGGCTGAAGAAGAGGCCGAACCAGCTAAGGAAGAAAACGACAAAGAAACGCCCGCTGCGTCTGAAAGCGAAGCAAAGAACAAGGACGAAGCAAAGTCTGACGAGCCGTCGAAATCAGACGATCAGCCAACGGAAAAGCTGCCGCCATCGGAATAAGCATACCGGTCAACCCGGTGGTTCAGGAAGCCCCCTCGAAGAGCTCCAATACAAGCTCGAAGAGCGTTAGCGAGTGTGTCTCGTGCGATTGTGAAACACACTTGCTTGCGCAACGTGCTTGTGTCGAAAACGACAATAACAACTTGCGGTCGTGGGATCTTCCGACATCCGAACGGACCGCAGTCAGTTGCTTCCAAGCGTGGCGACAGCGGCTTCCGGAGAATCAAAGGTCTGCATCATGGAATCAAGATTTGAGACGGACAGTGCTGTCTTGCAGAACTTGTTGAGATTGCAGAGTCCCAACGCTCCCTCCTCTCTGGCAGACAACCGTTGACTGATCGCCACCAGATGGCCGATCAAAGCCGAGCCAATGAACTGAACTGGCGCCATGTCGATCACCATGCGGGGCGGGACGATAGAATCTGCCAGCATGGGAAGCAGTGCGAGGTTGTCCAGCATGTTCTCGTGCAGATGAGAATACTCGGGCCCCAGCGTAATGACAAATACACCGTCGGCAAAGGACACGGACGGCGGAAGACTGTTTTCCATGAGAAGGCTTCGGAGATTCAGGTGGAAAGACTGCAGCCACGACTGGCATTGATGCGCAGCCAGTCGCCAAACCGTTAGGCTACCACAGGAGTTGGCTGATTGCCACAAACGCGAGGCCAACTGCCGGTGGGTGATAGTGAAAGGGTCAAGTCATTTTCGGGTAGAGCGTCATCTATTCGCTGTGCCATGAAGGTGGGTAGCCCTGGTTGCTTCGCAACCTTTGGGTGCCGCAGGCACTGGAGGTTGCGCTGGAACGCTCCTTCGTCCGGCATGAGCCTCCTGTTGCTGCGCAACACTGGTTGCAAGCAACCGTGCTGCCCGCATATCTGGTTAGCCGCGAAGTCATGTAGGACAGGAGCAGTCCTGCCAACGATGGCCGCGCCTGTTATTGTCAGGACAGGTCCTGACCTACTTTTACTACTTTGCTTCGCGTCTCTGATTTTACCGACGGGGGGCTGGGCTGGGCTGGGCGGTTCTTCCAGGGGATCCTTCAGCAGTTGTTCTGCGTCGAAGTTCCGGGGATTCAGCTCAGTCATTTCTTTATCAATGGCGGAGTACGGAGCCAAATGCAACTCGGCTCGCTTCACTGCGATCTCAGCCACCGCAAGTTCTGTCTCTGCCTTTCGCTGTTCAGCTGTGGTAATCACACCACTCTCGGCCAGTTCTCGGACATGCTCCAACCCCACTTGCGCTGCAGAGCGGCGAATCTGAGCTTCATCGACGTTCAGCTGCAGAAGCTTCAGCTGTGATTCGTAAAGGCTCCATTCCTGTTTCCACTGGCCCAAAAACTCGGTCAGTTGTGGCTGGTAGCTTCTGATGCGTTTGGCAGGGCTGTCAATCCCGCGTTGGCGGTCCTCATCAGTCATATCCTCCCAGTCCTTCAACGTTTTTAGTTCCGTCAGCGGCCGTTGAGCGGCCATCAACTTCACCTGCTCGTCCTGGATGCGCTCGACTAACATCTGCACGAATCGGCGACGATTGGCCAGTTCTTTGTATAGCTCGGTTGGCTGCCGCCACGTTGGCGAAATCTCTGCGGTCGGTGGCGCGCCACTGGACTTCATGGACGCAGGCCCGCCAAGTGGAACATGAGGTGGTCCCGGTAGACCGGTGGGGGATGCGGTGACAGGCATGCCCCATGCAGCGGCGATTGGTCTATCAACAGCCAAAGCGCCTGGTGCGGGCAGCTTGCTATTTGTTGACGTCGTGTCCCAGTTAACATTCGGGTCCAGTAGCTCCTCTACGCGCCGTTCAATGATTCGCTGTCGCAGCTCTTCGCGACTTTCAATTGCCTGTTGGATCGTCTTCAACTTTGCCTGCATTCGTTCCGCTTCGGCTTTCTGAAATCCCTGCCGTTTATCGAACGCGACTGCCACAGCTTCGCTGAGCGCCTTATGCGCCTCGGCATCTTCAAGTCCTTTGCCGCGAAACTGACGGGCAAGATTCAAAGCTTCCTGATCGAACTGATCAGCACGAAACGGTCCAGCCTGTGTGTTGTGACGAATCTGCCACGCCGAGGCGGGATCTGCATTCCGCGGAGTGAGAACCTGTTGAGTACTTCTTCGAGTGACTGTTTGGGGGTTGTTCGGTGTCTTCGTTTCCGAGGCCCGAAAGTCCGAAGCGTTCGGTGACGTCCACCGTCCCCGAGGTGCGGCAAATGTGTAGAGCAGTTCGCCGTCGGTGACTTTGATCAGGTCACCGGACGCAACCTCAGGGATGGCCGTCGATCCTTCTTTCAGCTTCACGACATCCCAGGTTCCGGTAACGCCGCTGTATGCAGCGATCGTGTTGCCGATGCGCACTGCACCGACGTTTCCGGTTGCAACAGGATCGATGTGTTCTTGCCTGTCGATTGCCAGGTGAGTCCAGTTGCCTGTCAGTTTGCTGAATCCACTTAACTTATCGTTCTTCCGGGACCACATGATCATGATGCTGTCCACTTCAATCGCGTTACCGCCCTTGTTGAAACTGTCGTCGTTAACGGGACGTCGCCCGGAAAAAGGCGAGGTTTTGGTGGAACTCCGCTGGCGGACCGTGCTTTCGGCTGGCCGTTTCACTATTGGGTCTTCTGCTGTGGCCGCAGCAGAAAACTCGTCAGGCAACCCTGGTGCACTGAACTCAACAGACGACGATCTATCCAAAGCTGGTGCGTCAGGGGCCGGGGGCTCGTCAATTGCCTCCTGAGCAAAGCTGAACATGGCAATGTTGAAAGCCGCTATTGGTATTGTCAGGACGACCACGAAGCTGCGAAGGGTCCGAGAAAATTTCATTTCAATTGCTTTCGGTGAATTTTTCAGCTGCAGAATAATCAGTCTTCGGTGACAGAATTCAAGTCGGAAAAGTCGTTTTCAACGGCCTCGAAGAGCTGGCCCAGTTCGTCGTCCATGGTCATCAGATCTGTGTCAACGCCGTCATCCCAGTCCACGATTACATCTGCTGTATTTGACGACGGTGTAATCGATGGCGGAACAGACGCCATCTCCGTCTGCACAGCGGGTTGCTCACCCGGTGGCAACTTTAGCCCCTGATTGAAGACTCCCGTTGCTGATATGGCGATGACAACGATTGTCAGAAGCAGTGCCGCAATTATCGCCTTGAATCGCCGATCGAAGTTTATGATCCGTGTAGACCATGCCAGTGCCCCACCATCACGACTGGAGCTTAGCTGCTGAACAAGCACGGGCAGACCTATTGTGTGCGGCTGCTGCAGATGGGCGATGCAGTCCTGGAGTGCGGATGCGACGTCGGCCGCACTGGACGCACGAGATTCGCAGTCTTTGGCCATTAGTCGGTTGATGACATCTTCCAGCCACAACGGTACGTTGGGATTGAGTTCGCGCACAGGTCGCTGCAGGTCGTCTGTCACTCGACGCAGAATTCCGTAACTGGTCTCCACTCGAAACGGAGGCCGCCCGGTGCTCATGGCATACATCACGCTGCCAAGACTGAACAGGTCGCTGCCAGTATTCACGGAATCACCGCGGGCCTGCTCCGGAGACATATACTGTGGTGTTCCCGCGATCAGTCCCGTGCGTGTCAGAATGGCGTCGTCGACGGCACGAGCCAGACCGAAATCTGTCAGCATCACCCGATCCACATTCCGTGCCAGCAGAATATTGGCCGGCTTGACATCGCGATGCACCAGTCCCTGAGAGTGAGCCGCAGCAAGGCCGCTGGCCACCTGGTGGCCAATTCTCAGGATGTCCAGTGTGGGCAGAGAACCTTCTCGGTCCAGTCTTTCCTGCAGTGATTCGCAGTCGACATACGGCATCACAAGATAGGGCAGCTGGCCCGACGAGTGCACCGTCAGAATCGGCATCACGTTGGGATGTACGATCGCCGCCGTTGCCTGGGCTTCTCGCCCGAAGCGTTTCCGCGATTCTGCGTTTGTCGCCAGTTGGGGGGCCATGACCTTGACTGCGACCAGACGGTTCAGCTCCTGTTGATAACCTTTCAACACGATACCATTGCCGCCCTGACCAATGACGGATCGAATCTCGATGTCATTGATTCGGCCGATTGAGTCTGCTTCGCCTGACGGCTCCAGAAAATCGACAGCAAAGTCAGTCGGGCGGGTCTCGGGACCAACGGATCGACTGTGACCGAATGACGAACTGAGATTGCCGGGCACCAGGGTCGAGACCATTCCTCGTGCCGCGGGATACGCGCCGGAGATCTCGTCGCGTAGCACATGCTCGACCCGTGACCAGCCGTTGCTGCCGGCCGCCAGGGGCGTGAGCGCCTGCTGACACGACACGCAATCATCAAGATGAGCGGCCAGCCATTCCTCCTGCTGCTCGGACAGCCCGTCTTCCAATGACTGCCGCAGCAATGGCGGATTACATTTGACAGGTGAAGTTTTCATTGATCCATCTCCTCCTCAATCTTCTTTTTGATTCTGGCCATGATGCGGCTGCGTGACATATAAATGCTGCCACAGCTGACCTGTAGTTCGGCGGCAATCTCGTTCACACTGCGACCTTCGATCACCGTCGACCAGAAGGCTGCCCAACTGGTGTCGATGAACTCTCCCTGGACCTGTTCGGCTGCCCAGACAATCAGTTCGTGCTCATATCGATTCACCTGATCACGATTGGGAGCGGCCGGCACCTGCTGCAATAGGTCCACCAGTTCTGTTCCGCCATGGCCGCCAGCCTGGCGTCGCTCGCGGCTCATGAATTTGATGACAATATTGCGAGACACTACGGCCAGCCATCGTCGGAACGATGCGGGCTTGCCATCGTCCTGCCAACTGTCGACGGAATTCGCAATGGCCAGTAACACCTGCTGCACAATGTCCGGCACGTGACGCTCCGGCACACCATGCCGAATTGCCAGGTGTCGCAGGAACGGTTCATAGGCCGTGACGAAATCCCCCCACGCACGCTCGCTGTCTTCGCTTTTCAGGCGAACGATCAAGCTGTGGCGTGTTTCGGGATGTGTCATAACCTGGACTCCTTGCGTATATGAGTCCCGGCAGTCACGAGATTCACACGCCGGTACACCGAATTTTGCAGAAAAAGTCCTAAACCGACGCTGAACAGCGTTTTTCCGCGTAATTCGGTGACATCTCAATACGCTGACTGGTGGCTGCGACAGACGCGTTCCAAGCTGGAATAACCAAAGGGTCGGGAGTCTTTTTCGGAAACACGACGCAGAAAGCAGATGATGCTCTGCCCGAAAAAGACTCCCGACCCTCTTCGTTCACGTAGTCGTGCCAGGGTCTAGCTCGCCAGCATCGGGGACAGCGAGGCGGGTACGTCTTCCGTCCACGCTCAGCTGACCGGATGTCACCCGCCGGATCGCTTCCGGGTACGCGATTTTTTCGCGTTCGAACACCAAATCGGCCACATCTTCAGCAGTCGCATCATCGGGAACTTCGACGCTGCTTTGCAGCACGATAGGACCATGATCATATTCATTGTCGGCAAAGTGGACAGTACATCCACTGACCTTTGCCCCCCGCGCGACCACGGCATCGTGAACGTGATGACCATACATGCCTTTGCCGCTGAATGCCGGAATCAGCGCTGGGTGAATATTCAGCACACGGTGGCGAAAATCATCCGGAATGTGCAACAGTGAAAGGTACCCAGCCAGTGTAACCAGATCGATTTGCTTCGCACGCAGTGCGCCAAAAACAGCATCGCTGAATTCACTTATATCTGCGAAGTCCCGGCGGCAGGTAGATATGCAATCCAGCCCCGCGTCAATCGCTCGCTGCACACCTTGGCAGTCCGGGCGGCTGGAAATGACCAGAGGCACTTCCGCAGACATTGAACCATCTCTTATGCAATCCAGAAAATTCAGCAGTGTCGTGCCGCCACCGCTGATCAGCACCCCCAGTCGCACGGGGCGGTCGATAATGGCGGGTAGTTGTTCCAAGCGTTCGTTTTCTGAGTGAAAAAAATGATGAGGTCAAAGCGCGGCGATCAACCGAGATGGCTGGAAATGCACGAGTGCTTCGTCACAGCCAGGTTTTAGGGTTGGCGAGGAAACTCCTGGCGAGTTCCGCTACGGAACGAGCCCTGTTCTTAGACCTGACAACGCACTACGCCGGATATTCGCCAGGAATCTCCACGTTAAAGTCGGCCAGCGGCCCAGAGTATCCGCCCGGTTGAGGATTTTCAAACTCCGGGGCTACGCTGACTCGTTTTCGCAGCCGAATTCGATCTCGTTCCTCGCGTTGATTACGTCCCCACAGGATCATCAACGTGAGCACTACAAAGATGCTGACAAAGACCAACGCGGAATTGCCAAGGCCGGATCCTGCGTACTCGGCCGCACGAACAGCTCGAGGCGAGTCCTCCGAAAGATGTCCGGCGGCGACCAGTGCCTGAACCTGGTCAACGGTGGGTTCCCAGCTGACCGTTCCTGCCAGAATCAGCGGTGCGATGCGATCTGTGTCCTGTGATCCGTAAACGTACCGCTTGAAGAAGCAACCGGTGACCTGGACTCGGTCCAGTATCTCGGCTTCCAGCGGAAAATCAGGAGGAAGGTTCGCCGTGACAATCACTGCGGGATTATGCTGTGAGTCATCGGTAAACAGCCACAGTTCGTGCAACTTGCGCCGACGACCGTCAGAGAACCTCTCGTCGGACGGGTAAGTCACCATATGTCGCACGTGTCCCTGCAGCGTCACAAGGTGACCATGCCAGACATCGGGAAACTGAAACATGTCCACGTATGTCTGGAACGACTGTGGATTCTCCCGATACCGACGATATCGACCGATCCGATAGTCCAGCTGTCGCTGCAGCGCAACTTTCTTTCGGCGATACGTGGCATCGTCAAGGCTGCCCGACTTCAATCGCTGTCCAAGTCGAACAAGTTCCTGGGCTGTCTTACTGTTGACCTCCTGCATCAAGGCACCAATACGCCGCTGCAGATAGTCGTCGGCAATGTCCCGTTGAAGTGTTGTGCTGGTCAGTTCCAGTTGCCGCAGTGTTTCATAGTACAGCCAGGTTTCTTCATCACGCAGGCGATGCTTGTCCACAGTATTCTGCCGCACGAGCTCGAAGTGAGGAATCGCACTGAGTTGCCGGATTGTCTCACAGTAGACCAGCGGACGTCCGCCCATCTGCTTCACCACCCAGCCCTTCACCATGACCGGAAGGACCGGCTCGGCGGAAGGCCACTCGTCATAGGCAAAACGTCCGCGGAGCGGTGTCATCAGACCGCGGGTATCAATCAGCGCCTTTGGTTGCAGCCCATCGAGGGACGTAAGTGAACCACGTAACAATCGCACCTCCTGGCGAGCGGCGGGCCTGGGAACATCCCGTTCTATGGTAACGCTGGACGTCTGGTCCGGAGCGATCCGCACAATGGACTCGGCAGTGAACCGGCCATACAGGACGATTGGTCGACCGACATACTCTTCGGGAAAACGAGCAATATCATCCAACATCTCAAAGGGAGCATCGGAGTCGGCCGTGACACCTCCGGAACCGGTGTCTTGGGGTCGAAACGGATCCGGCAGTCCGCCAGGCATGACCGACGGCAATTCACGACTGCGCAGATTGCCGTTTTCCCATGCCCGTCGTCGCGCTCTCGAATACTCATAAAAAGCCAGTTCCCAGGCTGCCACGCCGGCACGCGAGACCCGACCGCCCGCTTCAATAGACTTGTCAGAAGTTTGACGCAGCAACAGACGGCGCTGGTCAGCAATGGCGTCGATCAGGTCTAGGTAGGCAAACTCTTCTGCTGTCGTCAGGAAGTCGACGCCGTGCTGAAACTGCACAGCCGACGTGAACTTCAGGTCTGCGATCGATGCAGAATGCTGCGTCCAGTCAAAACCGGGAACGACGGGCGTTCCTTGTGACGCTTGTTCTTCAGCAGGACTTCCAAACGTAACAGGGTCTCGAAACGGGTCTACCACGGGTAAATTCCCGGTTCCGAACAATGGGAGTTGCCCGGGGGACTGGGTCTGAGAATCCGTTGGTGTCGTGCGATCACCACGAACCGGCTCCAGCGGCAACATCCGACTTCGTTCGTCAGCGGGTCGCGCAGCCGGGAATGGAGTTTCGAAAGTGCGAAATTGTGACGACGAATCGCCACGCTCCGTGCCTGAAGTCTCCCTTACCGGTAAGTCCGGCATCAGGGATTCAAACGAAGGAAAGTCGTCCGTGACTTCAGGTCTCGGGTCCTGGGCGGATGACTGAGCCGCACAGACCAATGCCGTCAACAGTGCCAGTGCTGTCAGGACAGTCGCCACTCTGCTTGTCGTTCCGTTGCCCACGGAGTCCAGGCGGTCGCCCGCAGCAGCCGACAGCTTGCGTATTTGGTGAAGTAAGTGATTCCGGGTATGGGTCATCTCCAAAGGTCCCTCTTCGTAAAATAATCCTTGTGGAGAGTTTAGGCGTTCCTGGCAACTGGATTCCAGTGGGGTTTGCTGGCTACACGGAGTTGTGTTGGAAAAACCCGCAGACGGAGCGTGTTGCTGAGCCACCGCCAACGCGGTCCCGCCTCAAACTGCCCCCCCGTTGACAGTTTCGGGGCGTTAACCGATAATCCATCAGATAAGCGTCCTCGTTGACCACCTCCCGGCTGGCTCAGCCGTTTGGTCTGCGACCCTGCGTAACCTGTGTAAGGTGCGGGCGTCGTGGACCGTCATGGTTATTGTCGCACGGAGACCGTCTGCTCACCGTGCGGTGACAGATAATATGAACCCCGCCCTGCAGATCTTTGTCGCTATACTCACCAAATCGTGCTCTTTCGATTCGGGCCATCTTGAGTCAGCGAGATTCTACGGCGCCTCGTACATGCCCTTTTAGGCAATCAGGAAAAACTAACAATGGCTGAAAACCTGCATGAATTCACGGATGCAAACTTCGATGAAGACGTTCTAAAGTCTTCTGAGCCCGTTCTTGTCGACTTTTGGGCGCCTTGGTGTGGCCCTTGCCGAATGTTGATGCCAACCATTGAAGAGCTGGCAAGCGAATTCTCTGGCAAGGTAAAAATCGGTAAGGTCAATACGGACGAGAATCAACAGATAGCGGCTGGATACGGAATCACCAGCATTCCCACCGTGATGTTGTTTAAAGATGGTGAAATGGTCGACAAAGTGGTCGGAGCGCCACCAAAGGAGCATTTTGTGACCATGCTGAATTCCGCAGTCGGCTAAATCGACCGGAATATCTGATGCAACGCTGACCGCCGCGGGTTTTCACAGCTCGTTGGCGGTTTGTCGTATTGTCTTCGACGGAACGATTGCCCAGAATTCAGCACGATAACGCGTCAATGCAAGTCGAGAATGGTTCGCTGGTTCCAGTTGCAGGCTCGTCCTGCCCAGGCACCGTATCGTTGATTCGTCCTCTTCACTGCGATTTGTCAGTTTTCTGACAGTGACCAGCGGCAGCGGGCCAACAGTTTTCGAGCGTTAGCTCGTTCCGGCAGCGGGCCGTCCCGTACCGGCAGCGGGCTGGCCCGCATTGGGAAAGGATTCCCGAACGTGACTGATTCACCTGACAACCGGACTTCGTCCGCATCCGCCGTCTCGCCGACGGCCGGGGGTGAGTTATCGCTGCGGAATCAGCCGCCCAATCAGCCGCCCAATCAGCCGCCCAATACGGCCCCTGACATTGACCCGGACCAGGATGCTCTGCAGGTGCTGCTCCAGGCCAGTGCCGCCGCCGAAGCTCTGCAGCAGCGTTTCGGGGTACTGCAATGTCGCCAGGCTGAGATCGTAGCGGAACGGAATCAGCTGAGTGCCGATCGCACGGCCTTTGAACAACGAGCCCGTGAATTCGCCGAACAGGTGGCACGGGACCGCACCAGTCAGCGAGAAGTGACTGCCGACCTGGAGCATCGTCAGCAGGAAGTGATGCAGCAGCAGAGCGAAGTGGAACAGGAACGTCACACCATTGAAGAAGACCGCCTGGCGCTCGCAAGCAAGCAGGAACGTCTCCATGAAGTGGTAAATGAAGAACTCGCCCGTGAACGTGCTGTGCTGCAGCGGCAGCAGGATACGCTCGATCAGGAGCGTCAGCGTCTGGCCGAACGTGCCGAACAGCTGGAGTACGAACACAGTGACCGCATGCAGCAGCACCAGGAAGCTGTTAAAGCAGAACGCGAAGTCATGCGGGAAACGGTGCGGAAGGAACTGTCGGAGGAACTGGACGAACTTCACCGTGAACGGCAGGAATGGGCGAATCAAAAGGAGACACAAGCGGCCGAATTGCGGCACGAAACAGAAGACCTGCAGCAGCAGCGCGAATTGTTTGGTGAGCAATTGGACGTCGAACAGCAGCGACTACGCAGCGAGATCGAGAAACGTCGGCAGACGCTGCTGGCGGAACAGAACAACCTGCAGCGTCGATATCGTTTTCAGTTTGAGCATCTCGCCCGTGCCCGAAGTGACTTTGAGGTCGAGCTGCGTGACATGCGCCGTGAAATGCAGTTATTCCGCAGCGAACGCCAGGCATTCGACCAGCAGCATCGTCTGCGTTTCGGCCAATTGCAGAGAATTCGAGAAACGCTGCTGGAACGCGAAGAGTCGTTGAAACGCGAGCAGAAGGTTGTGGATCGAAACCGCGTCGGCGCGGAACTGGATCTGCAGCGACAGCAGACGCGACTGCAGGAACATCAGGATGCGGTGCTGCAGGATCTTGAATCGCGAACTCGACGAATTCATCAGTCCGAACAGTCCTCCGCAGACACGAACCAACGACTGGAGCAGCGTCTACAGCATGTCAATCAGCTTCGAGCTGAACTTGATTCAAAACAACGTGACATGCTGGAACAGCGTCTGCTGCTGGAGGAACTTCAGGCCAACGTGCAGGAGGACAATCCGGAATATTGCACCTCGCGTCAGAACGCGATGGACGCAACAGAGCGTTTCTTTGAACAGCTGCACTTACGATTGAACGGTGAGCGGGAGCGTCTGGAAACCAAAGCCTCCGACCTTGCAGAAAAGCAGGAGCAGTTTCGTAGAGACCGCAACGATCTTGAGCAGTGGTTCGCGGATCAGGAAGCTCAAGTCGGGAAACACTCAACCGACCAGACTTCCGAGGAAGCATCGGTAAGAATAGCAGCCATCGAAGAGGAGCTGTCCTCCACACGCAGACACTGGCTGGGCGAACGAAAGGACGCAGAGGCCACGATTCGCCGTCTTCTGGACCAAATTGTTGCAACCGAATCAAAGGCGTTCAGTGTCCACCGTCCGGTCAACACGTGTGAAACGCCTCTGCTCGACGAAACGACCGACTCAGCAGACAACAGCGCATCGCAGGACCAGGCCGCATAGATTTTTCTGTTTAGCTGAGAGTCGGCATTTCCTCAGGCTGACCCCACGCCTAGAATCCTGATAGCTGAGCACAAACGTGTCACTCGGGCGAGGGGGCAGAAAAGCGTCGTGTCAGTCCTGACGGGCCAGGCATCGCACAACCGCGAGGGCAGACCGCAACCACCGACAGACTTTATTGCCCATCGCCTGAACAGCCGTTCGCATCTGACTTCAATCTAGCGCCTTCAGTTGTCTGTCAGGTATTCGTGCCCGATTCACTTCAACATTCGGAATCTCAGGAGATGCCGCCTTTACGGTCGTGGAGTCGTTTGGTCCCACTGCTTGTACTGGTGCTGGCGGCCGTCGCGGCCAGCGCGGCGATGCTGTCTCCCGGCGTATCAACGACTGCTGCTCCTGTCACCTCCGTCAAGGTTGCGAACACGTATCCTCACGATCGAACGTCGTTCTGTCAGGGACTCGTCTGGCTCAACGGCTCGATCCTGGAAGGCACCGGGCAATACAACCGATCTCGACTGCGACTGGTGGACCTGCCGACCGGAAAACCAACCATGGACGTATCGTTGCCGGGCAACGTCTTCGGCGAAGGTGTGACCGTCTGGAAAGATACAATTCTGCAACTGACGTGGAAGAACGGTTACCTGCTGACCTACGACAGCACGACGCTGCGGCGGACTGGCTCGGTGCAGTATCGCCGAATCGACCGCGGCCTGTATGAAGGCTGGGGCATCACACACGATGGAACTCATCTGATCATCAGCAATGGTTCGTCGACGCTGCGATTCGTGGATCCGGAATCGTTCAAAACCGTACGCCGCCTGCGAGTCAAAGATGGGTTTCTTGGAGTCTCGAATCTGAATGAACTTGAATTCGTCAAAGGCGAGATTCTGGCCAACGTCTGGTACAAGGACCGCATCGCTCGAATCGACCCGAAATCGGGTCGTGTTTCGGGCTGGCTGGACCTGCGGGCACTTCGCCCGGCGTCACTTCGCAACGACCGGGAAGCCGTACTGAACGGCATCGCATGGGACGCCGCCGCCCAGCGCCTGTTTGTCACGGGAAAGAACTGGCCCACGCTGTTCGAAATCTCGTACTGAGGCGGGTTAGAGCAGTTTACTTATTGTTGCAG
>JAAERP010000109.1 GCA_024230215.1 Fuerstiella sp. | reverse complement strand
GCAGCCCAACGCTGAATTGAATGCGAACTTTTTCGTTCATTGAATCACCTCGTAACTGCGATAGGGCAGCGAACTGGCCGGATCGTGTAAGACAGACAGAGCGAATCCTCCGTAGCCGGCCCACAAGCGAATGAATTGTTCCCGCGGCGTGAGCTCGAAGCGGCCTGGATAGTTGTTGTCGAGAATGGCTGCGTACTGTCGTCCGTCACGGTTCACCCAGCCGACAAACGTGCAACAATGCGCGGGCTTCCACCACAGAATCGCGCCACGCCTAGTCGCAGTCGCCCAATCGAGAAACCGAGGATCGGCTTTGACGGTGTAGCTGTAGTCGATGCCTGCCGCGTCAAGTCGATTTCGCAGTCGCGAATCCCACTCGCCGTCACTGTACGTCTTTCGCCAGCGCTCACCGAGTTCGTACTCGTTGAGCCACCGCAAATGATTGACCAATGATGCGTGGACGCAGCTGCCTTGATTGAGTCGGCCGGTCCAGTTCCGCTGGTGCATCCGAATCGGCAAGTTGGCTGCGGGCTGCTCGGCGGCCGGTGCGGGCAACGGTCGCACTCTTACTGGAAGTGACGTGCAACCGGTCATCGCAATAGCGATCAGGCAACCAGCGATCGTCGCTTGCAGCTTTGCGTCCATGCGTTTGCGTTTCCTAGCTTTTGAAAATGACCCAGACCAACGGATCGGGCTGAACAACGGACGAAACAAATCGGATCGATAATCCGCACATCACGTTCTTGGTGATGTAGCGAGGTGTGCCAGACTTGAAGACACGGCTTCCGCTCGATGTCTTTCGGTAATGGGAAAGCGTGACGACTTCGTTGTCAGGTAGCAGTCCTTCGATCTTCCACGAGGCGTGTTCGCTGCAGACCGCGATGCAGAAGCATGTCTCGTACGGGGCTGCGTGCAGCCATTGGCTCGTCGTGCCGTCGGCCAGCACCAACTTCTCAATGGCTTTGGCTCGATCGGCGGTAACGTGGCTGATCGAAGCCATTCCCACTGAACGCATCTCCGATGGATCAT
>JAAERP010000108.1 GCA_024230215.1 Fuerstiella sp. | reverse complement strand
GCCATGGCTGGAGCAGGAAGGGCATGTTCGGCGCCGAAAATAACCAGTCTCCGGTGGCGAGAGGTGAAATCAAGCGGCGGAGATGAGAGACTCTGGTGAGCCGTAAGTCGAGTGTTTTTACGGTGTTTTGAGTTCGGCGGAGTTTTTTGACTTTACGCTGTCAGCGCAGAGATCATGCGGTCAGGATGGGAGTTCGGTGTCAGGCAGCATGCCGATGGTAGTACTTGAGCATCCGGTCTGACCGGTCATGCACCGTGCGACATTAGCATGACGTATCAGTTTAATATGACACCGCTGACGACGGATCTCGGAACGGTGCCTCGTTCAGTGGTCATTTTTTGTGATCCCCGGATTTCACATCGGCTTCTGCCATTTCAGAATCGCCGTAAAGTGGCAGATGACGATAATAAACTTCCAGCGTCATCGTACACAGACAGGTCATGTACAGTCGCCCGGCTCTTCTTCCGTGGGCATCCGCCGGTTTCCCGTCAGCGTTCAGAATACCCCAGCTGCCACTCTCATGGCCTTCTTTGATCTGCGTTGCGACAAGGTGATCGCGCATCACGGCATTCCACTTCTGCCATTTCTCTCCACCGTAGTGCAGCATCACCTGTGTGGCGTAATAGTTGTAATACATATTGCTCTTGTCCGGCCCCCGTGCACTCAGGTGATTGACACCCATTTGCAGAATCGAGTTGTCGCGTTTCATGCCGGACAGCATCCGAGCAATAATGCCAATTGCCGTCGTCGACGGTTTCTTTTCCGGCGTGCGGTATCCGAAGTAGCCATCCGCAGTCTGAACCGAAGTCAGAAAGGTGTTGGCACCCAGCACTGTGTTGCCCGGGACAGATATCTGGGCGTGCACGGCACTCTTCAGCGCCATGATCTGCCAGCCAAGGATCGATGTGTCGCCTGCGGTCCCGGGATTGTAACCCCATCCACCAGTCGGCAGATGCTGCGCGTTGACAATAAAGCTGATGGACGCCTGAGCGGCCGGTCGCAGCTGCGTGATCAGAGCCGTACGGCTGCGGATGTTTGACCGAAGTTTCCTGTCAGTGCGAGCAGATTCCATATTGTGTTGAGTCATCGCGAGGGCTTCACACATCGCAGTGGCTGCGATTGCCTGCGTGTACATGCCGGTGTTCTTGTCATGCTTGCTGCGCAGGTCCAGACCCGCCGGAACCCCGGTCGAATTCTGCAGCAGAAATACGATCCCGTTTCGTACCGACTCCTGGAACTCACCATCATAGGGTGTATTGCCGGCGCCCAGCAGCGCCAGCAGGGCCATTCCTGTCGCGGCGTTGCGGCAATTCACCGATAGAGTCCCGGGCTGTGAGCACTGCCCGCCGCATTCGCCGAGGGAATGATCGTAGCTCCATCCACCGTCCGGATACTGATGCTTCGTCAGCCACACCAGTCCGGCGGTCACTGCTGCCTCACTGGCCGCGTTACCACCGCGGCGAGCCACGGCCGCCGCCCGCCCGACCTTGCTGCGACCACCCATTTCACCGGTTGGGTTTGTCGGCTGCGGTCTGGTGGCCGCATCCGTCACCGGAACTACCTCAGGAATACTCACCTCCAGATCATTGACGTCGATTTCCACATTATTGTCGTTTTCGACTTCGAACAGGTTCACCACCTCCACCTCAATGGGATCGGATTTCAGTTTCTCCGGCCGCGTCAGCTCGACGGCCTCGAATTCCATCTTGACCGGATCTTCCGGTTCAAAGGCGCTGGTAATCTCCATGAAGATCTCGGCATCGGGGGCCGGCAAAATAATGGCCGCCAGGACTAGCAGGACGAATCCGTGAATCACGGTGTTCACAAGCAGAACCTGCCACGTCTTACCGCCGCTGAGCTGTCCTCCAGGCAGCAGGAACTTCCCAATGACCGATCCATCGTCTTCATGGTCTTCTTTGACGTTGGGCTTCAGACCATTCTCTTCGAATTCTGGCGGTGGAACACGATCCATCACCTCACCTGGTCCGACCGTATCCAATTCTTCTGCACCGCCTGCTGCAGTGGAGTCAGCGGTCAGAACCTGATCCCGCGTGGAAAGGGACTGCTCGGGCGCATCCGAAGCGCCTGCTCTTTCACCACCCAGCAGACGTCTTGCCTCATTCAGCAGTTTGTGCTCACCGACAAGTGCATCCCGAAAACCGTCAGCCTGCGCCTCGACCAGGTCTTCATCGGGGATTTCGAACATTTCCTCACCATCGGTGACGATCGTCCGTCCCGCCAGCGCTGGAACATAAAAGCCGTCCGCAGCAGCTTCCGGAAGATCGCTGAGAGGAATACGAAAAAAATCTTCGCCATCGGAAACGGTAATGGTCGATTGGCTCATTCGTCATCACCCGTTCTCATTTTCTGCCGTCGCGATTTCCAGCCGCCCTTTTTCTTTGCCGGTTCTGCCTCTTCCGGCAGAGTTTTACCTGGTGGCGGCTGTTTCACTTCTGCTTCCACGTATGTCTCCTGCAGTGCCGAAAAATCCGGAATCTCAAACG
>JAAERP010000107.1 GCA_024230215.1 Fuerstiella sp. | reverse complement strand
GTCACGCGTATTCTTCGGGGGAAGGCTTCTTCAGTCGCTGTCGATTTCGGCAGAATACACAGACTACAAAGCAAAATTCACTGGTAATCTACGTTGATTTCTCGACTCGTGGGCCGTCAACTACGATTTGCGGCACTAGTTTGCTGAATTCTTCCGGGAATCCGCAATTGTCAGTGATTCGCGTGTCATCTCTGGAAAGATAGTTCCAGCACGGTGGGGCTGCCGGGCGTAGGATGCGTTACGCGGACATCGCCTGGAACTGCACCGATCACTAAATGAAGTTCTGACGCACCACATTCGGATTTTACTCGTTTTCGGGCGTCTGCGACGACGGACAACACTCTTGCCGCAGGGACCACGTTCCACGATCTGTTGCTGACATTCACTTAGAGCATACGAAGCGGCTACGGCTACTTACTCAAATGGCTTTTCAAACACCTACGGCCGCAAGCGAATCGACGTCAGCGGAAAGAAAGGTCGGGCGGAAGGCAATCGGTCCCCGGTTACGGATTGTCTTCAACGTTATGTTGGTCCTGTTGGCGTTGATCGGTGCCAATACCGCCTACCTGATTGGCGTTAAAGTACTGGAATGGTGGACGTCTCAGACCTATCAGGACTACTTCTATATCTGCATGTTCCTGATGCATATTGTGGTGGGGATCCTGGTCGTCGTTCCGTTTCTGATCTTCGGCATTCTTCATATGCGGAATACGAAAGACCGCAAGGTCCGCCGAACCGTGCGAATCGGCTATTCGTTGTTTGCTATGTGCGTTGTGATTCTGCTTAGTGGCTTTGCACTTGTGCGGATTGAAGGTGTGCTGGACCTGAAGCACCCCACCACTCGCTCTGTTGTGTACTGGATTCACGTTGTCGTTCCTGTGGTTGGGCTGTGGCTGTACTGGCTGCATCGTCTGGTTGGCCCGAAGATGCAATGGAGGCAGGGACTGGCATACGCAGGCCTGGCCGCAGCTGCCGCGGCGGCCATGGTGCTGCTTCAGGCGCAGGATCCGAGACAGTGGGCCGCGGTCGGCCCGGCATCAGGGACGCAGTACTTTGAACCGTCGCTGGCCCGTACATCGTCCGGCAACTTCATTCCGGCAAAGACGCTGGACATGAACGAATACTGCCTGAAGTGTCACCAGGATTCGCACAGAGAATGGTCCGACAGCGTTCATCGGTTCAGCTCGTTCAATAATCCCACCTATCTGGCCAGCGTCGCAGAGACACGTGACGTCGCGCTGCAAAGGGATGGCAACGTCAAGGCGTCGCGTTTTTGTGCGGGCTGTCATGATCCCGTGCCGTTCTTCAGTGGAGCCTTCGACGATCCGGAATTTGACATGTTGAATCACTCCACGTCGCAGGCCGGCATCACGTGCACGGTTTGTCATGTTATCACTCACGTCAACAGCAGCGAAGGCAATTCCGACTTTACGATCGAAGAGCCGCAGCACTATCCGTTTGCTCACAGCACGAATTCGCTGCTGCAGTGGGTGAACAACCAGCTTGTGAAAGCCAAACCGTCGTACCACAAGAAGACCTTTCTTAAGCCCCTGCACAAGACGGCCGAATTCTGCAGCAGTTGCCACAAAGTCAATCTGCCTTATGAACTCAACCACTACCGAGAGTGGCTGCGTGCGCAGAATCACTACGACAGCTGGCTGCTGAGCGGCGTCTCGGGGCATGGTGCCCGCAGCTTTTACTATCCGCCGGAAGCTCAGACGAACTGCAATGAGTGCCATATGCCCGTTCACGAATCATCTGATTTTGGCGCAAAGATTGTTGATGACTCCGGGCAGCTGAAGACTCACGACCATCTGTTTCCGTCCGCCAATACCGGCGTGGCCTGGCTGCGCGATCGCGACGAGATCATTGAAGCGCACCAGGAGTTTCTGGACGGGGTGATGCGAGTTGACCTGTTTGGCATTCGCCAGGACGGGACGATTGAAGGAGAACTCACTGCTCCGCTGCGGCCGGACGTACCGGTGCTGGTACCAGGGCGCCGTTACCTCCTGGAAACAGTGATCCGTACGGTAACGATGGGACATCATTTTACTCAGGGAACCACTGATTCGAATGAGATCTGGCTGGAGGTCACTGCTGACACCGGTGATCGCAGAATTGGTGCCAGTGGACTTCTTAAGGAAGACAATTCGGTCGATCCGTGGGCGCACTTTGTCAACAGTTTTGTACTGGACCAGAAAGGTAACCGAATTGATCGGCGGAACGCACAGGACATCGTTGTTCCTTTGTACAGCCATCAGATTCCTCCCGGTGCCGGGCAAACCGTGCATTATGCGTTGCAGGTTCCCCGGGACGTGTCAGCGCCGGTCACGGTGAATGTAAAGCTGCTGTATCGAAAATTCGATTCAGGATATATGGACTACGTTGACCGAAAAATGACGCAGCTGGGGCGGCCAATTCGTGGTCATCAGGACGGTGTCCCGTATCGAAACGAATTGCCGATCACTGTGCTGGCCGAGGATTCCGTGACGTTTGCAGTTGCGGGTGTTGCAGATGAGGTCGTCAATCCAGATCGTGACATTCCGGAATGGCAGCGCTGGAATGATTACGGGATCGGGATGTTTCTGAAGGGGAAAGCGGAACTGAAGCAGGCAGCAGCCGCGTTTCGTGAAGTGGAACGACTGGATCGATACGACGGCCCACTGAATCTCGCTCGCGTACTTCTTCGAGAAGGGGGGGACGGGCAACTTGACGAAGCTGTTGAAGCGGTGCAGCGTGCGGCACTGCATACAGATCCAGCTGCCCCGCGGTGGACGCTGGCGTGGCTGAGTGGCGAACTCAATCGGCAGCAGGGGTTTCACAAGGAAGCCGAAGGCAACTTCCGTCAGGTGCTGGAGTATCGCACGGCGGAAACGGTCCGCCGCCGGTTTGACTTCAGCCGGGACTACGTTGTCAATAACCTACTGGGCCTGACAATTTTTGATCTTGCAATGCAGGGCCGCAGTAAGGCACGCGCGGCAGAACGAAAACAAAGGCTGCAGGAGGCCGCGGACGTGTTTGAACGAAGCCTGGAATTGGATTCTGAAAACGTAGATGCGCATTCCAACCTGGCTCAGCTGTATTCACTTCTGGGTGACAAAGAGCTTGCCGCTGAACATCAACGTCTGCACGAGAAATACAAGGCCGACGACACCGCCCGCGGTCAGGCATTTGGGTTGGCGCGAAAACAATACCCAGCGGCAAACGCTGCTGCGGAATCGCTGGTCATCTACGACCTGTCACGGACTCCATAGATAAGCCACCCGATGTCCCCGGCTACGGTTGGATCATGGCTGGGCACTGGCGAATTGCCTGGTGAACGTCTTCTGGCGCAGTGACTGTTCCTTGTGCTCGCTGAACAGGTGCACTTCCAGAATCTCGAAGTCGTCAGAGGAAACAAACTGTCGAGCGAGTTCCCCTGTGCGACTTATACGCGTTGCAATCTGCGACTGAACGGACGGTGCCGAGCTTGTGGGATCGAACGGGACTCGCATGACGACTCGCAGGATCTTTGGAGTATCTTCCTTCCCTTTTACTCGACCGCCGTCGACGCGGGGACTACAACGCTCAAATTCCGCCACCAACGCTTCCTGCAGTGGCATGAACGGCATGAGCTTCAGATTCCAGAAATACCACAGAGTGCCAGTGGCCACGATTCCAAGTGTAAACATGGCTGCCACGGCCTTCTTCCCGGAAATTTGCGGGTAATCGCGCGGCTCATTGTTGGGTGAGGTGGTCAATCGAATTCAACGTTCTGATGGAGGGGGCGGATGGAAGCTGAAGATATTGTAGATCGCTTGCTCGGCGAGCATAGCGGGCAAGTGGAAAACGGACTGGTCAAAGACGCTTCGGTGGATCGGATGGCATGGCTGTGCGAACCGAATGCACGAATTGCCGAATCTTCTCGGAAGACTTCACTCCAGGCCTCGTTTCGACGCCGCTGGCTGTGTCAATGCCCCATGGCTGCACGGCGTTGACAGCTTCAACGACCGTCGTCGGAGTCAATCCGCCCGCCAGAATCAGACGGGGCAACGGCGAAACACGATTCTCTGAAGATCCCGCCGCATCAGCAAGACAACTTAGCTGCTGCCTGAAATCTCTGAACAGTTCGGCGTCGACCATGTGACCTGTGCCGCCGTATTCGTCGGCGACAAATGCATCGACCAAAACAGCCGCAAGAGGCACGCCGTTCTGTCGCAGCTCACGGATGGATTGTATTACGTCCACCACGCCGCCAGCCCGTAGTCGAAATGCTCGCACGATGCCGGTGCCCGGGCAGGCTTCGTGAACGGCTGCAATGGAAGCCGTCGTTTCATCCCCGTGAAATTGCACCGCGGTCAGCTGGACGTGACGGACAATATCGACCACTTCATCCGCCGCCGAGTTGACGAAAACGCCCACGACGTCCAGCTTTGAATTCACAGCATCACAAATCGTGTTCGCATCGTCAGCGGAAATGAACCGTTTCGACCTGGAAAAAAAATTCAGACCGACGGCGTCTGCGCCGGCATCCACAATCGCTTCAGCATCATCGACGTTAGTGACTCCACAGATTTTGATCCACATGACAGTCAGTTCTGTTTCGTTTCGGACCACGCCGGTGCCGGTACGGAGAATTCTCTCGATTCCCCGTCGCGGTCGTGCAGCGACAAACTCAGTGCATGCAGACACATCGGTGCATCGCCGATGGAAAGTGTGGTGTTTTCGGCGGACTGGCCGCCTGGCAGATATGCCGGGTCCCCGACAATCGGAAATCCCAGGTGCCACAGGTGCAGTCGAATTTGATTCGTTCGTCCGGTCAACGGTGACACCTGAAGGATCGCAGTACCGTTCTCCAGTCGTGCGAGAAGTTGAAATTTGGTCTTCGCTGCCTGTCCGTCAGAATCGATCAGTCGCAGGCCCCTGTCGCCCGGCAACGATGCGATCGGAGCGTCGCATTGGAAATGTTCATGGACCGGATGCCCGTGAACGCGGGCCAGGTACGTCTTCCTGACAGTACGGTTTTCAAACTGCGGCTGAATCAATTTCGCGACGCTGCGTCTGCGGCACAACAGCAGGACGCCTGAGGTGTTTGCATCGAGTCTGTGCGCCAGCAGCGGCTGTTCCGGGCGATACAGTTCATTCAGTATGTACTGCAACGTGTTTCGGTTAAAGCGACCGGACGGGTGCAATGGCAGTGGTGCCGGTTTGTTGACCACGATGAACTGATCGTCTTCAAATACGATGTGGATATCACCGTTGACATCCGGTTCCGTGGTTCCTGGCAACAGGTGTTCAAATTGCTCACCGCCGCGCACATTGCGTTCAGGAGAAAGTGGGACGGACTCTGCCGGCGACTTCATTCTGCGTCGACGACGGACGCATCGCTGGCTGGGAACGATCCGACTGCATTTAATTCGTGCCAGCCAGTCTTCGCGCGGAACCTGAGGGTGCCATTCTGCCAGAAAGTCGATCAGGGGATATCCGTCGAATCGGGCGGGCACATTCAGCGGACGCTTATTGAAATAGGGTTCCTTGCCGGGAAGTGGTGAAATTATGCTCTTCAACTGAGCATTTCTCTGCTGCAGACGGTCTGCCGGCTGATCCGTTGGTTCCTTGAAACAAAGCGGACACGATTTACCGGCGACGTGGTTTTCAGACTGTTGGTCTTTGGGACTCAGCAGGATCGTTCCGCGAAGTTTCGATGAGGCCACGATTGCGCGAAGCTGCTGGTGGCGCGGTTCAAGATCGTCCAGAGCGACAACTTTATGCGCGGCGATGTCTACGGCCAGCGACGAACGGTCCGTTGTGACAGCCTGAATGTCGGGTTCGATGGACATGTGTTGAGAGATACGAATGCCGGCCGCGGAGTTCACCGCAACCGCTACTGAGAATGGCGAGACTATTGTTTTCAGATCTCAGTGTCGAAACGAGGTTTCAAATGCTGTTTAGGTATTCAATGTCGGATCTGAGATCCAGGACGTGACATTCGAAATCTCAAGGCGGTGACTGACGTCGAACTCGGAGCAGTGACAACTGCTGATACTCGTATCCCTGGCTTCGCGTCTCCGGAACGGCCATTCGTCTTCGAGCGTTAGCTCGAGTGGGGCTGGGGATTGTCCGGCGTTTCCGTCTGCATAGCAATATCGTGTGAGGATACCGGCGTTGTCCAGCGGAGCAAGAGCGGAAGCAGCACAAGGTCCCCGAAAATCCCGCCTATCATGGAAAGACTCAGCAACGCTCCGAAATACACCAATGGGACGAAACGTGAAGCCGTCAGCACCAGGAATCCGGCAACGAGGGCTAAAGACGCGAATACTACAGCCCGACCCGCTCCGGTGTGTGCAATCTGCAGAGCCTCTGTGACGCTGGTCGTTCGGCGAGCTCTTTCGAAAGCTGTGATGTAATGAATTGTGGAATCCACCGTGAGCCCCATTGAAACGCTCGTGATCATGGCGGTCCCGATGTTCACGGGCATGCCGATCCAACCAAGTGTGCCCATCACCATTGCGACAGGAAATATATTCGGGAGCAGCGAAATCAGACCGATGCGCAGGCTTCGGAAAGCAATCGTCATACATGCCAGAATGCCGACTGTGGCTACTACAAAGCTGCGCAGCTGGTCATCCAGCAGGCTCTGAATCAACTCGGCCAGCAGCACAAACATCCCCGAGGCCGCCGGCTGCGCCGTCTGTGATAGTTCCGGGCGACTGGCGAAGAATTCTCGCACACAGGTGCGAATCTTTGCAATCTGAGAAACCTTGTTTTCGCTGGACTGTTGTTCAATCGATCGCAGGACAATCCTCATGCGCTGCGACTTTTCGATGTATAAACTCTCGATCAGTCGGGGTTGAAACCGTGTTGCTTTTTCCAGCGTCCTGACGGGACCAAGCACCCCCCGGGGAGGCAGGCTGAGCACGTCAGTCAAAGACAGAATGCGGATTGAATCGTCCTCCGTCGTCAACTCACGCAGCTCTTCGGTGAGTTTCTTGATCTCGTTCAGAAAGTCATCGGTCAACTTCTCTGGCGTGTCAAACGACACCTCCCAGCTGCCGGCACCACCCAGATGGGATTCGACAAATTGCAGCGACTGAACGATCGACGATGATTCTTTGAAGTTCTTGCTGAAATCCGTTTCGATGGTCAGTCGAAAGACGCCGGGAATCGCAGCCACAAACAGAACGATGCAGGTGACGGCTGTCAGCAGTGGCTTCTGCTCGACGCCGCGGCAGGTTACCCGCAAGGCGCGATCAAGCCAACGTTCCATGGGCACATTGGCGGGTGGTGTCAACCGTGATCCCGATCCCAGGGTTGCCGGTAGAATGATAAAGCTGCCCAGCAGCACCACACCCGTGGCAAGGCACATCATTATGGAGAAGCTGCGGACCGGGGTGATTTGACTTACCAGCAGTGAACCGAACCCGACTGCCGTCGTGACGCAGGTCCAGAATATTGGGGCCGCCATGTCCGTCAGTGTTTGGCGGGCTACGGCGGGAAAGTCCGATTTTGCATTGGAATCGGGCGGCTGCAAAGTCATGGCGCGACGAAGATCTCGATAATGGACGATCACATGCATGCACGTTGCAATTCCAATGACTGTGACCAGAGAATTCAACATCGAGCTGACCATGCTGAGTTGGGCACCGACGAGATACAAGATGGCGCGGGTCGCCACGACGGAACCCAGCACAAGTCCCACGGGCGCCAGCACCCAGCGTAGGCTGCGGAACATGGCCACCAACACGGTTGACAGAATCGCCAGCGAGACGACGAACAGAATCTGACCGTCTTCTTCGACCAGTCGAAACATGTCGAACACCTGAACCGGCTCGCCCGCCACGGCCACGTTAACCGCCAGGTCAGCCGACAGGGATTCGGCCACTGCTCGTATTTGCGCCAGTGTTTCAGCACGAGGAATCCCGGCTTCGGCTTCCGGCATCAGCTGCAGAACAATGCAGGTGGTCCGTCCATCACGACCGATCAGAGTGCCTTCAAACAAACGCAGCACTGCTCTTCGGTAATTCTTGAAACGCCGCAGGGCTGGGTCCGCTGCGTCCAACAGATCGGGTAGCTGCTGAGTCTTTTCAGCGGCAACGCCGGGGATCTGATTCAATAGCTTCGTCGTGGCCCGAATACGCTGCGCGGCATCAGCATCCACACGGTGCAGCACGTTAATCTCCAACGCTGCAGCAAGTGATGGAGGGTAGTCGCCGTCGATTGCCAGCAGTCGGTCTTCGGTCCATGCCACCACGACGAATTCATCGCCACCAAAGTCCTGGCGACTTCTGACCAGGTGTTGGATATCGGGGTTGTCATCGGAAAAAAAAGATTCGATTCGCTGGTCAAACTGCAGTCGTCCGGAAATTGGAATCGACACCACGACCGCGATTACGGCGGCCAGCAGCAGATAGTTGCGTAATAAGATCAGAGTCTTCATGACGTGAACACCCGGCGTGACCGGTCTTGCGCAACCACAGCGTCGGTTGCGTCTCCCAAAATCCAGGTAGTTGTAGGGGCTTTCGCTGACACGGACTCTACAGCACGGGCCAAAGAATTCGAAGTCGCTCTGGGTGACCGTTCCATGTCGAAGGTGCAGTCGCCGATCTGCGCGTGTACGCGATCCGACTAAGCCGTCCTGGTCAGCGCGCCTTCCCTGGCAAATCATGCAAAAGCGGCACAATCGGAATAATCAGCGGCCTGCCAGGCACGGCAATGTCGCGTTTATACATCATTCCCGAATATTTCAACCGTCAGACTTCCTGTGCGTGACCTACTTTTACGGCAACAGAGGTTATGCGCCCAGGTCGCTCAGGCGGCCCGCGCTATCGCAGGATGAAGAATCAGCCGTTTGGAGTTGAAAATGGTCGCCCCACCCAAAGCCAGATCAAATACCCAGGACTTTGAGCAGCTCAAAGAACACATCCACGGAAAGCTCGTGGAAAAACTGGACCTGACGCGACTGTCAGAGCTGGAAGGTGATTCACTCCGCCGTGAAATCCGGGTCGTGGTGGAACACCTGTGCGACACAGAAAATCCATTGCTGAACCGGTCTGAACGCGAACGGCTTGTGGAAGAGGTCCTGGATGAAGCCTTTGGATTTGGTCCGCTGGAGCTGCTTCTGAAAGAAGAGGGCGTTGCGGACATTATGATCAATGGTCCGAAGAACGTCTTTCTGGAAAAGGACGGTCGGATCATTAAGTCGGACGTCACGTTTCGAGACAACGATCATCTGCTTCAGATTCTTGACCGCATTGTCTCCAAGGTCGGTCGTCGTGTTGATGAAACGTCGCCGATGGTCGACGCTCGATTGCCGGATGGATCGCGATTGAACGCGATTGAACGCGATTATTCCACCTCTGGCGCTGGATGGGCCTTCGCTGACAATTCGTCGCTTCGGTTCCAATCCATTGACGCTGGAAGACCTGTTGAAATTCGGAGCTTTTACACCTGAAATGGTCATGTTCATGGAAGGAGCTATGAAGGCTCGCCTGAACATCATTATCAGCGGTGGTACGGGTTCTGGTAAGACGACATTGCTGAACACGCTTTCCAGTTTCATTTCCAATGAAAACCGCATCGTCACAATCGAAGATGCCGCGGAAATTCAGTTGCAGCAGGAACACGTGCTGCGACTGGAAACCCGTCCTCCCAACATCGAGGGCAAGGGTGCTGTCACAGCCACTGATCTGGTAAAGATCGCACTACGTATGCGTCCGGACCGGATCATTATTGGGGAATGTCGTGGCGGCGAAGCTCTGGACATGCTGCAGGCGATGAACACAGGTCACGATGGTTCTTTGACGACCGTTCACGCAAATAATCCACGTGACGCGATGTCTCGTATCGAAACGCTGGTCAACATGAGCGGCGTTGATCTGCCGCTGTCCGTGGTCCGAAAACAAATCTCATCGGCTGTTCATCTGGTCATTCAGGCCAGCCGATTGCAGGGAGGAGCTCGAAAAGTGACATACGTTTCCGAGATCGTGGGCATGGAGCAGGACACGATCGTGATGCAGGACATCTTCATGTTTGTCCAGGATGGCATCGACGGAGACGGTAAGGCCACCGGACATTTTCAGGCAACAGGAGTGCGGCCGAAGTGCATCGAATATCTGGAACAGTCGGGCGTGCGACTTCCACCAAGCATTTTTACGCAACGTCAGCTGCGCGGCTAGTCGTAACACAGTAACACACGATTCGGATTGACGACGATCGTCCTATCGGAGCAGAGCATCATGGATCCCCTGACACTTATTCTGGTTGCCGCCTTCCTTGGTTTCGGTGCACTGGTGTTCGGCATTGGAAACATTGTTCAGGGACGGCGAATGACGCAGGCGGAATCGCGTCTGGCTGCTTTTACGAATGGCAAAAGCCCCTCCGGCACTCAAATCGCCGACGACATCGTGCGCGACGGGCTCAATTCTGCGTCCGGACTTGTGGGAAAGCTGTTTGGCCGCTTCAAGAACCTGCCTATGTTCTTTCAACAGGCAGAATCACCTCTCAGAATAGAGCAGTTCATTCTGGTCTGCGCCGGTACGGCAGCGGCCGGCGGACTATTAGCAATTCTGGCCCGTTCTCCGGCCGCATTGATCTCCGTGGGTGCCATCTGTGGGTTTGCCTGTCCGTGGATCTGGATGTGGATGCGCCGTCGCCGTCGCTTTAAGAAATTCGAAGGTCAACTTTCCGGTGCGCTGGAGCTGATGGCCAGGGCGTTACGTTCAGGACATAGTCTGTCTTCCGGTCTTGACGTTGTTGCCTCAGAGATGCCGGCACCAATTTCTGTCGAGTTTCGAAAGGTCCACGAAGAACAGAATCTTGGCATCTCGATTGATCAGGCCCTCAAGAATCTTCTGAGACGTATGCCCAACATGGACCTTCAGTTCTTTGTGATTGCCGTATGTATTCAACGACAGTGTGGTGGCGACCTTGCAGAGATCCTGAACAAGATCAGTGGACTGGTCCGCGAACGATTCAAGATTCTGGGACAGGTCCGGGCGTTGACGGGGGAAGGGCGAATCAGTGGTATTGTTCTGATGGCGTTGCCTCCCGCTTTGTTTGCAGCCGTTTATTATCTGAATCCTGAATATGTGATGATTCTGTTTGAACGTGAAGAAGGCCGCAAAATGTTGTTTGCAACCGGGTTCCTGCAGGTTCTGGGGGCGATATGCATCAAGAAGATTATTGACATCAAAGTGTGAGGCGACCGAAAGGAACAAGAGGCTGGGGATGTACTTATTGTCGTGAACGATACTGGCTCGTGGGAGTAGCGAAACTGTTATTGAAAAACGCCCTTCGCGGCCAGAAGGCAGCGTGAAACGCTGTATCGAATTGGGAGTGTCCGCAGACGATTCTGACGCACAGTCCGGGGTGCGGACATCCCCTGCATGCCCGCACAGGTGGGCCAGTAAACGTAAAATCAAGAGAACCATTGCCGACGGAAAGTTAGTACGATGAACCCTGAAGTCATCCTGCCAGTGGCAGCATTCGCCTCCATTGCCTGCGGCGCCTGGGCAGTTCTTACCCTTATCTCCGGAAAGAAGTCCCGGGCCGCCGAGCGGCTGGAGGAAATTCGCGACCCGATGGCGCGCAAGCGACGGGACGAAAACAAGCCCGGCGCAGTCAATAACATCTTTGAAAAAGCCGCGCCGACCCTGTCAAAGGCGCTGGAGCCGAAGACAGAGACGGAACAGAGTGACCTGAGAGTTCGGCTTGCGAATGCGGGTTTCAGCAGCCCCAATGCCCCCAGGAACTTTCTGGCCCTCAAGCTGATCGGACTGATGCTGGGAGTCATGTTTGGTGCAGTGTACAGCTTTGCCAACATGGGGGCATCGAGTAATTCCTGGATGGCGTTTGTCATCGGCGGCGGTGCGGGGTTTTACCTTCCGGCACTCGTGCTGACGTTGATGAAAATGTCTCGACAGCAAAAACTTTTCCTGCAGCTGCCCGACGCTCTCGACCTGTTGGTGGTGTGCGTTGAAGCAGGTCTTGGTCTCGACGCCGGGATGCGCCGCGTTTCCGAAGAACTCGCCAGCGGAGCTCCGGAAGTCTGCCAGGAACTTGGCAGCGCCAACATGCAGCTGCAAATGGGGCGACCTCGGCGAGAAGTACTGCGCGACCTGGGCATTCGTACGGGCATCGACGACATGCGATCACTCGCTGCCATTCTGATTCAGGCGGACCGTTTTGGATCCTCCATCGCTCAGGCTCTGCGTGTTCAATCCGACAGCATGCGGACGAAGCGGCGTCAGATGGCGGAAGAAAAAGCTCAGGGTGCGGCGGTGAAAATGATCTTCCCACTGGTGCTGTTCATTTTTCCAGGCATCTTTGTGATCCTTGTCGGCCCGGCCGGTATTCAGCTGATGGACAACATCGTGAACAAGTAGTCACGTACGTGTCCCGCCGCGTAGCTGGCTGATTCGCAGCTCTTCGCTGGACACATCCCCGCCAACATCCCGCGGAGTGGATCACGGGCAGACGCAGAAAGGACGCGTCTCGCTGTCTGGCCGTACACACCATGGGCGACCTCCGAAGCGCGAAGCCACAGCTCGAAAGCTGGATCCTGGCACACAGCATCTAAAACTTAACGCGGCCAGCGTTATCGGCCTCGCTGGCGACGGGTGCCAGGCTGGACTTGTTCAGTTTGTTTCTCCACGGTCGAGCGTTCGAGATCTCCGCGTCCGGAACGGGCATCGGCTGCGAACGCTCAGGCGCCACGGGCGGCGGCGGCACGTTCATCGGGGGTTCTGTTGACGTTGCTGGGGGCAGCAACGGTTCCTCAATGGCCGGCGGTACAAGGTGTACCCGTGGAAGTGAACTCGGGGGCGGTACATCCGGCACCGGCATCGGTGATCCGGGCGTGCCGTCTGTGTGTGCCGGGGCGACATCGTTCGGAATCCAGGGCCGTGAGTCCGTCCCCCACGATTCCCAGCTGCCGGGAGCCGGTGCACCGACAAACTCAATCGGTTCCGTGCGAAGTTTGTGCTGATCCTTACTGTAAGTGCGGCCCACAGCTCGCTGCAGCGCGAATGGCGCGGCGGCAGGATGCCACTGGCCTTCTGCCAGGTAGATTTCACTGTCGACAAGCGTTGTGCCTTTGGCGAACTTCAAGACGTTAAGTCCCTTGTTGTATTCAATGATGCTTCGCATGTAGGCCTGTTGAGCGTCACGTTGCTGAATCTTCGCCTGCAACAGGAGGTTGAACAGGTCCGGACTGGTCTGGGCTGTGCCCTGAACACGCTGTTCCGCAGCGATGACGTATTTTTCGGCCGAATCGACGCGGCGAACCGTGCTGTCTGCCAGTTCGTACCAGCGTTGCATGCCCATCATGGCCCCGGACAATTCGAAGGCGATCTCTCGTTCCATTTCGTTCAACACCTCGCGATTCTTGCGAAGTCGAAGTTCGTGGTTTCTGACTCGAATCCGAGCTGATCGAAGACCGATCGGCATGACCATCTGAAGTCCGAGGTTCCAGCCGGGGTTGCCACCACGAGCAACGTTGCCCATCATGGTGTCGAGTGGGAAATCGTGGCTGCCAATCAGATTGTCGCCAAGACCATTCATGCGATACTGGGACACCGCGTCCAGACGCGGGCGCGTCAGGCTGCGGGCAGCTTTCAACTGCAGTTCAAGACTCTTGACTTCCCATTTTTGCTGTCGCAATTCATGGCGATGACTGAATGCTTCCTGCAGTGATGCGGACCAGTCGGGTTCGACCTTTGCCTCTGACGGCCTATCGACCGGATAAAGAAATGTTCCATCGTTGAGCGGCAGGTGGCACAGTCGTCGAAGGCGGCCTTCATTCTCAAGAACGTCCGCCAGCGATCCACGAATCCGTGCGTCGGCCTCAAAAATCCTCGCTTCGGCCTGCAGAACATAGTCGGATCCCTCGGCACGGCCGCGCAACTTGTTGAAGTAACTCAGTAGGTCCCTGAACGCATCCATTTCGGACTGATACAACCGCAGGGACAGGTTCAGGTCCCAGTATTGGTCCTCAATATCCTTGACAAGAATCTTGACTCGCGATTCAAATTGTGCCAAAGCGATATCATTGTTGATGCGCGAGATCAGGATGCCCTGCGAAAGTCCTGAGACACCTCGCAGCCCCTGGCTCAGTGGGCCGGCAATTCGGTTGAAGTCTACTCCGGCCCCGGCCCATAACGGCTGACGATACTCCGCCTGAACCACACCGGTGAAACTTGAAGGAAACGCCTGAACAGCTGCGGGGCGATTGTTCAATTCGTAGTTGACGTCATGCTGCAAGGCCAGAGTCGCACCGTTCGCCAGTGGTTTTTCGAGGCGAGCCTGATACTGACCGGTCTCAAGAACCTGCGAATCACCGCTACCCAATCCCAGTGTGCCGGCGTTTTGCGGCACGCTGTCACGGCCCCATGTGATACTGGTGGTGGCAAGGGCATCGAAGTCTGCCAGAGCCGCCTCAACGCCTCTGTTGCCGAATAAGAAACCCGTTGCCTGAATGGCCGGTTCATAAATTGATGTCACGCCACCGGGTTGCACGAGGATCTGACTCTGTCCGCCACGAGCCACCGCGTTGTCGCGCAGAATCGTTGATTTTTCCAGAGCCATGCGGACGCATTCCGTCAACGTGACTTCTCGCGATTCGACTTCGTCCAGGCTGCGAATATGTCGAGGTGCAGCGAATAATAGCGGATCAGGTGTTCTGGGTTCAGTTTCGGTCGGGTATTCAATGGCTGAGGTCGCGTCTTCGTAGTACGAAAGACCTTCGTCGTGTCGCCAAAGGTACTGCAATCTCAGTGGCTGCATAGCGCATCCCTGAAGCAGAATTGAAGCCAACACAATCGTGGCGGTCATTCTGGTCTGCAGCGTATGCACTTCTGGCGGTCCCCCTGCGCCGCGTCAGCGACGGTTCCTTCAACGCAGCGTTAATCCGAAGTTGACGCTGCCATCATGTCAAATAGACGATTATCCCGGACGGATTCCCGGACAGGATGTGCCGTTACAATCCGTATCGTCAATTCAACCGTTCAACTTTGCCGGAACCGTAAAACAGGACGATTCCCCCTAGTCGGCAAGGTTCAACAGGCGGGAAATGCCGGTTGATGTGGATGGTGGTGACCAGGTATCCAATACTATGCGGGCTGCGTCGAAGAAGGGCCGGCATGGGTGATTCATGCAGGGGCGTCTACAATCCACGGCAATGACAGTTCGACGCACTTCGTCAACGTCCGACATTGCGGATTATCGAATAATGAACGACCAGACAGACTCGTCCCGCCGAGCGAATGTGGATCCCTACGAACACGCCCGGACGGCAGCGTCAGGCGACGGTAGAGGCCGTTTCCCGAAGAAAATGTTCATCTTCACCGGCGTTGTGCTGTTGCTGATCATTCTGGCCAGCACCTTCATCAGTGAGGTGGAAGACGTGCTGGGTATCGGCCTGGACATCGTTAACGTGATCTCGATTCTTTGTGCGGCGATCACGCTGGTTTTGTGGGTCGGATGGTTTCTGATATTCAGTCGCTGGCGATGGTGGAAACGATTGCTGACCAGCGCGTTGGTCGCATCGCTGCCGTTCCTCTTTGTGTTCATCTTTGGGCCCGTCCTTGGCGGTGATCTCACTATTCAGCGTTGGGAGCCGATATGGACATCCAGGCTGGAGCCACTGCCTGACTCGGTCAGCAGGAAACCAGTGACGGTGGACTTAAGTACGGAGACGTCTGACGATTTTTCGATGTTTCTGGGTGAAAACCGCGACGGGACAATTACGACAGACTTCCAATTTGAAAGGGACCGGTTCTCCAGTGCCACTCAGATGTGGAAGCACGGGATCGGCAGCGGGTGGTCCGGATTTGTTGCTCGGAATGGCTATGCTGTGACGATGGAGCAGCGGGACGATCAGGAGTGCATCACTTGCTACAGAATTGAGACCGGGCAATTACAATGGCTTTACCGGCACACGGCGCGGCATCACGACGTCATGAATCTCGGCCACGTCGGACCGCGGGCAACACCTGCGATTTTTGACGGTCGGGTGTACGCCGTCGGAGCCGTTGGTAATTGCGTCTGCCTGAACGGTGCCGACGGATCTGTGGTGTGGCAGGCGGATTTGAATGAAATTCTGGGGGTCGAGCTTGCTTCAGGAACGGATGAGGATGGTCTCGGATTTCAATATGAAAAGAATACACCATTGGCGTGGGGACGTTCGGGGTCACCGCTGATCATGGGTGACCTTGTCATCGTGCCGGGAGGCGGTCCGGCCGGAAGCGTATCCACCCTGCTGGCCTTTGATCGACTCACAGGTGAGATTCGTTGGCGCGGTGGTCGTGAAATGATTGCGTATGGGTCACCCGTGCTGGCTACCGTCGCAGGCAGGCCACAGATTCTGCTGACTGCTGAATCAAAGGTGATGGGATTTGAGCCTGACACGGGCGAAACGCTCTGGAGTTTCTCCCGCCCCGGCGAATCCAACGGTGGCGCAAACACATCGCAGGTTTCGGTCGTGTCAGAATCACACGTGCTGACTTCGAATGGTTACCCGGACGGTGGAGGCGAGTTAATCGCATTGAACAATGCAGATGGAGAAATTGTCGCCACATCGATTTGGCGGAACACTCGCGTGCTGAAAACCAAACTGACCAGTCCTGTGCTGCTAGACGGTCATTCCTACTCACTGTCCAATGGGTTTCTGGAATGTGCCCGGCTGGCAGATGGCGAACGAATCTGGAAGCAACGCGGTCGATTTGGGCACGGTCAGCTGTTGCTGGTGAACGACCAGATTCTGTTGCACAGCGAAAGCGGAACGCTTTATCTGATCAACGCTACGCCGAACGGTTATGAAGAACTCGGCTCGTTCTCGACCGTCAACGGTATCTGCTGGAACACGCTGTGTCTTTATGGCAACCGAATTCTGATTCGCAGCGAAATCGAAGCCGCGTGTTTCGAACTGCCGACGTCAGACAGGTGACGGGCGTCGAAAACCAATCGACATTGCACCGACTGCCAGGACACTGCACAGCATGGCGAACCAGTCTCCGAATTTCATGTATGAAGAAATGCGGCCGTCGAGCGGAATCTGGCCGACCATCACGGCCGAACATTGTCGATGCCGCTGACCGGTGTCGGGATCGATCATCGATTCGGCCTTCTTGAATTCCGCCACCAGTCCGGCTGATTCCTGCTTCATGATCAGAAAATGTTCCGGCTGTCGGATACGCCCAGCTGAATCAATGAACGCCGAAATCCCGGCGTTGACAGCTCGAATCATGGGACGACGTGTTTCGATGCAACGGAATGTTGCGGTGATTAAATGCTGATCCAGTTCGCTGGAACCGCGAAACCAGCCGTCGTTGGTCATGTTGATCAGGACGTCCGGGGTCTGGCCCGCTGCGTCACGAGTATTCACAACCTCGCGCACCAGATGAGGCACCGTGTCCTCGAAGCAGATGATTGGAGAGAACCGAGCGCCGCCGTATTCAAACACTGCAGGCGCGGCACCCGCATCGATACCAAAGCCCGCACTGAACGGAGTAAGTTTCGCCAGCCACGGCAGAACCGACCGCAACGGAATGTACTCACCAAAGAGAACTCGGTGCATTTTGTCGTACCGTCCGATGTAGCCGAGATCCGGACGAATGAATGCTGCTGAGTTGAACCGTTCACGGCCATGCTTTTTCGCAACTTCCGTCAGCAGGCCCACCAAAAGTGCGGCACCTGATTCCTGGCTGCGGTTCACCAGAAGTTCCCGGGCCTGACCGCTGTGCCAGCGCTCAATCTCGTTCCGGGCGAGCTCGCTGTTGGTGGCAGCCCCATGAAGTGGCAACATGCTGATCAGATCATCATCTGTCACACCTTCAGAAATAATCTGGTCCGGAACTGGAAACATTGTCTCGGGCCACACGATCAGATCGGGACGCAGACCTGCAGCGCGACGTGACAGCAAGTCGTGTTCGTTGACCATTTGCAGCCACTGACCGGGGTCATGTTTCAGTTCCGGCGTGAAGTTGCCCTGAATGACGGCTATGACAGGACCGGGAGCGTCGGATGGCGGAATCGTCTGTTGATGCATTCCGTACAGGCAGCTCAGAATTACCATCCCGACCGCCAGCGAAACAGCAAAGACCTGCCGACGCGTCGAGTCCGCAATCACAGCACTCGTGGATTCGGCGAGTCCCGCTCTTACCAGCCAGCCCGCAGGAATGCAGACGCTTACTGCGCCGGAAGCCAGTGCTACCAGAAAAGTAACGCCATACGCTCCTGTGATATCACAGATCTGAATAAAGGACGTCCACTGATACTGAGAGTGTCCCAGATAGTACCACGAAAACCCCGTCATCAGATGAGCTCGCAGGTATTCCAGCGCCGTCCAGACGATCGGCACGGCCAGCCACAGCGGCAGGCCGGCACGCACGGCATTTCGAGCGACGCCAACAAACACCGGAAAATAGAGCGACACATAAAAGGCCAGGGCAACCAGCGCACCGTGCATCGTCCAGTGCCCCAGTCTCATCCACTGCAGTGTCACCACCGCCCAGACAAAGCCGACAACGCCGATGATTCGATAGCTGTGTCGTGGCAGTCGCTTCAGTCGCAGCACTTGACACAGCGGCACAAGAGCAATCCACGCCGCTGGAGCAAAGTCAACTGGCGTAAAGCAAACCCAAAGCAGCAGGCAGGTCAATACCGTTGACCAGAACACTGGTTTTAACGGCATAGTGGATTCGGTACCGGTGGCTTCCCGACCGGATTCGATGATTCGATCGATTTCCGGACGAAGCGCGGGTTGCGGCGATGACAATGCCACTGACTGTTCCTGGAGTGCTGTTGCCAAGAATCCATTCCTGATGCAAAGTTTGTGCGGCGTTGCGAAGGTCGATGTCTGTCGAGGCAGTGCCTCAGATTGTGTGAGCTGACGTTCGGGACTGGGAACGCGCTCTTGATGGATACCACGCCTGGGCAACGTTTTTTCCTGCAGAAGTCTACTGATTCGGAGATTCGGCCGAAACCCGCATGTTGCTCAGACCAGTCCGACGCTTATCCTTGCTCACTTTTTGTGCTATCACTCCACCAGCAGCCTGTCCGAATAAGTCTGTTCCTCTGAGCGGCACGGCGCTAGTCGCCGGTGTCTGGCAGTGTTTTCACCCGCGCCTTGCGGCTTACTGTCTCCTGTGTCCGGACATGCTGCTGGTAATCATCTGCGGCTATTTGCGACTAGTGCATTGTCACAGCCAGGTTTTAGGGTTGGCGAGGAAAACGGGGTCAGGTACCAAAAACCGGAACGGCCCGAAGGGTGCTTTGCATTTTTGGTACCTGACCCCCTTTTCCGGGGAATGCTTCCACCCTAACTTTTGCCTGTGACAAAGCACGACGAATCATCAGCGAGGTTTTGATGACAGACGAGTTTCTGGAAGCGTTACTGGCGACCCCCGGCACGTCCGGATTCGAACAGAACATTCAACAGGTCATTCGCGAGTTTGCTGGCAGCTTTGCCCATTCGGTCGAAACTGACGTGCATGGCAACCTGATTGCAGCAGTCAATCCAGATGCTGGCCCACGCATTCTGCTCGACGCGCACTGCGATCAGATCGGGCTGATCGTTCGGCATATTGACGACAAGGGTTTTATTCGCGTCAGTGCGGTGGGCGGGTGGGATATGCAGATCCTCCTGGGCCAGAAAATGCTGGTTCATACGACAGGCGGTTCCATCCCAGGCGTGATTGCCCGAAAGCCGATTCATCTGCTAAGCGAGGCGGAACGAAAAACCGTGCCAAAGATTCAGGATCTGTGGATCGACATCGGTGCTGCATCCGCAGAAGAGGCCTCGGGAGTTGTCGCCATCGGCGATTCGGTCACGCCGCAACCATCGCTCACCAAACTGCGAAACGGAAGAATCTCCGGAGTCGCGATGGACGATCGTACTGGCATCTGGGTCATTATGACGGCCTTGAAGATGATTTCGGAGCAGAACCCGACAGCTGCTGTGTTTGCAGTTTCTGCCGTGCAGGAAGAAATCGGACTTCGCGGTGCTCAAACCAGCGCCTACAACGTCAATCCGGACGTGGCTATCGCAGTGGATGTGACTCACGCGACAGACTGCCCCGGAATTGACCAGAATCAATTTGGCAACATCACGCTCGGAGGAGGCCCTGTCGTGGTGCGCGGCGCGAATGCCAATCCTCGCGTGGTTGATCTGCTGCTGAAGACCGCGGCGGCAAATGATCTTTCTGTGCAGATAAACGCCCTTGGTCGGCCCGCCAGCAATGACGGGGCGGCGATTCAGGTCAGCCGAGGCGGCTGTGCTGCCGGGCTGGTCACTCTGCCGAATCGATACATGCACAGTCCGGTTGAAGTGGTGGCGTTGTCTGATCTGGAACAGTCGGCCCGGCTGCTCGCGGAATTCTGTCTGACCGTTACGAATGACACGTCGTTCATACCGTAGTTGGCCAGCAGGGGGGGGCTGATGAGTGCTGAATCCGACAACGCCTTGTCGTCGCACACCGACGATGCGCTCACTACGCCCAATCGCCGTCACGTACTGGGAGTTCTGGCGGCCACCGGCATCGGAACGGCAGCCTTCCGCCGTGCTGTCGCTCAGACGGTCGAGCAGACAGCCAACATCGACGCAGAATCAATTCGCAACGCCGAATGGGTGGCGGGAATTGAACTGTCCGACGAAGAACGGAAAACGGCTGCCGATTCCGTGCAGGGAATGCTGCGAAAATGCGAACAGATGCGAGCTGTTACGGTCGGATACGATACGCTGCCAGCAATCCGCTTTGATCCTGAGATGTTCGAGACGCAGATTCGAGTTGGTGTAGCACAACGCCCGGATTGGCTGTCGCCGTTCACATCAGCATCTCCTGAGAAGCTGGATCCCAATGATTCTCTTTCGTTTCGGTCAATTCGTGAATTGGGCGCGGCCCTCAGATCCGGGAATATTTCTTCGGTCCAACTGACACGACATTGTCTGGACAGGCTGACGCAGTTCGATGCTGTGCTGAAGTGTGTGGTCACGCTCACCGAAGAGCTGGCGTTGAGGCAGGCTGAGCAGGCCGATCGCGAACTGGAGTCGGGGAAAGATCGGGGGCCGCTGCACGGTATTCCCTGGGGCGCAAAGGATCTGATTGCCGTTGCCGGCTATCCGACCACGTGGGGCGCACCGCAGTTTCAGACACGAGTCATCGACCGGACGGCGACTGTTGCCCGGAAGCTTGAGCAGGCCGGAGCTATTCTGGTGGCCAAGTTGTCGCTGGGCGCTTTGGCGATGGGCGATCGGTGGTTTGGCGGGCAAACCCGAAATCCCTGGAATCCGGATCAGGGATCCAGCGGTTCCTCGGCCGGTTCAGCAGCGGCTGTGGCTGCCGGACTGGTGCCGTTTGCGTTGGGAAGTGAAACACTCGGCAGTATTGTTTCGCCGAGTCGCCGATGCGGGATCGCCGCGCTGCGGCCAACGTTCGGTCGAGTCAGCCGACACGGCTGCATGGCGTTGTCGTGGACGATGGACAAGGTCGGACCGCTGGCACGCCACATCGACGATTGCGCACTTGTCTTTGACGCGATTCACGGCGCCGATGACGGTGATCCGACTTCCGTCGACCGATGGTTTCAGTGGCCGATGAAGGCAGACCTCACGAAACTGAAGATTGGACGGGTGGAGGGAGTGCCGCTCAAAGAGGCGGATCAGAAGATTTTGACCCATCTTGAGGAACTCGGTGCTGACATTGTTGAGGTTCCGCTGCCGAACGAATTCCCAGAATGGGCAATCAGCTTGATGCTGGACGCAGAAGCCGCCACGATTTTTCACGAACTTGTGGCGAGCGGGAACACGGATGGCCTGAATCGATGGCCGGAGATCTTCCGCAAGATGCACTTCATGACGGCCGTTGACTATTTGCACGCCGCCCGACTTCGTAGCAAACTGATGCGGAAAATGGCAGACGTCTTTCGCTCGGTTGACCTGTACGTCGGCGGCGATGACCTTGGGATTTGCAATCTGACGGGGCATCCGACGGTTGTCATTCCCACTGTAATGGTCGGTGATGGCGACACCAGGCAGCCAGCTTGCGGAACGCTGACCGGTCAACTTCACGACGAAGCCACATTGCTTGCCGTCGCTCGACTTGTGGAAACTCGTGTTGGTGTCCTGGCAGATGCTGTCCCTCAGGTGGTACAGGCTGAGTCTAGGGTTCAGAAACCGGATCCCGCTGACAGGTAAGGCGGTGTGGTACAAAAACGCCTCTCCCTACGGCGCTGTTGGAGCCGATGCCGCATTGCTTGTGCATTCTATTGCCGGATCGGCGTCGCTTTGGCTCGTGGATGCCGGCCTACAAAATTAAATTGCAAACTGACCAATCGCGGCGCATGGAAAAAGCGGTCATCGGAACATGGCTGCTCTGATGACCACTTTCGGTATATCGACAAGATTGAGATTGTGTGTTTGTGAGTTCTGGCAGGCGTTGTCTTCACTGGTAAACCAGATCATGCAACACCCCGAAAACTGTTGGTTTGGTTATGGACGGTTTGAAGAACAGGTAAACCTGCTCAACTCCCGTGATTATCCTTAGAAAGGAGGTGATCCAGCCGCAGGTTCCCCTACGGCTACCTTGTTACGACTTAGTCCCAATCACGAAGTTCGCCCTAGGCGCCTGCCTCCCGAAGGTTAGCACAGCGACTTTAGGCGCCCCCCGCTTTCGTGGCTTGACGGGCGGTGTGTACAAGGCTCAGGAACATATTCACCGTAGTATAGATGACCTACGATTACTAGCGATTCCAGCTTCATGTAGGCGAGTTGCAGCCTACAATCCGAACTGAGCAACACTTTTTGAGATTAGCGCCCCCTCGCGGGTTAGCTGCCCTTTGTATGTTGCATTGTATGACGTGTGCAGCCCTGAACATAAAGGCCATGATGACTTGACGTCGTCCCCGCCTTCCTCCGGTTTGACACCGGCGGTCTCCTTAGAGTCCCCACCATTACGTGCTGGCAACTAAGGACAAGGGTTGCGCTCGTTAAGCGACTTAACGCGACGTCTCACGACACGAGCTGACGACAGCCATGCAGCACCTGTGCAAGTTTCACCCGAAGGCAGACTCATCCCTTTCGGGCGAGCCATCCAAGCATGTCAAGTCCAGGATAAGGTTCTTCGCGTTGCCTCGAATTAAGCCACATCATCCACCGCTTGTGTGAGCCCCCGTCAATTCCTTTGAGTTTCAGCCTTGCGACCATACTCCCCAGGCGGAGCACTTAATGCTTTCGCTACGGCAAAAAGAAGCGAACTTCCTCTCGCCCAGTGCTCATCGTTTACAGCCAGGACTACCGGGGTATCTAATCCCGTTCGCTACCCTGGCTTTCGTACCTCAGCGTCAGTTATCCCCCAGTGTGCCGCCTTCGCCTCCGGTGTTCCTGCCAATATCAACGCATTTCACCGCTCCACTGGCAGTTCCGCACACCCCTGGAATACTCTAGTTTATCAGTTTCAAGCGCAGTGCCTCAGTTGAGCTCAGGCATTTCACACCTGACTTGATAAACCGCCTACGTACCCTTTAAGCCCAGTGATTCCGAATAACGTTCGCACAGTACGTGTTACCGCGGCTGCTGGCACGTACTTAGCCCGTGCTTCCTTTGAGGCTCTGTCAACATGGAAGGATAGCCAACCATGATTTCATCCCCTCTGACAGCGGTTTACAACCCAAGGGCCTTCATCCCGCACGCGGCGTCGCTCCGTCAGGCTTTCGCCCATTGCGGAAGATTCTCGACTGCAGCCACCCGTAGGTGTCCGGACAGTATCTCAGTTCCGGTCGTGGGGGCCATGCTCTCACACCCCCTAGACATCGTTGCCTTGGTAGGCCATTACCCCACCAACAAGCTAATATCACGTAAGCCGCTCCTCAGGCGGAATCACACCTTTGATCCGCAGATGTTATTGGGCATTACCCACAGTTTCCCATGGCTATTCCCAACCTGAGGGTACGTACCTACGCATTACTACGCCGTTTGCCGCTTTCCTCTTATTGAATCCGCCGAAGCTTCAACAATAAAATTCTCGCTCGACTTGCATGCCTAATCCACGCCGCCAACGTTCATTCTGAGCCAGGATCAAACCCTTCAGAAATATGCTTTAACTACCATCCCCTCCGAAAAGGAAATGACAGCTATAAACAATGAAAAGTGTGATACCTGTTTGCCGCCCCGGTCAAAGAGCGGCGAACCAGCTTGCGTTAGCCAAAACTCACAGACTCACAATCTCAATCAAGTTGTCAAAGATC
>JAAERP010000106.1 GCA_024230215.1 Fuerstiella sp. | reverse complement strand
GACGTTCTCGATTCCCGCTGGTGCTTTGGCTGGGACGACTTACACGCGTTATCGCCTGAGTGCTGGTGGTGGTTTGGCCCCTGATGGCGCAGCCTCCAGCGGTGAAGTGGAGGATTACGAAGTCAGAATAGAGACGCCTCCCGCGAATGACCTGGACTTTGGAGACGCTCCGGATGGTTATCCGGTCACACTCGCTGACGATGGCGCCCGGCACGTATTTGCCGCAGGTCCGGCAGGAGGAACTGGTTTGCGTCTGGGCACGGAATGGGATTCGGAATCGGACGGAACGCATTCAGTCAATTCCGACTTTGATGATCTGAATCCTGGTGGGGCGTCGGCGGACGATGAAGATGGGGTGACGTTTGGAGCATTGAATCCAGGCGCTGCGGCTGCCGTGACAGATGTGACGGTGAGCGGAGCTCCGGCGAACGGAGCGTTTCTGGATGCGTGGATGGACTTCAATCAGAACAACAATTGGGAGCCGTCCGAACAGATCTTCACAAATCAGGTTGTTGTCAACGGGGTGAATAACCTGACGTTCTCGATTCCCGCTGGTGCTTTGGCTGGGACGACTTACACGCGTTATCGCCTGAGTGCTGGTGGTGGTTTGGCCCCTGATGGCGCAGCCTCCAGCGGTGAAGTGGAGGATTACGAAGTCAGAATAGATGATCCGCCAGTCAACACGGTGCCAGGCCCGCAAACCGTTGATGAAGATACCGCACTGGCGATCAGTGGTCTGAGCGTTAATGATGTCGATGGTAATCTGGTC